>CAVYVX010000020.1:0-34190 GCA_963772155.1 uncultured Acidobacteriaceae bacterium | reverse complement strand
GCACTATAAGCCGGATTTTCCCGAGCGCGACGACAAGAACTGGATGAAGACCACAAAAGCCGTCTATGCGCCCGAATTGGATGGGCCGAAGTTTGAGTTCGAGCCGGTGGACGCGGCGCTGATTCAGCCGAGGCCGAGGAAGTACTGAAGCGGCATAGTGATGCTCGATTACTTAAAAATTTGTCATCCTGAGCGAAGCGAAGGACCCATGCATTTCGTCTGCGCCGACTGAATACATAGATCCTTCGCTTCGCTCAGGATGACAACAGTTTGAGATTCAAGCTAGGAGCTAAAGGCTAGAAACTAATGGCAAATAATAAAACCGTAATCCTTAAGATCAAACGCCAACTCACTCCCGAGGCCAAGCCGTCGTGGGATGAGTTCGAGATTCCTTACAAGCCGAACATGAACATCACTTCGGCGCTGATGGAGATCGCGGCCAACCCGGTCACGCGCGACGGCAAGCGGACAACGCCCATCACTTACGACTCGTGCTGCCTCGAGGAAATCTGCGGCTCCTGCGCCATGCTGATTAACGGACGCGCGGGCATGGCCTGCTCTTCCCTGCTCGACCACCTCAAGCAACCGATCAAGCTCGAGCCGCTCTCGAAATTTCCCGTGGTGCGCGACCTGGCCGTCGACCGCAGCGTGATCTTCGAGAACCTGAAGAAGGTCAAAGCCTGGATTCCGATTGACGGAACTTACGACCTCGGCTCCGGCCCGCGCATGACGGCCGAGGCGCAGGAAGTGGCCTATCCGCTGTCGCGCTGCATTTCCTGCTGCTGCTGCATGGAAGCTTGTCCGCAGTTTACCGAAGGCACGGGCTTCGTCGGCGCGGCCACCATTTCGCAAGTACGGCTGTTCAACACGCACCCGACCGGCGCGGCGCTGAAGCGCGAGCGGCTGACGGCGCTCATGGGCGATGGCGGCATACAGGAATGCGGCTACGCGCAAAACTGCGTCGAGGTTTGCCCCAAGGATATCCCGCTGACCACTTCTATAGCCGACGTTGGCGGGCAAGTCATGAAGCAAGCCTTCACCGACCTGCTGCGGAAGTAGCGGCGGTTTACGGTAGAGACGGGGCTTGCCCCGTCTCTCGGACGTGGCAGAAGACGCAAAAGGAGACGCGGCAAGCCGCGTCTCTACAGGGGGGCGACCGGCCATCACCCCGAACTCCCTTTGGTAACGTCGCTTACGGCGATTGCTTCACAAAATTGTTCATCTCTCGTTTACAATAAAAATTCCTCCCGGACTGATCGGGTATTCCCGACGCCGGGAGCATCGCTAATGAATTACGGGCCCCAGAAGTTCGGGAGGTTGCGCGCGCTGCTCGGCCGCTGATCTGGCCGTTGATCTGCCGTGCTCACGATGACGATGGCCATCACGGCGATCTTCATGATTATGATCGGCACGCAGCCGGCCGCCTTCGCCCTGCAGCGCGTTGCCCAGAACCACAACCAACGCCACCACCATGTTTCGCTGAAGCACAGCCTGCGAGCGCTTCGCGGCGTGCTCTGGCACCCGCTGTTCCGCCCGACGCTCGATTCCCTGCTCCGGCAAAACGAAGAAATCGACCGCCTCCATCTGCCGCGCATTCAGGACGACGACCAACTGGAAGCGCTCAAGGCCTCGGGTGACCTGGTGCCCATCGAAGAGAGTGAATCTCTGAAGATTGAGCGCAGCCTTGATCCTTCGCGGCGTTATTGCCGCCCCTGGACCCGCGATTTCGTCGCCGACCTTGCCGAAGTTTATTACCGCCAGTTCCACGACCAGATCCAGGTGAACTCCGCCGTGCGCACCGTCAAGGTGCAGCAAAAACTGCGTCGCCACAATCGCAACGCGGCCCCGGCGGATGGCGACACCGCGTCTTCTCACCTGGCCGGCATCACCGTCGATTTGCAGCGCCGCGGCATGACGAAAGAGCAGATCCGCTTCGTCGAACGCTACTTGTTCTATTTGCACGCGCTCGGGTTGGTCGAGCCCGAGGAGGAACGCCGCCACTGGTGCTTCCACGTGATGGTCTCCGAGCGCTACAGCAACTGGCGCCAGACGCAGACGATTCTCCCGCGCTCGCCAGCGGATGAACTCGTCTCTGTCACTGCCGCTGCCACGGCCACTCCGATGAACGCGTCAAACTGAGCCTCTAATCGAATCCCGCCTCGGCCGGGCGGGGACGCCCGGCTCTCCACCGGCAACCCAGGATCGACTGTCGTACAATAAAACGTTGCCAAAATACATTACAGGAGCACCCATGCGAACACTGATCCATACGCTTGTCCTGATCGTCTCCACTTCCCTGCTCGGCTTCGCGCAGGCCGCCTCAACGCCGCAGACGGCGGCGCCCGTCCAAAAGGCCGCTGCCGCCGCCGAGCCGACAGCCATCATCCACACCACCGAAGGCGATCTTCATTGCACGCTGTTTCCGAAGGTGGCCCCGATTGGAGTCGAGAATTTTATCGGTTTGGCCGACGGCTCAAAAAACTGGACCAGCCCCGTTACTCACGAGGAGAAGCATGGCGTCCCGCTCTATGACGGCACCATCTTTCACCGCGTGATTCCGCAGTTCATGATTCAGGGCGGGGACGCGGCTGGGAACGGCGCCGGCGAGCCCGGTTACACATTCAAGAATGAAACTTCGTCCAGCGTCAAGTTCGATAAGCCCGGCCGGCTGGCCTACGCTAACCGAGGACCTGACACCAACGGTTCGCAATTCTTCATCACCGAAGTTCCCTACCCCAGCCTGAATGGCGGCTATACGATCTTCGGCCAGTGCGATGACGCCGCTGTCAAACTGGTGAAGAAAATTGCCCGTATGCCCAGCGATCCGAGAAACAACCGTCCGGTAAATCCGGTCAAGATCACGCACATCGAGATCCAGGGCGCGTCCAAACCGTAGGCGGGCGTGAAGCAGTCCACGTAGAGACGAGGCAAGCCTCGTCTCTACAGCAAGTTTGGTAAAGATCAGCCTACGAATTGGAAGGAGACCATGAGTCGCACACCCGGAACCTATGCCGTGTTTGAAACCAGCGAGGGCACAATAGTTTGCCGTTTGTTTGAAAAGGACGCCCCCAAGACCGTCGCCAACTTCGTCGAACTGAGCGAAGGCAAGCGCGAGTGGACGCATCCCACGACCCGCAAAAAGACCACCGATCCTCTTTACCACAAGACCATTTTCCATCGGGTGATTCCCGACTTTATGATCCAGGGCGGCGACCCGATGGGCACCGGCTTCGGCGGGCCGGGCTACCAGTTTGAGGATGAAACCAAGGGTTCGCCGCACCGCTTCGACAAGGCCGGAAAGCTGGCCATGGCCAATGCCGGCCCCAACACCAACGGCTCGCAGTTTTTCATCACCGTTGCAAATGCAGACTGGCTCACGGGCAAACACACGATTTTCGGCGAGGTCGTTGAGGGCTACGAAGTGGTGGGAAAAATCTCGAAAGCCGCCAAGAACCACCAGGACCGTCCCAACAAAGACGTAGTGGTGAAGTCTGTAAAAATCGAACGGTAAGAATCGCCGGCAGAGACGCGGCTTGCCGCGCCTCTGCAGAAAATTACTTCCGAGAATTGAGAAAGGAAACATCATGCGCAATAAAGTAACGATAGTAGGTTCCGGAAACGTGGGCGCTACGGCCGCCCACTGGATGGCAGCGAAAGAACTAGCCGATGTCGTGCTCATAGACATCATCGATGGCGTGCCGCAAGGCAAAGGTCTCGACTTGCTCCAGGCCATGCCGATTGAGAAACGCGATTCCGCAATTCTCGGCACGCAAGACTACGCCGACACCGCCAACTCCGACATCGTCGTCATCACCGCCGGAATTCCACGCAAGCCCGGCATGAGCCGCGACGACCTGCTGAACACAAACTACAAAATCATGAGCGACGTAGTCGGCAAAGTCGTGCACCACTCGCCGCACTGCATCCTCATCATCGTCTCTAACCCGCTCGACGCCATGGCGCAGGCGGCCTACAAGCTCAGCGGGTTTCCGCGGGAGCGCGTCATCGGCATGGCCGGCGTGCTCGACTCGGCCCGCTTCCGCGCATTCATCGCGCAGGAACTCAAAGTCAGCGTCGAGAACGTGACCGCCTTCGTCCTTGGCGGACACGGCGACACCATGGTTCCGTTGCCGCGTTATTCCACCGTCGCCGGGATTCCCGTCACCGAACTGATGGACAAAGCTACGCTCGATCGCATCGTGCAGCGCACCCGCGACGGCGGCGCCGAGATTGTGAAATATCTCAAAACGGGATCGGCGTACTACGCTCCGTCGGCCGCCGCCACCGAGATGGTTGAGGCCATCCTCAAAGACAAGAAAAAGATTCTCCCGTGCGCCGCCTATCTCAACGGAGAGTATGGCATCCACGGCCTCTTTGTCGGCGTCCCGGTAAAGCTCGGCGTCAAGGGGATCGAGCAGATTATCGAGATCAAGCTCACCCCGGAAGAGAAAGCAGCTCTCGACAAGAGCGCTGCGGCGGTGAAAGAGTTGGTAGCGGTGATCAACGTCTAAGTGACTTGGATGGCGCGTGTGGTGACGGGGCTTCGCCCCGTCTTGGCGGGGCAAAGCCCCGCCACCACACCAGCTTTGCCGGTTTGGCGGCCCTGCGCCAGCTCCGATTTCCCTTTCGCGATTGCCGCAGGCTCGTTATAGTGTCCGTGGCCATTAGACACGATGGACTTCGATCAGCTCGAAATTTTCCTCGAAGTGGCGCGCCTCTCCAGCTTCTCGCGCGCGGCGGAGAAGCGGTTCCGCACCCAGCCCGCCGTCTCCTCCCAGATTCGGGCGCTGGAAGAAGAAGTCGGCGCTCGTCTGCTCGACCGCTCCGGTGGCCGCGTCTCGCTGACCGCTTCCGGCAAATTGTTTTTCAAGTATGCCGAGGAAACCATCGAGCGCCGCAAGACGATCTTCACCGAGATTGCCGAGACGGAGCGCGTGCCGCGCGGCGAAATCGTGGTCGGCGCCAATGAAGGCACTTGCCTGCACATCCTGCCCGAGGTGTTCGCGCAATTCAAGCGCGACTATCCGAATGTCGCCGTCAGCATCAAGCGCTCCGATTATGCCCGGATTCTCGATTCGATCCTCGAAAACGCGGTGGACTTTGGCGTAGTCTCTTTGCCGGTGACGGACAACCGTTTCGCCGCACAGCCGATTCATCGCGACGAGCTCGTCGTCATCACGTCCCCGCATCATGCGCTGGCGGCAAAGAAGAGCGTCACCGTGGCCGAGGTTGCGGTCTATCCGCTGGTCGTGCCCAAACTCGGCCACACCCGCGACGCGCTCGACGCGCTCTTCTACGACCACCAGTTGAAGCCGCGCCTGGCCATGCAACTGGATTCCAGCGAACTGCTGAAGCGCTTTGTGGCGGCCGATGTTGGCGTCGGCTTTATCGCGCGGTCGAATATCGAGGAGGACATTCGCGCCAAGGCCCTGGTGGCGATCGCGCTCGCCGATGCGCAAATCCGCCGCGATCTCGCCATCGTATTCCGCAAAGACAAATCGCTCAGCCGCGCCGCCAAGGCCTTCATGGAAATCGCGGTCAAGCTAAAAGATTCTTCCGCGTCCGGCGCTGGCAAGCGGTCGAAATGAACCGGCTTCCGTATTTTCTCCTTTGCTTGTGCTTGCCGCTCACGGCTGCCGCGGGATCGTAGGCGAGGACCGGGGCATCGGGCGATCGGGCGATTGAAAAAATCAGTAAGGACGACGGGTTTCGATCACCCGATCACCCGATGGTGAGATGACCCGATTATGTTAATTCTGGTTCGGGTTGTTCGGGTTCGGATTGTTCTGGTCGGGATTATCGTCGCGGCGCTTGAGCGTTGGGCGATCGTCGTCGCCGCTCGTGTCCGTGCCGCCCGTCTTGCCGCTGGTGGAAGCGCGGCGCAGGCTGGGACGGTTCCCTTCCTTCTGTTCGACGACCTTGTGCCGGTTCTCGATGGTGGCGAGCCGCGATTTCACGTCGTCGAACTCCGAAGTGGAAACGACGTATTGCGCCTTCGCCGGAAGTATGGTGGCGATCTCCTGCTGCGACTTCTCAATGCGGTCGGGCGTCTGCGGATGCGAGGCGAACGCCTTCGAGATCGTGCCCGGCTTCTTCTTCTCTTTCGCCTGCATCTTTTCAAAGAAGGCGATGAAAGCTTGCGGATCGTATCCGGTCTTATACATGTATTGCAGGCCCAGGTAGTCCGCTTCCGCTTCGAAATTGCGCTGGAACTTCATGAATGTCATCGGCAAGCCCAGGCCGGCCGCTTCGTAAATCCCATAGCCGATGCCGCCCCCTACGAAGATCAGAGGAATGGTCCCGAGGTTGGCCCAATTCGCGCGCGTCATCTGGCGCATTCCGTGGCGGGCGCAAACGTGCGCGATCTCATGCGCCATCACGCCGGCCAATTCCGCCTCTTCGTCGGCCGCCAGAATCAACCCGGTATTTACATAGAAGAATCCACCCGGCAGGGCGAAGGCATTCACTTCGTCGGAGTCTATGACCTTGATGGTGAACGGAACCTGCGCGTCGGAATTCCGCACCAGGTTTTGCCCTATGCGGTTGACGTACTCGTTCACCACCGGGTCCTGGACCAGCTTCACGCTTTGCTCGACTTGCATCGAATATTGCTTGCCAATTTTGATTTCGGTTTCGAGCGAGTACCAGTCGCCCAAACCGCGCTTGCCGATGTTGCGGTTGCCGATGGCGTCGACATCGTCTTCCTTACCGTCGTGCTTGACCTTGCTGGCGTCGGGCTCCTGGATGGGCGGCGGGCCGCTGGGAGCGGCGTCGCTGCCGCTCGCGGAAGAGTCCGCGGGCGGAGCCGGAGTGGCGCCGGCAGGCGGGTTCTGCGCGGGCGCTGACGTTGCAGCCGTGCTTGAGCCAGCCGTTGGCTGGCTGGGTTGCGCGGGTTGAGCGGGCTGCTGCGGGTTTTGGGGCTGCGCCGCTTGATCCTTTGTCGTTTGCGGCTGTGAGGCTTGCGGCTGCGCGCTTGGCGTCTGGGAGGTTTGGTCTTGCGCCAACGCGGCCAACGTCAGCAGCGCCAGTAAACTCAGTGAGATCGGCACTTTTCGGAAAAGCATTTGGACACCCCGCGGAAACCCTGCCGGTTGAGAAGATTATACCCCCCTAGCAGTCCGGCAATGACGGAGTTTCTCTATCCATTGGACGCAGGCGCGAGCCGGAAAGTTACCTGCTATTTTCCCGGAACGTGTAAAGCCGGAACCCGTTGTAACTCCTGACGGTACGGCTGAAGAAGCTGCGGAAAAAGTCCGATTTCACGCCCCAGCCCCTAACAGGCTGCGGTGAAAGTCGGAGAGCAGCAGACATGTAACACTTTTTGTGAATTGTCATCCCGACCCCGAGCGTAGCCGAGGGAGAGGGATCTGCAGTTTGCCGCGGAAATGCAGATCCCTCGCTGCGCTCGGGATGACAAAATCAGGTGAATTGAGGATGAAACTGCGGGTTCTCACTTTCACCGCAGCCTGCTAAAGAAGCGCCCGAGGTGGGCTTGTTGCGCCTCGCCGATTCAAGAGGCAAGTTCGCTAATTTCCGGGAAGCGCAGATTGCACTTCATCAGGGCCTTGGTAAGCGCCTGCTCAATCGAACTCTCCTCGCACTTTCGCGAGACGGCCATTTCGCTGACCAATAAGTAGCGGGCGCGCTCCAGCATTTTCTTTTCGCGGAAGGAAAGCGACTTGGCCTGGCCGAGGACGAGCAGGCCCTTCAGCACGGCGGCCACGTCCGAGAGGTCGCCGGTGCGCATGCGGTCGGAATTTTCCTTGAAGCGGTCTTTCCAGTCGGCCGCGTTAATGCATTCGCCCGAGGAGAGGTAATTCACGATCTTTTGCACCTCGCTGTTGCGCACCACTGGACGCACTCCAATGCTGTCGATGTTGGCGAATGGCACCATCACCTTCAAGCTGCTGGCCGCGATTTTCAGCATGTAGAATTTCGCGACCGAGGCGCCCATGTTCCGGCTGCCGATTTCTTCGACAACTCCGATGCCATGGTTGGGATAAACGACCTTATCGCCAAGGTGAAAAACGCCACTTGTATTCATGAAGGGGCCTTCGCCCGAGGGTGCGGAGAACTGATATTAGTCTAGACGAGCGCCGCTCGTAAGGCAATCGCTAGAAGTTATGGCCATCTAGTACCGCGACCGCGTGAAGTTTGCCGTTTCCGGCTTGATCTTGCTGGTGGAGCGCCGGGCGTCCCCGCCCGACGGGACGGGCGAGACGCCCGTCGCTCCACCGTGTACTTCTTCACGCGGTCACGGCCTTAATGGAAGCCGAGTTTTACCAGTCCCGACACCGCTGCGGGGGGTTGCATCCGCTCCACGCCATTGCCAATTTGTAAGTTGGACACGCCATTCACGCCGAAATCGGCCCTTGGCAAGGGCTCCGCGCTATAATGCAGAGTGAATGACGGAACAGATCAAGAAGAAGCTGCGGGACGAGCTGAACACGCTCGAGCATGAGTTGGCCTTCGATATCCCCAAAGAGATCAAAAAGGCCGTCGCCATGGGCGACCTCAGCGAGAACGCCGAGTATCACATGGCCAAGCAGCGCCAGGAGTATCTGAAGGCGCGCGTGCGCCAACTGGGCAAGCGGCTGGCCGACCTGTCGCTCATCAACATGAACAATATCCCAAAGGATAGAGTCGGCCTCGGCTCGACCGTGACCATCTTCGACGGCACCAAGAACGAAGAAATGGAATACCAGATCGTAATGAGCGAGGAGTCGGACGTGGCCGCCGGAAAAATCTCAACCACGTCGCCCATCGGGCGCGCCCTGCTGAACAAGAAAGTTGGCGACATTGCCATGGTCGTCACGCCGGGCGGAAGCCGCGAGCTGGAAATCCTGAAGCTTTTCACCATGCACGATCTCGCCGAAACCAAGCTGGAAGCCGATTTGGAAGCGCTGCCGGAAGCGGAACGAGAATCGAAGTGAGCCGCAACATGGCGAGCCAAACCATCATTGTTATGAGGGACGCGGCATGAGCGGACGCTACCTGAGTTGGACCAGCGGAGTCGGACGCGCCTGCGGCGTTTTGCTCGACGCCATCGTGCGCCTGCTGGCTCTCTCGCGCATCAACCCCAATCTCCTGACCCTGATGGGGCTGGTGGTCAACACCTACGCCGCGTTTCTGTTTGGCTACGCCAACGCCGACAACCAGCGCCGCATGTTTTTCTACGCCGGATTGGTCGTCATTGGATCGGGGTTCTTCGACCTGGTGGATGGCCGCGTGGCCCGCGCCTCGAACAAAGTCACCCGCTTCGGAGGTTTTTTCGATTCCATCGTCGACCGCTACAGCGACGCGTCGCTCTTTTTTGGCCTGCTGGTTTTCTACTCCCGCGGCAACCGGTTTTTCTATGTCGTGCTGGCCGCGCTGACCATGATCAGCGCCATCATGGTGAGTTATGCCCGCGCCCGCGCCGAGTCGCTCATCGGAACCTGCCGCGTCGGCTTTATGGAACGCCCCGAGCGCCTGGTGCTGCTCATCATCGGCGCGCTCTGCAACCGCATGGCCCCGGTGCTGTGGGTGATTGGCGTGCTTTCCACCATCACCGTGGTCCATCGCGTCATCTACACCTGGCGGCGGACAACGGAGATGGACGCTCGCGCGCGGGCCGCGTGAGCACCGCCAGCAAAGGAGGGGCGCACAATTATGGTGTGCCGACTCCCTCTCGCTCAATGTTTGTCGTAATGTACCGGCTGTTCAAATTAACTGCTAAAATTTTTCCACCTCCATTCCCAAATCGCCCGTCCTGCGCCCGCCCGAGAAATCGTCACATCCGGTGGGTTCAAGCATCACTGTATTACCCCAGATAGTGTGAGATTCGTATCAGGGTATCGCTTTAGCGATACCGCCAATGCACACAAAAGAAAAGCGCCTTTAGGCGCTGGGGAAAGGAGCAACTTTCGGGCGGCAATCCCTAAGATCTCGAAGGACTTACGGCATCTGAAGCGATGCCCTGATACGAAACCAGGGTTTTTCCGCAGCCTGTTTAAGCGCTGGGGTGAAATGTCGATTCCCATTCGCAATGCCGATCGTTTACACGTCATCGCCGGTGAGCGTACCTTCTTCGTGACTTCCTCGACTTGGGGGAAGCGTGGACTTCTGCAATCCGCTCGCTCAGCCCAGTTATTCATCGATGTGCTCTATCACTATCGCGAACAGCGAAAATATCTCCTCCACGAGTTTGTCGTCATGCCCGACCATTTCCATTTGCTGCTGACCGTGGGCGCGGAGATGACTGTAGAGAAGGCGGTTCAACTGATCAAGGGCGGCTTTGCGTTTCGGGCAGGACGCGAACTTGGATTCCGCGTGCCAATTTGGCAGAAGGGATTTTCGGAAATCCGAGTGAATGAACCAGAGGCCTATTCGGGAATGCATGAATACATCCATGCGAATCCGGTGAATCGCTTCCTCGTGACAACCGGAGCAGACTACCCATATTCGTCGGCGCACTCAGCATTCGAACTGGATCCGCCGCCGCAGCGCCTAAAGGCGCGTCCAGAGGACGCCGCTTTCGGCATCGCTAAAGCGATGCACTGAGAAGCGATGGCCGGTTTGCCGCGCGCTTGGAGAAAGGCTGAACATATCGGAGTAAGTCAAGGAAATCCTGCCCAAAATAAAAAAGGACAGCCCAAAGCACCCAAGGCCGTCCTGATAAACCCTCCCGGTTAGAAGGGCAACTGCGATTACGATAGCCGCGAGAGATTACAGCCGTATTTCAATTGTGTGAAAGTCCCATGAATTCGCTTCTGCCTGGCAAGGCGCACGCCGGCCGTTCGATCAAGCCTGGAGCTGGGAGTCCGTCGTATGTCCGGCAAATTAGGTACAGCCGGTTGTACGTGGAGTTGGCGGCGAAGAAAACATGGGCGCGGTTGCCTCTGCGCGCCGCCCCGCTCAGAGTAGAATATTCGGGAGTCCTTATGAAAAATTCATCTATGTTTCGCTCTCTCCATGAAGTCGATCCGCAGGTTTCGAACGCCATCGACAATGAAGTTCGGCGCCAGCATGAAGGGCTGGAGTTGATTGCTTCGGAAAATTTTGTCAGCGAAGCGGTCCTCGAAGCCGCCGGTTCCGTGTTCACCAACAAGTATGCGGAAGGCTATCCCGGCAAGCGCTATTACGGCGGCTGCGAGTTTACCGATGTGGTGGAAGAACTGGCGCGGGAACGGGCCAAAAAGCTTTTTGGCGCGGAACATGCCAACGTGCAGCCGCACTCGGGATCGCAGGCCAATCAAGCCGCTTACGCGGCGGTGTTGCAGCCGGGCGACACGATTCTTGGTTTGAATCTTGCCCATGGCGGGCACCTGACGCATGGGCATCCGCTGAATTTTTCGGGGAAGACCTACAAGATCGTACCCTATGGCGTGACCAGGGAAACGGAGACGATCGACTACGACGAGATGGAAAGGCTCGCCACGGCGGAGCGTCCGAAGCTGATTATTGGCGGGGGCAGCGCGTATCCGCGGACGTTCGATTTTGCGCGCATGCGGCAGATTGCCGACAAAGTTGGCGCGCTCTACATGGTGGATATGGCGCACTTCGCGGGGCTGGTGGCGGGCGGAGCGCATCCCTCGCCGGTGCCGCACGCGCATATCGTGACTTCGACGACGCACAAAACGCTGCGCGGGCCGCGCTCGGGGATGATCCTGAGCAAGCAGGAATTCGCCAAGGACATCGATAAGACGGTCTTCCCGGGAATACAAGGAGGGCCGCTGGTGCACATTATTGCCGCCAAGGCGGTGTGTTTCCTGGAGGCGTCGCAGCCGAGCTTCCGCGAATACGCGCGGCAGGTTGTGATCAATGCCAAGGTGCTGGCCGAGACGCTGGCGGCCGAGGGCTATCGCATTGTTTCCGGTGGAACCGACACGCACGTCATGCTGGTGGATGTGTTCGCCAAGGGGATGCTGGGCAGCGAGGCGGAGAAGGCGTTGGGCGCGGCCGGCATTACGGTCAACAAGAACGCGATTCCATTCGACGTGAATCCTCCGATGAAACCAAGCGGGATTCGCATAGGTTCGCCGGCGGTGACGACGCGCGGCATGAAAGAAGCGGAGATGCGGCAGATCGGGCGCTGGATCGCGGAGGCGCTCAATCAGCGGGCAGACGCCGCCGTGCTCGCGAAAATCCGCAAGGAGGTGCTGGGGTTGGCCGAGGAGTTTCCGCTGTATGCCGAGCGCCGGGCGAGGGCGCAGACGGAAGTCAGGGCGTAACGATTTTTGTATCGTCATTCCCCATAAATTGTCATCCCGACCCCGAGCGTAGCCGAGGGGGAGGGATCTGCATATTGCGACAAACTGTAGATCCTTCGCTTCGCTCAGGATGACAATCAAGACTCAGGACGACGAACAATCCGATTGAGGAGACCAAATCGACAGGCTGCTAAACGCCCCTGGCGGCGGGGTCCCAGATCAATTTGTGGATTTGCAGGCTGAGGCGGGCGGGAAGGTTGTCGGCGAGGATCCAGGCGGCGAGCGTTTGGGGGTCGACTTGACAGTGCGAAAAGCCGCGCGTGGCAGAGGCGGTCTTTTCGAACGCGGGCGAAAATAAGAGGGCGTGAACGCGCCCAGCCAGCCCGTGATTGCGGATGAAGTCGCGGGCGAATTCGTAGTCGGCGCGGCCGGTCAAGACAAATTTAAGTTCATCGTGCGGCTGGAGCGCCGCCAGATTCTCGAGCGCGAAAGTGTTGGCCGCGCCGGAGTGCGGACACTTCACATCGACAATCTTGACGACCTGTTTCGGGACCTGCGCCAGCGGGCGCTCGCCGTTGGTCTCAAGCAACACCCTATAGCCGGAGTTGAGAAGTCGCTCCATCAGCGGGACGACTTCGCGCTCCTGCAGCATGGGTTCGCCGCCGGTGATTTCGACCAATCCGGCGGCGCTCAAGCGGGCAACTTCGTCGAGCACTTCTCGGAGCGTCATCGGTCTTCCACCAGAGAAACTGAACTCACTGTCGCACCAGGAGCAGCGCAGGTTGCATCCCGTCAAACGCACGAAGACGCAGGGCAGGCCGGAGTAGGTGGATTCGCCTTGCAGCGACTTGTAGATCTCTGTGATCTGCATAAACCAGTTGCCAGTTGCCAGCGGTCAGTTGTCAGTTACGGCGTCGAGTTGGGCGGCTTGCAGATGGAGGCCAGCAGCCCGTTTAGGATTCTGCCTACCTCCGCACAACCGCTTAGTAAATCCTCGGTTTGCACTGCATCGAGATATCCTAAATTTTGGGAGATCTGGAGCTGGGTTTCTACCTCCATCAAGGATCCGCGTGCTTGACCCAAAAAATAGCGAAACTCTTTTCCCGAAAGCCGGCCTTGCCCCTCCGCGATGTTGCTTGGAATGGAGATCGAGGCACGCCTCAATTGCGACGTAAGTCCAAATCGCTCTTCCGCGGGAAAACGCGAGGTCAAGCGATAGATTGCCGTCACAAGCTCCATCGCTTTTTGCCAAGCGACCAGGTCTTTATACGACCGCCCCATGACTGGTTCCTCTGCTTCATCAGGCAGCTGACAACTGGCAACTGGCAACTGCTATTCGCTGTATCGCGCCGTGGTCGTGTCGGTCTCAAAAACGGTGACGTCTTTCACCCTTACCCTGCCGTTAGCGACTGCGCTCAAGCGCGTGCTGGCCTCGTCGTAAAAATACTTCGCCAGATTTTCGGCGGAGGGGTTGAGGACGGTAAAGGGCTCGATGTCGTTGATCATCTGGTGGTCGAGACGGTCGATGGCGTGCTTGATCGCGTCTTTCAGGTCCTTGAAATCGAGCAGCAGACCGGCCTGGTTGAGTTCGGCGCCGGCCAGGGTAACACGAATTTTATAATTGTGTCCGTGCGGCTTCTCGCACTTGCCCTGGTAGTTGCGCAGGTAGTGGCCTGCGGC
Source organism: uncultured Acidobacteriaceae bacterium (assembly GCA_963772155.1). Classification (GTDB taxonomy): domain Bacteria; phylum Acidobacteriota; class Terriglobia; order Terriglobales; family Acidobacteriaceae; genus Acidiflorens. The sequence continues at coordinate 20,319 of CAVYVX010000020.1, read as the reverse complement.
GAATGTGTCTTCGACGGTCACTTCAAACATGAGTTCCAGTTGGCCTCGGCTGTGTCTTAATTGTACCTTTTGCGGGCCGTCGGAGAATGGCGGCTGGACTGCGGGAGTGGACTCGTCTGGCGACGCCGGGCCGCAGGTTACGAAAGTCACCAGGGTTGGAATGGGAAATCTGGGTCTATCGCGGAATGGCCAGCTTCCACGCGTACAATACACGCCGGTTACCTGTCGTTCCCAGCGAAATCCCGGTAAGCTGGTACCGTGACCGCGTGATGAGTCATACGGTGGAGCGACGGGCGTCTCGCCCGTCCCGCCGGGCGGGGACGCCCGGCGCTCCACCACGAAGGATGGGTCGACCGTAGTAACAACCACGCGGTCACAGCACTGGTGATGCGATGGCTTTCCGCGCCTTGTTGTTTTCAAAAAGCCCGAAGACGGACGCCGCCATTACCGCGGCCTGCAACCGTGCGAAGGTCCGCGCCGAAGTTTGTTCGGACATCTTTGCCGCCATCGAGAAAGTCAAGACGCAAGTTTTCTCCTGCGTGATCGTGGACTGGGCCGAACAGCCGGAGGCGAGCTTCCTGTTGAAGCGCGCTCGAGAGTCGGCGCCGAATCGAAACACGGTGGCCATTGCCATCGTCGATTACGACCCCACGCCCGCGGATCTGCGCGAGAACCGTCTCGATTTTCTGATCCATCGTCCCATCTCCGCCGAGGAAGCCTACGCCGTGCTCGGGAAAGCCTGCGAGCGCATGACGCCGTTGAGCGCGTCGGATGCGGCAAAGTTGTCCAGGGAGGACGACGCGGCGAGCGCAGGCCCGAGCGCGGATTTCGCCGCTGGCGATGCGACGGAACGAGTCTGTGCTGGAACAAGACGAGCGGGATTGGTCCGCCGGTTTTCCGGAAACGAATGCGGCGGATGGCAACGCCGGCGGCCAAAACCAAAGGGAAGAAGGACCTCGAAAGCGCCGCTATGCCGCGGGATTTCGCGCCGCCTGCGCCGCCCTGCTGCTGACGACGGCGATGTTTTGCTTGTGGCGAGCGCGCGCCGATATGGAGTATCTGGGGCGGACGCCGGAGGGAAGGGCCCGTGTTTTGCGGGAAGCGGTGGCGGCGTTTGTGAATGAAAACCAAGCCGGGGCGTTGCCCGCCGGCTCCGCCGGAAGCGATGCCCAACAAGATGCGTACTACAAGCGGGATCCCGTCAATTCCACTGCGCAAACAGGACCGCTGAAAGTGATTGCAGGCGAGTCCGCGCTGCCGGAAGCGCGCTCGTCCCTGCCCAAAGCCCCCGAATTTCCGCTGCCTGTGCCAGTGTTTGAGCGTCAAGAGGCGGCGCCTGTCCGCCTGGAACGGGCGGCGATTCCCGAAAGCATGAGAAACTCGGCGCCCATGACGCGGCCGGTGACGGTGAACCCGGCGCAGACGATGCCGGTCTCCGAGCCGCAGCCGCAGACCCAGATTCAGTCCTTCAGCGAGCCGGTCGCGGTGAGCGAGGAAGCGGCGCGGGCCCTGCTGGTGCACAGCGTCGATCCCGTGTATCCACCCGAAGCCCTGGCGCAGAAACTGCACGGAGCGGTGGTACTGCAAGCGGTGATTGGGCGCGATGGCAGCGTCGAGGACCTGAAAATCGTCCGCGGATATTTTGTCCTGGGGCGGGCGGCGATTGCCGCGGTCAAGCAATGGCGGTTCCAGCCCTACAGTGTCAACGGCCACGCGGCGGCAACTCAAACCACAATCACCGTCAATTTCAGTGGTCCGCCGGGATAACCTAGCTCTTGCCAGTGTGAGGACGGGGCTGCCCACGGCGAGGCATAGCTCCACCTCCACTCAACCTCTTACTGGTGGTTGTCGTGTCCTTTCTTTTCGCCGGTTGGAGGATTCACGCCGGTGGATTTCTTCCAATAGTCCTGCACGGCGGGCGGCAACTTTTCCACGCGGGTGAGGAAGGCGGTCAGCTTCCATATGTCGGGCTCGGAGAGCGATTTGTCCCAGGCGGGCATGCCGGTGTAGCGGACGCCTGTGCGAATCACGTAGAAGACGTGCCACTCCTCGTCATCGGGCGGGTGAAGGACAAGGTTCGGAGCCGGGGGATAGAACGACTTCGCAAGGGCCGAGGGCTGGCGGTCGATCCCGCCGTGGCAAAGCGCGCAATTCATGGTGTAGAGCTTCAGGCCCGCGACCAGATTCTCGTTCGTGGGGGGTACGGGACTGTTGACGTGCGGCGCATGGCGCTCGACGGAATTGTCGAGCGCGCGCATGGCGATATAACGCTCCATCTCCGGAGGCGCGCTGTTGGCGCGAGTCGGCAGAAAGCCGAGCAGCGCCAGGCCCAGGCTGCCGAGGAGCAGGACTACAATAGCAACGATCATCCCTAAAATAAAGTTACGCATTTCAACTCCTCCACAAGTCTCCGTTCACGGCAATATTCGCGATGGGTGTGGCACCCGGCAGAAAATACCGCTCCACGATCGACCTCAATCATCACATCATCACCGCTTTTAATTTCGATGAAATCGGTATCCTCACCCACTGAGCGCAGATTAGCTCCACGGGCTGCCTCCGTACCCCGGCACCTGATGCCGACATGCTACGCCTTTCTTAATCATGTATGCCTGTTTGCAATCGGAACAATTCCAACGGGTACGCTCTTCATTATCAAACTGGAGAACCACATGCACCGCTTGCGCATCCTTCTCGTAGCATCGCGGGCAGAAAGGAACGTCATCACCCTCTTGGTAGTAAAACGGTTGCCTGAAGGTCATCTTTGCTTTGAGGGCAAGTTGCTTTTGCAATTCCTCAATTTTCTGCTCCGCCTGCCTGTTCTCTCGTGTTAGATCCATCACTTCACCTTCGAGATGGACAATCTTCCGGTACAGCTCAAGGTCACCAACTTTCTTGGCAAGGTCAGCGGCATCCTTGATATTCTCAACAATCCCCATGCTTTTCTCCCTTCGCTTAGGTTAATCTATCGTGGGCCTCAAGCCGTGGTCTTGGACACCGCAGCTTGAGGGGCGCTAAGGCTCTGAGGGTTTGGACATCCTTGGGGCCTTTTGCTATCAATATCGTTAACATAATGTCGCCTGTGGATGTATGAGGAACACCACAGGGAAACTAGTCCAAAATCAAGAACTTTAGCGTCCACAGGGTGCTGCACCAAAAGCGGGCAGTATAGCGAAGAATGAACGAAACCTTCACTTTCCAAGCATCCACATACTTTCCCACAAGGCGTAGAGGGCCATTACCGGCAATTTCCACATAAATCGCTTACAATTCTCCTTCCATGACTGTTGCGGTGCGTTCATTTGCCAAGATCAATCTCGGGCTCTACATCGGGGCCGCGCGCGCGGACGGATATCACTATCTGCGCACGATTTACCAGACGATCGCGCTGCATGACGTGGTCCGGGTGAGCGTGGGGCGAGGCAGCGGGATCGAGATTGCGTGTGACGACCCGCGGGTTCCACTGGATTCGTCGAACACTTGCTATCGCATCGCCGAGCTCGTGCTGGACACGCTCGGCGCGAAGGCCAGAGTCGGCATCGAGATCGAAAAGCGGCTGCCGCTGCAGGGCGGGTTGGGTGCGGCGTCGTCGAATGCGGTGGCAACCATGATGGCGCTGGAGTTGGCGCTGAAAAAGAAATTATCCGCGGCGGCGCGCCTGCGGATTGCCGCCGAAATCGGGTCGGACCTGCCGCTGTTTTTGGTGGGCGGGACGACGCTAGGAGTGGGGCGCGGCGAAGAGGTTTATCCTCTGCCCGATCTGCCGTCAGTGCCGCTGGTGATTGTGATGCCGGAGGTTGGGGTTTCGACACCGCAGGCATTTGCCGACTGGGATGCGCTGGTGCAGTGTGGTGACGGGGCTTCGCCCCGTCCAGACGGGGCAGAGCCCCGCCTCCACACAAACCATCTCCACACAGCCCGTCCCCACACGAGCAGGGAGCAATTGACGCGGGCAGTCGAGTCCGATAGACTACTTGAGACCGGCTGTGCGCTGTCGGCGTGGCTGAGTGGTTACCCCAACACCGGTGCTTCCGCAAAAGGCGGGAGCCGGGCCGGGAACTTGCTTCTCGACCTTGTCCGTACCGGGATTGAAAACGACTTCGAGAAAGTCGTCTTTCCTCAATATCCCGAACTGCGAGACATAAAAGGTGCGTTGGAGCGCGCGGGGGCGAGATATGCGGCGCTCTCCGGGTCAGGGTCAACCCTGTATGGGTTGTTCCGGTCGCCAGCCGAGGCCGCAAAGGCGGCGGGCCGTCTGCGAAAACAGGGGGTGCGGGCGGAGGCGAGCAGTACGTTGACGCGCCAGAAGTATTGGAAAAGAATGGTGTGAGGCAGGTTTCAAGGTTGCAGAGTTTCAATGTGAACGCTTTGAAACCTTGAAACTTTGGCACCTTGAAACCTATGATTGTTTCACTGGGCCGTCGACTAATGGTAGGTCAAGTGCCTTTGGAGCACTCAGTCTAGGTTCGAATCCTAGCGGCCCAGCCAGAAAACCAGTTCTCAGTTGAGACGCTGGCTACTAAAAACTGAGAACCGGGAACTGAGAACTGAGAACGGAAACTATGGCCACAGTTGCAACCACGACTGCCGAAAAAGTGATCGTCGAAAAGGCGACCGCGGAGAAAAAGCCGACCACGGACGAGAAGCCGGAACGCAAGCCGCAGCGCGCCCGGGTCGACGACCGATTCAAGATTTTCTGTGGGACGGCCAACGAGGCGCTCTGCGACGAGGTCTGCGGCTTTCTTGGCCTGACGCGCGGACAGGCGCTGGTCACGCGCTTCAAAGACGGCGAAGCGTATGTGCAGATCCAGGAAAACGTGCGCGGGGCCGACGTATTCGCAATGCAGCCCACCTGTCATCCGGTGGACATGAACCTGATGGAACTGTTGTTGATGATCGACGCGCTCAAGCGGGCCTCGGCGCGGCGCATCACGGCGGTGATTCCCTATTACGGTTACGCGCGCCAGGACCGCAAAGACAAGCCGCGGGTGCCGATTTCATCGAAGCTGGTGGCCGACCTGCTGACCACGGCGGGCGCGGACCGCGCGCTGGTGGTGGACTTGCACGCGCCGCAGTTGCAGGGATTTTTCAATATTCCGGTGGACCACCTGTTCGCTTCGCCGGTGCTGGTGGATTACTTCAGGAAACTGAATCTCCCCGATCTGACGGTGATTTCGCCGGACGCGGGTGGCGTGGAACGCGCCCGCTTTTTCGCCAAGAAGGTGGATGCGGCGTTGGCCATCGTGGACAAACGGCGCGTGGACGTGAACGTGGCGGAAGTGATGCATGTGATTGGCGACGTCAAGGGCCGGACGTGTCTCATCATCGACGACCTCATCGACACGGCGGGAACGCTGGTAAAGGTGGCGCAGGCCCTGGTTGAGAACGGCGCGCGCATCGTCTATGCCTGCTGCTCGCACCCGGTACTTTCGGGCGCAGCGGTGCAAAATCTGGTGGACTCTCCGATCGCCGAGGTGGTCGTGACCAACACCATCCCGCTGAGCGAAGCGGCCCGGCACGCCTCCAAGATCAAGGTGCTTTCCATCGCGGGGCTGATTGGACGGGCGATCCAGTCCATTCACGAAGAGACCTCGGTGAGCAGACTGTTTATATAGAACGGTCGTTCGTCGATGGTCGTTAGTCGTTCGCGATTCACTAGCACGAGAAGATTTTGCCAACGACCAACGACTAACGACCAACGACGAATTTACGAAGGACGGAAACGGAATTATGGCGACGGCAACGGACATCGGCATTCTGGAAGCGCAGAAGCGCGAACCAGGCAACAAGAACGCCGCCCGGCGGGTGCGCGCCGGCGGAAAGATCCCCGCCGTGGTTTACGGCGCGGGCCAGGACGCGGCTGCGGTCGCGGTCGATCCGCGGCAGGTGCTGCGCATTCTGCGCTCGGAGAGCGGCCACAACACGATTTTCGACCTGGCGCTCGACAGCGATCGGGTGCGGGCCATGATCGTGGACTGGCAGTTCGAACCCATCAAGGGGACGCTGCTTCATGTCGACTTGCAGCGCATCGCCATGGACCAGAAGCTGACGGTGACGGTCCCCATCGTGCTCAAAGGCGAGGCCGAGGGCGTGAAGACCGAGGGCGGCATCCTCGAACACTTGCTGCGCGAGATCGAGATTGAGTGCCTTCCGGTGGACATTCCGAAAAACATCGAAGTGGACGTCAGCCACCTGGTCTTCGGCGTCGAAGTGCGCGTGAAAGACCTGCCGCACAACGAAAAGCTGAAGTTCCTGACCGATGAGAACCAGATGATCGCGCACATTACCTCGGTGAAAGAGGAAGTGGTGGCGGCTCCGGAAGTGGTGGCGGAAGCGGAAGCGGCTCCGGCTGAACCCGAAGTCATTAAGAAGGGTAAGCAGGAGACCGAGGGTGAAGCCGAGGCCGAGGGCGAGGCCAAGGGCGATGCCAAGGCCAAAGCCAAGCCTGAGAAGGCGGAGAAGGCCGAGAAGAAAGAGAAGAAATAGCTACGAGCTGCGAGCTCTTGAGCTACGAGCTAGAGGCCAGCGGCGAAAGGCGAAAAGCGAATCCGCGTGAAACTGATCGTCGGTCTAGGCAATCCCGGGATCGAGTACCAGTTCACGCCGCACAATCTCGGGTTTTTGACGATCGATCGGATCGCCAACGACCATGGGATCAACATCAGGAACCGCCAATGCCGCGCGCTGACGGCGCGGGCAACCATCTCCGGGGAGCCGGCGATGCTGGCGAAACCGGAAACCTACATGAACCTGAGTGGGCTTTCGGTGCGGGAACTGGTCGAGGAACATCGGGTTGATGTGGAGCGCGACCTGATTGTGGTTTACGACGAGCTCGACTTGCCGCTGGGCACGATTCGCATCCGGCAGCGAGGCGGCTCGGCGGGACACAACGGGATGGAATCCATCCTCGGCGCCCTGGGCACGGATGAGTTTTTGCGGGTGCGGCTGGGAATTGCGCCCGGCGGCAAAGTCGCGGACAGCGTGCAATACGTGCTGACGCCGTTCCGCAAGGCGCAGGACAAAATTGTGGACGAAGCGCTCGACGCGGCGGCGCAGGCGGTCGAGGTGATTTTAAGAGAAGGCCCGGCGGCGGCGATGAACCGTTTCAATCGCAAGAGCGAAGATAGTGGCCAGTGATCGGTGGTCAGTGGCCAGCGAATTCGCACCGGGATTGTAAGAATTTTGGGTAACTGGTCACTGACCACTGCCCACTGATTTTGGAGATAACGAATGAATCGCAACTATGAATTGATGTTCATCGTCCGGCCCGACATGGTGGATGAGGACCTGAACAAGCTGATTTCCACGCTTGAGTCTTCGGTGACCGCGGCGGGCGGAACGGCGAAGAGCGAGATCTGGGGCAAGCGCCGTCTGGCGTACAAGGTGGGCAAGTTCAACGATGGCATCTTTGTGCTGATGATGATTGAGGCCGCCGGCGCCACCGTGCACGAAGTCGAACGCCGCCTGAGGGTGACTGAGCCGGTGATCAAGTTCCTCACCGTGCGCACGGACGAAGAACTGAAGCGGCTCGACAAGGTCAAGAAACTGCGCGACGCGAAAAAGAAAGTCAGCGCGCAACCGGCCGCCTCGCGCCCGCTCCGGCCGCTCCGGCGACACCACCCACACCGGCGGGGCCAGAAACGGTGACGGAACCGCCGGCTACGGTGACAGTTTAGTTGGAGATTAGGTATTAAGAAGGACACGGCTTTGGCAGTGCCGCGATCGCCGACAGGAGCGGGGCAAAGCCCCGCCACCACACGACCGAATTCTTAGAAAGCAGGAGCACTATGGCAGAAGAAACAAAAGAACCAGCCGCACCGTCAGGCGGCGAAAGCCGTCCGGAGCGCACGGGCGGCGAGCGCCCCGAGCGCAGCGGGCCACGCGGTCCGCGAGCCGGCGGAGGCCCCGGCGGTCCTCGCGAAGGCGGGCGTAAATTTTTCCGGCGCAAAAAGGTTTGCAAGTTCTGCGTCGAGAAGATCGAAGCGGTAAATTACAAGGACGTGCGTCTGCTGGCGCAGTTCGTGTCGGAAAACGGCAAGATCACTCCGCGGCGCCTGACCGGCGTCTGCACGCCGCACCAGCGCCGTTTGTCGCGGGCCATCAAGCAGGCGCGCAACATCGCCCTGCTGCCGTTTGCCGGACGCGCGCAGTAGAGAAGCAGCTTTTAGCTCCTAGCTTCTAGCCTCTAACAAAAAGAGGCGGAAGTCTTGGTTGGCTAGAAGCTAACAGCTAGAAGCTAGGAGCTATCATGGAAGTCATTCTGAAAGAAGACGTGGCCAAGCTGGGCAACCGCGGCGAGGTGATAAAAGTCGCCGAGGGGTACGGGCGGAATTTTCTGTTGCCCAAGAAGCTGGCGATTGAAGCCACCGCCGCCAACAAGGCTGTGATCGAGCAGATGAAAGCCGCCGCCGTGCGCCGCTCCGCCACTGAAAAGACGGAAGCCGAAGCGCTGGCCAAACAGTTTGACGGCCTGGAAGTGAAGTTTCTGCGCAAGTCGAGCGAAACCGATCAGTTGTTCGGATCGGTCACGGCTGGAGATATAGCCGAAGCGCTGGAGAAGAAGAGCTTCAATATCGATAAGCGCAAAATCCAGTTGCACGAGCCGCTCAAGAGCATCGGTGAGTTCATTGTCCCTATTAAGTTGCACAAGGACGTGACCACGCACTTGAAGGTCGTTGTCGACAAAGAAGCGGCAGCAGCGGAATAATTTTGCTTCGCCGTGTGGGGACGGGCGACTCGCCCGTCCTGCCGGGCGGGGACGCCCGGCGCTCCATCAAGCAGCATCTCTCATCCAAGGTCCGCCCCGAAAAATTCTTCTATTTTTCTCAAGTCTGTTGTTTTAGTGTATGGCGGCAAGCTCTCGATAAACATGCGCCCGTACCGCTTCTTCAAAATGCGGTTGTCGAGCAGCGCCAGCAGCCCGCGATCGTGCAGCGATCGAATCAATCTGCCAAACCCCTGCTTCAGAGTAATGACCGCGCTCGGCACCTGGTATTCGAAGAAGGCGTTGCCGCCGCCGGCGTCGATGGCCTTCACCCGCGCCGCCACCACCGGATCGCTGGGCACGGCAAAGGGCAAGCGATCGATAATTACGCAGCTCAACTGTTCGCCTTGCACGTCCACGCCATGCCAAAACGAAGATGTTCCGAACAGCACGGCGTGCGGCGTGAGGCGGAACCGCTCCAGCAGTGCCGATTTCGGGGCGTCGCACTGCTTGAGCATGGGAAATTCCAATTGCCCCAGCAGACGCTCGTGGATTTCGTTCATCTGCTTGTAGCTGGTGAAGAGCACGAAGGCGCGCCCGCGCGTAATCTGGAGCAGACGCCGCACCAGCTCCGCAGCCTCGGCGGCAAACTCCGGCGTGCGCGGATCGGGCAGATCGGGCGGTATATAAAGGACCGTCTGGCTTTCATAATCGAAGTGCGAGGCGACAATCGCTTCGCGGGCGTGGTCCAGCCCAAGCCGCCGCCGTATGTAGTCGAAACCCGCGTCAACCGCCAGCGTTGCCGAGGTCAGCACCGAAGTTTCCAGCTTCGACCACAGGCACTCGCGCAAAATCTGCCCGACTTCAATTGGAGTCGCTTGCAGAAGAACATTCGCCCGCCCGGAACGCCTTCCCTCAGGGGCTGAAGCCCCACTCTCAATAGAGGCGTTTCCGGCGTGGCTGAAGCCACGCCCTTTCAAAGCTTGCCGGGTGTGAGCGCCCGGCGCTCCACGGAATCCGCGCCGCTCGATCCAGAAGACTGTGTTCGGATCTTCGCTTTCCATCACGAAGCAAAGCTGCACCTGCAATTCCCGCGCCCGGCGCACCAGCGTGAAAACTTCCTCCGGCTTCTGCGGAAGTTGCTGCAGTTCCGCGCCCAGACGGCGCAGCGATTGATTGAGGGCGAGAAATTCCTCGCCGTTTTCCTCGAGAAATTCGCGGCGCGAGTCGAAGGCAATCCGGCCTTCGCTGGCGGGCAGCAGCGAAAAAAATAGCTGCGAACGCTCGCGCAGAGACTTAATCGCTCCCGACATTTGCGGAGTGTAGAGGCGCTCGCGTTGCAGCACCTGCTCGGCATCGCGCGCCAGTTCGTCCATCCGAACATTGCTCACCGAAATTCCAAAGTAGTTGCCGGCAATGTCTTCCAGTTCGTGCGCTTCGTCGAAGACCACCGCGCCGCACTCGGGAAGCACGCCGGCGTCGGGCGCGTCTTCGGCTTGCAGCTTGATGGAAAGGTCGGCGAAAAACAGATGATGATTGACGATTATTATGTCGCTCTGGGCCGCGCGCCGCCGCATTTCGGTAATGAAGCAGCGCTCGAACTCGCTGCACTTCTGCCCCGCGCAAGCTTCGACCCGCGCGTCAAGCTTGTGCCAAACCGCGCTCGCCTCGGGCAACTCCGCGAGTTCGGCGCGGTCGCCGACCGGCGTGGTTTTCTCCCATGCGGCGATGGCGCGATAGTGCTCGATCTCTTCCAATCCGTTGAGCACCGGCTGCCTAGTGAGGTCGTAGAGTTTCTTGCGGCACAAATAATTGTTGCGCCCCTTCATGTAGCAGACGCTGAGCTTTCGCTCTCCGTCGGGAACGCTTTTATCGCCGAACAGCGCCCGCTCCAGCGCGGGAACATCCTTGAAAAAGATCTGCTCCTGCAAATTCTTCGTGCCGGTTGAGATGATGACTCGTTTGCCAGAGCGGATCACCGGCAACAGATATGCCAGCGTTTTGCCGGTGCCCGTGCCAGCCTCGACAATCAGGTGGCGCTTTTCTTCGAGCGCCGCTTCCACCGCCTGCGCCATCTGTAACTGGCCGCGGCGAAACTCGTAGGCGGGGTGCGTTTTCGAGAGCAAGCCTCCCGGCGCGAAGAACTGGTAGAGCGAGAACCCCGCAGCCGGAGAGACGGGATGGGATGAGGAAGGCACGGAGTCTCTATAATAAACAGTTCCCAGTTGCCAGTAGCCAGTTGCCAGTAGGATTCACCGAAGCGGGACGAACTCTGGGAAAGAAAAGGCGCGTCTAATGACGAAACGAGCATCTTCCCGCAAGTTCGTCCACTCCGCTCGTCGCCATCGTGGGACGGCCGAACGTCGGGAAATCCACGCTCTTCAACCGGCTGACCGGATCGCGGCGCGCCATTGTCGGCGACGAGTCCGGCATCACGCGCGACCGCCTCTATGGCGAGGCCGAATGGCGCGGGTACGACTTTCGCGTGGTGGATACGGGCGGCATCGTTCCCGAAGACAAGGCGTTCATCCCGGCGGAGATTTTTCGTCAAGCCAAAGTTGCGTTTGAGGAAGCGGCGGCCATCGTCATGGTCGTCGATGCGCGCACTGAAATCGCCGGGCCCGATCGCGAGTTGGCGCGGCTGCTGATGCGCACCGGCAAGCCGCTCTTTCTCGCCGTCAACAAGATGGATTCCGACAAGCAGGATTCGCTACTCGGCGAATTTCATTCGCTGGGAATGCGGAATGTGTTTCCCGTTTCGTCCGAGCACGGACGCGGAATCGACGATCTGCTGGACGCGATACTTTCTGGTGCTGCCAGCAGTACCAAAGAGCAAACGCAGAGGACGCTGAGGTTATCGGGGAGAGAACGGAGGAAAACGCGCCAACGCCCGAAGAGCCGCATGAAATCAGGGTGGCGATTATCGGTCATCCGAATGTCGGCAAGTCCACGCTGCTCAATCAGCTCACGGGAAAAGAGCGTGCCATCGTTTCGCCCGTGGCTGGAACCACGCGCGATTCCATCGACGAAGTCATGCAGTACAAAGGGCGCAAGATTCGATTCGTCGATACGGCGGGCATTCGCCGCAAAGGCAAGACGCATCTGATGGCCGAAAAGCTTTCGGTGGTGATGGCGCGCAAAAATATCGAGGACGCCGACATCGTGCTCTTCATGGTCGATGCCACCGAAGGCGCCAGCGGTCTCGACGCGAACATCGCCGGCTACGCGCACGAAAGCGGACGCTCGGTGATTATTGTGGTCAACAAATGGGACCTGGTGGCGAGCGGCGAGAAGCGCGCCGTCAGCCAATCGAAGACGGCCCGCATACAGGACGCCAAGCGCCCCGAAGACCGCGTTCTCTATGAAGAACGCCTGCGCTACGGGCTTAAATTTTTGGCGTATGCGCCGGTGCTGTTTATCTCCGCGCACACCGGCAAGGGAACGGAAAAAATTCTGCCGCTGATCGAGAAGGTGGCCGCCGAGCGCCGCAAGCGCATCACGACCGGCGAGATGAACCGTTTCCTGAAAACGGTTGACTTCGACCGCGCCTCCGTTCCCGTAAGCAAGCGCGTGCGAATTTATTACATGACGCAGGCAGGAGTGGCGCCGCCGACCTTCGTCCTCTTCACCGACCGCGCCGTGAAGCTGCACTTTTCCTATCAGCGATTTCTGGAAAACCAGATTCGGGCTGCGTTCGGATTTATGGGATCGCCAATCTGGATCAAGAACCGGGCGAGGGATTAGTACTGGTTTCACGAATCGCTTTTGGGTAGAGCACGGCTCAACGGTGCTGTTCAGAGCCAGCGCTCAACCCGAGGGTTGCTAACTACTTTTCAATATCACAAACAGGATGCCCAGCACCACCGGCAACAGCACGAAGATGATCCATAGATGCTTGATAATCCTTCCGGCGATGTGCTCGGCATCTGCTGACACTTCGCTGCGCGGGTCAAAAGGTTTCCTCAAATCCTACAGCACCCCAATTTGCGCCTCAGCCTCTGCACGCCGCGCAGCCTCGGCTTCATCCAGTTTTGCGCCTGGGCTTTCGTTTAACCATTCTTTGAGCGACATGGATCGACTATACCCCATCCTCACGTTGTAGGCTTCCATCGCCGCGTTCTGCCTCAAGCGGGTAATCACTCAACCTTGCCCTTGACATCGACCCACCGCCTCATAGGAGCCGCCCGAGGCCCTATCCGATGGGCTGCGCCGAGGGTGGCAGCGAAGGCGTTTCGAAGGGCGGAAGTTCTGGGACTGGCGGCAATTCCGGCGCGAAGGGGACTCCGATTAAGTCTTCGCCGACGAGATGAGCTGCGATGAAAGCGCGGCCCTCAGCGGCTAAAGCCGCTTCTATAGCGGGTTTTGACGGCATGGCTAAAGCCATGCCCCTTCAAAGCTATTCCTAAACCGACTTAATCAGAGGTTCCTTAGGACGGTTAAGCCAGCTTCCCCTCGCGGAACGCTGCCAGGTATTTCCTACAGTGTTGGTCGCGACCCAGTAACACCTCCGCGGCCATAATGGACATCATCAGTTGCTGGTCGCATGGGTCGACAATGGCGGCATCCAGCCCGTGCGCCGCCAGTAACAGGAGGAACGTCTGGTTCAACAACTTGCGAACGGGAAGACCAAAGGAGACATTGCTCACCCCAGCGCTACAGTGGATCCCCGGATATCGCGCCACTACCTGACTAACGGTTCCCAGCAGCTTGACACCTTGTTCCGGGCTGGTAGCGACGGGCATAACGCAACCGTCAACGTAAATGTCGTCCAAAGAAAACCCTTCCGCTGTAAGACGATCGACGAGCCGGCTGGCCGTGGCCACTCGATCATCAACTCCAACCGGCATTCCCGATTCCGACAGGCAGAGGGCAATCACTTTGGGCCGGTGCTCTTTGAGCACCGGAAGCATGGCCCAACGCGCCGGCTCATCGCTGATCGAGTTGACGAGCGGCCTCTGCTTGCAGCGCGGCAGCGCCTTCATCAAGGCCTGCGGGTCGGCACTGTCAAGACAAAGAGGGATATCCACGACTTCTTGCACGAGATCCACCAGCCAACTCAGCAGCTCAACTTCCTGGCCGGGCAGACCGCCGTTCACATCCAGCATGGAGGCCCCAGCCGCGGCTTGCTTGCGCGCCAGTTCCTTGAAAAACTCCGCATCTCTGTTGGCTGCGGCTTCACCGACCTTTTTCCGTGTGCAGTTAATCAACTCCCCAATGATCAGCATGACTTTGATTCCTCTCCCTGTCCTTGTTTGACGATCCCAAGGTCAATCCTCTTGCAAAAATTATCCAGACCAACCATCCGATTGGCCAGAGCATTGGTGCGATCCAGGCACCAGTCGCGCGGAGGCACGAGCGTGTGGGCGAACTTGGAAGGATCTTCTCCCGCGCCCAGCGTGGCCAGGTAGACCAGGTCCCAGATACAGGGCAGCTCGGGACGAGCCTCACATGTCCCATTGACCCTGGAGCCTCCGCAAGGGCCGTTGCGCAGTTCCTTATAGCACCAGCGCATGGAGCATCCCGCGTAGTTGAGATAATCCTGCACGCAATCTCCGCAACTGAGGCATCCCAACGTCGCTTTCCGGTAAGCGGTGGCGGGCCGAAGCAGGTTGTACCACAGACCATGGCGCCAGGAGCCGTCCTTGGCCGCTTGTGCTTGCGCTTGCAATCGCGAACCGAACATTCGGGCCCCAAGCGCGCCCTCTTTTATGAAGTGCCGATACACGAACTCGGAGAAACGTTGTACCGTGGAAGGCCTCGGCTTGGCACGGCCGCTTTGATATTCGCCTGCACCATCGCTGAGGCCGTCCGCTTGTGCGCGCAAGAGGTAGAATTCGTTCGGATAGGGGAAGACGAGTTCATCCATTCGCCCGCGCCAATCCTTACCAATCACAGCGGCACGCTCAATAATGGTCATGAAATCTTTGTGGACCAGGCCGAAGCCGCCAATATGGGCGCCGGCAAACCCAAGATCTTTCGCGGCGGCGACCATCAAGGCGGCGCGTTCCAACCTTTGCGGTTTCTTCTCGCCTTCCAGGCGCTTGACGAGTTCATCCGAGACCACGCAACCCGCTATCTCGCCAGCCTGCATCATGCGGCCAATCTTGCCGGTTGGGACGTAGACATTCGCCAGCACTGGTATGTGGCCCATGCCCTCCCGAGCCATGTATTGCTTCAATTCGCACAGCTTGCGGAGGTTGTACCCAAGCTGCGTAATGATGTATTGGGCGCCCGCGGCCACCTTCAGTTGCAGCTTATACAACTGCATCAACAAGTCCGGCTCGCGGACCTTGAACGGATTCACGACCGCGCCGACAAAAAAATCAAACGGCCCAGTACGCACAGTTTTCGGGCCCAGGTTGTACTCAAGACCACTTTTTAGCGCACGAAGCAACCACAGAATCAGCACAGAATCGAGATCGTAAACGGGCTTCGACTTGCCCCCGAAACCCTCTTTTTGCGCGTCGCCGGTCAGGGCCAGGATATTCTCCACGCCCGAACGCGCCAGCCCGTGAAGCCGCGCCTCAAGAAACGAGCGGTTTCCGTCCTTGCCCGTAAGATGCGAGATGGGCGTCAGCTTGTGTTCCAGCACATACAATGCAAAGGCCTCTGGCGGCAGCGCGGGATTGCCTCCAGGAAGATCTGTCAGGCTGATGACCTTGATCCCGTCCTGCGCTGCGGACGCTTCTTTAACAAAGTCTTCAGCCTCCGCCATATTGTGATCGCGCCCCAGCACCAGTTCCGCCGTGCACACGAATTCACCCTTCGCGAACATCGCTCTCAAGAAGTTCGGGTTGCGATTGTCTTCCGCCGTGCTCATTTCCATAGTCTTCCTATCCGTAGGAACGCGGGTCTGTTCCCCGTGCATGGGTACCGCGGCCTTGTAACAATTGACTAACCGTCGTCCGATGACGATGGCAAGATGTCTAAAGAAGGTCAGGCCGCTGGGAGCGTCTTTCTCAAGCAGCGGCAGCAATGCATTCTTGTGGATCTTTGTCACTTTGACCGGAACAATGCACTCGGCGGACGACATGTATTCTTCATGCCCCACCATGCTCGGCCATCCAATCGCTTCTCCGGGCTCGCTGATGACATAGGCAACGTTGCCTTTCTCCCCCACGCATATTCGGACGCGACCCTCCTCGAGTATGTAGAGGTAGTCGGCCGGGTCGCCTGCATGAAAGAGAAACGCTTGCGCGGAGTGCGACTCCTCGGCAGCTATTTCGCGGATACGTTCCTCGGTTGCTTTGCCGATCCCCTGGAACAGATAAGCCTTATCGAGCAACATAGGGTGCACCTCCCTCAGAACAGGCCGCTTACTTTACCGCTCTTGACGTCGACATCAATTTTGCGGAAACGCGGGTTCGAAGACGTTCCTGGCATCAAGCTGATCGTCCCAGCCACCGGGCAGAGAAACTTCGCTCCGGAATACACCAGCACATCTCCTACCGGAAGCACCCAGCCCTTCGGCACACCCTTCAGCGTGGGGTCGTGGCTCAGGCTGAGGTGGGTCTTTACCATCATAGTTGCGTAATCGTCGAATTTCGAGTCCGACTCGAACGCCCGGCACTTGGCCTCGGCTTCCGGAGTCCAGGCCACTCCATCGGCGCCATAGACTTCCTTGGCGATGATTTCCACGCGGTCCCGCAACTTCATTTCCAGCGGATACAGATATTTGAAATTCACTTTGTCCTTGCAAGCGTCCATTACGGCGTCGGCCAACTCGAGGGCCCCTTCTCCGCCCTTGGCCCAATGCTGGGCGAGGGCGCAACGGGCCCCAGCCTGCTCGGCCGCCTTGCGCACGATCGCGATTTCACCCCGCGTGTCCGTCTCGAATTGGTTGATGCACACCACGGGATCAATGCCGGACTTGCGGATGATGCCGATATGGTGCACCAGGTTAGCAGTTCCCTGCTCCACGAGCTTCACATTTTCTTTGCGGTACTCCTCGGGCAGCGACAAGCCCAGAGATACACCCGGGCCTCCGCCGTGCATCTTGAGCGCGCGGACGGTGGTAGTCAGCACAGAAACGTTCGGCCGGAGCCCGCTGTAACGGCATTTCACATTCCAGAACTTTTCAAAACCGATATCGGCAGCGAATCCGCTTTCCGTTACATGGTAGTCGAACATCTTCAGGCCGAGCCGGTCGCCTATGATCGAGGACTGGCCAACGGCGATGTTGGCAAAAGGTCCGGCATGGACCATGCAAGGCTGGTACTCGGCGGTGCTGCATAAGGTCGGGTTGATGGTGTTCCGCATCCAGGCGCACATGGCCCCGGCAACGTCCAGATCGCCCGCAGTCACTCGATTGCCTTTCTTGTCGTAGGCAACCGTGATTTCGCTCAGGCGTTTTCTCAGGTCCGCCAGGTCTCTTACGATCGAAAGGATGGCCATCAATTCGGAACTGGCGGCGATGCCGAACTTGGATTCCATCATGTATCCATCTTGCTTGGCGCCAATGCCAACGATGATGTGACGTAGCGCCTGCGCACAGAAGTCGATTACCCAGCCCATTTCTATTCGCGTGGGGTCGATATCCAGCCTGCGCATTTTAGTCAGGCGTTCCAGAGTGGCGTCGTCGTAGTTTCGCTCATGCTGCATGCGCGCGGTCAGCGCCACCATGGCCAAATTGTGGGCGTTCATGAGGTCGTTGAAGTCGCCCGTCAAGCCCATGGAGAATTCCGTCATGGGGATCAGCAGCGCATTGCCGCTTCCCGCCGCGCTCCCTTTGATGTTCATGGTAGGACCGCCCGATGGCTGGCGCAGGCAGCCGCCAACGTTCTGGCCGCGCTTCCCCAAGCCCTCAATCAGGCCTAGCGCAGTCGTACTCTTACCCTCGCCCAAAGGCGTGGGCGTTATAGCCGTAATCTCGATGTATTTCCCGTCCGGACGATCTTTCAACCGCTCCATGATCTTCAGGAAATCAAGCTTGCCTAACCTCCCTATGGGAATGATCTCGTCTCGTCCCAGCCCCAGTTTTTCCTGCCACTCCTGGGGAGTCGGCATGTTCTCCTCCGCCGCTTGAGAGATTTGCCAGTTTTGCAGTTGAGTCGCGTCGTATGGCATTTCCAGATCCTTAACCAAAAATTTTTGATTTCAAAAACCGCAAGTATACACCCATCTTTAATCTTGTCTTTTGCAGCTAGCGCAGCAACTGATTCGGTTTTATCCGAATGATTTTCTTAGTTGGGCGGCAACGCGCGAGGATTCTGTCGCACACTCAAACGCCTCGTGGTTGGCGGCGCCACCTGCCGGTCCGGCAGAAGTATTCGCATAGTTCCGAATCGACTGCCAGCCGCAACCCACAAGGCCAAGACTTAGAACTGGTTTCATAAATGCTTTTTAGGGACGGGGAGCCAGGCCCTCAGGGGCTAAAGCCCGCATTACTAAAGGCTCTAATCGGCACGGCTGAAGCCGTGCCCTACCCAAAACCTATTCATGAAACCAGTTCTATATGGTTCCGGCCGGTTTGCGCTAGTCCGACTGGCCGTGCGCAGCGTTTACGCAAAGCCTGTTCCAGGGATTAACATAATTGGTTGGCAGCGATATCGTTTTAAGACTGGCGGTCACTATGAACTCAGTTTGGTCGCGCTTGACGCGAGAGCAGTGCCAGCAAGTGCATGATGCTGGTTTGGAAATCCTGGAGCGCACGGGCGCTCGTCTGTTCAATGAGGAGGCCCTGGCCTTGGTGCGTAAGGCGGGCGCAAAAATCTCCGATGGAAACCTGGTACGCTTTCCGGCACACCTGGTGGAACACGCCCTTTCCACCGTACCGAAGAGCGTCACCTTGTACGATCGCCTGGTCGTCCCGCGATGCCGCTGGAAGGCACTAACACTTTCTTCGGCCCCGGCTCCGACTGCCTGAATATCATCGATCATCGCACCGGTGAGCGCCGGAGTCCCGTGCTCCAGGATGTCGCTGAAGCGGCCCGCGTGTGCGATGCCCTAACAGACATTAGTTTTGCGATGTCGATGTTCTTGCCTGCCGACGTGCGCCAGGACATTGCCGATCGCTACCAGTTCGAGGTAATGCTGCATAACACCATCAAGCCCCTCGTATGTGTAACGTACGAAACCTCGGGCTTAATTGATGCCGTCGCCATGGCCGAAGCTGTGGCCGGCGGGGCGGATGCTTTGCGAGAGAAACCTTTCCTCACCTGCTACATCAACGTGACCACTGGATTGCTGCACAATATAGATGCCCTGGAGAAACTGCTGTTTCTCGCTGGTAAGGGGCTGCCCGCGTTGTACATCCCTGTCGCTTCCGGCGGGACCACGGGTCCAGTAACCATGGCTGGATGCCTGGCACTGTCGAATGCAGGCGTGCTGGTCGGATTGGTTATTTCGCAGTTGAAACGTGAGGGTGCGCCTATCATTATTCCTGGCTTCGGTGGCGATGCCCTGGACATGCGCACCATGGTCGATCCTTATTGCGGGCCCGACCCCCGAGGAATGGCCCAGTCCCTAGCCCACTTCTACAACCTGCCGATGTTCACACTGGGTGGAGCAAGCGAATCGAAAGTAGTTGACCAGCAGGCTGGCATTGAAGCTGCTCTGGATATGTTGGTTGCTGCGTTGTGCGGCGGCCATATCATGCATGACTGCGGCTATCTGGAGTCGGGACTAAGTGGTTCCCTGGCCCAGTTGGCCATTTGTAACGAGGTGGCGGGGTGGATCCGCCACGCCTGCCAGCCGGTAGAAGTTAGTGCCGAAACCCTGGCCCTCGACCTTATAGATCAGGTCGGCCCGGATGGCCAGTTCCTCAAGCTGCCGCACACCCGCCGCCACATGCGCGAGCGTTGGTATCCGGTCATATTCGACCGCGACAACTATGATGGGTGGTTGGCCAAGGGTGGCACCACTTTGGTCGAACGCGCGGCTGAACAGGTGTCGCAAATCCTGGCCAGCCATCATTGCGAGCCGCTGAGTCCAGCGACAGCGGAGGCCATCCGCCGCATCGTGCTTCGCGCCGAAGCGCAAGCCGCCAGTTAAACGTGATTTCTTCGAAGTTCACAAATAGCAGTCCCTAAGTGCGGAGGCTGAGAAAGCAAATGACGAGGCACGCATGGTGTAATTGGGTTAAGCGGGTGGAAGTCGCTGCTATTCTTCTCTTGGCCGGGCTGGCGCCGCGACCCGCGGCCGCAACCGAGGCTCCCTCACCCGCCATTTACGGCGTGCGCATTGAACATGCGTGGATCCCCATGAAGGACGGCGTGCGGCTGGCGGCAAGTTTGTATATGCCGACGGGCGCCGGGAAGGGCGAGAAGTTCCCCGCCTTGCTGGAGTATCTGCCCTACCGCAAAGACGACGACACGGTCGCGGAAGACTACCCTAAACATTCGTACTTTGCCCGGCGCGGTTATATCAGTGTGCGCGTCGACATCAGAGGGACTGGCACGAGTGAGGGGCATCCACCCGATCGGGAGTATTCCCAACAGGAGCAGGAAGACGGGCTGGAAGTAATTGCCTGGCTCGCTCGTCAACCCTGGTCGAATGGCAACGTCGGCATGTTCGGCATTTCCTGGGGCGGATTCAACTCCATGCAAATGGCGATGCGAAATCCTCCGGCCCTGAAAGCCATAATTGCCATAGCCGCCACCGACGAACTCTTCCAC
>CAVYVX010000019.1:0-69882 GCA_963772155.1 uncultured Acidobacteriaceae bacterium | reverse complement strand
GACGCTCGGTGATTATTGTGGTCAATAAATGGGACCTGGTGGCCAGCGGCGAGAAGCGGGCGGTCAGCCAGTCTAAGACGGCGCGCATTCAAGATGCCGAAGCGTCCGCAGGACCGCGCGGTCTATGAAGAGCGGTTGCGCTATGGACTGAAATTTTTGAGCTACGCTCCGGTGCTATTCATTTCCGCGCACACCGGCAAGGGGACGGAAAAAATTCTGCCGCTGATCGAAAAGGTGGCCGCCGAGCGGCGCAAGCGCGTCTCCACCGGAGAGATGAACCGCTTCCTGAAGACGGTGGACTTCGACCGCGCCTCGGTTCCCGTGAGCAAGCGGGTGAAGATCTATTACATGACGCAAGCGGGAGTGGCTCCGCCGATGTTTGTGCTCTTCACCGACCGGGCCGTGAAGCTGCACTTTTCCTATCAGCGATTTCTGGAAAACCAGATTCGGGAGGCGTTTGGATTTATGGGGTCGCCGATCTGGATTAAGAACCGGGCGCGGGAGTAGTACTGGTTTCACGAATCGCTTTTGGGTAGAGCACGGCTCAACGGTGCTGTTCAGAGCCAGCGCTCAACCCGAGGGTTGCTAACTACTTTTCAATATCACAAACAGGATGCCCAGCACCACCGGCAACAGCACGAAGATGATCCATAGATGCTTGATAATCCTTCCGGCGATGTGCTCGGCATCTGCTGACACTTCGCTGCGCGGGTCAAAAGGTTTCCTCAAATCCTGCAGCACCCCAATTTGCGCCTCAGCCTCTGCACGCCGCGCAGCCTCGGCTTCATCCAGTTTTGCGCCTGGGCTTTCGTTTAACCATTCTTTGAGCGACATGGATCGACTATACCCCATCCTCACGTTGTAGGCTTCCATCGCCGCGTTCTGCCTCAAGCGGGTAATCACTCAACCTTGCCCTTGACATCGACCCACTCATTGGAGCCGCCCGAGGCCCTATCCGATGGGCTGCGCCGAGGGTGGCAGCGAAGGCGTTTCGAAGGGCGGAAGTTCTGGGACTGGCGGCAATTCCGGCGCGAAGGGGACTCCGATTAAGTCTTCGCCGACGAGATGAGCTGCGATGAAAGCGCGGCCCTCAGCGGCTAAAGCCGCTTCTATAGCGGGTTTTTAACGGCATGGCTAAAGCCATGCCCCTTCAAAGCTATTCCTAAACCGACTTAATCAGAGGTTCCTTAGGACGGTTGAGCCAGCTTCCCCTCGCGAAACGCTGCCAGGTACTTCCTGCAGTTTTTGTCGCGACCGAGTAGCACCTCCGCGGCCATAATGGCCATCATCAATTGCTGGTCACATGGGTCGACAATGGCGGCATCGAGGCCGTGCGCCGCCAGTAACAGGAGGAACGTCTCGTTCAACAATTTGCGAATGGGAAGACCAAAGGAGACATTGCTCACCCCGGCGCTGACGTGTTCCCCGGATATCGCGTCACTATCTGACTGACGGTTCGCCAGCAGCTTGATGCCTTGTTCCGGGCTGGTAGAGACGGGCATAACACAACCGTCAACGTAGATGTCGTCCAGAGCAAACCCTTCCGCTGTGAGGCGATCGACCAGCCGGCTGGCCGTGGCCACTCGATCCTCAACTCCAGTCGGCATTCCAGATTCCGACAGGCAGAGGGCAATCACTTTGGGCCGGTGCTCTTTGAGTACCGGAAGCATGGCCCAACGCGCCGGCTCGTCGCTAATCGAGTTGACCATCGGCCTCTGCTTGCAGCGAGGCAGCGCCTTCATCAAGGCCTGCGGGTCGGCACTGTCAAGACAAAGAGGAATATCCACGACTTCCTGGACCAGATCCACCAGCCAACTCAGAAGCTCGATTTCCTGGCCAGCCAGACCTCCGTTCACATCCAGCATGGATGCTCCCGCCTGGCTTGCTTGCGAGCCAGTTCCTTGAAAAACTCCGCATCTCTGTTGGCTGGGCTTCCCCGACCTTTTTCCGTGTGCAGTTAATCAACTCCCCAATGATCAGCATGACTTTGATTCCTCTCCCTGTCCTTCTTTGACGATCCCAAGGTCAATCCTCTTGCAGAAATTATCCAGACCAACCAGCCGGTTGGCCAGAGCATTCGTTCGATCCAGGCACCAGTGCGCGGAGGCACCAGCGTGTGGGCGAACTTGGAGGATCTTCTCCCGCGCGCCAGCGTGGCCAGGTAGACCAGGTCCCAGATACAGGGCAGGTCAGGACGAGCCTCACATGTCCCATTAACCCTGGAACCTCCGCAAGGGCCGTTGCGCAGTTCCTTGTAGCACCAGCGCATGGAGCATCCCGCATAGTTGAGATGGTCCTGCACGCAATCTCCCAACTGAGCATCCCAACGTCGCTTTCCGGTAAGCGGTCGCGGGCCGGAGGAGCTGTACCACAGCCCATGGCGCCAGGAGTCGTTCTTGGCCGCTTGGCCTGCGCTTGCAATCGCGGACCGAACAGTCGGGCCCCAACGCGCCCTCTTTTATGAAGTCCCGATACACGATCTCGGAGAAACGTTGACCGTGGAAGGCCTTGGCTTGACACGGGCGATTTGATAGTCCGCCTGCACCATCGCTGAGGCCGTCTCCCTTGTGCGCGCAAGAGGTAGAATTCGTTCGGATAGGGGAATACGATTCATCCATTCGCCCGCGCCAATCCTTACCAATCGCAGCGGCACGCCCAATAATGGTCATGAAGTCTTTGTGGGCAAGACCGAACCCGCCAATATGGGCGCCGGCAAAACCAAGGTCTTTCGCAGCGGCGACCATCAAGGCGGCGCGTTCCAACCTTTGCGGTTTCTTCTCTCCTTCCAGGCGCTTGACGAGTTCATCCGTGACCACGCAACCGCTATCTCGCCAGCCTGCATCATCCGGCCAATCTTGCCCGTTGGGACGTAGACATTCGCCAGCACTGGTATGTGGCCAATGCCCTCCCGAACCATGTATTGCTTCAACTCGTACAATTTGCGGAGGTTGTACCCAAGCTGCGTAATGATGTATCGGGCGCCCGCGGCCACCTTCAGTTGGAGCTTATAAAACTGCATCAACAAGTCCGGCTCGCGGACCTTGAACGGATTCACGACCGCGCCGGCAAAGAAATCAAACGGCATGGTGCGCACCGTTTTCGGGCCAAGGTTGTACTCCAGACCACTCTGTAGCGCACGAACAACCACAGAACGAGCATAGAATCAGATCGTAAACGGGCTTCGACTTGCCCCCGAAACCCTCTTTCTGCGCGTCGCCCGTCAGGGCCAGGATATTCTCCACGCCCGAGACGCGCCAGCCCGTGAAGCCGCGCCTCCACGAACGAGCGGTTTCCGTCCTTGCCGGTGAGATGCGCGATGGGCGTCAGCTTGTGTTCCAGCACATACAAGCAAAGGCCTCTGGCGGCAGCGCGGGATTGCCTCCGGAAGATCTGTCAGGCTGATGACCTTGATCCCGTCCTGCGCTGCAGACGCTTCTTTAACAAAGTCTTCAGCCTCCGCCATATTGTGATCGCGCCCCAGCACCAGTTCCGCCGTGCACACGAATTCACCCTTCCGATCATCGCTCTCAAGAGGTTTGGGTTGCGATTGTCTTCCGCCGTACTCATTTGCATATTCTTCCTATCCGTAGGAACGCGGGTCTCGTTCCCCGTGCATGGGTACCGCGGCCTTGTAACAATTGACTAACCGTCGTCCGATGACGATGGCAAGATGTCTAAAGAAGGTCAGGCCGCTGGGAGCGTCTTTCTCAAGCAGCGGCAGCAATGCATTCTTGTGGATCTTTGTCACTTTGACCGGAACAATGCACTCGGCGGACGACATGTATTCTTCATGCCCCACCATGCTCGGCCATCCAATCGCTTCTCCGGGCTCGCTGATGACATAGGCAACGTTGCCTTTCTCCCCCACGCATATTCGGACGCGACCCTCCTCGAGTATGTAGAGGTAGTCGGCCGGGTCGCCTGCATGAAAGAGAAACGCTTGCGCGGAGTGCGACTCCTCGGCAGCTATTTCGCGGATACGTTCTTCGGTTGCTTTGCCGGTCCCCTGGAACAGATAAGCCTTATCGAGCAACATAGGGTGCACCTCCCTTAGAACAGGCCACTTACTTTACCGATGTTACATCCACATCCATTTTACGGAAACGAGGGTTCGAAGACGTTCCTGGCATCAGGCTGATACTCCCAGCCACCGGGCAAGAAATTTCGCTCCGGAATACACCAGCACATCTCCGTATCGGAAGCATCCAACCTTTCGGCACACCCTTGAGCGTGGGGTCGTGGCTCAGACTGAGGTGAGTTTTTACCATCATGGTTGCATAATCGTCGAATCTCGAGTCCGACTCGAACCCCGGCACTTGGCCTCGGCTTCGGTGTCCAGGCCACTCCATCGGCGCCATAGATTTCCTTAGCGATAATTTCCACTCGGTCCCGCAACTTCATTTCCAGGGGATACAGATATCGAAATTCACTTTGTCGTTGCAAGCGTCCATTACCGCATCCGCCAACTCGAGGGCCCCTTCTCCGCCCTTGGCCCAATGCTGGACGGGCGCAACGGGCCCCGCCTGCTCGGCCGCCCTGCGGACGATCGCAATTTCATCCCGCGTGTCCGTCTCGAATTGGTTGATGCATACTACGGGATCGATGCCGGACTTGCGGATAATGCCGATATGGTGCACCAGGTTAGCAGTTCCCTTCTCCAGAGCTTCACGTTTTCCTTGCGGTACTCCTCGGGCAGCGACAAGCCCAGAGATACACCTCGGGCCTCCGCCGTGCATCTTGAGCGCGCGGACGGTGGTAGTCAGCACAGAAACGTTCGGCCGGAGCCCGCTGTAACGGCATTTCACATTCCAGAACTTTTCAAAACCGATATCGGCAGCGAATCCGCTTTCCGTTACATGGTAGTCGAACATCTTCAGGCCGAGCCGGTCGCCTATGATCGAGGACTGGCCAACGGCGATGTTGGCAAAAGGTCCGGCATGGACCATGCAAGGCTGGTACTCGGCGGTGCTGCATAAGGTCGGGTTGATGGTGTTCCGCATCCAGGCGCACATGGCCCCGGCAACGTCCAGATCGCCCGCAGTCACTCGATTGCCTTTCTTGTCGTAGGCAACCGTGATTTCGCTCAGGCGTTTTCTCAGGTCCGCCAGGTCTCTTACGATCGAAAGGATGGCCATCAATTCGGAACTGGCGGCGATGCCGAACTTGGATTCCATCATGTATCCATCTTGCTTGGCGCCAATGCCAACGATGATGTGACGTAGCGCCTGCGCACAGAAGTCGATTACCCAGCCCATTTCTATTCGCGTGGGGTCGATATCCAGCCTGCGCATTTTAGTCAGGCGTTCCAGAGTGGCGTCGTCGTAGTTTCGCTCATGCTGCATGCGCGCGGTCAGCGCCACCATGGCCAAATTGTGGGCGTTCATGAGGTCGTTGAAGTCGCCCGTCAAGCCCATGGAGAATTCCGTCATGGGGATCAGCAGCGCATTGCCGCTTCCCGCCGCGCTCCCTTTGATGTTCATGGTAGGACCGCCCGATGGCTGGCGCAGGCAGCCGCCAACGTTCTGGCCGCGCTTCCCAAGCCCTCAATCAGGCCTAGCGCAGTCGTACTCTTACCCTCGCCCAAAGGCGTGGGCGTTATAGCCGTAATCTCGATGTATTTCCCGTCCGGACGATCTTTCAACCGCTCCATGATCTTCAGGAAATCAAGCTTGCCTAACCTCCCTATGGGAATGATCTCGTCTCGTCCCAGCCCCAGTTTTTCCTGCCACTCCTGGGGAGTCGGCATGTTCTCCTCCGCCGCTTGAGAGATTTGCCAGTTTTGCAGTTGAGTCGCGTCGTATGGCATTTCCAGATCCTTAACCAAAAATTTTTGATTTCAAAAACCGCAAGTATACACCCATCTTTAATCTTGTCTTTTGCAGCTAGCGCAGCAACTGATTCGGTTTTATCCGAATGATTTTCTTAGTTGGGCGGCAACGCGCGAGGATTCTGTCGCACACTCAAACGCCTCGTGGTTGGCGGCGCCACCTGCCGGTCCGGCAGAAGTATTCGCATAGTTCCGAATCGACTGCCAGCCGCAACCCACAAGGCCAAGACTTAGAACTGGTTTCATAAATGCTTTTTAGGGACGGGGAGCCAGGCCCTCAGGGGCTAAAGCCCGCATTACTAAAGGCTCTAATCGGCACGGCTGAAGCCGTGCCCTACCCAAAACCTATTCATGAAACCAGTTCTATATGGTTCCGGCCGGTTTGCGCTAGTCCGACTGGCCGTGCGCAGCGTTTACGCAAAGCCTGTTCCAGGGATTAACATAATTGGTTGGCAGCGATATCGTTTTAAGACTGGCGGTCACTATGAACTCAGTTTGGTCGCGCTTGACGCGAGAGCAGTGCCAGCAAGTGCATGATGCTGGTTTGGAAATCCTGGAGCGCACGGGCGCTCGTCTGTTCAATGAGGAGGCCCTGGCCTTGGTGCGTAAGGCGGGCGCAAAAATCTCCGATGGAAACCTGGTACGCTTTCCGGCACACCTGGTGGAACACGCCCTTTCCACCGTACCGAAGAGCGTCACCTTGTACGATCGCCTGGGTCGTCCCGCGATGCCGCTGGAAGGCACTAACACTTTCTTCGGCCCCGGCTCCGACTGCCTGAATATCATCGATCATCGCACCGGTGAGCGCCGGAGTCCCGTGCTCCAGGATGTCGCTGAAGCGGCCCGCGTGTGCGATGCCCTAACAGACATTAGTTTTGCGATGTCGATGTTCTTGCCTGCCGACGTGCGCCAGGACATTGCCGATCGCTACCAGTTCGAGGTAATGCTGCATAACACCATCAAGCCCCTCGTATGTGTAACGTACGAAACCTCGGGCTTAATTGATGCCGTCGCCATGGCCGAAGCTGTGGCCGGCGGGGCGGATGCTTTGCGAGAGAAACCTTTCCTCACCTGCTACATCAACGTGACCACTGGATTGCTGCACAATATAGATGCCCTGGAGAAACTGCTGTTTCTCGCTGGTAAGGGGCTGCCCGCGTTGTACATCCCTGTCGCTTCCGGCGGGACCACGGGTCCAGTAACCATGGCTGGATGCCTGGCACTGTCGAATGCAGGCGTGCTGGTCGGATTGGTTATTTCGCAGTTGAAACGTGAGGGTGCGCCTATCATTATTCCTGGCTTCGGTGGCGATGCCCTGGACATGCGCACCATGGTCGATCCTTATTGCGGGCCCGACCCCCGAGGAATGGCCCAGTCCCTAGCCCACTTCTACAACCTGCCGATGTTCACACTGGGTGGAGCAAGCGAATCGAAAGTAGTTGACCAGCAGGCTGGCATTGAAGCTGCTCTGGATATGTTGGTTGCTGCGTTGTGCGGCGGCCATATCATGCATGACTGCGGCTATCTGGAGTCGGGACTAAGTGGTTCCCTGGCCCAGTTGGCCATTTGTAACGAGGTGGCGGGGTGGATCCGCCACGCCTGCCAGCCGGTAGAAGTTAGTGCCGAAACCCTGGCCCTCGACCTTATAGATCAGGTCGGCCCGGATGGCCAGTTCCTCAAGCTGCCGCACACCCGCCGCCACATGCGCGAGCGTTGGTATCCGGTCATATTCGACCGCGACAACTATGATGGGTGGTTGGCCAAGGGTGGCACCACTTTGGTCGAACGCGCGGCTGAACAGGTGTCGCAAATCCTGGCCAGCCATCATTGCGAGCCGCTGAGTCCAGCGACAGCGGAGGCCATCCGCCGCATCGTGCTTCGCGCCGAAGCGCAAGCCGCCAGTTAAACGTGATTTCTTCGAAGTTCACAAATAGCAGTCCCTAAGTGCGGAGGCTGAGAAAGCAAATGACGAGGCACGCATGGTGTAATTGGGTTAAGCGGGTGGAAGTCGCTGCTATTCTTCTCTTGGCCGGGCTGGCGCCGCGACCCGCGGCCGCAACCGAGGCTCCCTCACCCGCCATTTACGGCGTGCGCATTGAACATGCGTGGATCCCCATGAAGGACGGCGTGCGGCTGGCGGCAAGTTTGTATATGCCGACGGGCGCCGGGAAGGGCGAGAAGTTCCCCGCCTTGCTGGAGTATCTGCCCTACCGCAAAGACGACGACACGGTCGCGGAAGACTACCCTAAACATTCGTACTTTGCCCGGCGCGGTTATATCAGTGTGCGCGTCGACATCAGAGGGACTGGCACGAGTGAGGGGCATCCACCCGATCGGGAGTATTCCCAACAGGAGCAGGAAGACGGGCTGGAAGTAATTGCCTGGCTCGCTCGTCAACCCTGGTCGAATGGCAACGTCGGCATGTTCGGCATTTCCTGGGGCGGATTCAACTCCATGCAAATGGCGATGCGAAATCCTCCGGCCCTGAAAGCCATAATTGCCATAGCCGCCACCGACGAACTCTTCCACGACGATGTCCACTACATAGATGGCATGATGCACATTGACGAGTTCGAACTGAACATGGACATGGCGCCAGGGATCACCGGCGCACCCGATTACACGCTCGATGAAAAAGTCCTGGGCCCGCGCTTCGACACCCCACCCTGGTCGTTGCTTTATATGAAGCATCAGCACGATGGGCCATTCTGGCGCAGTCCGGTGCGCCCGCAGAGCGAAATCAAGATCCCCTGTTTCCTGATCGGTGGTTTCGCCGACGGGTATCGGGACAGCATCCCGCACATGCTGCAAAACGTGACCAAGGCCCCTGTGAAGGCTGTCATTGGTCCCTGGAACCACTCCTACCCGAACGATGCCGATTTCGGGCCGCGGGTTGAGTGGCGCGATCAGGCCGTGCGCTGGTGGGATTACTGGCTGAAAGACCGCGACACCGGCGTGCTGAACGATCCCAAGCTGATGGTTTTCATGCGCGCGTGGCATCCACCCGATCCGAATATGGAGAGTGTTCCCGGCGAATGGCGCGCTGAACCTGGCTGGCCGCCTCCTGAGCTGACCAACTCAACTTTCTACCTCCAGCCCAATCACATGCTGGCGGATTCGCCTGCGGCACATGAAGTCCACGAATTGAAATACGTTCCTTCAACCGGCGTGGAAGCCGGCTTCTGGTGGGGCGAACTTCTGGCCGACCAGCGGCCCGTCGACGCCTTCAGCCTGGTTTACGATTCCGCTCCGCTGCCAGACGACGTGGCGATTCTCGGATGGCCTCAAGCTCTGCTGCAAGCTTCGGCTCCGGCGCCGCTGGCGGACTGGTTCGCGCGGCTTTCCGACGTTGCTCCCGACGGCAGCGTTACCCAGATCACGGGCGCGGGACTGGACGGCGCGCAGCGCGATTCGATGACCGATCCCCAGGATCTCGAACCCGGTAAGGTGTATCCGTTGAATATCCAGATGCACCTGACGTCATGGATATTTCCGAAAGGCCATCGCATCCGGCTGGCAGTTTCCAATGCGTTATGGCCGATGATGTGGCCGACACCATATCCGATGACCACTTCGCTTATGCTTGGAGGAGATACAGGCTCGCGTCTGATTCTGCCCACCGTGCCGGCGAAAGGCGAGAGTCCGGCATTTTTTTCTCCGCCACAACCCTCTGAAGAGCGCACCGACATCCACTCTTTCGGTTTCCCGTGGCCGGGCGAGTGGATTTTGCAACGTGACGAGGGCCGGCAGAAGACAAACGTGGTGTGGAAGGGTAAGTCGGAAGCGGAATACCCGTGGGGCAAGGAAACCTGCTACGAACAGTTGACCTACGATATCGACGATGCGCATCCCGCGGTAAACTCGGTGCGCGGTGAGGCGCAGTCGATTTACAAATTGAAAGGGCGTGTGCTCACCTGGCAGGGACACCTGTCGGTCACCAGCGATGAAAAGAATTTCTTCTACAAGTACACGCGCGAACTGCTAAAAGACGGACAAATGCTGAAGCACAAGACGTGGGAAGAAACCATACCGCGGGACCATCAATAATTCAGCGTCGCTGCCGAATCCGGCAGCCTCACGGCTAGTACCGTGACCGCGTGATTGTTACTACGGTCGATCCATTTTTGTTGGTGGAGCGCCGGGCGTCCCCGCCCGGCAGGACGGGCGAGACGCCCGTCGCTCCACCGTATGACTTATCACTCGGTCATAGCACTAGAGGCGTCCCTGAGGCTACAGTTGCAACTTACTCGGTTATTGTTCCAGTTGCCGGCGGCAGTTGCTGTTTTCTCCTCTTTCCAACGTAATACAGAAGAGCGCCTGCCCCGACGAGCACGCCGCTTAGACCGACTATCTTTATGACGGCAAGGATTTTATTGGTCTCCTCGGGCGACGGCACAACCGATAGAAGGATGGTAAACGTAGTCGTAGCAAATCCCACACAGGACACCACCTTCGCCACCGGCGCGCCGCCAGGCACCCGGATGACTTCTGGCCCTGCTTTCTCGCTTTGCAGCTTGAACAAGGCGGCAAATACATACAAATACGGAATGAAATAGGTGATGATTCCCATGCTCACTAAAACGTCGTAGGCGCCCCTTACGCTGGTTCTAGCTTGCGCGAGGAACACGAAGGCCACGGCGCAGACGAATTGCGTGATCAAGGCTACATGGGGCGTGCCCCAGCGCGGGTGAAGTTTTCCAAATGCAGGCGGCAAGAAGCGATCTATACCTGCAACAAACGGCAGGCGGGCAACTGACGCAAGGTAAGCTCCGGCGGCCCCGAGATTGCTAATTGCGATCAAAGCAGCGGAAATCGGGATCACCGCAAACCAGCCAAGTTTGCCGGCTGTCCTGCTAATCGCCTGCATCAACCCCTGCAAGTCATTGACTTCTGAACTCGGTACGGCCAGCAGAACACCGACGGTGCCTATGATGTAGCAAAACGCCACAACTAACCCAGCCACCAGCAGAGCGCGGGGGATGGTACGGCGCGAGTTCTTGATCTCGCCCGCCATAAACGATCCTGCCTCGCACCCGCCGAAAGCAAAGATGAGCGTGGCCCAGAATGCCATGTCTTTAAGGTGCGATCCAGGTATAAGGCTGGAACGCGTGAACGCAGTCGCAGACCCGAAGCGGTGCCAGGCGTAGAACCCCATTACCACTACTATCATTGCCGGCAACCACATTCCCAGAGCGCCCGCATTGTGGAGCCACTTGCCAATGTTCAGTCCGGCCACATTCATCGCGGTGATAAGGAACAGGGCCAAAATCGAAAACCAGATATAGAAGTTTGTATCATTGGAGAAGCGGTTCCAACTCCCTTGATGAATATACAAAGCATTACTTGCCGCGAAATAAAGAACGGCTGGAAAATACGGAAGGTTGCTCGCCCAATACGTCCAACCAGCCATGTAACCGGAAAAATCGCCGAACGCTCGCTGGCTCCAAACGTAAAGGCCGCCTTCCTGCGGATGCCTTGACGACAGCTCAATGACCGACAGCGCCAAGGGAGTATAAAAGCAGAGCAAGGCGCCTATCCAGACGACGATCGCACTAGGGCCGGATGCAGCCGCCGTAGCGATCCATCGCAAGCTAATGCCTGTGACCACGTAAAAGAGGACGAGGTCGGCAAAGCCCATTACACGAGGCGGCTGGGGCGGCAGCTCCACCGAGGCCGGCCCTGCTGGAACGTTCGTTTCGGAGTTAGGAAGCATAGGATCTAAATCTCCGTGGAACATGTTGATGCGCTTCGTGTGGTCCGGAGCAACTCTTCCGCCGGCACGACGGCTTAGTTTACGGCGAATATCCGCTCTGTTCGACTTGCAATCTCCGCTGGCGAGAGAGCGCAGGCGGGTCCATCACGACGCTACTGGCTGAACGCTCTTGCTTCGCGGTCGGCTTCGCGAGCAACGATGGCATGAAATTTCCGCAGCACGTCTTCGGAAAGCTTCGGCTTCCGATACTGGCCCACCAGTTCGTCGACGCGTGCGCGAGCGCGGGTCAAGACATCGCCCGGCGGCCCCGTGCCACGCGCGCTGCGATCGATGACATTGGAGGGAATATGCTGTTCCTGGCGAAAAAGCGCGCGCGTTTCCTTGAGCTTGAGGAATTCTCCGGAAAGTCCGGTTTGCGCAAACATGGCCGTGGCGAGAGGCCCGCCGCCAACTTCAATGCCTCGAATCAAGCGCTGCGCCGAGGCAATCCACTCCGCATCGAGGACCAGCTTCTCGACGCTGAAACATCCTAAAGATTCGATCATGCCCGCTCCCGAGATCAGATTGATGCGCGCCAGCGCTCCCAGCGTCGCCGAGCGGGCACTTTCCGCGCCCGCCTGGGCATCCACCAACTTCGAATCGGTCGCCACCAGGTAGCCGGCCGTCGGCAGGCCGAGATGCTTGCCGACTTCGGCGCACGCCATGTTCAGCATGGCCGTTTCCACCGCGCCCATGGGCGCGCTTCCGCTACGCATGTCGATGATGGTCGGAGCTCCGCCCCACACTATGGGAGAGCCCGGTCCCGCGAGTTGATGCAGGGTGATGCCGGCCAGCGCTTCGGCGGCGTGCTGCGTTACCGAACCCGCCAGCGTCACCGGAGCGGTTCCGCCGGCCATCGGCACGGAGACGATTCCCGCGGGTACACCGGCGCGGGCCAGGTCGACCAGGTTGTCCAACGTGAACTCCGACCAGTTCAACGGCGGCGAGGGACACACCTCGACAACTACCCGCGGCCGCTGGCGCAACTTCTCTGGACTGCCGCTGTCGGCGGCGAACAGGTCGATCATTCCTTGCAGTCCGGCGGCCGAGAACGCCCCGCACGCAACCGGCTTGTCGGAATACTGCAGAATCACGAACAGGCGGTAAAGACCGCCGATCGCGCTGGGCGCATCGTTGCACATGACGGCGGTCGCTTGGGCGGCAAACTGCGGCAGCATCTCCGTGACCTGGACAATGCGCACCAGGTCGCGCGTTTCCGACGGTCGCGCATCCAGCGTGTCGGGATCGAGCACCCGCACACAGCAGGAGCCGGGATTAAAATGCACGTCATCGCCGCCGTAATGCACCGCTTTCTCGCCCTGGCGGTTGTACAGGTAGAAGTCGCTTGGGGCCGAGGCCAGGCACCGTCGCACCAGAGGCTCGGGAATATGCGCCACACCGTTATTGACTTCAACTCCCGCCGCCCGCAGCAGCTCGACCACCGCCGAGCCCACGCGAACTCCAGGGTTCATCAGCAGTTCGAATGCCTCGCGCAGAATGCGGTCAATGAGTTCAGCGCTTAACAGTTGAATTCTGGGTATCATGCCGAGGCCGTTCCTTTGCCCATCAGGTTTTTTGTCACTTCCAGCGTGTCAATGGCATTGCGGGAGTAACCGTCGGCGCCGATTTCAGCCGCCCATTTCGAGGTAACCGCGGCGCCGCCAATAACCGGAATCTCCTTATTATTGCCTCGAAACAACCAGCATTGTCCCCGCAGTTCCTGTTCGAGCCAATTGGAATTTCCTTTTTGACCTCAAAATGAGAACATTGTACGCCCATCTCGCCTGCTCGCGTCATTGCGAAACGATTCTTCTATCGGAGCACTCCCGGCGGTCCGGCATCCGCACCGGCACGTCCGAAATTGCGCTACTTGCGGCCCACTTTTGCGACACCTCTTACTCCACTTCGCTATTCACCTTCAGCGATAAATTCGGTATTATCCGAATATGCGAACCGCCCCTTTGCGAAAAGTCGCATTGAAGCTGTGTCACGACGACCTCGCTCATGTGCGTTTTGCCTTCAGTCCCTTATGGGAATGCGTCGCAGCTTTTCGCGCGTGGCTTGATCCCAGCCGTCATGCTCTGCTTCTTCCCTGGATGGCACGGGCCGGACCGCGGATTGCCGGTATCGACTGGGAGCCGTTAGCTTCATTGGCCTCGGTGTCTCGGGGCAGGATCCCGGATTTTTTGGCGCCGCCGCCAACCACACCGTTGCCTCGCTTTGCCGATGAACTTGCTTGCTTTCGGCAAGTGTCCGCACCAGTGGTCCGCGCTGAAATACAGATAGCTTACCCGCGCGGCATGCCCCGTGCACTGCAGTCGGCCATGGCGGATCCCCGCGCTCTTGTTGTCAGGACAGCCACCCTGCTCGAAGAGTTTTGGCAGCGCGCTATCGCGCCGGAATGGCCCCTTTTGTGTTGCAAGCTCGAGGCCGAGGTGTTGTTCCGCGCTCGCGCCTTAGCGATGGGGGGCGCGGAGGCGCTCTTCAAAGGCATGCATCGGGATATCAGCTACGAAAGCGGCGTTCTCTCGGTACACACAGACAGTTATTGGGACCGGAAAAGACGGAAACGAGGCATCTTGCTCGTGCCCTCCATCTTTTCGTGGCCCGACGTATTTCTCACCGTACGCCCTCCTTGGCGCCCAACTATTACCTATACGTCTCGAGGAGTTGCCCATCTGTGGAGCCAGGACGGACGCGCAACGCAGGATGGGGCTTCCCACTTGCTCGGTCGCACATGCGCCAATGTAATGGTTGCTTTCCAGAGCCCGCAGACGACGTTGGAGACTGCAACCGCCCTCCACCTTTCAAAAGCCGCTGCCTCCGAGCAAATCATCAAGCTCTGGCGTTGCGGCTGTCTCGACCGCACTCGGATTGGCCGGCGAGTTTTCTACGCCTTGAATACCAGGGGCAAGGCTTTACTGGCGGCGCTGGAAAACTGATCGGGCCACACTCTTTACTTTTTTTTGCATCCGAAGTCATGGATGGGAGTTGTGCCGGTTAGCGCCGCTAGCGTACAATCACTGGGCGGGTCGGCCCATTTCGAGGCTGATCTCGCTGGGAGGCTCTATGTCGGATCCACTATTCGGAGCGATGCGTCAAAGTGTCATAGATGGTGCGCCTGATGTGGCTGCGGAACTGGCGCAGCGAGCGCTGGCCACCGGCGTCAATCCGCTCGATGCGGTGAACCAGGGATTTGCCGCGGGAATCACGTTCGCCGGCGATCAATTCGGTTGCGGCGAAATGTTTCTGCCCGACCTGCTCGCCGCGGCCGAGGCGATGAAGGCGGCCATGAAGATCCTTGAACCGGAGATGCTGAAGCGCGGCTCCGCGCGTGAGGCTTTGGGCAAGGTTGTCATCGGCACTGCCCGAGGCGACATTCACGACATTGGCAAGAATCTGGTGGGCACCATTCTTTCCGCCAGCGGATTCCAGGTCTTCGATTTGGGGACCAGTGTGACCCCCGAGCAGTTCATAGCCAAGGCCAAAGAAGTCGCTGCCGACATCGTCGGCATCTCCGCCTTGCTGACGACGACCATGGCGGGTCAGAAGGCCGTGATCGAAGCGCTCGAGCAGAATGGTATGCGGCCCCGGGTAAAAGCGATCGTGGGCGGCGCCGCAGTCACCGCGAAGTGGGCTGAGGAAATCGGCGCCGACGGTTTTTCTCGCAATGCCATTGACGCGCTGGAACTGGCAAAAAAGCTGGTGGCCAAAGGGACAGCCCGGGCATGAGACCCCGAATTCAACTGCTCAGTCCCGATCTCATCGCCCGCATTCTGCGCGAGGCGTTCGAGCTGCTGATGGATACTGGGGTCCGCGTGGGTTCGGCGGTGGTCGAACTATTGCGTTCGGCGGGAGTCGAGGTCAAGGGCGAAATAGCGCGCATTCCAGAATCGCTGGTGCGGAAGTGTCTGGCCTCGGCCCCGCGCGATTTCTATCTGTACAACCGCCAGGGAGAGAAGGCGGTCCATTACGGCGGCGACGACGTGCATTTCGATCCCGGCTCCTGCTGCGTGCAAGTGCTCGACCCCGACACGCTGGATGCGCGGCCGGCCGAAACACGCGACCTGGTGCGCATCGTCCAAGTCGCGGAGACGCTGCCGCAATTCGCCGCGCAAGCCACGTCCGTAGTGTGTGACGATGCGCCCACCACGATCGGCGATCTCTACCGCCTGCTCGTGGTGCTACAGCATTCCGACAAGCCGGTGGTAACGGGATCATTCTCCGCGGCCGGACTGCAGGGAATGATCGACTTGCTCGCCGCCGACAGCGGCAGCCGAGACCGGTTGCGCCAGAAGCCGCGAGCGGTTTTCGATGTGTGTCCCTCTCCGCCGTTGAACTGGTCGGAGTTCGGGTCGCACAACCTGGTCGATTTGGCCCGCGCCGGTGTGCCCGCGGAAATTGTTTCCATGCCATTGTCCGGCGCTACCGCCCCGGTGACGCTGGCAGGTTCGGTGACGCAGCACGCTGCCGAAGCGCTGGCCGGCGTCACGCTGCATCAACTTGCCTGCCCGGGCTCGCCCATAGTGTGGGGCGGGGCTCCCGCCATCTTCGACATGCGCACCGGAAGCGCGCCCATGGGCGCGGTCGAAACCGCCATGCTGGACCTGGGGTGCTCCGAAATCGGCAAGCACGTGGGCCTGCCGACACACGGCTACCTGGTCGCGACCGATTTCGAAGTTTGTCGATGCCCAGGCTGGCGGGGAGAGCGCCCGCTCCGCAATACTGGGAGCGCTGGCAGGCATCAACATGATCTCGGGAGCGGGCATGATCGAATCTCTCGCCTGTTTCAGCGTTGAGAAGCTGGTCCTCGACGCGGAGTGGATTGCCTCGGCGCAGCGCTTGATTCGAGGCATGGAAGCCGGCGCCGGGCCTCTCGCCACCGCCATGTTCGCGCAAATCGGACTTTCCGGAGAGTTTCTCCAGCTCAAGGAAACGCGCGCGCTTTTTCGCCAGGAGCAGCATATCCCCTCCCCGGTCATTGATCGCAGCGCGCGCGGCACGGGGCCGCCGGGCGATGTCTTGACCAGGGCCCGCGCCCGCGTCGACGAACTGGTGGGCCAGTACCGGAAGCCGTCTCTACCCGAAGGCGTGCTGCGAAAGTTTCAGGCCATCGTCGACCGCGAAACGGAGAGAGCAGGCGCGGCCGCGCAGGCTGCGGAAAAAACCGGGCGTTGACGTTGTTTTGCAGGCGCGCGGTTTTGCCGCCGCGCGCTTTTCCAGCCGCCGGAAGAACTCCCGGATGGCCACGCGAGCGAAGCGACGAACTTGTTCTTCGCCCGCGTGACCGCTCCGGCGTTTATAAGCTTTCCAGGAAGTTCCTCAGCATGTGCATGCCTTCCTTCGTTAGCACGCTTTCGGGGTGAAACTGCACGCCCTCCACCTTCAGCGTCTTGTGGCGAACACCCATGATGAGGCCGTCGCCGGTTTCGGCCGTGATCTCGAGCGCCGGTGGCAGACTCGCGCGCTCGATCATCAGCGAGTGGTAACGCCCTACCTCGATCGGCGACGACAGTCCGCGGAAGACTCCGCGGCTATCGTGTGTCACCGGGCTGGCCTTGCCGTGAATCGGTTTGGACGCGCGCACGATGCGCCCGCCGTAGGCTTCGCCGATGGCCTGATGCCCGAGGCACACGCCGAGGATCGGAATCCTGTTGCCGAGATTGCGGATGAGTTCGATGCACACGCCGGCATCTGAGGGAATGCCCGGTCCGGGCGAGATCACCACTCCAGCGAACCCGCCTGCCGAGGCCTCTTCCACCGTGATGGCGTTGTTGCGGCGCACCACCAGATCGGCCCCAAGCTCTCCCAGATACTGCACCAGGTTGTAGGTAAAGCTGTCGAAGTTGTCTATGACCAGCAACATGCTAGAATCCCGTTTCCGCCAGCGCCACCGCTTGTTGCAGCGCCCGCGCTTTGTTCCGTGTCTCCGCCAGTTCGGAGGTTGGGACCGAATCCGCTACGATGCCCGCGCCTGCCTGTATCTTGGCCACACCGTTCCGCAGTTCGATGGTACGGATGGCGATGCAGGAGTCGAGGTTCCCGGCATAATCGGCATAAAGCACCGAGCCGGAGTAGACTCCGCGGGGAGTGCGCTCCAGATCGGCGATTGCCTGCATGGCGCGGATTTTCGGAGCGCCCGTCACCGTGCCCGCCGGAAAACACGCCCCCAGAGCGTCGAAGCGGTCGAGCCCCGCGCGCAGCCGCGCCGAAAGTTCGGTCACGATGTGCTGCACATGCGAATATTTCTCGATCTTCATCAACCGCCGAGGATGCACCGAGCCATACTCGGCCACGCGCCCCAGGTCGTTGCGTCCCAGGTCAACCAGCATCATGTGTTCGGCGCACTCCTTTTCGTCCGCCAGCAGATCGGCCTCCAGCTTTTCGTCTGAGGCGTCGTCGCTTCCCCGAGGGCGGGTGCCCGCGATGGGGCGGTATTCCAGCTCGTGGCCGGTGCAGCGGACCAGCATCTCGGGCGACGCGCCGATGAGCGACTCTTCGCCGCAACGCAGCAGGTACATGTAGGGCGAAGGGTTCGTCATGCGCAGCGCGCGATAGATGGCGACGGGTTCGGCCAGGGTCTCGCGGGCGAATCGCTGCGAGAGCACCACCTGGCAGCATTCGCCCGCTGCGATCAACTCCTGCGCCTCCGTCACCGCCGCTTCGAAATCCGCTGCGCTGAAGTTCGAGCTGAAGTTCGAGCCGAACTCGCTTTCCGCCGAGACGCGCTTCGCCGTGGCCCGCAACTCGACCGCATCCCGCAGCGTGGCTACCACGGATTCCGTGCGCGCGATCGCGTCATTATAGAGGGCCTTGAGTTCGCGCTCCCGCCCTTCAGCCTCGTTGGCGAACACCACGGCGCGAATGTGGAGTTGCTGCCGCGCGTGGTCGAAAGCAAGCACGGTGCGGAAGAGCAGGAAAACCGCGTCGTCCTGGCTGGGATCGGTTAGGGCATGCATCGCCGGGTCGAACCACTGCGCCGATGCGTAGCCCAGGTAGCCCACCGCGCCACCCGCCATGGGAGCATGGCTCGTGGCTTTCGCCAGCGCGTGTCCGCGGAAATGCTGGCGCAGGTAGTCTATGGCCGTAACTCCCGGCAGCGTTTGTTTGCCGGCGGCGCCTTCGACCGTGGTCGTGCCGCCGCGACTGCGCACAACCAGGAACGGGTCCGCTCCCAGAAACGAATATCGCGCCAGATGCTCGCCGCCCTCCACGCTCTCCAGCAGGAAGGAGTATTGCGAGTCCTTCGCCAGACGGATGTAGGCGGCGACCGGCGTCAGCAGGTCGGCCGGGACCGTGCGCGAGACCGCGATTACGCTGCCCTCCCGGGCCAGCGCAGCGAACTCCGCGAAGTTAGAAGGAGTCACCGAGTTCATGCCCGCACCGCGCCGACCCGTTCGATTTGTTCCGCGGTTGCATTTACTTTCATCAATACAAGCATCGTTACTTCTCCACTTCTCCAGTTGTCCCGCGGACACGCCGCTGGAACCTGCAGCCACGCGGGGCCTATTCCGCAGTGAACCTTCGCAGGAACTCACCGCATCGGGCAGCGGCATCCCTGCCGCTTTCGTCGATCAACCGCACCAGCGCCGAGCCCACAACCACCGCGTCGGCAAACTGCCAGGCTTCCTTCGCATGTTCCGGCTTTGAGATTCCGAAACCGAGCGCGATGGGAAGCGTGGTAAACCGGCGCACTCTCTCGACCAGCGCCCTGGCGTCGTCACTCACCCGCTCGCGCGTTCCAGTCACTCCGGTGCGGCTCACCGCATAGATGAACCCGCTCGCCGTCGCCGCCGTCTGCCGCAACCGCTCGTCGGTTGAGGTTGGCGCCACCAGCGAGATGGAGTCCGCGCCGTTGTCCCGCAGCGCCTGGGCAAACGATGCGCCCGCATCGGTGGGAAGGTCGGTGACCAGCACGCCGGCGATGCCGTTTTGCCTCGCTTCGCGGGCCAGCTTCTCCAGCCCGTGCTGCAACAGCGGATTCAGGTAACTGAACAGCACGATCGGCACATCGGTCTTCTTCCGCAGTTCGCGAGTCAACGACAGAACGTCTTCCAGCCGCGTTCCGTTGCGCAACGCCGCCTCGCAAGCTCTCTGGATCACGGGCCCATCGGCCATGGGATCGCTGAAAGGCACGCCAAGTTCGACGACCGTTGCCCCCGCATCCGCCAGCGCGAGAACAATTTCAAAGGTCGTCGCCAAGTCGGGATGACCGGCCGTGATGTAGGGCACCACGCTTCGGCGAGCGCCCCCTCTCAGCCGCGCAAACGCCGCCGCTATCGGACTCGGCCCTGCGGGAATCGCACGCGCCGCACCCTCACTCGCGGCCTTCGAGACCACCCTGGTTGCCGTTCGCCGATTCCCGGTCATAGTTTCTCTCCGTCCGCCTTGAGCACGGTGTCCACGTCCTTGTCGCCACGGCCCGATAGATTGACAATCATCGCTTCATTGGTTTTCATGCGAGGCGCCAGTTGCATCGCATAGGCCACGGCATGAGCCGACTCCAGCGCCGGGATGATGCCCTCGCGCAGTGACAGCTCGTGAAAGGCCCGGAGCGCCTCCGCGTCGGTCACGGACGTGTATTCGGCGCGTCCGCGCTCGCGCAAGTCCGCATGTTCCGGGCCGACCGCCGCATAGTCGAGTCCCGCGGAAATCGAGTGCGTGGCGCTGATTTGTCCGTTGGCATCCTGCAACACATAACTGTAGGTGCCTTGCAGCACGCCCGCGCGCCCGCCACCGAACCGCGCCGCATGGTCTCCGAGCGCCGGCCCGCGGCCTCCCGCTTCCACTCCGATCAGCTTGACCCGCTTATCCGCTAGGAACGCGGTGAATATCCCGATTGCATTCGAGCCTCCGCCCACGCAAGCCACCACCGCATCGGGAAGCTTGCCCTCCTGCGCCACGATCTGCTCGCGTGCCTCGTCGCCGATCACGCGCTGAAACTCGCGCACCATGGTCGGGTAGGGATGCGGACCGAGCGCGCTGCCCAGCAGGTAATAGGTGTCGCGTACGTTCGTCACCCAATCGCGCAAGGCCTCGTTGATCGCGTCCT
The DNA here is from genome assembly GCA_963772155.1 of uncultured Acidobacteriaceae bacterium. Classification (GTDB taxonomy): domain Bacteria; phylum Acidobacteriota; class Terriglobia; order Terriglobales; family Acidobacteriaceae; genus Acidiflorens. The sequence goes on along the minus strand of CAVYVX010000019.1, from coordinate 49,251 downwards.
TCAGCGTCTTCGCGCCCGAATCCACCTCACGCACTTCCGCGCCCAGCAGCTTCATGCGGAACACGTTGAGCGCCTGCCGCGCCATGTCCTCCGCGCCCATGTAGATTACGCACTCCATCCCGAGCCGCGCACACACGGTTGCCGTCGCCACGCCGTGCTGCCCCGCGCCGGTTTCGGCGATGATGCGGCGCTTGCCCATTCGCCGCGCCAGCAGCGCCTGCCCCAGCGCGTTGTTGATCTTGTGCGAGCCCGTGTGCCCCAGGTCTTCGCGCTTCAGGTAGATGCGCGCTCCGCCCAGTTCGCGCGACATGCGCTCGGCGAAGTAGAGCGGCGTGGGACGCCCGGAAAAATGCTCGAGCAAATACTTCAACTCCGCCTGGAAAGCCGCATCCTGCCTCGCTTCCGCAAACGCCGCCGTCAACTCGTCCAGCGGAGCGATCAGCGTCTCGGGCACAAACCTGCCGCCATACGCGCCGAAAAAGCCTGGATCGCCGGGGTGCGAAATATACGAATTCTTATTGCTCGCCGCTTCAGGCACTCAACACCTTCGCTTTCCTCCGCCGGTCCGCCTCGCGGACAGCAGCTATGAATGCTTTCACCTTGTCCCCATCTTTCCTGCCAGGCCCGCGTTCCAGGCCGCTGCACGCATCGACTGCGCCGGGAAGCACGGCGGCAATCGCTTCCGCCACGTTGCCGGGATGCAGCCCGCCCGCCAGAATGACCTCGCGCACTTTTCTGCGTACCTGTGCCGCGAGCGTCCAATCGATCGTCTGGCCGGAGCCGCCGAACTGCGGCGTTGCCGCGTCCAACAACACCCGCGGGCCGTAAAGCAACGCCATTTCCGGGCGAAATTTCTCGTCGATGCGGAGCGTCTTGATGACCGGGCACGCGGAGTTCACTTCGGCGCAGTAGTCCGGAGATTCGTTTCCGTGCAACTGCGCCGCCGCCAGGCCGACAAGCGCCACCGTGCGGACCACGTCCGAAGGTTTTGGCTCGTTGACGAACACGCCCACGCACTCGACCTCGCCCCGGACCTTCCGCACGATCTCATGCGCTCGCTCGGGCGCAATGTAGCGTACGCTGCGCGGGTAGAAGTTGAATCCGAGCATCTCCGCGCCCGCAGCGATCGCCATCCGCGCATCGTCCAGCGTGGTGATGCCGCAGATCTTGACTCGCGTATGCGGCGCTTTTTCACTTTTCTCACTTTTCTCAGTGGCCGATGGCCTCCGCTCCGATTGAAACCATTTCGCGCAGCGCGCGCTCGCCATCGCCGGCGCGCATCAGCGCCTCGCCGATCAGGAATGCGCAGTAGCCCAGCGCCTTCAGCCCGGCCACGTCCTGCGGCGTTTTCAACCCGCTCTCGGCCACCATCAGCGCATCTCCGTGGGGCAGCCGCGCCAGGTCGCGCGCAGTATCGAGCGTAATCTGCAATGTTTGCAGGTTGCGATTGTTTACGCCGATCATGGCCGCGCCGGCGTTAAGCGCCACCGCCAGTTCGTCCGCCGAATGCACCTCGATCAGCGCATCCATACCGAGATCGTCTTCGGCAAGCGACCGGAGGTCAACCAGCATCCGCTCGCTCAATCCGGCCACGATCAGCAGCACAGCGCCCGCGCCCGCCGCCGCCGCTTCGTAGACCTGATGTTCGTCAACCACAAAGTCTTTCCGCAGCAATGGGACCTGCGCCAAGCCGGCGGCACGCTTCAGGTCGTCCAGCGATCCGCCGAAGTGGCTGCCCTCGGTCAGCACCGAGATCGCCGCTGCCCCGGCGCGCTCATAAGCCGCCACCACCTGCAACACGTCGGCGTCCATGCGTATGGCCCCCGCGCTCGGAGAGCTGCGTTTGACCTCGGCGATGATGTTCGTGCGATCGGTCCGCGAGATCGCTTCGCGGAACGCGTGCGCGCGTCTTGCCGATCGTTGCGCAAGAGCTTGTGCGCGGACCGCCTCGCGCTCCGCCTCGCTTACCCGTGCCATGCGCTCGCGCTGCGAAGTCATCATGTTGGTTAGAAAGTCGCTCATGCCTCCGCTCCGTCCTTGGAAACTGCATTCGTCATCGCTCGCATTCTCTCCAATATATCGAGCGCCGCGCCGCTTTCGACCGCAAGCTGCGCCTTTGCCAGCGCGTCCGTGAGCGTCAGGTTAAGGCCGATGTGCAGGGCCGCTGCCGCGTTCAGCAACACCAGGTCGCGCGCCGCGGCGCTGGACTCGCCGCTCAGTACGGCGATGGTGGTTTGGGCATTGCGCATCGCATCGCCCCCGCTCAGGCGCGTGCAACTGCGCCGTTTGAGGCCAAATTCTTCGGGAGACACCTTGAACTTCCTGACTGCCCCATTCTCGACCTCGGCCACCGTCGTGCTGCCGACCAGACTCACTTCATCCAGGCCATCGTCTCCGTTCACCACCCACGCGCGCTCGCAGCCGAGCAACGCCAGCGCCGCCGCCATGTCGTCCAGCAGGTTGATGTCGCTCACGCCCAGCAATTGCAACTGTGCGCCTGCGGGATTCGACAGCGGGCCGATCAGGTTGAAACAGGTGCGGATTCCCATCTCTCTGCGGATGGGCGCGACGCGCGCTGCGGCGGGATGATACTGCGGAGCAAGCAGGAAACAGATTCCGAGTTCATGCAGGCATCGTTCTGACACTTCGGCTGGAACGGCGATCTCGATTCCCAGGGCCTTCAGCACATCGGCGCTGCCGGAGCGGCTCGTGGCCGCCCGCGCGCCATGCTTGGCGATGGGCAACCCCGCGGCGGCGATCACAAATGAGGCTGCGGTCGAAACGTTGAAGGTCTTCGCCGCGCTGGCACCGGTTCCGGCCGTATCCACCACGCGCCCGGCCCGCAGACGCACCATGCGTGCGCGCATTCCGTCGGCCAATCCGGCTAGTTCTTCTCCCGTCTCGCCCTTCTCAGCCAACGCCACCAGCACCGCCGCAATCTGCGTGTCGGTCGTGGAGGCGGCCACCAGCAACCCGAGCAAGTCGGATGCCTCCGCCCGCGACAGGTTTTCCGCGGCGCGCAACCGGCGCAGGTATCCGCGCAGGCGTTCCCTGTCTGGCGCATTAGGCTTGTTTTCCGCGGCGGCATTGGAGGTATGTAAGTTCACTTAGGTCCTATGTTTCGCAGTTCCAAATGTATAGCATTTACGCCTCTATTATGTAGTTTCTGGGATTGCCTCTAAGGAATGCGCCTGCGCAGTTACAGACACACGTCGGTGTTGGGCCACCAACGGAAGGACGGGAACCGAAACGCCCGAATTGTGGAAGCGCGGCTCACGATTAAAAATAAGGTAACATCCACGGCCACAGTATGCAATAGAGAAGGCTGGAGTCCTGTCAGCCCGGTAAGAATGGCTTGCACCCAGTCATACCCAACCGCCGACCGAATTGCCTGACCTCTGCGCGATTGGATTTGCCGTCGAATCTTCTTCAAGCCACCTTCACTTTAATAGGGCGCCGGTTGCTGCTGGGTGACGCAGTGAATACCGCCGCCACTTTTGGCGATGCTCTCGATGGTGAGCTGTACGACGGCGCGGCCCGGGAACTTGCCGGCAATGACCGCCTTGGCGGCGGCATCGGTTGCGGAGTCGCCGGTCTTGATCGTCAGCACAGCGCCGTTGCACACGTAATAGTTCGCGTAGGCAGCGCACTCGATACTCGGAGGGAGTTTGTTGTAGTCAGGGTCACCCAACCTGGCGACCTGCATCGCCATGCCAAGTTCATCCGTCGCAGAGGAAAGAATCGCAGCCTGGTCGTTTTGGTCCTCAGCCCAGATGGTGGTGTCTCCGGGATAAGGCGCCTCGACCAGCGCCTTGGGAGGGGCCAGGAATCGAGCCGTCGCGTCCACGTGGTCGTCGGTAATGTCCCGGCCTTTTATGCCCACGAACCAGATGACCTTCGACGCTCCGAAAGCTGCACACATATACTTGGCGAGCCGGCGCCGGCTTACGCCCGGATTACGGTTGCTATTGACGATGCTGCTCTCGGTCGCCATGAGGGTGCCGGCGCCGTCCGTTTCAACCGCACCCCCTTCGGAGACAAAGGGCGTGGTGTTGAAAGGGATGCCGAGGTATGCGGCCACGTTTTTTGCGACCAGCGCATCGAAGTTGTGGACCTGCTTTTTGCCCCAGCCGTTAAAATTCATACCGAAGCAATTCAGACCGCCCGAACTGTTGACGCGGAAGATCGGCCCGCTGTCCCGCATCCAGCAATCGTTGAGCGGTATGGGAACCACGGTCACGCCCGGTCCGACCATGCTCCGCGCCTTGGCAACGCTGGCGGAGTTCGCGATCATGACGACCGGTTTCGAACTGCGCGATGTTGGTTGCGACATTGGCGATGTCCGATTGCATGCCAGCCAGTAGCGCTTTCCCATAGATTGCGACGCTATCGGGAAATGCCATCCAGGTGCGGGTGTGAGGGACGGCATCGAGCGGAACGTAGTAGCCCGCTCTCTGCGAGAATGCCAATTTCGGACCCACCAGGGCCGCAGCGGAAAGGGCCACCGAGGACCTGAGAAACGAGCGGCGAGAGAATGGAGGTCTCGGCATCTTAGAGCTCCTTTTCGTTTGCGGGTCGATAGATCCCAGCGATCCAAACTATTGAGGATCGCACATTATAGTGACACTTCGGTGGGAAGGATGCACGCGTCAAAAAAAACTTGTCATTCCGAGCGCCCGGTTTTGGCGCGAGGAACCTGCAGTTTTGCCGCGGGCGAAATGCAGATCCCTCCCCTTCGGCTTCGCTCATGGTCGGGATGACAATCCTGAAAATGTCACTATATTGTGCGAGCCTCAGTAGGTAGAATCGTTTTACGAGAGCGCAGCCCACTTTCCCGCGCCCCGCCCTGGCGCACCCAGAATCCGCCCTCGCGCCCCGTTTCCACGCATCATATCTACGTGCTACCCTCGAACCCGGAGGCGAACACGACCATGAAACCGACGACCAAGCTGCTTTACTCGATCGCCCTCATCGTGCTGGGAAACTCGCTGCTGCCGGCGGCCGATCGCGGCACGCTGGTGCGCGAGGCGGTCATCTATCTGTCTCCCGACACGGCCTCCAGCAAGTTGGCCCAAGCCGAGCGCGGCCGCGAACTCATCCTTCTCGACAAGAGCCACAACTGGCTGCACGTCGAAGCTCTGCTCGGCTCCGCGCTCAGCCGCGACCCGGCATTCGTTATGGAGGGAGAGGACGAGGGCAAGACCATCAGCGGCTGGGTGCTCGATAGCGGCGTAGTTTGGGCGAACACTCCGAACGGCGACCGCATTCTGTTCGGCGCCGCCGCCGATGCGGAGGACGAGGCCAGCCGCCGCCACGGACGCCGCGGCGCGGCCCAGGACGCCTTGCGCCTCTACCAGCGGGTTTACGACATCTTCCCCGCCTCGCCGCTTGCCGCCGAAGCCATGTATCGCGCCGCCGACATTCAGTGGCAAATCGAGAAGTCCGACATGCAGTCGCGGCCCTCGGCGCGCGAGAAGGATCCCCACCTGCGCGAAGGCATCGACGAGCAGTCCATGAAGCAGGTGATGAAGAAATTTCCCGACACTAAGTGGGCGCAGCTCGCCGCTTTCCACCTGCTCGACAACAAACTTTGCGGAGACTGGCAGGGATCTTCCAAGTGTCCCGACAAGGAAGCCGATATCTACGAGAAATACGCGAAGGAACACGCCGAATCTCCGGCCGCTCCCGAGGCGCTGTATGACGCCGCTTCTCGGCGCGCCGCGCTGATCGAGATTTATAAGACGGAAGAACAGCCAAAGAAGTCGGAGCAGTCAAAGGACCTGGCTATCTCGCTGGCGCAGCAGTTGATCTCGAAGTATCCGCAAAGCGACTGGGCCAGCCGCGCGCAAAACCTGATCTTTCTGGTGCAGCAAGGAGTCCCGACTTACGGCAACGCGATCCAGTAGGGACGTGATGCAGTAGTGCTGTGACCGCGTGGTTGTTACTACGTTCGATTCATCCTTCGTGGTGGAGCGCCGGGCGTCCCCGCCCGGCGGGACGGGCGAGACGCCCGTCGCTCCACCGTATAACTCATCACGCGGTCACGGTAGTAGAACGCCGTTTCGCGTGATCTGGATCACAGTCGGGCGTGCGCCGCTTCCGCTACAGTATGTTCAAGCATGGGCGGATTTTCCATTCTCACCAACCGCAGACGCGCCGTGGTGGCGCTGGCGCATTCCGTCGTGTTCCTGCTGGTTGCCCTGCGGCAGGCGATTGCCGCCCGGCCCGCCACCGGCATCTGGCTGCCATCCACGGTGTCGCGAGGCACGTGGATTCTCTGCGGAATCTTTGTCGTCGTCTCCTCCATCCTTTTGTGGCTCTTGCTTATTTCCCGCGGATGGATGGAAAAATTCTATTTCGCCTTCTGCGCCGCCAGCGCCAGCTCGGGCCTGCTCCGCACGGCCGCTGGCGACCAGGCCTTTCACGCCGGCCTTTACATAAGGGTGATAATGCTGGCCAGCGCGGTCCTGGTGGGAATGCTGATCGTCCGCGTCCACTCGCGCGCAGTAGCGAGTTTTTCCGCAGGCTGTTAGAGCTTGAGCCTTGAGCAGCCCTTCGTGCTGCAAGTTATTTCATCCACCGATACTTGCGCAAATTTTTTCATCTTGACAGCGTTGTGTGCTGTAGGCAGACTTGTCCGTAGACCTGCTTTGATCCTGGGCCAGAAAGATTCTTCCCCGGATTGCCTTCCTGGACTCCGGCTATAGAGAAGCTGTCTGCCCGCATCTAAAGTGCGAGAGGTACGGTCCATCATCTAATCCATGAAAAGGAAACTTAATCTATGAAATTGTTTTCTGTGGCAGCTCTCGCTCTGTTGCTCGTTCTAACGAGCTTCGCTCCGGCCCAGATCAAGCCGGTCAACGGGAAGATAATTACTCCCGATTCCAGTATTGAAAAGCCCGGCGACATCGGGAAGCGCGCTCACACCAATATCCATATGCTCCTGCCCGCGACGCCCTTCCAAGATGCACAGACGGTTGGGCCGCCGTATTCCGGCTATGCGTATGAAACCCCAGCATCGCTGGGCTGCGTCTATAACTTGGTCGTGGCGGTCAAAGGCTGCAACCCGAACACGGTGACGGCGAACCCTACCGGCGGCTCGAAGATGATCGCCATCGTAGATGCCTACGACGCGCCGAATGCGGCGAGCGACCTGGCAGTATTCTCCACCCAGTTCGGACTGCCGGCGGCGAACTTCCAGAAGGTTTATGCCAGCGGCAAAAAGCCGGCATACAATGCCGGATGGGAGGGGGAAGAATCATTGGACGTGCAGTGGTCCCATGCCATGGCACCCGACGCCGAGATTGTTCTGGTTGAAGCGGCTTCCGCCAGCAATACCGATCTCCTGGCTGCCGAAGATGTGGCCAGCACGATGGTCAATGCCGCGGGTGGCGGAGAAGTCACCAATAGTTGGTCCGGCAGCGAGTGGTCCGGCCAAACTGCGTACGACTCCCACTTCGTCAAAGCGAATGTCGTCTTCTTCGCGTCGACGGGAGATGGACCAGGCGTGGGCTGGCCAGCCACTTCTACCAATGTGGTTGCGGCGGGTGGAACGACAGTGCGGCGCAATCCGACGACGGGCAACTACATGACGGAAATTCCGTGGAACGACGGCGGAGGAGGCGTAAGTTCGGTGGAACGGATTCCCAGTTACCAGAGCAGAATCGCCTCCGTTGTGGGGAGTTACCGTGGCATTCCCGACCTGTCATTCGATGCCAATCCCGACACCGGCGTTTGGCTGTACATTTCCAAACAGGGCGGCTGGTACGTCGTGGGCGGGACTAGCGTTTCCTCGCCCGCATTGGCCGGAGTCATTAACTTGGCGGGCAGCTTTTACGCCTCCTCCGCAGCGGAGTTGACGGAAATCTACGGCAACCTCGGCGTGGCGGCGGACTTCCGCGATATCACGACCGATTACTGTGGTCCGTACGCGGGTTACAACGCAACCAAGGGATGGGATTTCTGCACTGGCGTAGGCGTTGTCAAGGGCAAGGCAGGAAAGTAATTTGCATTCGCAAGAACGGCCTATCCGCTATAGGGTAGGCCGTTTTTTTTTGCCTAGCAGGCTGGCACTCTTCATAGGGCGGTTGCAACGAAACTGCAGTCCGAGGCGTCTCGGGGGTGGAGTGTCCGGGAAAAGCCCAAACCACGGGAAACACAAAAAATACAGAGGGAACCTTAGCGATGCGCAGGGTTGTTTCTTGCATCGCCAGCATGAAGTCAGTAACCTGCTTTGTTACCGTTGTAAGGTAACACATGATTTGAACGGCCGTGATCTCGACAGCAATGAGGGCTTGGGGCAGACTGGGGTTGGTGAATCCTATGAAGTTATTTTTTGCGGCCGCCCTCACCGTGGTGCTCGTTTTAACGGGCCTCGCCCCAGCTCAAATCAAGCCGGTCAGCGGGAAAGTATTTACCCCCGATTCAAGCATTGAAAGGCCCGGCGACATCGGCGTGCGCGCCCACACTAATATCCATTTGTTCCTGCCCACGGAACCGCTGCAAAATGCGCGGCCGTTTGGCGCGCCGTATGCCGGCTATGCCTATGAGACGCCAGCGTCGCTCGCTTGCGTTTACGGCCTAGTTACGGCGGTGGCGGGCTGCAACCCGAATACGGTGACAGCGAACCCCACGGGCGGGGCGAAGATGATCGCCATCGTGGACGCCTACGACGCCCCGAAAGCAGCGAGCGACCTGGCGGTTTTTTCGCAGCAGTTCGGATTGCCGGCGGCAACCTTCAGAAAGGTCTATGCCAGCGGCAGACGGCCGCCGCATGACTTCGGTTGGGAGCTTGAAGAGTCGTTGGACGTGCAGTGGTCACATGCCATGGCGCCCAACGCCCAGATCGTTTTGGTCGAAGCAGCCTCCAGCAGCTACGCCGACCTGATGGCTGCCGAAGCGGTGGCGAGCAAGCTGGTCAATGCTGCCGGCGGAGGAGAAGTGTCCAACAGTTGGGGAGGGGGCGAGTGGTCCGGCGAGACTGCGTATGACTCCTACTTCGTCAAACCGAATGTCGTCTTCTTCGCGTCTTCTGGAGACGGGCCGGGGACGTTGTTTCCAAGCGTTTCCCCTAACGTGGTCGCGGCGGGGGGGACGACCGTGCGCCGCAATCCGGCGACGGGCAGCTTCTTGTCCGAGGTCGCGTGGGACTCGGCGGGCGGCGGTGTGAGTTACTACGAAGCGCGACCCAGTTACCAAAGTGGAATCGCTTCGCTGGCCGGTAGTTACCGTGGCGTTCCCGACCTGTCATTTGATTCCAATCCCATCACCGGCGTTTGGCTGTACGATTCCGACTTGGGCGGGTGGTGGATCGTGGGCGGCACCAGCGTGGCCTCGCCATCGCTGGCGGGAGTTATCAACTCGGCGGGCGGCTTTGCTGCCTCCAGCAATGCGGAATTGACAAGCATCTACGGCAACCTCGGCGTCACGGCCGACTTCCGCGACATCACGGCTGGCTATTGCGGTCCGTACTCGGGCTATAGCGGGGCGGCCGGGTGGGACTTCTGCACGGGCGTAGGTGTCGTCAATGGCAAGGTGGGTAAATAATCCCGCTTCGCGGGAACGGCCTATCCATTTCGGGTAGGCCTTTTTTCCTGCTCAGGCCGGGGCTGCTTGCCCAAGCCACGAACCAGCAGGGTTTGACCCCGCTTCACCACATTGTGTTATGATGGCTCTGCGGGGTGGAGCAGTCTGGTAGCTCGTTGGGCTCATAACCCAAAGGTCGGTGGTTCAAATCCACCCCCCGCAACCAACCTCTTCAATCACTTCCAGCCGCTCTGCTCTCGGATTTGACACCATTTGACACCAGAACTAAACGTTTCCCGCTGGCATGAGCATCGGTTGCGCCGTCAGCAGTTCCCCGAAGCGAGCCGCGATCTTCCGGCCGTCTTCGGAAACGATGTGAGAATATTTCATCGTTGCGGGTGCGTCAGAATGGCGCTGGCAGCCCGTGGTGAAAGTTTGGATTCCCGCGAAAAAAGATTGTGGAATCCACAGTGCGGGTCCGTAGAATGCGCGCATGGAATGGGCCGGGCGCGTTTGCGACGGAATGGCCAGCGAATAAAAATGTGACGATTATCACTGACAGGTTGGCTCGATAAGGGTAAACTTATCATGCGGTTTGTCTTTGCTCTAGATGGCGGAGCCGGAAGCGGCTTGAACGGCAGGGCAAAGCTCCCGCGAAATTACCCTGGGGAAAAGTGTATGACGAAGTATCGTCTTTTGCGTTGCGTTTTCAGTCTTGCCGTTTTGCTGGCCGTGGCATTGAACCTCTACGCCTCGGAAACCCCTTGTGACCAATCGCTGGTGGATGGTTTGCCCCCCGCTACCACTTACTACATCTACCCGCGCGTGCCGGTACAGCCGTTCTATCAATGGCAGAACAACAACGGCTATTGTGGCGAGGTGAGCCTGGTGCAAGCCGGACTCAACAACGGGGAATTTATGTCGCAATACAACGCGCGGCTGTCTGCGGCAGCGGTCTGGGCCAGGCGGGCACGTGCAGCGGCAGCACACCCAATTACAATGCGCAATTACTGCCTGAGGACCCGGGCACGGGCGTAAGCGGACCAAATGCGTACGCCCATGCCGCCCAGTGTCTGGCGAACGCAAAACTCGCAAATGTCACATATCCGTACGAGGGCGTGGGGACTTCAATGCCCGGAACGCCCGGGTATGAGAATTACATGTCCTGGGTGAAGCAGCAAGCGATCAACGGCAATCAAGTTACAGTGGCGATCCTAATAAATAGCCTCGATGACACGCAGTACGATCACTTTGTAACGGTGGTAAAGATTGGCACGAATCACTCCCCGACGGACCCCACCTACTACCCGGATGACGTTTTGTACTTCGACGATCACGGCAATATTTATGCCCTCGGCACGTCACCCGATGCGAACAGCTATAACGCTACTCCCTATGGTGCAGGTACGGATAACGCGAATTGTACGCCGTACATATTTGGCTATACGTTTGCCAACTTGGCACAGACGCGTTCTTCATGCAACTACGCGTCAACCTGGTACTGTATTGTTACTCCGGACGATGCGACAATAGAGACTTACACCGGCGGAGATGGCTTTGATACCCTGAACATCACCGGGCCAAATAATTTCGGATTTGCGGTAAGTGGCCCATTGGATACGTATGGTGAGACACTGCCGGTTGTGCTCAATGGAGCCTTGAACAGTAAGTCCGCCATCGTGGGCAACATTGTGGGTCCGACCAAGACGGGCGGCACCGCCAACCCGCTGGACCCCATCGCGGGCTACGACTACGAAAACCCGTTCATCGGGACCAGCAAGACCGGCGGGAGCTGTACGAACAGTCCGCCCAGCTCATGGATGACGAACGTCGTTCTGCAACCGGTGGTAAGCGGCCTGACCAGCGGTGTTTCCTACAACCTGTACGAATACGTGTTCAGTGTGCTCACGGGAACCCCCTCGGGCCCGGCGCCAGCGCTGGCGGTCCCGGTGACTGCCTTCAACGCAAATTCGGCCGCAGGGTCGAGCACCCCATACACAGCCGTAACGAATTTTACCGCGTCGGGTCCGACTTACACCGGGTCAACCGTTACGACTACCGGAGATAAGATTGTGGTGTTCCGCGCCGTACCGGCCTCGCCGGGAGTTTACAGTCCATCACCCAGTTCTACGCTGACCGGCACTTCGGTGACGTTCGCGTGGGACAGCTCCACGTCAGGCGCCGGACCAGACTATGGAGCTACGGCTTACCAGCTAAACGTCGGTAAGGAAGAAGGAGGGAGCGAGTATTACGCATCCGGCAGCCTGTCCAATACCACATTTTCCCAGACAGTAAGTTCGCTTCCCAACGACGGCAGCGCGGTGTGGGCCCGCTGGTCTTATGATGTGAGTGGAAGCTGGCTATACACGGATTACCAGTACACTGCCGAGATGGGGCAGACGATCACGTTCACGACGACGCCTCCGGCGAGTGCGGCCTATGGCAGCCAATTCACGGTGGCGGCCACGGGCGGCGCAAGCGGCAACCCCGTGACCTTTACGAGTGACGGGTCGTGCAGCAATGTGGGCGCGACGTACACCATGACGAGCGGCACGGGAACGTGTTCGGTGATCGCCAACCAAGCGGGCAACGCCCTATGGCTGGCTGCTCCGACGGTCACGGATTACGTGACCGCGACTAAACTCAGTCAGGCCATCACGTTCACGTATGTGCCGAGCAGCGCAGCCTACAACAGCCAGTTCACCGCAACGGCCACTAGCAGCGCAAGTCCGGTGGTCTTTACGAATGACGGGAGCGGGGTGTGCAGCAATTGGGCGCGACGTACACCATGGCGAGCAGCACGGGAACCTGCACGGTGATTGCGAACCAGGCGGGCAACGGCAACTATTTGGCGGCGCCGCCGGCGACAGCGTCCGTGACTGCGACTAAGGCGACGCAGACCATCGTGTTCACGTATGTGCCGAGCAGCGCAACCTACAACAGCAACTTCACGGTGACGGCCACTAGCGGCGCAAGCCCGGTGGTCTTTACGAATGACGGGAGCGGGGTGTGCAGCAATTCGGGCGCGACGTACACCATGACAAGCGGCACGGGAACCTGCACGGTGATTGCAAACCAGGCGGGCAACGGCTACTACTCGGCGGCGCCGCCGGCGACAGCGTCCGTGACTGCGACTAAGGCGACGCAGACCATCGCGTTCACCACAAACGCACCGGCGACGGCGGCCTACAACAGCAACTTCACGGTGGCGGCCACGGGCGGCGCCAGCGGGATCCCCGTGACCTTTACGAGTGGCGGGTCATGCAGCACTGTGGGCGCGACGTACACCATGACGAGCGGCACGGGAACCTGCACGGTGATTGCAAACCAGGCGGGCAACAGTAACTACTCGGCGGCGCCGATGACGACAGCGTCCGTGCCTGCGACTAAGGCGACGCAGAGCATCGCGTTTACCATAAACGCACCGGCGACGGCGGCCTACAACAGCAACTTCACCGTGGCGGTCAGCGCCAGCTCGAACTTGGCGGTGGGTTACACGTCTTTCGGGTCGTGCGGCAATGCGGGCGCGACGTACACCATGACCAGCGGCAGCGGAACGTGCTCGGTGATCGCCAACCAGGCGGGTAACAACAACTACTTGGCGGCAACGCCGGTCGCGCAGAACGTGACTGCGACTCCGGCGGCGCAGAGCATCACGTTCACCCGGAACGCACCGGCGAGTGCGGCGTATAACAGCAGCTTCACCGTGGCGGCCAGCGCCAGCTCGGGTCTGGCGGTGACTTACACGTCTTCCGGGGTGTGCAGCAATGTGGGTGCGACTTACACCATGACGAGCGGCATGGGAACGTGCTCGGTGATTGCCAACCAGGCGGGCAACAGCTACTACTCGGCGGCGACGCCGGTTACGCAGAGCGTGATTGCGGACAAAGGCACGCATAGGCCGCGAAAGCTGGTGGACCGACGGTGAGCTTCACCGGCGCGCCCGCCAGCGCTCCGTACCAGTCCACGTACCAGGTGGCGGCAACGACACGAACGCCAGCACTAGTGCTATGACCGAGTGATAAGTCATACGGTGGAGCGACGGGCGTCTCGCCCGTCGCTCCACCAACAAAAATGAATCGACGGTAGTAACAATCACGCGGTCACAGCACTAGCCCGGTCATCACGGCGACACCGGCCAGTGTCTGCACGATCAGCGGCACCACCGTCACGATGGCCAGCGGCACTGGGACGTGCAAAGTGACCGCGAAGTGGGCGGCGGACAGTAACTATTTGGCCGCTGCCGGCACACAATCCACCACCGCGTCGTTGCTAACCAGCACAATCAGCTGGACAGCGCCGGCGGCCATTACCTACGGAACGCCGTTGAGCGCAACCCAACTGGATGCGACGGCGAATGTTGCGGGCAAGTTCACATATTCGCCGAGTGCAAACGCATTGCTGGCGGCGGGCACGCATACTCTGTCGGTCACGTTTAAACCGACGCTCAGCAAGGACTACACGGGGTCGAATGCCAGCGTGGAGCTGACGGTGAATGCGGCCCACCACCACGACGATCAGTAACGCGACGGCTCCGGCGACGACGCCTCTAGTGGTGACGGTGACCTTCGCCGTGGCCTCGCAGAATGTGGGGAGCAAGGCCCAGCCAACGGGCACTGTGACCGTGACCGCGTGAAGTTTGCCGTTTCCGGCTTGATCTTGCTGGTGGAGCGCCGGGCGTCCCCGCCCGACGGGACGGGCGAGACGCCCAGCGCTCCACTGTGTACTTCTTCACGCGGTCGCGGTACTAGTGCCTCCACTCCTCCGTATGCTGTGAACGTGCTGTAGATTAGCTGCGCTGAAGGATTGCGGCCCAGGGCCCACCCTGGGCCGCAATCCTTTTGCCCAAGAAAAGAACCTCAAAGCCATCTCATAATTAACCGAAGGAGAAACCCGGTGATTCCCTCAGGGGCTAAAGCCCGCGTCTTTACAGGCTCCAGGCGGCACGGCTGAAGCCGTGCCCTACCCAAACCCGATTTATGAGATAGCTTCTCACCACTTCCGCACTCAGACGAGGCCGGCCATGCGCGGCAAGGGGCAGCAGCGCGCTTTGCCGAAACCGCCCCAACGCTCACGACTCTCGGTGGAATGGTTACAGGTCGGTCTTGCGCTCGGCATGGCGGGTGAGAAACCAGCAGGGCGGATCGCCGGAGTGTGGGAACAGGCTGTGTACGCAGGTCTTCTGCACAGGCGGATCGAAAATGATTTCGGCTTTCCCGTTCTTGTGCGCGACCTGGTAGTAGTGTTCGACGGTTACACTGCCAAAGGGCTGGCGCTGGGTCGCCAGACGATAGCGAAAAACACAGTAGTCCGCGGCATAGGCGATTGCAAGCAGAAGCAACGCCGCTAACAATAATCTGAGAGCGATGCGTTGGAGCCACGGGCCGGTATTGCTCGCTTCGACTGCGGTCACGGCCCGATTATAGCTGTCCGCGAGCCGGCCCGGAGGCTGGAGCGTTGACAATTCTCTACAAGAAAACCCTTCCCGCTTTGCCCCTCCCGCGCGTCAAAACGTAGGGGAAGAAATGATAAGATTCACCAGAAGGATCGGGAGAGCAGTGTGCCTGCCGCTGCATTCTTTTCTCGGAATGTGTGTTCCATTTTCAGCCTAGAGAGTGCGCAGCTTCAATTTCCAATGGAGGGCTGTCTCTCGCCGACTTGTCGTTTTGAGGAGTGCCAGTGACGGAACAAGCGCCAGACGCAATTATTTCGCAGAAACGCGAGCAGCATCCAACCGGAAATTCAACCACTCCCAAGAGCCGCTGGTGGATCTGGCTGATTGTCGCAGCCGCTATAGTCGTCATCGTGGTGCTGTGGCAGCGCAGCGGGGCCACATCGGACACGAAAGCCGGAGGCGACGCAGCCTCACGGCCGGTGATGGTGACGACGGCAACCGCGCGCCAAGGCGACATGGGAATTTACTTGAACGCGCTGGGCACGGTGACGCCCGTCTATACCGTAACGGTGACCAGCCGCGTGCAAGGCCAAATTACCCAGGTCTACTATCGCGAAGGGCAGATGGTGCAAAAGGGCGACCCGCTGGTCGAAATCGATCCGCGCCCGTATCAGGCGGCGTTAACGCAAACCGAAGGACAACTGGCGCACGATCAGGCGGTGTTGACGGAAGCGAAGATCGATTTGGAACGCTATCAGCAAGCCTTAAGCCGCAACGCCATTGCCAAGCAGCAATTCGACGATCAACAGCAGGTGGTGCTGCAAGATGAAGGCACGGTGAAAAACGACGAGGGGCAACTGGCGAATGCCAAGGTCAATCTGGAATACACGCACATCACTGCGCCCATCGCCGGGCGCGTGGGATTGCGGCTGGTCGATCCCGGAAATATCGTGCAGGCCAATAGCACGACTGGGCTGGTTGTGATTACGCAGCTGCAGCCAATTACCGTTATTTTCAGCATTGCCGAAGACCATCTTGCGGAGATTCAGCAGCAGTTGCTCAAGGGAAAGAAACTGACGGTGGACGCTTTTGACCGCGAAGGAAGCAAGAAACTGGCGTCCGGCATGCTGCTGACACTCGATAATGTCATAGACCCAACCACGGGGACCTTGAAACTCAAGGCCATTTTCGACAACCAAGACAACGCGCTTTTCGCGAGCCAATTCGTGAACGTCAAGCTGCTCGTGGACACGCAGCACGATGCGATTTTGATTCCCACTCCGGCGATCCAGCGCAACGCGCAAGGGGCTTTTGTGTACGTGATCAAGAGCGACCAGACCGCCTCCATCCGCCCGATTACACCCGGCACTACGGATGGGTCGGTGACGGTGGTGCAGGGCCTTGGAGCGCAGGAAGTGGTTGCGGTCAATGGATTCGACAAGCTGCTGGATGGCGCGAAAGTTGCGGTGCGCGCGCCGGCGAAACGGCAGCGGCGGGGCGCCGTCAGGACAGGGACAGCAGCCGGGAGCCAGTAGTGGAGGCGCATCGGGAGGCAAGAATGGAGGCCCGACCCGGTGAGTCCTTCGCGCCCGTTTATTTTGCGGCCGGTGGCAACGTCGCTGTTGATGGCGGCGATATTGCTGGCGGGCTTCGTCGCCTATCTCCAATTGCCCGTATCGGCGCTGCCCGAGGTCGATTACCCCACGATTCAGGTGGTCACGTTTTATCCGGGCGCGAGTCCCGATGTGATGGCGTCGGCCATCACCGCGCCGCTGGAACGACAGTTTGGCCAGGTTCCCGGCCTTAATCAGATGACTTCCACGAGTTCCGATGGAAGCTCCATCATTGTGTTGCAGTTCTCGCTCGAACTGAACATTGACGTGGCCGAGCAGGAAGTGCAAGCGGCCATCAACGCGGCGCAATCGTATTTGCCTTCCGATCTGCCGATGCCGCCGATCTATAGCAAAACGAACCCGGCGGACGCGCCCATTCTTACCCTGGCGCTTTCTTCCAAGACCATTCCGCTGTCGCAAGTCGAAGACCTGGCGGACACGCGCTTCGCGCAAAAAATCTCGCAGCTTCCCGGCGTGGGACTGGTGAGCATCAGCGGCGGGCAAAAACCGGCCGTGCGCGTGCGAGTGAATCCGACGGTGCTGTCGTCTTACGGCATCAATTTGGAGGACGTGCGCACCGCCCTGCAACAGACCAGCCTCGACCAGGCGAAAGGCAACTTCGACGGACCGCAGCAGGACTACCAGATCCAATCGAACGACCAATTGCTGACCGCGTCGGATTTCCAACAGGTCGTCATTGCCTATCACAACGGGTCGCCGGTGCGGCTCTCGGACGTGGCCAGCGTTGAGAACGACGTGGAAAACAACCGCCAGGCGGCGTGGATGAACGAGACTCCGGCCGTCATCGTCAACATTCAACGCCAGCCCGGCGCGAACATCATTCAGGTCGTGGATCGCATCAAGAAACTGTTGCCGCTGCTGAAGAGCAATCTTCCGGCCGCGGTGCAAGTGGATGTGCTGACCGACCGCACGACCACGATCAGGGCTTCCGTTAAAGACGTTGAGTTTGAACTGATGCTCACCGTGGCGCTGGTGGTCATGGTGATTTTTCTGTTCTTGCGCAATCTTTCCGCCACGACCATCCCCAGCGTTGCCGTCCCGCTCTCCATCGTGGGCACATTTGGCGTGATGTATCTCGCGGGCTTCAGCTTGAACAACCTCACGCTGATGGCCCTGACCATTTCGACCGGCTTCGTGGTTGACGATGCCATCGTCATGATCGAGAACATCATTCGCTTCATCGAAGAAGGAGACGCGCCGCTGGAAGCGGCCCTCAAAGGCTCGGAGCAGATCGGCTTCACCATCGTATCGCTGACCATCTCGCTGATTGCGGTGTTGATCCCGCTGCTCTTCATGGGCGACATTGTGGGGCGGCTGTTCCGCGAGTTCGCCATCACGTTGAGCGTGACTATTCTCGTCTCGGCGGTGGTGTCGCTGACGCTGACGCCGATGATGTGTTCGCGCATATTGAAGAGCACGCACGGGCGCAAGCAGAGCCGTTTCTACGTGGCTTCAGAGCGCGCGTTTGAAAGCATCATTGCCTTCTACGGAAGAACTTTGAAGTGGGTGCTGCAACGGCAAACCGCGACTCTGCTGGTGGCCGCCGGCACGCTGGTACTCACCATCGTTCTCTACATTTTCATTCCGAAGGGATTTTTCCCGGTGCAGGATACGGGCATTATTCAGGGCATTTCGGAAACCGCGCAGTCCGCGTCGTTTGCCGCCGTGGCGGAAAAGCAGCAGCAACTCGCCCACCTGATCTTGCAGGACCCGGCGGTGGAGAGTCTTTCTTCCTTCATCGGCATCGACGGCACCAACTCGACCTTGAACAGCGGGCGCATCCAAATCAATTTGAAGCCGCTCGAAGAGCGCAAGATCAACGCCTCGGATGTCATCCGGCGCTTGCAGCCAAGACTGGAAAAGATCGAGGGCATCACGCTCTACATGCAGCCGGTGCAGGACCTCACGGTGGAAGACCGCGTGAGCCGCACGCAATATCAGTACACGCTGGAAGATCCCGATCAGCGCGAACTGAACCATTGGACGGCGCTGCTGATGGCCAAGCTGAAAACGATCCCGGAACTGCGCGATCTGGCCACGGACCAGCAAACATCGGGGCTGGCCGCGTCGCTCATCATCGACCGCGTCACGGCTTCGCGCATGGGCATCACGCCGCAGGCAATCGACCAGATGCTTTACGACGCGTTCGGGCAGCGGCAAGTTTCGACCATGTACACGCAGTTGAACCAGTACCACATCGTGTTGGAGGCGCAGCCGGATTTTCAGAAGGAGCCCGCGAAATTGCAGGACATCTATGTTCGATCCGCATTGGCTGCGACGGCGCTGACGACCGGCTCTTCCGGCACGGTGACGGCGACGACGGCTTCGGGCAATTCCGCATCGTCGGCTTCGGCGAGCCCTTCGGCTTCGCCGAACACGGCTGCCAGCTCGGGTTCCGCCAATCCCAGTGCTGTGACCACAGTAAATGGCGCGGCGGTCCCCCTAAGCGCCTTCACCCGGATCGAAATGAAGAGCAGCCCGCTCTCGGTGAATCACCAGGGACAATTTCCCGTGGTCACCATTTCTTTCAACCTGGCCCCGGGGGCATCGCTCGGGGACGCTACCCAGGCCATCGACAAAGTACAGCGGGAAATTGGCATGCCGCTCAGCGTGCAGGGGGCGTTTCAGGGCACGGCCGCATCGTTTCAAGCGTCCTTGTCGAACGAGCCGCTGCTGATTCTCGCCGCGTTGATCACGGTTTATATAGTGCTCGGCGTGCTCTACGAGAGCTACATACACCCCGTCACAATTCTTTCGACGCTGCCCTCGGCTGGGGTGGGCGCAATTCTGGCGCTGTTGATTTGCCATCAGGAACTCAGCGTCGTGGCCCTCATCGGAATCATCTTGCTGATAGGGATTGTCAAAAAGAACGGAATTATGATGATCGACTTTGCGCTAGAGGCGGAGCGCAAGGAGGGCAAGAGGCCGGAAGACGCCATTTATGAGGCGTGCCTGCTGCGTTTCCGTCCCATCATGATGACCACCATGGCCGCGCTGCTGGCCGGATTGCCACTCGCCCTGGGCACGGGAATCGGCTCGGAGCTGCGCCGGCCGCTGGGCATCTCGATGGTGGGCGGATTGCTGTTGAGCCAGGTGCTTACGCTCTACACGACTCCGGTCATTTACATTTTCTTCGACCGGCTGGCGCACCGCTTCGCTCCGGGCCGCGCGCTGGACGCCGGACCCGAGGTTGTCCCCGCGGACTGATGCGAATGAATGTCGCGAATTGAAATACGTGAAGTGAACCACAAACTGTTTCATAACTCGTTTTGGGAAGGGTACGAGTTTACTCGTGCCGCTTCGAGCTATAACAGATAGCGGCTTTAGCCGCTGAGGGCGCGCACTCTACACCATCACACGAACCGCATTAAGCAAATTGAAGCAAGTGAATTGATTAAATATGAGTCTCTCTTCTCCATTTATTCAGCGGCCCGTTGCCACGACGCTCCTGACCGCGGCCATTGCGCTGGCGGGTGCCGTGGCCTTCCGCGAGTTGCCCGTCTCGCCGCTGCCGCAAGTCGATTTCCCCACGATTTCGGTGGGCGCAAGTTTGCCGGGCGCGAGTCCCGAGATCATGGCATCGTCGGTGGCGACGCCATTGGAGCGCCAGTTCGGCAGAATTGCCGGCATCACGGAGATGACTTCGTCGAGTAACCTCGGCACCACCAGCATCACGCTGCAGTTCGATTTGAACCGCGACATCAACGGGGCCGCGCGCGACGTGCAAGCCGCAATCAATGCCGCGCGCAGTTACTTGCCCACGAATCTCCCCGCTAATCCCACCTATCGTAAGGTCAATCCGGCGGACGCTCCCATCATGATTCTGTCGCTTACCTCGGATGTGTACGACCGCGGAAAATTGTACGACGCGGCCTCCACCATCATGCAGCAGCGTCTGTCGCAGATTCAGGGGGTGGGGCAGGTAAGCGTTGGCGGCAGTTCCCTGCCGGCAGTGCGAGTAGATGTGAATCCCACCCAGCTCAACGGCTATGGCCTGGGCTTGCAGGACGTGGCCGCGATGCTGGGCCGGCAGAATGCCAACAGTCCCAAGGGCCAGATCGCAAATAGCACTACCACCGCGGACATCACCACCAACGACCAGCTGCTCAAGGCAGTGGACTACATGCCGCTGGTGGTCGGCTACCACAATGGCGCGGCCATCAAGTTGTCCGATGTGGCGAACGTCCAGGACTCCACGGAAAACATACGCGCCGCCGGTTTCATCAACGGCAAGACCGGGGTCCTCATCATCATTTTCCGTCAGCCGGGCGCGAACATCATCGAAACCGTGGACCGCGTACGGGCGGCGATTCCGGCACTAAAGGCCTCGATCCCTACCGCCATCGACACGGAAGTTGTGATGGACCGCACGCTCACCATTCGCGCTTCGGTGCACGACGTTGAACGCAACCTCATGATTTCGATTTCGCTGGTCATTCTGGTGGTGTTCCTCTTCCTGCGAAATGTGCGCGCCACCTTGATTCCCAGCGTGGCCGTTCCTGTTTCTCTGATCGGGACGTTTGGCGTGATGTACCTGTGTCACTACAGCATCGATAACCTCTCGCTCATGGCGCTCACCATTTCGACGGGCTTCGTGGTGGACGATGCGATTGTGGTCATCGAAAATATCACGCGCTATCTGGAACAGGGCATGGCGCCCATGCAAGCGGCGCTCAAGGGCGCCAGGGAAATTGGATTTACGGTGATGTCCATCAGCATCTCTCTGGTGGCCGTGTTCATCCCCATTCTGATGATGGGTGGAATCGTGGGGCGGCTGTTCCGCGAATTCGCGGTGGTCCTCTCGGTTGCGATCCTGGTGTCGCTGGGCATTTCTCTGACCACGACGCCGATGATGTGTTCGCGCCTGCTCAAAGACCTTCGGGATGTGCGGCACGGCAAAGTGTTTCGCGCCAGCGACCGCGCCTTCAATGCGCTCCGCGGGGCCTACGAGCGCAGCTTGGGCTGGGTACTGGAACACTCCCATCTGACGCTGGCCGTTCTCGGCCTCACCATTGCCTGCAACTTCTACCTTTATTGGATCGTCCCCAAAGGATTCTTTCCGCAGCAGGATACTGGCGTTGTTTTCGGCGGCATCCAGGGCTCGCAGGACATTTCCTTTCAGGCGATGCAGAAGGCCACGGCGCGCATTGTCGATGTCATCAAGAAGGACCCAGCGGTGCAGAATGTGATGGCGTTCACGGGTGGCGGGGGCGCTACCAATGGCGGCTTCGTCTACCTGGGCCTGAAACCGCTGGCGCAACGCGACGCGAGCGCCAGCCAGGTGATCGACCGGCTGCGTCCGAAACTCATGTCCGTCTCGGGCGCCAACACCTTTATGCAAGCCGCACAGGACATCCGCATCGGCGGACGGGGAAGCAGCGCGCAATATCAGTACACAATTCAAAGCGACAGCGTACAGGACCTGGTGCAGTGGGGCCCGGTGCTGTTGCAGCAGATGCGAAAAATACATCTGCTCACCGATGTCAATACCGACCAGCAAAACAGCGGTCTGCAAGCCACGCTTACCTACGACCGCGCCACTGAATCGCGCCTCGGCATTACCCCGCAGATGCTCGACGCTTCTCTCTACGAAGCCTTTGGCCAAGCCCAGGTTTCGACTATGTACACCGGCGTCAACCAGTACCACGTTGTGCTGGAAGTCGCGCCCAAGTACTGGCAGTCGCCGGTGAACTTGAACGACGTGTATATCCGGGCCGCGCAAGGGAAAATCGTTCCGCTCAGCGCCGTCGCCCATTACGAGCCATTGACTGCGCCGCTATCCGTGAATCACCAGGGGCAATATCCCTCGGTGACCATTTCCTTCAACCTCGCCCCAGGAGTCGCACTCAGCGAGGCTTCCAAGGCCATTGTCGAAGTGGAACAGAAAATTGGCATGCCCAGCACCATTCATGGCATGTTTTCGGGCACGATGCAAGCCTTTCAGTCATCGCTGGCGACGCAGCCTTTTCTGATTATCACCGCGCTGCTGACCGTCTATATCGTGCTGGGCATTCTTTACGAAAGCTATCTTCACCCGCTCACGATTATTTCCACGCTTCCCTCGGCGGGAGTCGGCGCCCTTCTGGCCCTTAAGCTGTTTAACAAGGACCTCAGCGTGATCGCGTTGATCGGCGTGATTCTGTTGATCGGCATCGTCAAGAAAAACGCCATTCTGATGATCGACTTTGCGCTGGCTGCCGAACGCAACGAAGGCAAAAGCCCTCGCGACGCCATTTTTCAGGCTTGCATTCTGCGCTTCCGGCCCATTCTCATGACCACCACGGCTGCCCTGTTTGGCGCCATGCCGCTGGCTTTTGGCAGAGGAACGGGTTCGGAACTGCGCAACCCTCTGGGCATCACCATTATTGGCGGCCTGATTTTGAGCCAAATGCTCACGCTCTACACCACGCCGGTCGTTTATCTCTCCCTGGATCGTTTGCGGGTCAAATGGTTGAGCGCGCACGGAAAGCTGGAAGCGCAAAGACACATCGGGTTTGTCGGATGAGGAGCGATCAACGCAGAGACCGCAGAGACAATTCGCGCTGAGGTCGCTGAGAAAAATAGAGAAAGGCTTTATGTGCCGCGCGAAATTTTTTATGAATTGTCATCCCGAGCGCAGCGAGGGATATGCAGTTCGCCGCCAAATACAGATCCCTCGCTCCGCTCGGGATGACAAAATCTAGGCGGAAGCCGCTATTAGCAAGAAGTCGGAGACACCAATGAAGCCAAGCAACAAAATGCGCGCTGCGGCCGCGGTGTTAAGCGGCGTCCTCGTTTTACAGGGCTGCGTGGTCGGCCCAAAATACAACCGCCCCACCATGCAGGCACCGCAGACCTATAAGGAAGTTACTCCCGCCGATCTCAAGAAAATGGACGGCTGGAAAGTCGCGCAGCCCCAGGACAGCGCCCTCCATGGCAAATGGTGGGAGACGCTGGGCGATCCGCAGCTAAATGCGCTGGAAGAGCAAGTCAATATTTCCAATCAAAACGTCGCCGCCGCGTTCGCCAACTTCATGGCGGCGCGCGCCCTGGTGCGGCAGGCCCGCGCGCAATATTTTCCGACTGCCAGCGTCGGCGCGAGCGTCGTTCGCCAGCACGAACCCGCTTCCGTGACGGGGACGAGCGGCGGGACGACCTACAACGAATATTCCCTGCCGTTTGACGCTTCGTGGACGCCCGACTTCTGGGGCCGGGTGCGCAACACGGTCCGCGCCAACGTCGCCAACGCGCAAGCCAGCGCCGCCGACCTGGAAAATACCCTCCTGACCGCGCAAGCGGAACTGGCGGTCGATTACTTCCAAGTGCGCGGGCAGGACGCTCTCAAGCAACTGCTGGATTCGACCGTGGTGGCGTATGAGAAGTCCCTGGACCTGACCAAGGCGTTGTATGAAACCGGGATCGACTCCGACGAAGCGGTCGCGCAAGCCGAAACTCAGCTCGAAGCCACACGCGCGCTAGACACCAACATTGGCATTCTGCGGGCGCAATACGAACATGCGATTGCGCTGCTCGCCGGTCAACCTGCGTCTTCCTTCTCGCTCGCCGTCGAACCCTTGAAAACTCCGCCGCCAGCGATTCCGTTTGGCGTTCCGTCGCAACTTTTGGAGCGCCGTCCAGACATCGCCGCCGCCGAGCGCCTGATGGCCCAGGCCAATGCGCAAATCGGCGTGGCACGGGCCGCCTATTTTCCAACCCTGACTCTGAGCGCTTCTTTCGGGCTGGAAAGCACGAAAGGCTCCAGTTGGGTTACCTGGCCCAGCCGGATTTGGTCCGTCGGCCCGGCTATTGCCGAGACGATTTACGATGGCGGCCTGCGCCGCGCCACCGTCGAACAATATCGCGCGCAATACGATCAGACGGTCGCCAACTATCGCAACACGGTGCTGACCGCGTTTGAGCAGGTCGAGAACAATCTTTCCGCCCTGCGCATTCTTTCCCAGGAAATTCAGGAACAAGACGTTGCAATCCGCTCCGCGCAGCGCAGCCTTGACCTGGCCACGGACCGCTACCGCCTCGGCATCGACCCCTACCTCAACGTCATTACGGCCGAGACCGCGCTCTTCAGCAATCAGCAGACAGCCGTGAACTTGCGGATCGAGCAAATTGTGGACAGCGTGCAATTGATCGAGGCGCTGGGCGGAGGTTGGGATGCTTCGACGCTGCCCACTTCGCACGAGATTATTTCGCGACAGGCGCAGCCAAGCAAGAGCCAGCCGCCAGCCTCATCCGCTCCCTAAGGAACCTCTGATCAAGTGTGGCGCGGACCTGCCCTGAGCAACGTCGAAGGGGCCCTCGCCCGCGAAAAAGCCTCATCTTTACAGTGCTGCTGGGTGCAGTGAGATACTTGTTCGGAGGTTCCCTAATCGGCCGGGCGCATGTCTCCAGCCTCATCGATAATTCCGCCGCAGGCCCGTGGTCGTGTTGCGCAATTCCAGCGGAGGAGAAATGGGCCAGGAGGCGATCTTCCTGCATTCGAGTTGGTGGAGCTAGTCGGGATCGAACCGACGACCTCATCGTTGCGAACGATGCGCTCTCCCAGCTGAGCTATAGCCCCACGAGATGGCGGGTTTCCGTTTTCGATTTTAACAGCCGCCGTGCGGCTTCGGCTATAGGCGCGGTTTGCGGGGGTGTGGGGACGGGCGGCCTCGCCCGTCCAGCGCAATATGGGACTCTTCGCGCATTGGGCCTGGGAAGCGGCGCGCGGATGAAAGCGAAGGCTATAATTTAGTGGTGAGTTCATCCAAGGTAAAACAAGTGGCGTCCGCGGACTTTCCGACGCGCTGGGGACATTTTCTGATTCACGGATTTGCCACCAAGGCGGCGGCATCGGGCGATGGCGCCAAGACGGAAGAGGCGGTGGCGCTGGTGATGGGCGAGGTGCACTCCGGTTCGCCGCTGGTGCGCATCCACTCGCAATGCCTGACCGGCGACGTGTTTGGCTCGCTGCGCTGCGATTGCCGCCAGCAACTGGAAATGTCGCTGGCGATGATCGCCCATGCGGGGGCGGGCGTGCTGATCTATGAACAGCAGGAGGGCCGCGGCATTGGGCTGATGGCGAAACTGCAAGCCTACGCCCTGCAGGACAGCGGAATGGACACGGTGGAAGCGAACGAGCGCCTCGGGTTCAGGGCCGACCAGCGCGAGTTCCTGATGCCGGTCGAGATCCTGAAGGCGCTGGACATTCGGCGGGTGCGGCTGCTCTCAAACAATCCCGACAAAGTCGCGGCGCTGGAATGCGCCGGGATTCCAGGTGACCGAGCGCGTGCCCTGCGAAGTCGCGCCCACCAAGCACACGGAAGAATATTTGCGGACGAAGCAGGAAAAGCTGGGACATTTGTTCACCGGCCGCAAGGGGCAGCATTAGCAGCCCGTGGTGGAAGTCGGCGCACAGCGGATGGGTAACACTATTCATGAATTGTCATCCCGACACTGAGCGTAGCCGAAGGGGAGGGATCTGCATTTTCGCGGCAAACTACAGATCCCTCGCTGCGCTCGGGATGACAAAATCAGGTGGATTGAGGGTGAACCTGTGGGCTCTCACTTTCACCACAGGCTGTTAGAGCTGGCGTTCAATCCTGTAGCAGACGTTTTAACTCCTCCCGGCTCTTCACCGGCAGGTTGCGCAGCGCGGCTCGCGCCAGGGCCAGATAAACCTCGCGGGCTCCGGGATGCTTCTTCAGCGCAGCCAGGTGTTTGGCCACCGTCTGCGCGTCTCCACGAACCAGCGGGCCGCTGAAAGACCGCACCGGGCCGAGCGAAGAGTAGTTCGCCAAAGTCTGGCGAATAATGGGCAGGCTCTTGCGGCGCGCATCGTCACGCGTGAAACCGGCGGCGCTGGCCGCTTCTTCGAGCGTCACCAGGAACGCCAGCAGCAGCGGCGAAGTCATCGTGGCCCAGGCGTGGTAGGCGGCTTTGCGCGGCGCGGGCAAAGAGAAACTCTTGCCGCCCAATTGGCGGACGATCTGGCGCGCCACTCGCGTGGCCTCGTCATCGCCTTCGATGGCGAAAGGCACGCCCGTCATAAAAGGATGATCTGAAGGACGCGTTCCGGCAACGAAGGTCATCAGCGGATGCGCCGACGCGACGGCGACGCCTGCCGTGCGCAGAGGATCGAGTTCGCGGCTGGATAGCGCTCCGCTAGAGTGCAGAGCGAAGCGGGCTATCGTCTTCTGGTGAAGAAGCGCGCGCGCAATCAGATGATCCGACAAAGCCGAGGCCGCGCCGCGTATCTCGCCATCCGGAACGCAGAGCCACAGCAAACTGGCGTCAAGCGCGGCATAATCCGCGGTGACTGCGCGCGCGCCGACCCGCGCGGCGAGCCGGCGCGCCTTCCGGAGAGACGACGGCAAATTGCGCGCCAGGATCTCGGTGATATTGAAACCGGCTTCGCGCAGCGCCACGACCAGCGCAGTGGCGAGGCTGCCGGCCCCGACGATGGCAACGGTGGGGTTTCGCGTTATCGCACTTTTGGTTATTTTTCTTCCAAGCATCGGTTTTTGGACAATCGATTTTCGGTCCACTGGCGCAGCATACCTTAATATTGATGTTATGACGAAATCGTCGGGAACGAAATCAGCGCAAGCCCAGGTGCTTTCTTCGCGAGTCAGCTATCGTGGGCCGGTGTTCAGCGTCACCACGGATGAAGTGGAAGAGCCTGGAGGGGTGCGGGCGCGGCGCGATGTGGTACGGCATTCGGGTTCCATTGTTGTGCTGGCTGTCGAGGATGCGGCGAGCGGCGATGGGCCGAAGGCAGGGCGCAAGGGTGAGCCGCGCATTTTGCTGGAACGCCAGTACCGGCACGCGGCGCGGGCGATGCTGTGGGAACTGCCCGCCGGGCGCATCGACGACGGCGAAACGGCGCTCACGGCCGCCAAGCGCGAATTGCTGGAAGAGACAGGCTACTCCGCGCGGCAGTGGAAGAGAGTATTGCATTTCTACGTAAGCCCGGGATTTCTCGACGAAACCATGACCATCTACCTGGCGCGGGGTCTGAAGGCGGGCGCAGCCCAGCCCGAGGCGGACGAGAGGATCGCGGCCAAATTTTTCAGTTTGGCGGAGGCAAAAGCGATGGCGCTCCATGGGCGCATTCGCGATGCCAAAACCATCTGCGGCGTTCTGTGGCTGGCGCAGATGGCGCGACCGGCGCGGTAGACGAGGCAAGCCCCGTCTCTACGGGTGGGAATGGCTTGCCGGCTGCCATCGCTATGTGACGCCAAGCACTTGACAGCGCCCGCTCGGAGCAGCACAATTTCTAGCACGTTTTTGCGGGGTTTTCGGAGATCGCGCTATTTTTGGGGAAATCCGCAAAAGTGAGGGGGGCGCACGTGGAACGTTTGAAAGGCACGGTCAAGTGGTTCAACAACGCCAAGGGATATGGCTTCCTCGGCCGCGACGATGGACCGGATGTATTCATTCACTACAGCTCAATCACCACCGAGGGCTATAAAAGCCTGCAGGAGGGCGATAAGGTGGAGTTTGAGATCGTCCAGGGACAGAAAGGGCCGCAAGCGGCCAATGTAACCAAGGCCTCCTGAGCGGGGGCCGCTGCACTCGGGCCGGTTTTGCCGGACCGGGCTGTTCTGTCAACGACGCCCGCGCCGATTGTGTCCTCCGGCGCCTGCCGCCTCCCGGTTGCGCCTCGTCTTCCGCGTTACAATCTTCTCTCGGGTCAACAACTCTAAATGGACAACAAGGCCATCGCCAGGATTCTCTACGAGACTGCCGATCTGCTGGAGATCGACGGCCAGGATTCGTTTCGCGTGCGCTCCTATCGCAACGCGGCCGAGGCCATTGAGGCGCTGCCGCAACAAGTTTCCGGCTTGATCGAGGAGCCGAAAAAACTTCTCGAAGTGCCGGGCATTGGCAAAGGGATGCTGGCGAATCTGCAAATGCTGTTCAAGACTGGCTCGATTGAAGCGCACAGCGAGCTGCTGAAAAAATACGGCCCTGCGATGCTCGAACTGCTAAAAGTGCAGGGGCTGGGGCCGAAGACGATTGCGCTGATCTGGAGCGCATATCAGGTCAGCGACCTGGATGGCGTGGAAAAGCTGGCGCGCGAAGGCAAGATCCGCACGCTGCCGCGCATGGGCGAAAAGCACGAGCAGAAGCTGCTCAAGGCAATCGAAGAATATCGCCGCATGGCGGGACGATTCCTGCTCGACACCGCCGAAGAACTGGCCGAGAAGCTGGTGGAGTATCTGCTGGCGTCGTCAGCTTCATCAGTCAATCTGGGCGTGGAGAAGGTTACGCCTGCCGGATCGTTGCGACGTGGACGCGAAACCGTTGGCGACCTCGACATTCTGGTTACGGGTAAGGGCTGCATCAAGGCGGAGCCGCGGCAGAAGATCATCGAACATCTGCTCCGCTTCCCGGGACTAATGGATGTAATCGCGCAGGGAGAGAACAAGGTCAGCTTCCGCCACCGCAACGGCATGCAGGTGGACGTGCGCCTGCTGCCTCCCGAATCCTTCGGCGCGGCGCTGCAATATTTCACCGGGTCGAAGGCGCACAGCGTGGCTTTGCGCCAGCGCGCGCTCAAGATGGGCTTTACGCTCAATGAATACAGCCTGTCGAGGATCGCAGACGAGAAGCCGGTGGCGCGCAAGACGGAAGAAGAAATTTACGCCAAGCTGGGGCTCGATTTCATTCCTCCGGAACTGCGCGAGAATTTGGGAGAAATCGAAGCCGCCGCCCATACTTTGCCCGTACTCATCGAGTTGCCGGACATTCGCGGCGACACGCACATGCACACGGTCGCGAGCGACGGCCGCAACACGATTGCAGAGATGGCCGAAGCGGCGCGGGCACGCGGCTATGAGTACATGGCCATCACCGAGCACTCGAAAAATCTCGCCATGGCCAACGGCCTGACCGACGAACGGGCGCTGGCGCATATTGAAACGATTCGAGCGGTCGAAAAGGAGATGAAGAGCATCCGCATCTTTGCGGGGATTGAAGTCGATATTCTGGGCGACGGGTCGCTCGATCTCTCCGATTCGGTGCTCGAACGGATGGATATCGTGATCGCCAGCGTACACTCGCATTTCAACCAGGACCGCGCCACCATGACGGAGCGGCTGCTGAAGGCGGTTGCCAATCCCAACACTTCGCTGATCGGGCATCCCACGGGACGGCTGCTGCTACGGCGCGAGGCTTACCAGTTCGATCTTGACGCGGTGCTGAAAGCGGCGGCGAAGCACAGAGTGGCGATGGAGTTGAATTCTTATCCGGACCGGCTCGACCTGAACGACGTGCATCTGCGGCTGGCGAAACAGCATGGAGTGAAAATCGTCATCAACACGGATTCGCACCACACTTCGCACCTGGCGATGATGCGCTACGGAGTCACGCAAGCGCGGCGGGCCTGGCTCACCAAAGACGACGTGCTGAACACGCTGGCTACGAAAGAATTTGCCAAGGCGATGAAGCACGGATGGTAAGCAGCCGGGATAAACAGGGCAACGAGTTATCCACAGTTGCCAGTCCGGTGTTCGAGAGATTTTATTGCCGCTTACGGCTGGCTTTAAACATCCATTAAAATCAAACGGTTAGACTGTGGTAGTAGGGCTATTTTGGACTCCGGCTTGCTAAAAGTATTCTGGAAGGGGTGCGCATCTTGGACGAACGGCAACAACCTCTGGTAAGCGTCATCATCCCTGCCTATCAGGCGGCGGGGCGTATACGCGAAACGCTGGATTCCGTGTTCGCACAGACGTATCCGAACTTCGAGATCGTGCTGGTCAATGACGGCTCGCCGGATACGGAGGCGCTGGAAGAGGCGATCCGGAGTTACGGCGAGAAATTGATCTACATACGGCAAGAGAACCGGGGACCATCGGGGGCGCGCAACACGGCAATCCGCGCGGCGCGAGGCAAGTACATCGCCTGTCTCGACAGCGACGACATCTTCCTGCCAGACCACCTGGAAAACATGGTGGCTGCCATCGAGCGAAAAGGGCTGGACTTGCTCTACTGCGATTCATACTTGGTCAAAAACGGAATACGCATTGCCCGGATTTTTGAACGCAAACGGCAGATTTTACCGGTCACGTTCGAGAATCTGCTGCGGACGGACAGCGCCGTATTGACCTCGACTGTTGTGGCCTCGCGGCAGGCCATGATCGATGCAGGACTTTTCGACGAGCGCTACCGCCGCTGCGAGGACTTCGACCTCTGGCTGCGCATGTCGTTCCGCGGCGCAAAGATGGATTTTGTCAGCCGGGTGGGAGTCGAGCGCCGCTTGCTTCCGACCGGACTTTGCGCGGACGGTCAGCGCATGCTGGAGGCACGGATCGAAATTTACCGCAAGACGAGGGCGTCACTGCCGCTTTCCGCTGCACAACAAGCAATCGTCACTGCCATGATTGCGTGGAATGAGGGAAGCGGCCAGACGGAACTGGCAAAACGCCACTTGCGGGAAGGCCGTTACCCTGAAGCACGCGTGGCGGCGGACAAAGCGGCCAAGCTGTTGCAAAACGCGAGAAGCCGGAGAGTAGCGCTAGTGGTACGGATTGCGCCTCGGGCAATTCGTCATTTTCTGCGAATACAGGATGCCTGGCAGGCGCGGAAAGACAGGCAGAGAGCGGATTCTACCGGAAGTGGTCCAACCCCGGGCGGAAGCGTTCAGTTACAATAAAAAAAACTGGGAAAAAAGGAAACTGGAAGCAGTAGGGCAAAAACGGCGTTCGTTCATTGTTTTTGATGATTTGTAAGGATTTGCCGCCGGACCTTCGGAAGGGAAACTGCTCCGTGCCTGGTGCAGCTCAGTCTTCACGGGACAACGCGCTATGAGTATTCGCAAAGCAGTCAAGAACACCGCGAAGAAGGTACTTATGGCGAGTGGAGCGCTTCGCTTGGCGCACAAGCTGGCCGCTCCCGCGGCGGTGATCTTGTGCTATCACTCCATCCAGGACCGGCCGGAACAGTACGCCAACACCATCGGATGCGGTTGCATTCACGCCACCTCCATCTTCGAGCGGCAGATGGAGTGGATAGCGAGACGATTTAGCGCCGTAAGCCTGGACGATATCTTGCTCTTTCTGAAAGGCGAGAAGAGTCTCCCGCCCAGAGCTGTGGCTGTTACTTTCGACGATGGTTACAAGGACAATTTTCGCATTGCTGCCCCTATTCTCAACCGCTTTGGCATCCCGGGGGCGTTCTATGTGCTCGTAGATGCCGTGGACCGGTCGAAGGCGCCTTGGTATTGCTTGCTGCGTCACGCATTCATGACCTCGCGAAACCCGCACTGGAAGGACCCAGTCACCGGCGTAATTCACGAACTGACAGACTCGCAAAGCCGCATACCAATCTTTCTGGGTGTCGCCGGCCTCTGCTCCAAATCAAGCGCACCGGAGCGCGAAGCGCTGGTGCTAAATGCCATGCGCACTCTCGATCCTGCGTCGTTTCCCAATGAATCCGGCCTGATGATGACCTGGGACGATGCGAGGGCGTTGCAGAAATCCGGCCACATCGTAGGCTCGCATACCATGACACATCCGAACGTGGCGCATGTTTCCGCAGCCGAAGCGCACAGCGAAATGGCCGACTCCAAGCTCAAGCTAGAAAAGGAACTGGGGGAACCGGTGAAGCATTTTTCGTATCCGCATCCCGCTCTCAACCCGCAGTGGAATGAGAGCACATTGAAAACTTCCGCAGAACTGGGCTATGCAACTGCCGTGACCACGACTTATGGAGCGGTGCGGGCCGGTGCCCGTCCGCTGGCGATTCCCCGCACCTACATACCTCGCGAGGAATCGGAGTTCCGTTGGCACATCGAACGGACATTCGTGTTCCGCAGCCGTGCGGCGGCCCAAAATCATCCGGGTGCGTGAGCCAGATGCGTGAGCCAGAAATGACGCGAGGCGCCCTTAGTTCCGAAGTGCGATTGGCGGGGCCGGCCGATCTCGCCCAGATCGCGCTGTTCCTGATTCCACTGGGCGGCGAATTGTTTGGGGAAAGATTCCCTGACGGAACCGCTCAGGATTTTTACCGCTGGAAATATTTTGCCAATCCTCTGGGCGATGCCATTGTTGGCATCGCCACCGCCGGCGGCTCGGTGGTGAGCGTTGTGGCAGCCACTCCCAAGCGCATCTGGCTATCGGGAAAGACAGTCCTAGCCCACGAACTGGGCGACTTCCTGACGGATGAAAACTACCGCAAGATGGGACTGTTTTCCCAATTGATCGAACTGGTTTGCCGCGAAGCAAGCACCCGGGGCTCTTCCCTGGCCTACGTTCGACCGAATGACGTTCTCTTTCCCTATCCTTG
Organism: uncultured Acidobacteriaceae bacterium; assembly: GCA_963772155.1. Lineage (GTDB taxonomy): Bacteria > Acidobacteriota > Terriglobia > Terriglobales > Acidobacteriaceae > Acidiflorens. The sequence goes on along the minus strand of CAVYVX010000019.1, from coordinate 16,431 downwards.
CCGGCAAGCTTTCCTTTCACGAGGCGCAGCGGATGGATGCTCGTCGCTTTGTAATTCCCAGCCATACCCTTTCGCGCAAGACGGGTATTCCTGTCAGCCTGCTTCGTTTTTCAGGCATGGACTGGCTCCTCAAGAACCGCTGCGTCCCACGTTCCTCTGGAGACGCCGTGACCGTAGCCCCGGTGGAGCGATTTGGAGAAGAGACCGACCAGCTTTGGCAGAGAGCGTCGGCAGGCTACGACTTTGCCCTGGTGCGAGACAGCAGTTATTTGAACTGGCGCTTCTCGGATTGTCCAACACCCTACAAGATGTGGCTCGCGCTCAGGAACGGCCAGACGGTGGGCTACCTCGTGACTTGGGCAGGCCGAACAGCCCCAACCGCTGCCATCGTCGATCTGTTTACCGGGAGCAGTGACGTAGCGGCAGTGCGGGCGCTGTTGGCAACGGGCATGGGCAGCTTGCTGAACCGCGGCGCGCAGTCGATCGGCACCTGGATCCTGCAAGGACCCGCACAATCCGCTGCTCATGTACTGCTGCGGCGCGCCTTTCCTTTTCGCTGGAAGCAGCCTCTTCATCTCGCCTTTCGAATCCTGATCGCGCAAGAAATCACCTCGCTCCTGCCAGCGCAAAAATGGCATTTCACTCTCGGGGACTGCGACGGCGGGTGATGCCAAAGGAAAACTCTCAATTCGCGAAGACCGAAGTAAGAGGGGCCTTCGATGGCATGGCTGCTTACTACGCTAGCAAACGGGGACAGTCGCCCTGGTTTCAGGCGCTGCTCAAGATTGTTCTCGCCATGCTCGATTCCGAGCGGGGGCTTGTCCTCGACATCGGCTGCGCGGCTGGCGCCGAATTCGAACCGCTGCTGGCTCGCGGCTTTCAGATTGTCGCGCTCGACTATTCTCCGGAAATGCTCCGTTTGGCGAAGCAGCGCTTCGGCAAATCTTCCGCCGTGCGCCTTTGCCGCGCGGATGCCGAATCCCTGCCTTTCCCCGCCGCCAGTTTTGACCATGTGGTTTGCCTCGGCGTGCTCGAGTATCTGTCCACCTATGACCGCTGTCTCGAAGAGATCCACCGCGTTCTGCGCCCTGGCGGCACAGCGATTATCTCGCTGCCAACACGCATCAGCTTGACTCGCCTCTCGAACAAACTGTGCAACCTCACGGCCATTCCTTTGTGGAGAACAATAAAAAGGCTGATGGGAAAACACACGTCCAGCCAGCCGGTTGGCGAGCGCTGGAATCGTTGTATCCCCTGGAAGGTCCCGGCACTGCTCCGCAGGCATGGCCTCAATCCGGAACACAGCGCTTACTCGGGGTTCCTCCTGTTTCCCCTCGAACATGTCTGGCCCGCCGCGGAGTTCCGCCTTTTCTTGTGGATGGAACGGTTCTCTCGGTCCCGCATCTTGGGCTGGATGCTGAGTCAGTACATCGTTAGTGCCCGGAAACCAGGATCAGGCCAGAGAATTTCCACAGCTAGTATGACCCAAGGCTTTTCACATTTGCTGTGAGCCTCGCCGCCGGCCATCCACGGGAGTTACAGTAACCATGAAAATGCTCCGGACTGTAGCAGTGGTGCGGGTTTGGATCCCGGCTTACTGGAAATGGTCCCGCCGGAAGTGGGCCAACCCAGGACGGGAACGTTCCGATACAATCGAAAGAGCTGGGAACAAAGGAAACTTGAAGCAAAAAGTAGAGGACGCCCCAACGCGGCGCGACAACACGCAGTTCCCGGAATAAGCGGCGAACTTCGATTTTAGGTTTACCGAAACCGTGTTGCACGGACAAACACCATGATGAACAGCGTCAAGAAGCTGTTGAAAAATGCGTTCGGGCTGGATATCGCTGAGTCCCGGCTGGCGGTCCGCCCCGACGATACATTCATCGTTTCGTATCCCAGATCGGGCAACACTTGGACGCGCTTCCTGATCGCGAACCTTTTGCATCCGCAAGAACCCGTGACTTTCGCCAACATTGAGCGGCGTAACGGAACGAGGGCTGGAGGCAATTAGCGATGTGCGATCCGCAATCGGCAATTGGGGGGAGCGAATGATCCGGTATCTGGTAGCGGGCGTGAAGCGCGCGTTCGGGCTGCACCGTCCGGGGCGCAACCTCAGGGTCTATCCGGATGACATTTTCATCGTATCTTATCCGAAGTCGGGAAACACATGGACCAGGTTTCTGATCGCTAACTTGGTGTATCCGGAAACCCCGGCGGACTTTTCCAACATCAACCGGCTGACGCCCGATCCCGAAGGGATCTCAAAGCGGGAACTGGCGCGGATGCCACGGCCCCGGATCATCAAGAGCCATCAATATTTCGATCCCCGCTACCAGCGGGTCATCTACGTTGTGCGGGATCCGCGGGATGTAGTACTGTCGCAGTTCCATTTTCACCGCAAGCGCGGCCTCATCGAAGACGACTATCCGCCGGAAAAATTTGTGGCGCGGTTCGTGGCGGGCGAGACGGGCCCGTACGGCTCGTGGGGAGACAATGTGGCATCCTGGCTGGCGACCCGGCACAAACGCCCTGGGTTTATTTTGCTGCGCTACGAAGACATGCTGGAAGATGCCGCGTGCGAGCTTAACAAAGTGGCATCGTTTCTGGAAATCCCGCCGGACAGGGAGCGGATTGCGAACGCAGTGCGGCGCAGCGCGGCCGATGAGATGCGCAAACTGGAGAAGTCGCAGGCGCACCTGTGGTCTTCGACCAAGAGCACGCGCCAGGATATTCCCTTTGTCCGCTCGGCCGAGGCCGGAGGCTGGAGAACGGGGCTGCCGGAAGCCGCGGTGGCGCAACTGGAAGCCGCCTGGGGACACCTGATGACATATCTGGGATACGAACTCCGGTTCCCGGCAACGGCGGCAAATCTCGATCCGCGGTTCGTGGAGACCGTGCTGCACGGGGCGTCACGATGATCTACGGGATCAAGCATGTGTTGAAATACGCGCTGGGGCACGACATTGCGGGACACGCGCTGGCGGTCCGTCCAGACGATACATTCATCGTTTCGTATCCAAGATCTGGCAACACTTGGGCGCGCTTCCTCATAGCCAACCTGTTGCATCCGCAAGAACCCGTGACGTTCGCCAACATTGAGCGGCTGATACCGGATGCCGAGGCGCAGTCGAGCCGCTATATGCGAGGTGTCCCAAGTCCGCGGACGATCAAGACCCACTCCTATTTCGATCCGCGCTATCCGCGCGTGATTTATATCGTGCGCGATCCGCGCGATGTGGCTCTTTCCTACTACGATTTTTCGCGCAAGTGCCGGCACATTGAAGACAATTACCCGCTGGAACGTTATATCGGGGATTTTGTGAACGGGCGTTTGATTTCGGCGGGCTGGGGCAGCTGGGGAGAAAATGTGGCCAGTTGGGCCTTCGCCCGCGGTGCGCGGCCGGGATTTTTGCTGTTGCGATACGAAGACATGAAAGCGCGTCCGGAGCGGGAATTGACGCGGATCGCCGAGTTTCTCGGGATCGGCGCATCGCCCAAACTGCTGCAAACAACTCTGGATCGCAGTTCAGCCGACCGCATGCGGGAGATGGAAAAAACACAGGGCAAGGAATGGGTTTCGACGAAAAACAAACGCAATGACATCCCGTTTATCCGCGCTGCATCGGTGGGGGGATGGAAAACGAACCTAGGGACGGAATCGGTGGCGAAGATCGAAGCGGCGTGGGGCCACATCATGGCAGAGCTGGGCTATGAGCTGGTCACGCGCAAAGTAGAGAACGTGGAGACTCCATTGGCAGCCCGTACGGTCCTCGAGGAGCAGCGGGGATGACGGAGCCAATCCGGCTGGCCATTCTGGGCTGCGGAGCAATCACCCGCAGCCAGCACATTCCTGCCGTTAGCGCACATCCCGGCGTGCAATTGGTGGCGCTCGTGGATACCGATGTAACACGTGCCAAGGCGCTCATCCAGTATCACGGGCTTGGCTGTAAGGCAGCCGCGGATTATCGCGAAGTGCTGGGACATGTGGATGCAGTCCTTAATGCGTTGCCGAACCATCTGCATGTGTCCAGCAACATGGATTGCCTGCGGGCGGGCGCGCATGTGCTGTGCGAGAAGCCGCTGGCGATTACGGCGGCTGAGGCACGCTCCTGCACCGAACTTGCGGAAGAGAAAAAGCTCGTACTAGCCGTAGGCATGAACCGCCGCTTTGCCGCGAGCCATTCCCTGCTCAAGCTGGCGCTTCAAGAAGGGCTGCTCGGATCCATTCAAGATTACGACTTCCAATATGGCGGGGCGTTCAACTGGAATAGCGCCTCGGGCTTTTATTTCGACCGTGCCAAGGCTGGCGGCGGGGCGCTGGTGGATTTTGGCATCCACATGCTGGATGGCGTGCTCGACTGGTTCGGCTCCGTCAATGCGTTCGATTATCAAGACGACGACTGGGGCAGCGGCGTTGAGGCGAATCTGTTTCTCGACGTGAAACACACGGGCCCATTCGGCGACATTCCCGGACATCTGCGGATCAGCCGCACCTTCGAACTGAAGAACCGTATGCTGGTGCGCGGCGCTGCCGCCAGCGCGGAGATTTCCGTGCACGATCCGGAGGTGGTGGTGATCCATCGCGTGATCGGTGGCGCTCCGGTGAGCCAGATCTTGCGGTTGGAGAATTTCCCGGGCGACAGTTCGTACTGGCGGCAACTCGACAATTTCGTGCAAAGCATAGCGAAACGCGGCAAGCCCGAGGTGGACGGCTGGCAGGCGATCCGGGCGCTGGAACTGATCGAAAGCTGCTATGCCCACAAGCGGCGGATACCGGAACCGTGGGCCGAGTTCGGGGTAACGACCGGGACAGCGGACAGCGAGGCGCGGGTATGAACTGGCGCAATGAGACCGTGTTCGTGACCGGCGCTACCGGGTTCATCGGCGGGCGCGTCTGCGAACGGATGCTGCAGGCCGGAGTGCCACGAGTTCGCGCACTAGTACACGGAATGAATCGCGCGGCGCGGATTGCGCGCATGCCGGTCGAACTCTGCCCGGGGGATCTGCTGGAGCGCGAATCGCTGCGGCAAGCGCTGGGCGGGGCCAAAGTTGTGATCCACTGCGGGGTGGGCCCAGCGGACACCATTGTCCGCGGGACCGAAAACATGCTGGCGGTGGCGCATGCCGCCGGGGTGAAGCGATTCATACATATCAGCACGGCAGCCGTCTACGGGATCACACCCCCTCCCGGGTCGGAGAGCGAGGACGCTCCGCTGCGCCGTACGGGCAATGCTTACTGCGATAACAAAGCGGCAGCGGAAAAAGTTGCGCTCAACTTCGGCAAGCGCGGGCTGCCGGTGGCGATCCTGCGGCCTTCGATCGTGTGGGGACCCTACTCGGCGTGGTCTACACGGCTGATGGACGACCTGCGTGCAGGGCGCGTGGCCTTCATCGAAGGCGGGCGCGGCGCCTGCAATACAACCTACGTGGACAATCTGATCGACGCCATGGTCCTCGGACTGGAAAACGACCGCGCCCTGAACCAGGCTTTCTTCATCACCGACGGCGAACGTGTGAGCTGGGGAGACTTCATAAGGGCGCACATGGCGCTGATGGAACCGGCCCCAGAAGTGGGGGAAATTTCGCGAGCGGAGATCGCGGCAAGCAGAGACCGGAGTTACGGACTGCTGCTGGGCTCGATGAAGGCAGCGGCACGAGTGGCGCGCAGCAAGGAGTTCCGCCAGTTACTGATGCAGATTCCACTCACGGAAGCGGCCATGAAGAAGGCTTGGAACTGGGCCGGGTTCCTGCCTCCGGAGAAGCGGGAATGGCTGCGGGCGCGTTTCGGCGTGCGGCGCGCGACGGCGAAGTCAACCCAGGCAAAGTTCATTCCGGACGAAGTGACGGAAGCGACACAGAGCGCCACAGTGTTCTTCAGCATCGAGAAAGCGCGAAAAGCGCTGGGCTACGAACCGCGTGTCCGGTTTGCCGATGGAATGAAGCGGGTTGAACAATGGCTGCGGTATGCGGCCTATCTTTAAAGAGCTGCACGCGAGAATGGGACCGGAGCGAATGCGGAAGTTTGAAAAAATACAGATCCTGAAAAACGTCGGGTCGAGCTGGTCGGCGCTGGCCATCAATATTCTGGTCGGAATCCTGCTCTCACCGATCATCGTGCACCGGCTGGGAGATGCCGCGTTCGGGATCTGGGTCCTGATTTTTTCCATTACCGGCTATTACGGCATGTTCGATCTGGGAATTCGTTCCTCGATCGTGCGCTACGTCTCCAAGCACACGGCGAAGAACGAAACTGCGGAGCTGGCCAAATACGTCAACACCAGCCTGTTCACCTACACCGCGATTGGGTTGCTGGCGATGATGGTGACCGTCGCGCTGGCTGCGGCAATCGATCACGTCTTCAAAATTCCTCCCGCCATGCAGACCCAGGCCCGCTGGCTGATGCTGATGGCCGGAGGGTCGGTAGCGTTGGGCTTTCCGCTGGGCGTTTTCGGGGGAATCCTCGACGGCTTGCAGCGCTTCTACCTCACCAACTGGACCGGCATTCTGTCAACGTTGCTGCGGGCCACGCTCATCGTGTACGTCTTGCACCACGGCTACGGGTTGCTGACCGTGGCGGCGATCACGGTGACCATGCCGATTATGACTTCGATCCTGCGGGGCGTCATCGTGTTTCGCCTGCTGCCCTTGCCGATCGGTCTGAAGCACGTGGATCGCGAATCCTTCAAGCAGATGGCGCACTACAGCGCCACCACGATGATTGTGATCATTGCGGCGCAACTGCGCTTCCGCACCGACGAATTAGTAGTGGGCAGCATGATCTCGGCCACGGCCGTGACCTTCTTCACGATCGGAGTGCGGCCCGTGGACTACGCCCAGCAGTTGGTCGGAAGTCTGGTGCAGATTTTTGTCCCCATGTCGAGCCACTCGGAAGCGGTCGGCAACATGGATCGGGTGCGGAAGATCTATGTGGCTGGAAATCGCGCCTGCGCGCTCACCATCTTCCCCTTGGCCGCCGCCTTGTTGATCCTGGGCAAGTCGGTCATCGAAGTATGGATGGGACATAAGTATGTGGCGGCGAGCTATCCCGTCATGGCAATTATGATCGTCCCGATTACGCTGTTTTTCATGCAGGGGGCTTCGGGACGCATCCTGATGGGAATAGGAAGGCACCGGGATTTTGCCATCGTGATTTTGATGGAGGGAATCGCAAACCTCATTCTCAGCATCGTGCTGGTGCGGCCCTATGGTATCGCCGGCGATGCCATGGGAACGGCGATCCCGATGTTGCTGACCACGCTTTGGTATATGCCGCGGCATATGCGCCAACAGCTCGGGGTTCCGGTGAGAACGCTCGTTCGCGAAGCCTACCTGCTGCCGCTGCTGCTGGTGATCCCGATGGCGGCAACGCTGCTTCTGCTGCGGCGCTGGCAATGCGCTCACAATTTGCGGCAGCTCGCCGTCCAGAGCCTGGTCGGCGGCGCTGTGTACGGAGCCGGGCTGCTGTGGGCTTACAGAACCAACCGGCTCTTCCATGTGGAGGACCTGAAACTGGTCGGCGAGAGTGCCACCACGGAAGGTTTAGAAATGCCGCCGATTGCCGCCGGTTATTCGGACGAAGAAGTGTAGGCGGGGATGCTGGAGCGGCGCGGAAGCGGAATTGCCAGCCTTATCCTGTAACATTGATTTCACATGGAAGTTGTAGAAGTAATTTTGACGCCTGACGAACGGCAACCCGCAGCCTCAGCGGACGAATGAAACGAAGAGCGGAAGTTTCGTCCTTCGCCATTTCTGGACAAGGCACAGACGTAGAGTACGCATCCGGGAGGAACACTGCTTTGAACGCAAACGACGAGTCATCTAATCGCCCCACACGGGGGAGAACTTGTTCAGCTGCAAGTGCCGGCCGCGCGCGCCGCGGAATTGAAAGCGCACTCCAAGGATTGGCCTTCCTGGGACCTCACTGCGCGCCAGCTCTGCGATCTGGAACTGCTGATGAGCGGCGGCTTCTCGCCCCTCGCCGGATTCATGGACCGCGCCGATTACGAGGGCGTCTGCCACAACATGCGGCTCAAGAACGGCACCCTGTGGCCCATTCCGATCACGCTCGACGTGAGCGAGGAATTCGCCAAGAAGCTGACGCCGGGTTCGAGCAAGATCGCCCTGCGCGATCCCGAAGGCGTGATGCTCGCCGTGCTGCATGTGGAAGATGTCTGGCAGCCGGACCGCAAGGCCGAAGCGCAGGCCGTCTTCAATTCCACCAGCGCCGCGCATCCGGGCGCCGACTACGCCATCAACAAATCGAACCCCTGGTATGTGGGCGGAAAAGTCGAAGAATTGCAACCCCCCTCCCACTACGATTTTCGCTTGCTGCGCCTGACGCCCGCCGACCTGCGCGCCGAATTCGGCCGCCTGGGCTGGACGAAAGTCGTGGCCTTCCAGACACGCAATCCCATGCATCGCGCGCACGTTGAATTGACCATGCGCGCCGCCAGCCAAGTCGAGGCGAACCTGCTGATCCATCCCTCGGTCGGCATGACCAAAGCGGGCGACGTGGAATATTTTGTCCGCACCCGCTGCTACCAGTTGCTGCTTTCGAAGTACCCGCAGGGCACGGTGAAACTGGCGATGCTGCCGCTGGCCATGCGATTGGGCGGGCCGCGCGAAGCCATCTGGCACGGCTTGATACGAAAAAACCACGGCTGCACCCACTTCATCGTCGGCCGCGATCACGCCGGCCCGGGAAAGGACGTTGACGGCAAGCCCTTCTATGGGCCGTACGACGCGCAGGAGTTGTTCCAGAAATACGAGCGGGAGATGGGCGTCAAAATGGTCCCGTTCCAGATGATGGTGTATCTGCAGAACGAAGACCGTTACGTTCCGTCGGATGAGGTGCCGCCGGGCGCCAAGGTGCTCGACATTTCCGGCACGGAATTGCGTCAGCGCCTCAGCGAAGGGCGCGAGATTCCGGCGTGGTTCACCTACCCGGAAGTGGTGCGGGAATTGCGCCGCAGTTATCCGCCACGGCACAAGCAAGGCGTGACGATTTTCTTCACCGGACTTTCGGGATCGGGCAAATCGACCATCGCCAACGCGCTGATCACGAAGTTCCTGGAGATGGGCGGACGTCCCGTCACTCTGCTCGATGGCGATCTGGTGCGCAAGAATCTGTCAAGCGAACTGGGATTCTCCAAGGAGCATCGTGACATCAACATTCGCCGCATCGGCTATGTCGCCTCCGAAATCACCAAAAACGGCGGCATTGCCATTTGCGCTCCCATCGCGCCTTATGACGCGACGCGCAAGGCGGTGCGGCAGATGATTGAACCGTTTGGCGGGTTTATCCTGGTACATGCAAACACCTCGATCGAAGTCTGCGAACAGCGCGACCGCAAGGGGCTCTACGCCAAGGCTCGCGCCGGCATCGTCAAGGAATTTACCGGCATCTCGGACCCGTACGAAGCGCCCAGCGATGCCGAGGTCGTCATCGACACCGCCCAGTTGAGCCCCGAGGAAGCGGCGCAGGCCATCCTTCTGCACCTCGAGCGCGAGGGCTTTGTCGGCGCCAACGACAACAGTTAGAGGCAGTTCTCGGTTCCCTAACTTGGTTCTGCTCTACTGAGAACTGAGAACTCGGAGGCGTAGAGAGAAGGTGTGGGGAGAGGCGATTCGGGGTGCCGGAGAAGACACTGGCAAGGTTGACACGTCGATGTAGCCGTTGAGATTGCGAACATTGCGATTTATGGTCTGTTATGCTGGATGGGCTTCGCGTAATTGCGCCCCTTCCGTGCGAACCCCGAGGAGAAATAAATGAAGCACATTTTGAGAGCAGATCCTCCCACCCAGATACCTGTATCCCGACCCGAGCTGCGACGATTGTGGGACGCGGGTCAGGATCTCCACGCTCGCGGTATTTTCACCGGCGGCCCACCCCAATACTTTGAGATTGCGGGGCGACTGCAACTGGCGACGCTGTTGCAGGAGGGTATCTATCCTCAATCCAAGGTCTTGGACCTAGGCTGTGGTTGCCTGCGTGGAGGATACTGGATGATTCATTTCCTTGACCCGGGATGCTACTTCGGCATCGAACCGGCTTCTAAAATGTTGGAGAAGGGCATCGAGTGCATTCTGGAGCCAGAAGTTCTAAAACAGAAGCAACCCCGTTTCGATACCAACGACCGTTTCGATTTTTCGGTGTTTGGCGTCAAGTTTGACATCGTGGTGGCTCGTTCTATCTGGAGCCATTCGTCTAAAGCTCAGATTCAGATCATGCTGGACCAATTCGCCGCTAACTCCTCTCCCGACGGCATCTTCTTAACTTCATATTATCCAGCTCACCTGTTTTTTGGAAAAAGGGATTACCAGGGCGGCCAATGGATAGGAAAAAGCCACCAGTGTGATAAGCCCGGTCAGGTGTACCACAAGTTCAGTTGGATCCAGCAGCACGTGGAATCGCGGGGAATGTTTGTGCGACAGTTGCCGGACTTAGTGTTTAACGGCCAATACTGGCTCAAGATTGCCCGGAATCCCGCCGCTCTGGAACAGGGCAGCTACAAATTCGACTGATCGCCACGCGGATCAGCGGAAACGCAAATCAACGTTTGAATGGCTCAACCGCCAATTGTGCTTGACGATACCGAAGTCGCAATTGATACCGCCAAGTTGAGTCCCGAGGAAGCGGCGCAGTCCATCATGCTGCACCTCGAGCGCGAGGGCTTTATCGGCGCCAACGACAACGGATAGAGCAGTTCTCAGTTCCCGGTTCTCAGTTCTCAGGTAAGCAACTACTGAGTCGAGATTGGCATCAGGAGCAAGAAACTGAGAACTGAGAACTGAGAACTGAGAACTGAGAACTGAGAACTGAGAACTGAGAACTGAGAACTGAGAACTGAGAACTGAGAACTGAGAACTGAGAACTGAGAACTGAGAACTGAGAACTGAGAACTGAGAACTGAGGATCAATGACTTTATCCTCATCCCACGAAACCCTGGAACGCATTCACGCCGCGCTGGAAGCGGCGCGGGCCACGCTTCGCCGCTACACTCCCGGCGCCATTGCCGCCGAATACAAAGTTGGACACGATCCGGTCACCGCGGCCGACCGCGCCGTGGACGATATTCTGCGTAAAATGCTGCTTCGCCCCGGCGAGGGCTGGCTCTCGGAAGAGACGGTGGACGACTTCACTCGCCTCGACAAAGAGCGCGTCTGGGTGGTCGATCCGCTCGACGGCACGCGCGAGTTCGTCGCAGGCATTCCCGAGTTCTGCGTTTCCATCGGCATGGTGGAGAATGGAATTCCCGTGGCCGGCGGAATCTGCAATCCGGCCACGGACGAATTGATCCTGGGATCGCGCGACACCGGCGTGACCTATAATGGAAAGCCGTCGCAGCCCAGCCAGCGCCGGAATTTGCAGGGCGCGCTGGTGCTGGCCAGCCGCAGCGAAGTGAAGCGCGGAGAGTGGAAGCAGTTCGAAGCGGACGATTTCATTGTTCGTCCGATGGGCTCGGTGGCGTATAAGCTGGGCCTGGTTGCGGCGGGGCGCGCCGACGTTACTTTCACGCTGGTTCCGAAGCATGAGTGGGACGTCGCGGCAGGCGCGGCCCTGGTGTTGAGCGCGGGCGGTTTCCTGCGGACTTTGGAGAACACCGATCTGAAGTGCAACCGGAAGGATCCGTTGCTTTCCGGCCTGATCGCGTGTGGCCCATACCTTGAAGCCGAACTCATGGCCCGCTTGACTTTGAGCGGCCAGCTTCATCCGGCAGGCCGGTAACGGACGATCGCCAGTAGATTATTGTTAGCGGGACTTGCGGGGAGCGTATTTTGAACACAGAAGCCAATTCCATTCTAAAAAGTCCTGGGTTGACGACTGCGGTTTCAGCGCCATTCCCGCGGAGCTCCCAGTGAGAGTGCTGTGGGTCAAGGCGGGCAAACTTCTTCCGGTTGATACGGGTGGGAAAATCCGTTCCTATAACATTCTCCGCTTCCTCGGGAAGAATAATGATCACGAAGTCACGTTGCTCTCTTATTACGTGGGGCGGCGCGATGCGGATTATGAGGCTGCTCTCGCCCAGGAGATCCCTGGATCGCAGACGATCTACACGGCCGCGCCCGATCTCAACGTAATCCAGCAAGGACTGGACTATCTGTGGAGGCTTCCGAGGCGGGAGCCCTATGTCATCTCCAAGTACACCCATCCGGCGGTCCAAGCCACCGTCGCCGACTGGCTTTTCAGCGGACGCTTCGACGTGGCGGTGTGTGATTTTCTTGACGCCTCCGTGAACTTTCCGTCCCAGGCGCCCATACCCTGCGTGCTGTTTCAACACAACGTCGAAAGCTCGCTCTGGGAGCGCATGGCGGCGGTGGAATCGAATCCCGTCAAGAAACTGTCGTTCGCCATCGAATCGGCCAAGATGACCCGTTACGAGCGCGCCACGCTCGGCAGGTTTCATCACATCATTGCCGTCTCCGAACACGATCGCCGGCAAATGCTGCGCATGAATCCGGCCTGCGAGATCACGGTAGTTCCCACGGGAGTGGACACGCAAAAATTCAACGCCGCGCCCGCATCGTCGGCCCAGCCGCCGCGAGTGGTGTTCACCGGATCGATGGATTGGGAACCGAACATCGACGCGGTGAACTATTTTTGCTCCGAGATCTGGCCCAGGATTCGCGCCGAGTTTCCCGATGTGATCTTCCAGATTGTGGGGCGGAGTCCCGTCGCGAAAGTCCGGCGTTTGGCTTCCGACTCCGTCGAAGTGACCGGCACGGTGACTTCGGTGGCGGAATATCTCGAAAAAGCCTCCGTGGTCGTCGTGCCACTGCGAATTGGAGGCGGAACTAGGCTCAAGATTTTCGAAGCCATGGCCATGGGCAAAGCCTTGGTTTCGACCTCCATTGGAGCCGAAGGGCTTGAGGTGGAGAGCGGGCGCGATCTTCTTCTGGCCGATGACGCCGCTTCGTTTGCGGACGCCGTGGTCCTGCTTCTCCGCGATGCCGCCACCCGCCGGAAGTTCGAGCAGGCCGCGAGACAATTGGCCGCACAGTTCGATTGGTCTCGCATCGTGGCGCAATTTGCCGCAGTTTTGCGTAAAGTAACATTGGAACAAAAATGAAGTTCTATCCCATGGACATCAAAGCCGCCGACTGGAAGCGCCTCGACGGTTTCGCGGATCGCACCGTCTTCCAGACGCGCGAGTGGCTGCAATTCGTCGCCGAGTCGCAGAAGGCTGTGCCCGTGCTGGCCGAGCTGCGCGATGCGAGCGGCGCCCTCGGCTATTTCACTGGGCTCACCTTTTCGAAGTTCGGCATGAAAGTTCTGGGCAGTTCGTTTCCCGGCTGGACGACTCCTTACATCGGCTTCAATCTCAATCCCGGCGTCCCGCGCCGCTCCGCGCTCGAAGCCCTCGAGAAGTTTGCCTGGGACGATCTCAAGTGCCTGCATCTGGAAGTTTCCGATCCGAACTTCAGCTTCGAAGACGGTGAGAGCGGGGGATTCACAGCCGAATATTTCGCTACCTACCGCACCGACCTGACGCGCTCGGAGGAAGAGTTATTCAACGGCATGGAGAAAGACCGCCGCCGCTGCATTCGCATAGCGGAAAAGAGCGGCCTCAAAATCGAAGAGGCGCACGACCTGGCCTTCGCCGACGAATATTACGAGCAGCTCAAAGAGGTTTTCGCCAAACAGTCCCTCGTTCCCATGTATACCGTGGAGCGCGCCCGCGCCCTGGTCCGCAACGTGGAGCCGAGCGGGAACCTCTTGCTGCTGCGAGCGCGCGATCCGGAGGGAAAGTGCATCGCCACGGGAATCTACCCCGGCTTCAACCGGATCGCCGAGTTCTGGGGCAACGCCAGCTTCCGTGCACATCTGGGCCTGCACCCCAACGAAGCCTGTCATTGGTACGCCATGCGCTACTGGAAAAAGCGGGGCGTAACGATCTTCGACTGGGGCGGCGAAAGCACTTACAAGGAAAAGTACGGCTGCACGCCGCATCGTGTGCCCTGGTTCACGAAGTCACGTTATCGGATCGTAGGCGCATTGCGCAACGAGGCGCGCAACATGTTCGCGCGCAAACAAAAATTTCTCGGATGGTTACAAGGCAAGCGCTCCGCCGCAGAACGCGCTGAGACCAAAGAATTAGACGGTGAAAAGTAACAGCACGAATAGTGCGCGTTGCGCGGATTTTTATTTTGCAGGCGCCAACGATATACTTATCTGTCGCGAATTCAACCGGCGCTATTCACGTGAACCGTGCGTGCGATTGTGCGATCCGTTGATTTCTGGGCCCATGAAACCTCCGGTATTTATCGTTGGCTGTCCTCGTTCAGGAACGAGCTTACTGTACCACCTACTGCTTTCGGCGGGTGGTTTTGCCGAGTTCCGCACGCAGATGAACGTATTCGATGTGCTGGAGCCCATCTTCGGCGACCTTAGTGTTCCAAAAAACAAGAAAAAGATGATGCGGGAGTGGCTGGGCAGCAAGGCATTCCAGGTTTCCGGGCTAGATGCGTCCGGCCTCGAAGCCAAAGTGATGGCCGGGTGCAACAATGGCAGCGACTTCCTGCGCATCGTCATGGACGAAGTGGCACGAAAGCAGGGAGTGGACCGCTGGATCGATTCGACTCCCACCAACATCCCACACATGCTGCGCATCGGCCGCGATTTTCCTGAGGCGCAATTTATTCACATCATTCGCGATGCCCGTGATATCGCTCTCTCTCTCGATAAACAGAACTGGAGCCGTCCGCTCCCTTGGGACAGAAAGCGCAGCCTGCTGGCGGCCGGGCTTTACTGGGAGTGGATCGTGCGCAAGGGCCGCAAATACGGGGCGATGCTCGGCCCGAGGTACATGGAAGTGCGCTACGAAGATCTGGTCGAACAGCCGCAGCCGCCGCTAAATAGGATTGGCGAGTTTCTAGGACACGATCTGGACTACGCCCGCATTCAGCAGAACGGTATCGGCTCGGTTAAAAAGCCGCTGACCTCATTCAAAGAAGAGTTGAAGGAGGGACGCTTTTCTCCGGTGGGCCGCTGGAAAAATAAATTTCCCGAAGATCAACTGGTGTGGTTCGAAAAGGCTGGCAGGCAACTATCTGGTGGAGCTGGGATATCCGCTCTCCCACCCGGGCAGTGCTGCGGACCACCCACTCGCAGTCCGGATGGTGCGCTTTGAGTACAAGAACTTTTACGGCTTCAAGCAATGGGCGAAGGTAAACACACCTCTCTCGCGCTGGATGGTAAGTTACTCGGCTATCCTGACTGATAAGTAGGCTGAATATTTTCGCGGCGCAAGCATTGCTATGGCCCGTTCGTGTAGGGCGGACACTCTTGTCCGCCCAGCCGAGCGAAGCTCGGCAGTTGTCCGGTGGGCACGGCAACTCTGTATTCGCTCTAACCGCGGGGTGGCCGATTTCCCAGCCGATCGAGCTCTACCCGCGATGGGATGGCGCGGCCGTGACGCACAGCCTGGTAGACCCAGGCAAACAACGCCGAGTTGATCATGCAGAAGTAGTAGGGGAGCCGGAGGACCTTCGGTTTGAGGCCGGCCATCGCGCCCAGCCCAGCCAGCCCGTAGAAGAGCGCTTGCCCAAGCAGCAACCAGTTGTAGGGGAATTGCCCGCGCAGCGCGATATTCGCGGCGAGCGCCATGAGCATGAACACGGGCACCAGCAGACGCCCGGTCTTGTGCGAGAGCAGGCAGAACAGGACAAAAGGCCGGGGCGGCCGAGCAGGCCTTGATTTCCCGCAGTTGCTCGATGTTTCCGGCGGTGATCCGCACCCGGCGGGAGAATCCTTCCATTTCCTGGGCCTCTTCGTAGGCCACGGCAGCCGGTTCGTAGGCCACACGGTGGCCGCGCTCAAGAATGCGCATGGGGATGGTGAAGTCGTCGTTAATGGTGTTCTCGGAGGGAAATGGATAGAGCGCGCGGCGAATGGCGTACAGCGACCCATGCGCGCCCGTGAACGCGCCGAGCTTGGCCTCTTGTACCTTCAGGAACGTTTCGTATTCTCAGGTCGAGGTCCTGTTGGGGGCCGATCCGGGACTGGTCCTGCTTCAGCAGGCGGTAACCCCCACCATGGCCGCGCCCACGCGAGGGTGGTTGAAGCTCTGAACCAGCATGCGGAGGGAGTCGGCAGCCAACGTGCTCGAGGCGTCGGAAAAGACCACAATATCTCCGCGTAATTGCGGAATGGCGTCATTCAAGACCGCCATCTTGCCGCGATTTTCCTCGAAGTTGAGCCAGGGACGGAACTTCGGACGCCGGTTTTGCCTGACGAGCTCTGTTTTCGCTTGCGGAAAACGACCGGACGATTTCCGCCGTGGCGTCCTTCGACCCGTCAGAGGCGATGACGACTTCCAGTTTGCCGGCCGGGTAATCGAGCGCAAGACTGTTGCGGATTTTACCGGCTATGACTGCGGCTTCGTTGTACGCGGCCACCAGCAGCGAAACGGAAGGCTCAACCGGCTGCT
>CAVYVX010000018.1:0-32727 GCA_963772155.1 uncultured Acidobacteriaceae bacterium | reverse complement strand
AATTCCGTGGTTGAGGCTCGGGGTGAGGGGGTAGTCCGGCCTTGCGGAGACCGCTGGGAATGACCGGAATGGGAAACCGTGCCAGATTGACGCGAAAGGAGGCAACGGGGCGTATAACCCTCACCGTTTGGGAATCCAAAAAGGAAATTCCAGATCAATGATAAAGTCCACTGTCGCCCACTCGCGGCAGAGTTCTGGGCGGAAAACGCCGAACGCGAAACCTGGGAATACGTGTATATATGCTAGACTCTGGCTAATGTTTGCCCGTCGTTGTTTATTTGCAATCGTAGTTTTGCTGGCTACGGCTCTGCCCTCGGCGGGAGCCGAGCACAGCAATGTCATCCTGATTACGCTGGATACGACTCGCGCCGACCGCATGGGGTTTCTCGGATCGAAGCGAAAACTTACGCCCAATCTCGACGCCCTGGCCCGCGACGGGATCGTTTTCACGCGCGCTTACGCGCAGGCCCCGCTCACTACGCCGTCCCATGCCACTATCCTGACGGGCACTTATCCGCAATTCCACAACGTGAATATGCCTTACCGCCCCATGCCTGAGAGTCTGCCTTTCGCGCCTGCAATCCTGCGCGGCGCGGGATATCGCACCGCCGCCTTTGTCGGGTCGATTATCCTGCAGGCCCGGAATGGCCAAGCACCCGGCTTCGATCGCGGATTTGACGAATACAATGCCGGCTTCCACTTTATGCACATGGGCGGAGACCGCTATTCCAGCAGCCGGCGGCGGGCCGCCGAGGTTGTCGCCCGTGCGGAAAAGTGGGTGGAGAAGAATGACAATGAACCGTTCTTCCTATGGATTCATCTCTACGATCCGCACGCTCCCTATGATCCGCCCCAGCCTTTTGCCGAGCGCTTCCGGCTGAACCCATACGACGGCGAAATTGCCTACGTCGATTCGGTCCTGGGCGGGTTCTTCGACCGCTTACGTGCGGCGAAACTGTTCGACGACACCTTGATCGCGGTCATGGCGGGCCATGGTGAGGGCCTCGGCGAACACGGCGAACTCTACCACGGGCTGTTCTTGTACGACTCAACGATCCGGGTGCCATTGCTACTCAAATTGCCTCGCCAACAATCGGCGGGCGCAATTGTAGATGCGCGGGCCCAATTGGTTGATGTCCTGCCAACCATCCTTGAGATTGTTGGCGTTGCCAGGCCAAGTAGTATTCAGGGGCGGTCGCTGCTGCCGCTAATGAACCAGACGGCGGGGAAGGCAAACGGCTTGGACGACCGGGCGGCTTACGCCGAAACCGACTATCCCCGCCAAGCGTATGGCTGGAGCGCGTTGCGCGCGCTGCGGACGGGGAAGTATTTGTTCGTGCAAGCGCCACGGCCGGAATTGTACGAACATCCAAAGACCCGGCGGAACAGCACGATCTCGCACCTTCATCCCCGGCGGTCGCTCGCACGCTCGCGGCGCAGGTTACGGCATTCCGTGAGAAAACGCGCAGCTCTAACGGCACAAGCTCCGTGAATCTCGATCCCGAGCAAGTGGAGCAAGTCAGCGCTCTCGGCTACGTCGCATCCCCCAACAGCACGATCTCGCCAAGCGGGGGTATCGATCCCAAAGACATGGTGGCCGTAGCCAATGAGATGTCCGAGGCGCAATTCGCTTTGTGGGATGGACGGCCCAAGGAAGCGATCCGAAAAATGCAAGCCGTGCTCGCGCGGGACCCACAACTACTGACCGTTTACAACGATTTAGCCAAAGCGTGGTTGGTCACGGGCAATGTCGACAACGCATTGGCGACTTGGCGAAAAGAAGTGGAGATGTTCCCGGATCAAGGGCAAGGACACTTCCAACTGGCCATGACACTCATTCAAAAGCGCGACCTCAAAGCGGCGGTACCGGAAATGGAGCGCGCCGCGGAGACAGTGCCACAATCGGCACAAGTCCACTATGAGTTGGCCAAGCTCTATTTCAACCTCGGACGAATTGCCGACGCAAAGAAAACGGCATTGCATACCCGCGAACTCAAACCGCAGCATTACGAAACAAATCTCCTGCTGGGCGCGATCAGTCTCGGCGAAAACGACGCTGCAAACGCGATTCCGTACCTGAAGACGGCAAGCGCGACCGAACCGGACTCCCCGGAACCGCACGAATACCTGGCTCGCGCCTATGCAAAGCTCGGGGACGAAACCTTGGCGGCGCACGAACGAACCCTTGTTAAGCAGTTGACAAAGGGCGCAAACCGCTAGAGCGTTTTGCAGTTGGTGTGACCCTGGAGTTGAGTTGCTTGGTGCCCCCCCTACTCTACTAATATCTTGATGATGGAGTTTGCCGCATATTCCAGGAGTGTGTCCGAGTATTCGGAATTCACCCGTTTCGGTCCCTACCTATTGGGGTTGTGTCTTAGTCCGACTCCAACATGCAAGGCATGCAGGTCGAAAAGTGATTTCTTGGACACACCTCTAGCGAGACAGGTTATTTCCGGTCTCGAGGTCGTGTTCCGCAAGGCTTCCCTGCTGCGGATTCTGCCAAGTCAAAACTGATTGGCCCTGCCAGATTGATGCGAAAGGAGGCAACTGGGCGTATAACCCTCACCGTTTGGGAATCCAAAAAGGAAATTCCAGATCAATGATAAAGTCCACTGTCGCCCACTCGCGGCAGAGTTCTGAGCGGAAAACGCCGAACGCGAAACCTGGGAATACGTGTTTATATGCTAAACTCCGGCTAATGTTTGCCCATCGTTGTTTATTTGCAATCGTAGTTTTGCTGGCTACGGCTCTGCCCTCGGCGGGAGCCGAGCACAGCAATGTCATCCTGATTACGCTGGATACGACTCGCGCCGACCGCATGGGGTTTCTCGGATCGAAGCGAAAACTTACGCCCAATCTCGACGCCCTGGCCCGCGACGGGATCGTTTTCACGCGCGCTTACGCGCAGGCCCCGCTCACTACGCCGTCCCATGCCACTATCCTGACGGGCACTTATCCGCAATTCCACAACGTGAATATGCCTTACCGCCCCATGCCTAAGAGTCTGCCTTTCGCGCCTGCAATCCTGCGCGGCGCGGGATATCGCACCGCCGCCTTTGTCGGGTCGATTATCCTGCAGGCCCGGAATGGCCAAGCGCCCGGCTTCGATCGCGGATTTGACGAATACAATGCCGACTTCCACTTTATGCACATGGGCGAAGACAGCTATTCCAGCAACCGGCGGCGGGCCGCCGAGGTTGTCGCCCGTGCGGAAAAGTGGGTGGAGAAGAATGACAATGA
This sequence comes from uncultured Acidobacteriaceae bacterium, assembly GCA_963772155.1. Lineage (GTDB taxonomy): Bacteria > Acidobacteriota > Terriglobia > Terriglobales > Acidobacteriaceae > Acidiflorens. The sequence continues at coordinate 29,487 of CAVYVX010000018.1, read as the reverse complement.
ACCATTCTTCCTATGGATTCATCTCTACGATCCGCACGCTCCCTATGATCCGCCCCAGCCTTTTGCCGAGCGCTTCCGGCTGAACCCATACGACGGCGAAATTGCCTACGTCGATTCGGTCCTGGGCGGGTTCTTCGACCGCTTACGTGCGGCGAAACTGTTCGACGACACCTTGATCGCGGTCATGGCGGACCATGGTGAGGGCCTCGGCGAACACGGCGAACTCTACCACGGGCTGTTCTTGTACGACTCAACGATCCGGGTGCCATTGCTATTCAAATTGCCTCGCCAACAATCGGCGGGCGCAATTGTAGATGCGCGGGCCCAATTGGTTGATGTCCTGCCAACCATCCTTGAGATTGTTGGCGTTGCCAGGCCAAGTAGTATTCAGGGGCGGTCGCTGCTGCCGCTAATGAACCAGACGGCGGGGAAGGCAAGCGGCTTGGACGACCGGGCGGCTTACGCCGAAACCGACTATCCCCGCCAAGCGTATCACTGGAGCGCGTTGCGCGCGCTGCGGACGGGGAAGTATTTGTTCGTGCAAGCGCCACGGCCGGAATTGTACGAAACATCCAAAGACCCGGCGGAACAGCACGATCTCGCACCTTCATCCCCGGCGGTCGCTGGCACGCTCGCGGCGCAGGTTACGGCATTCCGTGAGAAAACGCGCAGCCCTGACGGCACAAGCTCCGTGAATCTCAATCCCGAGCAAGTGGAGCAAGTCAACGCTCTCGGCTACATCGCATCCACCAACAGCACGATCTCGCCAATCGGGGATATCGATCCCAAAGACGAGGTGGCCGTAGTCAATGAAATGTTTGAGGCGGAATACGATTTGTGGTATGGACGGCCCAAGGAAGCGATCCGAAAAATGCAAGCCGTGCTCGCGCGGGACCCACAACAACTGATTGTTTACGACTATTTAGCCAACGCGTGGTTGGCCACGGGCAATGTCGACAACGCATTGGCGACTAGGCGAAAAAGAAATGAGGAGGCCTTGAAAATTTACCGTCAACTGGCGCAGCAAGCCCCGGACAAGTACCTGCCGTATGTGGCAGGGGCGCTGACCAACCTGGGGATACTGGATAAAAACCAGAAGCGGATCGACGAATCCCGCGCCTACTACAACGAGGCATTGGATCTCTACCGGAAGCTGGCCCAAAGGGATCCCAGCAAATATGCCAACGATATTGCAAGAGTCGAGGCGGCCCTGAAAGAACTGAAAAAAGGGGCACCCTCCCAATAGGCATTTCACGGTCGTGAGCGAAACTGCCGCTGACTTGAGCGCCGAACCGCTGGGGTTTCTTCCCTGAATCCGTTGAACTCTGGGCAGTGGGTGGCGTTTAAGGCAAAGTACGAGGGCAGCACGGATTTCAGCGGCAGTACGTCGGCTGCGCTGACGCAGACGGTGGATTAGGGATTGGGGGCCTGCTTTGAGTCTTGCGCACTCGGTTTTGGCGTAATTCAAGACCTTTTCAGCCCCTAGTCCAAAAGGGTGTTTTCCGCAACCTCATTTTATGCGGACTTTCGCCCCCTGTTTTGCCTCATCGGTGACTGGTCAGCCAGTATACCTTTTGACCAGTGATTACTGCGGCAGTCCCATCCGGCGCATGGATGCCGCGCTGGATCCCACCAAGAAGCCTGTGCTCGAAACCGAGAAGATGCTCGACGAGGCGCGTATAACTGAGCAGCGGGCTGTGCTCTGCGATGCGTCGCGGCAAACTGGCCGCGCTGGTGCGTGAGGAGCCTCTCCGGGAGCCGCCAGAGGGCCGGAGCAACCACACACCGGCAAGCAATTCCCGCCAGCGCAAGAGACGCCCGGCCCCCACTCCCTAGCGCACCGCCCTGGCTCCCACTCACGAGCGGGAGGTACTGCGCATCTTCGGGAGTCTGTCGGCGCGTTGAGGGGATTCTGGCGCAAGTTGCACCAGCAACGGAAGGGGGTACAAGGCAGTTTATGTCTCCAATATGTCTCCAGAATGGAAGTATTTTCTAAAATACGCATGGATATTAGAGGTTTGCGTGTTTTTCACCTTCTGCATCGGGAAATAGACAGGAATCGCACCCAGACCTGCGACAGTCCCAGGGGCAAGCGGGACGCGGCTGCGGGCTGTTCGGCGTGCGTTCGGGAATGACGTTGTTAATCAGGCTGTTCTCCGGTGCTGGGCTATGCTTCTGCCAGCACATGACGGCGGAGAGACGTTGCCACCAATCCTTACCACGGGCGACCGGCGTTAGTCGTTATCTGGCGGAGGGTGGCGGCGATATCTCCACCAGAGAAGCAGGGTCACGGCCACGAAGAGAATCAAGACGGCAATGTTGAAGCGGTGCAGGACACGCACCAGGATGCGCCAATGTTGTCCGAAGAAATATCCGGCGCTGGCGATCGCGGCGACCCAGACGGCCGCGCCCAGGAAGTTGAAGATGGCAAAGGCCCGCCATCTCATGCGCAGCACGCCGGCCAGGGGGCCGGCGAAAACTCTCATGCCGAAGACGAAGCGGGCAAAGAAAATGGCGGCTGCGCCGTAGCGGGCAAACATCCCTTCGCCGCGTTGCAATGCAGCGGGTGAGATCCGAAAGACGCTGCGGTAGCGTTCGAGCAGCGGACGCCCGCCGTAGTAGCCGACGGCGTAGCCCAGTTCGCCGCCGAGCGTGGCGGCGCAGGTGGCGACCACGACGATCCATCCGAAATGGAGTTGGCGTTCGGAATAGGCGAGAAAACTGGCCAGCAGGAGCGCGATCTCGCCGGGGAGGGGGATTCCGGCGCTCTCCGACAGCAGCATCAGAGCCACGGCCCAGTAGCCGTAGGCGGCGATGAAGGCGCGCAGCGAGTGGAAGATCGTATAGTGCATGGCTTGAAGACCAGTATGCACCAGTTCTCGGTTCCCAGTTCTCAGTTCTCAGAAAAGCGGGGTTGACTGAGAACTGGGAACTGAGAACTGGGAACTGAGAACCGATCAGTTTCCTTTTCCGCCGGTCAGAAATTCAACGAGGGCGCGGTTGAATTCCGCGGGCGCTTCTTCGTAGGGCAGATGACCGGCGCCCGCGAACGCCGCCAGACGGGCGTCGCGAAAATTGCGGCGCAGCGGCTCGGCGGAATGAAAATCGACGGCGCGGTCTCTGGTTCCCCACAGGAGAAGCGTGGGGTAATCGCGAATCTTGGGGAGCGCGGTTTGCAGTTCGGCGAGGTCCGCCGTCCAATTTTTCACGATGCGCAAAGCATGGCGGAAAGATTGGTTCTGGAGCACGGGGATGCGGTAGCCCGCGAGCGAATCGGGCGGGATTTTCGATTCATCGCCGAACAGGCGGCGCAGCCACAGGTGGTCGAGCGAGCGCCAGCGCCCGATGGTGTTGCGGAAGAGCATGGAACCGAAAGCGCTGCCCAGGAAGGGCGCGAGCCGCTTGCCGTGCGGCGACCAGGGATTGACGGGCGCGACCAGCACCAAGCGCCGCAAGCGGGAACGATTCGTTTGACCGAGGTTTCGCTCAACGCAGATAGCGGCCACCATGATGGCAACTCCGCCGCCGTGGGAAGTGCCCAGCAGGTCGAATTCTCGAATGCCGAGGGCGTCCGCGAACTGGAGGACGCGCTCGGCGGTGGCGCGCAGGGTGTAGTCGATGTTTGCCTTGGCGGGCGAGAGGCCCCGGCGCCCAGATTGTCGATGGCGTAAACGGTGGCGCGCGGCGCCAGCGCGGGGATGGTGAACCTCCAGGAAAAGGAATATCCCATAAGGCCGTGGACCAGGATGATTGGCGGGCCCGATCCGGCCTTGAGGTAGCGCATGCGTCCATCGGCGAGTGCGAGCCAACGCTCTGCGATGGCGACTTTAGTGCCTGCGTTCGGGTTGCGCTCAGCGGCGGGGATGAGTTTCTCTTCGATATTGGGATTTTGCGTTTCGAGGGGCAACGCAATCCTTGCCGATGGAATCTTAATAAGTATAGGACCTCTAATGCTTTGGGGGAGCTGAATTTTGGCTCCCCCTGTTTTTTGCTGCATGCGTTGGAACTCGGTCCCTTCGACTTCCCCCTCGGCTCACCCACCCCATCGCGCCAAAAGCGGGCGCGCTGGGGGCCCCGGTTCGCTCGGGGCTTCGGCAAACCAAGGCAGGCTCTCTGGGACTTGGTGGCCGTGGCCGAATTTGGCCCTAAGTCCTTTGAAATTTAGATTTTGCCCGACCTGTCAAGGGCAACTCCTTGATTCTAAAGGAAAAGACTCTCCGGCCGGTCAGTAGCCAAGTTTTACTGACGGCTGATGGCTGACGGCTGAAAGCTGCCCCTAAGTTCTTATTCCGGAATACTTTATATAAGTCCTTTAGATTCAAAGACCGAAGCAAAAAATTCCCGCCAACCCCATGATTCCATTAGACAGGGGGAGGGGGGTGGTAGTAAACACGGGTTAATACCTTCGCAGTAAACGGGCAAGGAATAGGCTTTACTGCGACCTCCGCAGTTCCATCGCTGACCGGCGAACCGCTCCCAAAAAGTGGAGACGGGCCCCAAGAAAAGAATACGCTGCCACAATTCCGGTTGCAGGAATAGAATGAGATTTCTAATCTTATAAATGGCGCGGCCCACTCCCCCGGCCGTCCCGCGTAGAAGCAGTTACATGCCAAAATTCAGTCTTATTATTGCTTGTTACAAGCAGGAGCAGTTCATCCGCGAAACCGTCGATTCGGCCCTGGCGTTGTCCTATCCCGACAAGGAAATCGTCGTTGTAGATGATGCTTCCCCCGACCGCACGGCCCAAATCCTCGAAGAGTATGGCGACAAAATCCGGCTTATCAAGCACGAAAAAAATCTGGGCGCCAATGTCGGCCGTAATGAAGGCGCCGCCGCCGCCCGCGGCGAATTCCTGGTTTTTCTCGATGGCGACGATCTCTACCTGCCCTGGGCGCTCGATCTCTACGCCCGCATCATCGAGTTGAAACAACCAAAAATTATTCTTTGCCGCCTGCTCTTCTTTCAAGGGCCTGTGCCCAAGCCCCAGTTCGACGATTTTGGCCACTCCGTCCAGGTGGCCGAGTACGACGCGTTAATGCACAAAGACCACCGCTACCGCGGCAGCGCCAGCGCCATTGTCGTGGACCGCGAAGTCTTCCTCAAGGTCGGAGGCTTCACCAGGGAAATCTTTCCCTCCGATATCGACGACTTGACCATCAAGCTCGGCTATGCGGGTAAGACCATCCACATCTTGTCCCATCCCACGACCGCCTATCGCATTCACGACAACAACACGGTCCATCAGATAGGCCGCTTTGTGGAAACCATGAGCATGGTGGTTCGCAAGGAAAAGAACGGCGAATATCCCGGTGGCCGCTCCCACCGCTTTGAGCGTTACGCCTTCATCGGAGGCCCAGTCTATTATTGGTTCACTCGCGCCCTCCGCGATGGTCTCTATCGGCGCAGCCTCAAATTTCTTGCCGAGGGCTGGAGCCTGATGCTCGTTTCCATCTGGTCTCACCTCGTCCTCAAATTCAAGCACCATCGCCCCATTGAATTGATCGAGATGTGACCTGTAGTCCGCTTGTGTGGGGACGGGCGCCCTCGCCCGTCCAAGCCGAGCGCAGTTCGGCGGCTTCCGGCGGACACAGCAATTCAAAATTCGCTATAGCAGACTTACGCCGCCGATTGGCTGGGCGATTTCGTGAACAGGATTTCAATCGTCAGCAGCGCCGCTCCCACCACAATCGCGCTGTCGGCCACATTGAAGGCTGGCCACTGATGTGGGCCGATATAGAAGAGGAGAAAATCCACCACGCGGTGGGTGACGACGCGGTCCCACAGATTGCCGACCGCGCCGCCGAGAATCAACGACAGGCCGATCCCCGTGGTCGTCAGGCGGTGGCTGTTTTTCCAGAGCAGCGCGAAGACGACCAGCAACGCAACTATGGAAAACGCAATCAGCACGGCGACTTTCCATTCCGAGGGAGAATCGGCAAAGATGCCAAACGCCGCGCCCGGGTTTTCCGCGTGGACGATGCGAAAGAAGCCGGGTATGACCGGAATGCTGTCGTGCAGGGAAAGACGCTGCGCGATCGCCGACTTCGTGACGCGATCGAGAGCGAGGACGAGCAACGCGAGCGAAAAATAATATTTGCGCATGGGTTTAAGTTGTCATCCTGACCCTGAGCGCAGCCGAAGGGGAAGGATCTATGTATTCTGCGGCGAAATGCATAGGTCCTTCGCTTCGCTCAGGATGACAATTCATAAAAGGTGCCGCTTGTTGTTGACTCTAGCTTATCGCGTTTGCGGAACTCTCGGTCACTCCCCGCCAATTTCATTGAGCACGGCGCTGCAACGCTCGCAGACCGTGGGATAGTTCTTGTCCTCGCCCACGTGGGTCGAGAAATTCCAGCAGCGCTCGCACTTCGCGCCCGGAGCTTTGCCGACCTCGACCGCAACCGGCGCGTCTCCATTCGCCGGTCCCTTTTTAATTTCCACGGCGGAGACGATGAAGAAATAACGCAGATCGTGCTTGAAACGCTCGAGCGCGGAGAACACCGGATCGGCCGCGGTCAACGTGACCTGCGCCTGCAAGTTGCCTCCGATCAGCTTTTGGTTGCGCGCCTCTTCGAGCGACTTGAGCACGGTTTCGCGCACGGCCCGCACGGTCTTCCAGTCTTCGCTCTGTTTTGCATCAACCGCAGCAGCGGCTTCGCTCGTGCCCAGCACGTCTGCCGGCTTCGGGAAAGTCGTCAGATGCACGCTCTCCAGCCTGCCCTCGACTTTCGGCAAGTACTGCCAGACTTCTTCGCAAGTGAAGCTCATGATCGGAGCCAGCAATCGCACCAGCGCTTCTCCAATGCGCCAGATCGCGGTTTGCGCGGCGCGGCGCGGCACCGACTTGCGCGCGGCAGTGTAGAGCCGGTCCTTCAACACATCGAAATAAAACGCGCTCAGTTCCACGCCGCAGAAATTGTTGATGCGGTGATAGATCTTGTGGAACGCGAACTCTTCATACGAGCGCTGCACGTCGGCGGAAACTTCCACCGTCTGCCGCAGCATGTATTGATCGAGCGGCTGCAACCGGTCGAACGCGACCGCATCTTTTGCGGGATCGAAGCCATCGAGATTGCCGAGGATGAAGCGGAAACGTGTTGCGAATGTCGCGATAGATTCCGGCGACACGCTGCATGATCTGCGGCGAGCAGGCGACATCTTCGCGGAAGTCGACCGACGCGACCCACAGGCGCACGATTTCGCCGCCCAGCGTATTGGCGATCTCGACGGGATCGACCGTGTTGCCGAGCGATTTCGACATGGCGCGGCCCTGCTCGTCGAGACACCATCCGCTGGTTGCCACCATGCGATACGGAGCGCTGCCTCTATAGCCCATGGCGCAGAGCAGGGAAGAGTGGAACCATCCGCGGTGCTGGTCGCCGCCTTCGAGATAAAGATCGGCGGGCCAGGGCAGGTTCGGCTCGTGGCCGAGCACGGCGGCGTGGCTCGATCCCGACTCGAACCACACGTCGAGAATGTCGGTTTCTTTTTTGAACTTCGTTCCGCCGCAGTGGGCGCACTTGTGGCCGGAGGACTGCTTGCCGGACGAAAGAATCGCGTCGGCCTCGGGCGTGTACCAGGCGTCGGCGCCGTGCTGCGCGACGAACTCCATTACCTTGCGATTGACTTGCGCATCGTTCACCGGCTTGCCGCAGGCGTCGTTGTTGCAGAGAAACACCGCGATTGGGACTCCCCACACGCGTTGCCGCGAGATGCACCAATCGGGGCGCGTGGCGATCATGTTCGAGATGCGTTCTTCGCCCCAGGCCGGGTCCCATTTCACTTTGGCGATCTCGGCCAGGGTGCGGCTGCGCATGGTTTCGTCGTTTTTCTCGCCCTGCGTTGTTGCGGAATTTGCCGCTGCGGACTTCATGGGCGTGTCCATGCCGATGAACCACTGCTCCGTGGCGCGGAAGATCACCGGATTGTGGCAGCGCCAGCAATGGGGATAGGAGTGCTCCATTTTTTCCGAATGCAGCAGAACGCCGCGTGTCTTGAGCAGTTCCACGATGGGAGCGTTGGCATCGAATACCCGCTTGCCCTCGTACTCCGGCAGGCCGTGGCGCATGATGCCCGCTTTATCCACGTTGCAGGTGGGATCGATTTTGTATTTCTGGCCGGTGATGAAATCTTCAGCGCCGTGCGCGGGCGCTGTGTGAACCACGCCCGTGCCCGTATCCATGGTGACGTAGTCGGCGAGCACTCCCAGAACTTTGCGGTCGAGGAACGGATGCTGGAAGTTCAATCGCTCAAGCTTGCGGCCGGGAAAATGTGCGAGTTCGCGCGCGTCGGCCAGGCCGCATTTCTCGGTGACATCTTTGGCGAGTTTGGAAGCAACGATGTAAGCCTCGCCGCCCGCTTCCAGCACCACGTATTCTTCGTCGGGATGAAACGCCACCGCCATCGACGCGGGCAGCGTCCAGGGAGTCGTGGTCCAGATGATGGTGGAAACTTTCTTGCCCTTCAGCGCCGCATCGAGCGCCGCCGGATCTCCGGCGAACGCATACTTCACCCACACCGTCGGGCTGGTGTGGTTCTCATACTCGACTTCGGCCTCCGCCAACGCCGTCTCGCAGAACACGCACCAGTAGACCGAGCGCAATCCTTTATAGACGAACCCGTTCTCCAGAAAGCTATAAAGAATGTCGAGCACCGCCGCTTCGTATTGCGGCGTCATCGTCGAGTAGGGCCGATCGAAGCGTCCGAACACGCCGATGCGCTTGAACTGCGAGCGTTGCAGGTCGAGAAATTTTTCCGCGTACTTGCGGCATTCGGCGCGCACATCGACCGCGGCCATCTGCAATTTTTTGCCGCCCAGCATCTGGTCGACTTTGATTTCGATGGGCAGCCCGTGGCAGTCCCATCCGGGAACATACGGCGAATCGAAGCCGGCCATGTTCTTCGACTTGACGATGAAATCCTTGAGGCATTTATTCATCGCCGTGCCCAGATGGATGGGGCCGTTGGCGTAGGGCGGGCCATCGTGCAACACGTAGGTTGGCGCGCCCTGGCGCACTTCGCGGATGCGGTCGTAGATGCGCTGCTCCTCCCAGCGGGCCAGTATTTTGGGCTCGTTCTGCGGCAGGCCGGCCTTCATGGGGAAGCCGGTTTTCGGTAAATTGATGCTGGATTTCAGGTCGATCGGCACAGGCAACGTTCTCCCAACTGATTGAATCTTTTCATTATATAGGCAGGGCGAAAGCGCGCGCCCAAGCGGGCGGGCGGAGAACACCGAATTCGCTAAAGTACTATTTTCCGTCGCGAAAAAGCGTGTACAATTTTTAGTAGATTGCAGCTCGCGCGCATCTAAATTGTCTGGGAAACATGGGCGCCGGCCGGCTTGTTCGTATGGCCAGCGTGGCGTTTTGCCGCCTGCGGCCTTGGCTCGCGCGTCCAAGCCGGCGGCTCCCGGATTGTAAAAGAAGTGTGGACTCGGGGTTACCGTTCAAGAAGATATGCCAGAATTTGAAACACCGCGGAACTCGCAACCTCTGGGGCCAGAGCCCGAGTTGCATCTTCTGCTCCACAACCAAACTCTGGACGAGCCTCTCTGGAAATCCCTGTTTAGCAATATTGACGATTTCTTTTTCCCCAAAAAACTTCCGCCGCTGGTGCTGACCTCGAAGCCCGTCCCGGTGCGCGACATCTGGGGCTTTTACAACTACAAGGGGCGCGGAGCCGCTGGCTCAACCGTCATTCATGTGCTGGCCCTGGCTGCCATCGTCGTTGGCACCTACGTGGGACGGAGGATCGTCGTCGCCCCGCAGAAAGAAACCGTCGAGCTGATCGCGCCCGGCGACCTTCCCGATCTGCCGTCCTCGAAGACCGCGAGCGGCGGCGGTGGCGGCGGCGGCGACCGCGACAAGTTGAAGGCGTCGGAAGGCCGTCTGCCCAGGCAGTCCATGCAACAGCTTGCTCCGCCCGCGGCAGTGATCCGCAACCTGGATCCGAAACTGGCAGTCGAGCCGACGATTGTGGTTCCTCCCGATATTCACTTGCAGCAGCCCAACATGCCCGACTTGGGCGATCCGATGTCGCATCTGCCGTCGGTGCCATCGAATGGAACGGGCTCTGGCGGCGGCATTGGCTCCGGCAGCGGCGGCGGCGTCGGTTCAGGATCGGGGCCAGGATACGGCCCGGGCAGCGGCGGTGGCGTCGGTGGCGGAGTGTTTCGCGTGGGCGGCGGCGTTTCCGCCCCGCGAGCGATTTATGCGCCCGACCCTGAATTCTCGGAGGAGGCCCGCAAGGCCAAGTATCAGGGTGTTTGCGTGGTCTGGCTCATTGTCGGTCCGGATGGCAAGCCGCGCGATCTTCAGGTGCACCGCACTCTGGGATTGGGTCTGGATGAAAAGGCCCTTGAAGCGGTAAGGACCTGGCGCTTCGAGCCGGCCATGAAAGACGGCAAGCCGGTCGCCGTACAGATTAGCGTGGAAGTTACTTTCCATTTGTACTGAAGCTCGGCGAATTGAAAAGTTTGGGGGCCCCGGAAGGCGGCCGCGCCAGCGGCTGTTGTCGTTTAGCAGCCCGTGGTCAACATGGCAATATCCTTTATGATTTGTCGTCCTCATATGATTTGTCATCCCGAGCGAAGCGAGGGATCTGCAGTTTGCCGCAAAAAGCAGGTCCTTCGCTTCGCTCAGGATGACAATTAAAAAGAAGTTCCGCCGCCTACTCCTTCAAATCCACATGCAGCACATCTTCCACCGGAAGGCCGAGGAACCGCGTTCCCATCTGCCTGAATTTCTCCGCCGAATCCGTCGCGAAGAACTTAAGTTGGGGAACGCCTCTCGGCTCGGTCTTTAATTCGCGCCCCAGCTTCAATTCGCGCCCCAGCTTGCGCGCCACGCTCTGCGCCGTCGATTCCGCCGAGTCAACGATGACGACGTGCTCCGGCGCCATTCGCCGCAACAGCGGCTTGATTAGTGGATAGTGCGTGCAGCCAAGCAGCAGCACGTCGGCATCAAAATCGCCCGCGTCGCCGGAAAAAGCCTCGGACAAATAAATCCTCGCCACCTGCTCCGTCACCGGATGTTCCACCCATCCCTCTTCGACCAACGGCACAAACAGCGGACACGCCTTCTCGCGTACCGCGACTTTGCGGGCTTCAAGCGCGCGACGATAAGCGTGGCTGCCGATGGTCGCATCGGTGCCGATGACGACGACCTTCTTTTTGCGCGTAGCCGCCGCCGCCGCTTCCGCTCCCGGCTCGACCACGCCGATCACTTCCACGTCCGCCGCCGCTTTGATTTCGTCGAGCGCCAGCGCGGTCGCCGAGTTGCACGCGATCACCAGCAGCTCCGCTCCCCGATCTTGCAGATAGCGCACCGCTCCAACCGCGTAGTGCGCCACCGTGGCCGCCGATTTCGATCCGTAAGGCAGGCGGGCGGTGTCGCCGAAGTAAAGATAGTTGGCGTCGGGAATCCGCTCGACCAGCGCCCGCAGAACGGTCAGCCCGCCCACGCCTGAGTCAAACACGCCGATGGTCGGCTTGCGCGAATTGGGCAGAGTGGTCAAATCTCAACCTTCCGCGGTGGTTGGACCAATGATCGACCGGACTGCGGAAATTCGATTTGCCGGAAAACCTCCCTGGCGGGCGTGTTCGCGGATCATCTCTTCATTCGGTGCGATGTACACGCAGTAGATCTTGTCGTCGGTAACGAAACTCTTCAACCCACTGGATCTGTGGGCCAAGCTTCTGGAGAATGCCGCACGACTTCTGCGAGATGGCCTGAAGCTCCTGCTGGGTCAATTTACCGGCGTTGGGGATCTCGCGTTCGACCACATATTTCGGCATGGTGCGCTCCTGTTGTTGAAGTTCTGGATGCTGTGACCTCGAACCCGGATTCTAGCACCGCTCGCAGTCCGGCACACACCACAAACTTTTCTACCTCAGAGCGCCAACTTTCGTTGGTGTCGAGTCGAGTACTTTCCAATTGCTGCGAGTTGCCCGATCCGCGCTGCCGCCCGTTATCCTTCTTACCATGCCCAGCACTCTTGTGGAATGCGTTCCTAATTTTTCCGAAGGCCGCGATGCGGCCAAAGTCGACGCCATTATCGAAGCCATGAAGGTCCCCGGCGTCTATCTTCTCGACCGCGAGATGGATTCCGACCACAACCGCTGCGTGATCACCCTGGTTGGCGAGCGTGAAGCCATTCAGGAAGCCGCCATTCGCGGCGTCGGCAAGGCCGCCGAGTTGATCGATCTCACCAAACACCAGGGCGCGCACCCGCGCATGGGCGCTGCCGATGTCATTCCTTTTATTCCGATTGATGGGGTAACTATTGAAGACTGCATCGCCATGGCGCGCCACGTTGGAGCCGAGATTGCAAAACGCTTCCACATCCCCGTTTATCTCTACGAAGCCGCCGCTGCCACGCCCGAACGCCAGAACCTGGAAAATATTCGCCGCGGCCAATTCGAGGGAATTCGCGCCGACATTGCCACCAATCCCGCGCGCAAGCCCGATTTCGGCGAGCCCCGCGTCCATCCCACCGCCGGAGCCACCGTGGTCGGCGCGCGCAAATTTCTGATTGCCTACAACGTTTACCTGAATACGCCCGACGTCGAAATCGCCAAGAAAATCGCGAAGGCCGTGCGTTTTTCCGGAGGCGGCCTGCGCTTCGTCAAGGCCGCTGGATTTCTGGTGCGCGGCCTGGCCCAGGTCTCGATGAACCTGACCGACTTCGAGCAAACTCCCATCCACCGCGCCTTCGAATTCGTGAAACGCGAAGCCGCCCGCTACGGCGTCGTCCCGGTTTCCAGCGAGATCGTCGGTCTGGTTCCAAAGAAGTCCCTCGAACAAGCTGCGGAATGGTTTCTGCAAGTCGAAAATTTCGATTCCTCGCTCATCCTGGAAAACCGCCTGGCCGCCGTCATGAGCGGCAAACTAGCTGTCGGCGGCCTGCGCGCCGGCGTCGAGCCGTTCATCGAACAACTCGCCGCTCCCACGGCGACTCCCGGAGGAGGCAGTGCCGCCGCCGCCAGCGGCGCCATGGCCGCTGGACTTGCGGGCATGGTCGCTTCCATGTCGCGCGGCAAGAAAGCGTATGTGCAGTACGAAAGCCAGCTCAGCGAAGCCATCGCCCGGCTCAGTCAGTTTCGCGAGGAACTCAAGTCCGCCATTGACGCCGACGCCGAGTCCTACAACATCGTCATGCAGGCCTACAAATCGGTGAAAGCGTCCGATGGCAAAACTAACGACGGCGGCGCCGCGATCGGCTCCGCCCTCAAACAAGCGACCAGCGTGCCTTTGGGTGTGGCCGAAAAAGTGGCCGAGGTGGCAAAGATCGCAACCAAGCTGAAGCCGATCACCAGTCCGAACATGAAGTCGGATCTGACCACCGCCATCGCCCTGGCCAAAGCCGCCCTGGAAGGCGCGCTCGCGAACGTCGAGATCAACCTCGATTCGATAAAGAAAGATTCGCCGCAGGACGAGCCCTTCGTGACCGAAACGCGCAAGCGCGCAGCGGCGGTGAGAGGCCGAAGTGGAGGCGAACAATGACTGACACCTTCCTAGGGGACCTCTGATTAAGTGTGGCGCGGGCACCCTCGCCCGCGAAAAAGCCGCATCTTCACAGTGCTCTTGGGGCAACGAGATACTTATTCAGAGGTTCCTTAGGATAAAAGCCAAGCCGCTTTGCCCTGGCAGGCTGCGGAAAAACCCTGATTCCCACAGGTTTTTGGGAAGGGCACGAGTTTACTCGTGCCGTAAATCGTTGAAAATGTGCTCGCGCTTTAGCGCCTGAGGTGAGCTTTTTGCACCGTAGGTGAGTTTTTCCGCAGCCTGCTGGCGCGAATCCGGAATTGCTGTAACCACGGGAAAATGCTGAATTACGTCCGACGGAGACGGGGCAAGCCCCGTCTCTACACGAGCGGGGTACAGCAACGCTGGAACCGCTCGATGGCGGCAAGTTTTGCCAGGGATGGCGGGGACGACGAGACTCGAACTCGCGACCTCTGCCGTGACAGGGCAGCGTTCTAACCAACTGAACTACGTCCCCTCTTTGGTCCACTTACAATTATCGGAAACCAGCTTATTGGACTTCGTCAGGTTCAAGCGTTTCGCCGGCAGCGCCCGTTTCAACCCCACAAAACAACATCCCGGGTCAATGGACACCAGCGACAGCAAGCCAAAACACCGCCCAAAACCGTTCCGCGGGCGAACCCAACTCAGAGCAGCTGTCCCTGCTCCGTGACTGAATTGTAGCAGAGCGAATTCAAAACCGGTACAGGGCCAGTCCCAATGATGTGCGCTTAATGATGTGCGCCTGCGTAGCGTGTTCCGCACCACGGCAACCGAAGCCGGAGCCTTCCCTGCCGATTTTCGTGCGCAATGACAAAATGACAATTTATGCAAGGTATCGCTCGCGCGCCGCTCCGGGCCCGTCTTTCCCCACAAGCTCTATCCGGCGCCGCCGCGCACGGTTCCGTAGACCAGCAACACCGTCAATCCGATCATAATGACGGTAGTCGCCCAGGCGATGAGGTTGAATGTGGTTTTATTCGCGTATTCGCCCATCAGTTCTTTCTTGTTGATCAGCAGCAACATGAAAATCAGCACGAAGGGCAACACCGCGCCGTTGACCACTTGTGACAGCACAGAAATCTTCACCAGGGGAAGGTTGGGGATCAGGATGATACCGGCGCCCGCGGCAATCAGCACCGTGTATAGCCAGTAGAACACTGGCGCCTCGCGAAATTTTCTGTCCACGCCCGATTCGAAGCCTAAACCCTCACAGACGGTGTAGGCGGTAGAGAGCGGCAGGATCGACGCCGCAAAAAGCGACGCATTGAGCAATCCGAGGGCAAACAGAATATAAGCGTAGTCTCCGGCCAGCGGCCGCAACGCTTGGGCTGCGTCCGCCGCATCGCGCACGTCGTGATGCCCGTGGATGTAGAGGGTCGCCGCGCACGCCACCACGATGAACCACGCCACCACCACGGCGAATACGCAGCCCACGATGACATCGAGCCGCGACGTTGGGTAACTCCGCTTGGTCACTCCTTTCTCCACAATCGAGGCCTGCAGGTAGAACTGCATCCAGGGAGCGATGGTGGTCCCCACCAACCCAACCACCAGGTACAGGTAACCTGGAGCGCCCCAGGCTTCTCGCTTCGGAGGTGCAACAGTCGAGCGCAGAGCGTGCATCCAGTCGGGATGCGCGAGAACCCCGGCGAGCAGGTAGGTGATGTAGAAAAAGGACGCGACAATGAACACCTTCTCCACACTCTTGTATTGGCCTTTGACCACGATCAACCAGGCGAGGACGGCTCCGATCGGCACCGAGACGTACTTAGAAACGCCGAACAGTTCCATTCCGCCGGCAATGCCCGAAAACTCGCCCACGACGTTGCCGAAGTTGGTCAAGACTAACCCAACCATCATTATGAACGTGATGCGGATTCCGTATTCTTCCCGGATCAGGTCGCTCAGGCCCTTGCCGGTGACCGCTCCCATGCGGGCGCACATTTCCTGAATCACGATCAGCGCGACGACCGTGGGCAGCATTGTCCACAGCAGCAGATAGCCGAACTGCGCGCCCGCGACCGAATACGTCCAGATGCCGTTGGCGTCGTTGTCCACATTCGCGGTGATAAAGCCCGGCCCCACCACGGCAAAGAACAGCAGGAGCCGGAACTTCCAACTTCTCAGGAATCTCGTTCGCACAGGACACGGTCTCGATTAAATTGGCGGAACAGAACGTCCAGAATAAACGCTGAAAGCGACGTTCTGGATAGATCAATTTACAAAACTGAGAAGATTTTCTTGTGAAGTTGATGGGGCATCCGATTTCCGGTAGAGACGCGGCTTGCCCCGTCTCCCATTCGCAACCGGGAGACGGGGCAAGCCGCGTCTCTACCGGAAGGTACCGTACCGCTACAGCTCGGCGCGCAGCATGGCGATCACGTCGTCCGGGGTGATGACGCCGGTCAGTTGATTGTGTTCGTCGATCACCGGCAAGGTCAGCAGGTTGTACTTGTCGAAAAGCTCGGCGAATTCCTTCTCTTTCGCGTCTTCGTGGCAGGAAATCAGCGGCTCCTGCGCCAGCGCCAGCAGCGGAGTCGTGGAGGACGCCAGCACGATCTTCACCAGCGGCACCGCGCCCGCCAGCGTCCCGTGAGAATCCGTCAGGTAAACCGTGCTCATGGTTTCCATGCGCCCTTCAAAACTGCGCATGGCCTCGATCGCGTCGTGGGTTGTAGCCGACAGCGACAGCGCGATGTACTCGGTGGTCATGCGGCCGGCGGCCGTATTCTCCTTGAACTCGAGCAGCTCGGTGACTTCCTGGCGCTCTTCGGGCTCCATCTGCACCAGGATTTCCTCCGACCGCTCGTCCGACAGATCGCCCAAAAGGTCGGCAGCCGCGTCCGGTTCCATCTCCTCGACAATATCGGCGGCGCGGTCGGAATCGAGCGATTCCACCACCGCTTTCTGCACCTTGGGTTCGAGCTCTTCCATGGCGTCCGCGGCCACTTCTTCGTCCAACGTCTCGAACACCGCTTCGCGCTCGTCGGGCGACAGCTCTTCCACAATGTCGGCAATGTCGGCGGGATGCAGCTTGGCCAGCCGCTCATGCGAAATCTTGAGTCTGACGCGCCGCGCCGGATCAATCTCGATCAGGTCCACGAAGTCCCAGGGAATATCGCGAGGAGGTATCCGTAGCAGCAACAGCCGAAGGACCGCCGCTGGAACCATCCCCTTGAGCAAGCGGCGGACCGCGCCCCGCGCGCCCACATCCACACCGCCCACCTTCAAGACGGCGCGATTCTGCGCCACTTCGCGATAAAAATCCACGTCGTTCACGCGCACAACCTTGCGCCCGTGCACGTCGATCACCTGCTGATCGAGCAGGTCGCGGCTGAGCAGCAACAAGCCTTCGGAACCATCGGCCGCCGTCCATTCCGCGGCCGCAGTCGCGGCGCGAATACCGCCATCGATCGAGGAAACAGCGGTCAGCGGCAAGACGCGGTTTCCCGCGGGCGTTTTGACAATCAGCAGGGCAACACGGGAGCGGTCTTCCTCCGGGGCAAGCGCCACCTCGCGCACTCGGCCGCTGGCGACGCCGGAGGCATCATAGACGGTCGAGCCCAACAACTCGCTCAGTGAGACGGTGTCCATTTCCAAGAGAATACTCAAGAGCGGGCGCGGACGCCAGACGAATGCGCGCGTTCAAGGCTTCTGGGCCTACCGGCCGCCCTCACGCCTACTCGATCCAAACCGTCTTGATGTTGACAAACTCGCGGATGCCTTGCACGGCAAGCTCGCGCCCGTGTCCCGAACTCTTCACTCCGCCAAAAGGCAGGCGCGCATCGGAGACCACCATTTTGTTCACATAAACCATGCCGGCATCGAGTTCGTTGATGAACCTCTCAATCTCCGCCGGATCGTTCGTCCATGCGCTCGCGCCCAGCCCAAAGCGGCTGTCGTTGGCGATCTGGATCGCGTGGTCCACGTCTTTCACCCGAAAGATCGACGCGACGGGGCCGAATAATTCTTCACTGTAAGCCGGCGAATTTTTCGGAATATCGGTCAGCACCGTCGGCGCGTAGAAGTTTCCGGGCCGCTCCAGCGGATGGCCGCCAGTCAATACACGCGCGCCCGCAGCCACGGTTTTTTTCACGTCGGCATCGAGAGAAGCGACCGCCTCCGCGTTGGCCAGCGGCCCCAGCTCGGTGCTCTCATCGAAGGGATCGCCGACGCGCAACGCCTCCATGCGTTTGACGAACTTGCGCTCGAACTCGGCGCCAATTTTTTCCGCCACGATAAAGCGTTTGGCCGCGATGCACGACTGGCCGTTGTTTTGGATCCGCGCCTCGACCGCGGTCGCGACCGCCGCATCCAAATTGGCGCTCGGCATCACGACAAAAGGATCGCTGCCGCCCAGTTCCAGCACAACTTTCTTGATTCGTTTCGCGGCCGAGACCCCGACTTGAATCCCCGCCTGCTCGCTGCCCGTGAGAGTCGCGGCCACAACCCGCGGATCGTTCAAAATGCCATCTATCGGCCCCGAGCCGATCAGCATCGTCTGGAACACGCCCTCGGCAAAACCGGCGCGGCGAAAAATATCTTCAATTTTCAGCGCGCACTGCGGAACGTTCGATGCGTGTTTCAGCAGCCCGACATTGCCCGCCATCAGCGCCGGCGCGGCAAAACGAAATACCTGCCAGAAAGGAAAATTCCACGGCATGATCGCCAGCACCGGCCCCATCGGCAAATAGCGAATGAGGCTGCGCTTCGCTCCGGTGGCCACGATTTCGTCGGCCATGAATTTCCCGGCGTTCTCCGCGTAGTAGCGGCAGCCGATGGCGCACTTCAACGCCTCGCCCACCGCGGCTTTCAGAGGCTTGCCCATTTCAAGCGTCATCAAATGGGCGCACTCGTTCTTTTCCTTTTCCAAGATCTCGGCCGCGCGCGTCATCTTGCTCGCGCGTTCCGCGAACGAAGTCAGTCGATGGCTGCGGAATGCGGAATCCGCCAGTTGCAACTTCCGCTCAATTTCCACCCCGGTCAGGGGCTCGAACCGTTTCACTACTTCGCCAGTCGCTGGATTGACGCTCGCTATCGCCATGCCGATCTCTCCTTGTCAGTTTGGTAGGTGCGTCCTCGATTGTATCGCCGCAGCCGGTCTTGCGGTAGACTTCTGCTGTGGGGCAACGGTCGGACCCCGGCGTGAGGTCGATATGAAACTGCTTTTGGTTCTTGCTTGTTGCCTGTTCGCGACGGCTCCTCTTGCCTACTCCGCGGCCGCTCCGCAAATCTTCCGCACCAAGGCGGGAGAAGTCAAAATCACTCCGCTCTATCACGCCAGCACGCTGATCGAAGCTGGAGGAAAAACCATCTATGTCGATCCGGCCAATCCTGCAAAGTTCTCCGGAGCGCCCAAAGCCGACCTCATTCTGATTACCCACATTCACTACGACCACATGGATCCCGCTGCCATCGCCGAAATCAGCCAGGCCGGAACGGAAATTCTGGCGGCGCCCGCCGTCGTGGCCACAATAAAGACCGCCAAGCCGATTGCGAATGGCGAACACAAAACCTGGCAGGGCTGGACCATCGAGGCCATCCCCGCCTATAACCTGACGCGCGGCCCGGCCCCCGGCAAGCTTTTTCACGACAAGGGACGCGGCAACGGATACGTGCTAACTTACGGCGGCGTACGCTTTTACTTTTCCGGCGATACCGAAAACATCCCCGAAATGCGCGCCTTGAAGAACATCGATGTGGCCTTCGTCTGCATGAATCTGCCTTACACCATGTCTCCCGAAGAAGCGGCGGAGGCGGTGCAGGCTTTTCACCCGAAGGTCGTGATTCCATATCATTACCGCGGCTCCGATCTCGCCGTATTCCAGAAAAAACTGGCAGGCACGGGTATCGAAGTCCGATTGCTCGACTGGTATCCGCAATAAGTCGTGTTAGTGGCGATGCGTCACCTTGCTCGTAACCACTATTGACTCATGTCACAGCCACCTGCCGTCGCATTACGGACAATGTTTCTTAGTAGGCTGCGGAAACCAGAGTTTTTCCGCAGCCTGTTCAGGCGCTGGACGCTGACGTTGAAAATTCGCCACAGCTTTCCGATGTGATGCATGTCACAATATCTGGTGAGTAACGTCACGGCCCGGGTTGTGACGGGAGCTTGTAATCAAGATTGGCGGGATGCGCGGCTGCCCTAGCAAACGGAATTCGGCGCCAGCGGCCCTCGGCAACCGAGGCAGTGGCAACGAGGTGTGAAGCATGACAGTTCAACCGCGCGGTAAAGTCACCATCGATTTCGAGGAATGCAAGGGATGCGGCCTCTGCATCGAATCCTGTCCCCCCAAGTGCCTGGAACTCTCGCCGAAATTGAACGCCTACGGCGCTCATCCCGCCCGCTACACCGGGCAGACCTGCACCGGCTGTGGCATCTGTTTCTATTGCTGCCCGGAACCGGGCGCGATTACGGTTTACCGCCTCAAGCCCAAAACGAAAGCGCTTGTCACCGCTCCAGAGGAAGAACATGCGGCAATTGTGTAAAGGCAACGTGGCCGTGGTAAAGGCAGCCATCCTCGCCGGCTGCCGCGCCTACTACGGATATCCCATTACTCCCGCCAGCGAAATCGCCGAGGCAGCGGCGCTCTACTTCCCCCAGGTCGGCGGAACTTTTCTGCAAGCCGAGAGTGAAGTCGGCGCCATCAACATGGTCTTTGGAGCGGCCGCCACCGGGGTCCGCGCCATGAGCGCATCCTCCGGCCCCGGCCTCAGCCTCATGCAGGAAGGCATGTCCTATCTGGCCGGCGCCGAACTCCCCTGCGTCATTGTTGATATCATGCGCGGCGGCCCCGGCCTCGGCAACATCGCTCCCGAACAAAGCGACTATCTCGCCATGGTGAAGGGCGGCGGCCACGGCGACTACCGCAATATCGTCCTCGCTCCCGCATCCGTGCAGGAGATGGCCGACCTCACCATTCTCGCCTTCGAGCTTGCCGATAAATATCGCAATCCCGCCATCGTCCTCGCCGACGGTTTCGTCGGCCAGATGATGGAGCCCCTCGATCTGGAATATCGCGAGATTCATGCCCCGGAAAAACCCTGGGCCGTCCAGGGCACGCCCGAGACCCGCGCCAATCTCGTCAGTTCCATTTTCCTCGAACCCGACGAATTGGAAAATCACCAACGCGAAATGGAAGCCAAGTATATGCGGGCCCAGGCCGCCGAGCAGCGCTCGGAACTCTGCCGCACCGAAGACGCCGACGTGCTCCTCGCCGGCTACGGCATTGTCTCCCGCGTCTTGATGTCTGCCGTCGAAGCCCTCCGCAGCCAAGGCGTAAAAGCCGGCTTGTTCCGCCCCATCACTCTCTGGCCCTATCCGGCGAAGGCGCTGATCGAAGCGGCGGCGCATGTGCAAAAGGTCCTGGTCGTCGAAATGAGCAACGGACAAATGGTGGACGATGTGCGCCTGACGCTGAACGGCCGGGTGCCCGTGGAGTTCTACGGCCGCGTCGGTGGCAACATCCCCTCGGTCGCGGAGATCCAGGAACAAGTGTTGTCGCGCATGGCTGTAGCCGTCTAATTAAGGACAACAAAATGGCAAATCAGAACACCATCGGGACAGTGGATGCGGAAGTCAAGCCCGAAGCCAACGCGGAGGTCAACCCCGGCCCCGCTCCCACGGCCGCCAACGACGCGTACGAGCCGCTCCACTCCAAGTCGCCGCTCTTCTACGACCTCTTCGAGCGCAAGGCGGAACTCCAAAACCAGACCCACTACTGCCCCGGCTGCGGACACGGCGTTGTCCACAAGCTGATTGCCGAGGCGCTGCAGGAACTGGGCTTGCAGGATAAGACCATCTTAGTGAGTCCCGTCGGCTGTTCCGTCTTCGCCTATTACTATTTCGACGTGGGCAACGTGCAGGTCGCGCACGGCCGCGCGCCCGCTTCAGCCACCGGAATTAAACGCTCCTGCCCCGGCCGTATCGTCATCTCCTATCAGGGAGACGGCGACCTCGCCGCCATCGGCACCGCCGAAATCATCCACGCCGCCAACCGCGGCGAAAAGATCACCGTCTTTTTCGTCAACAACGCCATCTACGGCATGACCGGCGGACAAATGGCTCCCACCACCCTGGTCGGCCAGAAAAGCACGACCTCGCCTTGGGGCCGTCGTCCGTCGAACGAAGGCTTTCCTATTCACATGGCGGAACTCCTCGCCACTCTCGAAGCGCCCGTCTATATCGAGCGCGTGGCCCTTTCCGACAACAAAAACATCATGAAAGCCCGCCGCGCCATCCGCAAGGCGCTCGAGGTCCAGCGCGATGGCGGCGGCTTCTCCTTTGTCGAAATCCTCTCGCCCTGCCCCACTATATGGGGCCTGGATCCAGTGGAAGCGCGGCGCCGGGTTGCCGAAAAAATGATTCCGGTGTTTCCGCTGAACGTCTTTCGCGACCACCAGCCCGCGCCGCTCGCCGTCAAGGAAACCGATCCGCCGCAACGCCCCGTCGCCGATGTGCTGGGCATCGCCGCCAAAGCCGCCGCGCGCGACGCTGCCACCCCGAGCCACGCCCATCGCTTCAAAGACGTGCAGATGAAAATCGCCGGCTTCGGCGGGCAAGGCGTGCTCCTCTTGGGCCAGCTCCTAACCGAAATGGGCATGCGCGAAGGCCTGGAAGTGAGCTGGCTGCCCTCTTACGGCCCGGAAATGCGTTCCGGCAGCGCCCACTGCCATGTCTGCTTGTCGCAGGAGCGCATCGGCACGCCCCTCGTCACCCGCCCCGATGTCCTCGTCGCCATGAATGAGTTCTCGCTGCATAAGTTTGCCCACGAGGTGGCCAGCGGCGGCGTCATTCTCTACAACGGCGCCAGCCTTCCTGCCGGCTTCAGCGCGCCCCATGTGCAACTCGTCGCCATTCCCGCTTCCGAGATCGCCGACAAACTCGGCTCCACCAAGACCGCCAACATTGTGATGATGGGTGCGCTGCTCGAGAAAACCAAGTGCCTGGCTCCCGAAACCGCCCTCGGCGTGCTCGAAGACAAGGTCAAGAGGCTGGATCTTTTGCAAATCGACCGCCAGGCCCTGATCGCCGGCCGCCAGTTTATCGGCGAACAGGTCCGCATCGGGCCGTAAGTCGGCCCGGCGGCTTCGCGTAGAAATTCCAGTCCCGGAGGGATGCACCAACTTAGCCCAGCGCTTCAGCGCTGGGGAAAGCGCAAAGATTGATTCCAGTCCCGGAGGGACGACCTATTCCCACCTTCACCTGTCGAGGCCTGACAATGCACCCTAACCACGGGCTCTTCGTTATTTTCGCGCCTCTCATTCCTCATACCAGAAAACGCACACCGCGAGCTTACAATAACTCTCAAGAGGACTTCTAATGTCAACCGCATGGACTGTTCGTTACGCGCTGCGCACCAAGGGCATCACCAGTTCCCGAATCCGCGAGTTATTGAAGCTCACCCAACGCCCCGGAATCATTTCCTTCGCCGGCGGCCTTCCCGCTCCCGACGTTTTCCCCGTCCAGCGTTTTCAGGAAGCCTGCCACAAGGTTCTTGCCGCGAACGCCTCCTCGGCATTGCAATACGGCACAACCGAAGGTTACGAGCCCCTGCGTCAGATGATCGCCGCCAACATGGACCGTTACGGCATCAAGGCAAAGCTCGAGAACGTCCTCATCACCTCCGGCTCGCAGCAGGCCCTCGACCTGATCGGCAAGCTCTTCATCAATGCCGGAGACCGCGTGCTCGTCGAGGCCCCCACTTACCTCGGCGCGCTGCAAGCCTTCAATGTCTATGGCGCGGAATATGTGAACGTCCCCATTGACGAAGACGGCCTCCGCACCGGCTTACTGGAAGGACCTCTGCGCACCGGCCCCAAGTTCATGTATGTGCTGCCCAACTTCCAGAACCCCGCCGGGACCACCTTGTCCGCAGGCCGCCGCCACGAACTCGTGCTGCTCGCCGATAAGTACGGTATCCCCATTGTCGAAGACGATCCTTACGGCCAGTTACGCTATGAAGGCGAGCATCTTTCGCCCCTCGTCGTCCTCGACCGCAAGAACCTGCGCCGCGACGATGGCTATTCCATCGGCAACGTCATTTACCTAAGCACTTTCTCCAAGACGCTCGCTCCCGGCCTCCGCCTGGGATGGATCGTCGCTCCTCCCGAAGTTATCAATAAGCTGGCGCAACTGAAGCAAGGCACCGACCTGCACACTTCCACCTTCATTCAGTTCGTGGCCTAC
Source organism: uncultured Acidobacteriaceae bacterium (assembly GCA_963772155.1). GTDB lineage: Bacteria > Acidobacteriota > Terriglobia > Terriglobales > Acidobacteriaceae > Acidiflorens. The sequence continues at coordinate 5,769 of CAVYVX010000018.1, read as the reverse complement.
GAAGTCGCTCGCGATGGCTTCCTCGACCAGCATGTGAAACTGATTCGCAAGGTTTACCACGAACGCCGCAACGTCATGCTCCAGGCCCTGAAAGACTTCTTCCCGCCCACCGTAACTTGGACCCATCCCCAAGGCGGCCTCTTCCTCTGGGTAACTCTGCCCGCCGGACTCGACATTGAAGCGGTCTTACAATCGGCCCTGGAACAGAACGTGGCCTTTGTCCCCGGCAATTCTTTCTATGCCCCTGATGCCGGCAATAACGATCCCGAAGAAGGCTCCAGCCACATGCGCCTTAACTTCTCCAACGCCACTCCCGAGCAAATCCGGGAAGGCATACGCCGCCTCTCCGAAGCCGTCAAAAAGCACCTAAAAGCCACTAAGCTTCCCTCCGAGCAACCGCTCGTCGTGTAAGAGCCCGCCCAGCAGGCTGCGGAAAAACTCTGATTCGGATGGGTTTTGGGAAGGGCACGAGTTTACTCGTGCCGTAAGTTGCTGAAAATGTGTTCGCGCTTTAGCGCCTGAGGTGAGCTTTTTGTGCCGTGGAGGACTTTTTCCGCAGCCTATTCAGCCGCGTCGCTAGCGTTCAGTGAGCCAGCAGTTCACTGACTTAGCGTGCTGGAGAGGCTGCAGCTTCCTCTGGTCGAGGGCCTTGGTTGTCGCTCGAACCCATTGCACCAATGGATCTAAGGATGCAGGGAATGGCTTAGGCTTTTCGCCCCAGGCAGCCTCAAACCCAGCGAACTGCAATTTCTGAGTCGTTGTTCCTCGGGGAATGACAGCCCGCACTATTTCGCCTTGTAAAATTCCGACCAGGTCCGTCTTGACTGTTTTTAGCTCCTTGAGTTCCTGGGCTCCGAGGATCGCGGAGAGTGATTTGAGACTTTCGTCTGGAAGCAAGTCCTCGAAGACTCGGGGGTCGGAGCTGGGGACTTCTGAGGTCTGTTCCATGTGAAACCGGCCGTCAGGGAAGACGGCCAGGCAGGTAGTTTCTGCACTCTGTGGAAGATCAATCTTTGTGTACCCGAGCTTCACAACAAACGATGGCTCAGGCGGTTGTTGGGCGGGTACTTTCAAGGGCATCGTTACCAGGACAAGCAAGGCAAACCATAGGGCGCGCATAGCGGATATTTTGAACCATATCAACAAGCACCGTCAAATGGGCTGCTGCCGCTGGCGCAACGATTTGCCCCTGCTCAGACGCAGCTGCAGGCTGACCGGTGCGAAGCCTTGGCGTGGGCGGTTGTCGCGCAATATCGCAGCCTCCTTGTGACGAACATCACTCGTGGATGCGGCAATCATCACTGCGCGTCTCCATTTCCTTGCGTAGCTTTCACTTAGGGGAACCCCCCATGGCTCGCTTTGTCCGCCCCCTGTTGCGTAGGGCAAACGACGTGTTAAAAGCACGAGTGCCTCATCAGCTCGGCCCCAAGCTGATTTTCTCGCTCACCATTCTGATCGTAGCGATTAGCTTGTACCAGTTATCTTAACTTCCGCATGCAGAAAGAACGGCTGGTCGAGGCCATGATCCTGGGCGCGGACCAGCTTTCGCGCAGCATTACCAGCGCCACCTGGCATGCCATGCTCGACGACGACCGCAAGGCCGCATACGAGATGATGCGCGTCATTGCCGACAAGCACGGCGTCGACCGCATCCGCATGTTCAATCGCGAGGGCAGGCTGGTGTTCTCGACCGATGCGCAGGAGCAGCCCGGCCTTACCAGTCTCTCCAGCGATGTCTGCACGAGCTGCCACGGTGCGACGCCGGTGCTCGCACCAGGCCGGCGATGGATTCCCGCGTGCGCTATGCCACTTCGCCGGACGGCGTCAAGACCCTCAACATCGTGACCCCCATCTATAATGAGCCTTCGTGCAGCAATGCCAGTTGCCACGCCCATCGCCACCACCAAAGTGCTGGGGATTCTGGATGTGGCGCTGAGCCTGGACCCGGTGCAGCAACAGACCCGGGCCATTACCCTGCAGACCATCCTTTCGACGGTCGCCGCCGTGATCATCGGAGCGGCGTTCGTCATCCTGTTTACGCGGCGTTTCGTTGCCACTCCCATCCAGCGAAGTGATCGAGGGGACGAAAGCCCTGAGCGCCATGCAACTTGGACCGCCCATCCGTGCCACCCGCCGCAGCCAGGAACTGGATGAGCTGGTGGACTCCTTCAACCGCATGCGCGAGCGCTTGAAAATGGCCGTTGACGAATTGAACGAAATGCAGCAGACCCTGGAAAGCAAGGTCGTGGAGCGCACCGAACAATTGCGGGCCGCCCACCGCAAACTGCTCCAGGCGGACCGGCTTGCCTCGCTGGGCAATTGGCCGCCAGCGTGGCCCACGAAATCAACAATCCCGTTTCCGGCGTGCTCAATCTTTCCATCCTGCTCGAACGCCTGATGGCCAATGGCGAATTCCCGCCCGGGCGCGAAGCCGAATTCCGCAAATATCTCAGCCAGATCTCCGCCGAGACCGCCCGCGTGGGGCGGATTGTCACCGATCTGCTGGCCTTTTCCCGCCGCTCCAAGCCCCAGCGCGTTCCCGCCGACCTGAACAAACTCGTTCGCAGCACCTTGCGCCTGGTCGGACACAAACTGAAGCTGATGAATGCGGAAACCGTTCTGGAATTGCAGGATAATCCTGCCTCTGGTGGAGTGCGATCCTTCGCAGATTCAACAGGTGATTCTGAATCTCATTTTGAATGGAGCCCAGGCGATGCAGTCCCAAGGGCGGCGGTCAACTGACCATCCGCACCCGCCTGCTCCCCGACGGCGACAATGTCGAACTTTGCGTACGCGATACGGGCGAAGGCATCGCCCCAGAAAACCTTCGCCAAGATTTTCGACCCGTTCTTTACCACCAAGGCCGAAGGCAAGGGAGTGGGGTTGGGACTTGGCGGTGCTTTACGGGATCGTGAAGGCACACGATGGCGAAGTCGAAGTCGCGAGCCAGCGGAACGAAGGCGCATCCTTTACCGTCACGCTCCCGCTGAAGTCCCAGCAGCGGCGCCGAAGAAGGAAGTCCAGGTACATGGAGAGTGAATACGCTTTGTCTGTGGCGATGGGAGCGTGCCTGAAAGGTTGGAATGGATCGAAAACGCCGCCGCCGAGTGGTTCCCCTTTCCCCTTCGGCGCTTGCCCCCTTTGCTGCTTCCCGAAGCCGCCTATGACACCAAGCGACGCCAATATCAGTCGGTGGAGATCATGAAGTGCTGGCTCAATCCGCTCCCCCGGATGCCGTCCGCGTGCTCGGCGTCACCGACGTGGACCTGGCGATTCCGATGCTCACTTTCCTCTTTGGACAGGCGCATCTCGACGGTCCCATTGCCGTCGTCTCGCTCTGCCGTTTGCGCCAGGAGTTTTACGGCCTTCCCGCCAATGAAAACCTGCTGCGCCAGCGCATCGTCAAAGAAGTGCTGCACGAGCTGGGACACACCTTCGGAATTACCCATTGTTCCGAGCCCACGTGTGCCATGAGCCTCGCCACCCACATCGGCCTGGTCGATGCCAAAGCAGAACAATACTGTGCGCGTTGCGGGCTGCACTTGGTGCAGCGGTTCGCTGCGCAAGGAGGATTATGAAGAAGGTTGGCCCATTCTGGTGGTGGACGATGAAGAAGTCATGTGCGAATCCATGGCGGCGTGGCTGCGCGAGGACGGTTATCGCGTTGACACCGCGCCCGATGGACAGAGAGCGCTCGAGCTCGCCAAATCCACCGATTATGCCATCTGCTTCGTCGATCTGAAAATGCCGGGCGGCATGGATGGCATCGAAACCATGATGGAGATCCACCGCATTCGCCCCGACGCCTCCATCATCATCATCACCGCCTACGCCACCGTCGATACCGCCATCCAGGCCATGAAAGAGGGCGCGCAGGAATACATCGTCAAGCCGTGCCATCCGCAGGAAATCTCGATGCTGGTTTCCCGCATCCTCAAACTCAAGAAGCTGCAGAGTGAAAATGCCATCCTGCGGAAGAAAATCAGCCGCCAGTACCGCCACCGCGACATCATCACCAAGAATCCCCGCATGGAAGAGATCCTGGCGCTGACCCGGGAGATCGCCAGCATGCGCAGCACCGTGCTGATTTGCGGCGACAGTGGCACCGGGAAGGAGCTGGTGGCGCGCGCCATCCACTACTCCGGGGAACGCGCGGAGAAGCGATTCGTCAGCGTGAGTTGCGCCGCGCTGACCGAAACGCTGCTGGAGAGCGAATTGTTCGGCCATGAGAAGGGCGCCTTCACCGGAGCCGAAGGGCAAACGAAAGGCAAGTTTGAACTGGCCGACGGGGGCACCATCTTCCTCGATGAAATTGGCGACATCTCGCCGAAGCTGCAGGCAGATCTTGTTGCGAGTCCTCCAGGAGCGCCGTTTTTATCGCGTGGGCGGCACGGAAGAGGTCAGCGTGGATGTGCGGGTGATCGCGGCCACCAACAAGAACCTGGCGGAAGAGGTCCGCCAGGGCCGGTTCCGCGACGATCTGTATTACCGGCTCAATGTGATTGAGATTCGCATTCCGCCGCTGCGCGAACGGCGCGAAGACATACCGCTTGCTGGCGGAGCACTTTGTGGAGCGCATTGCCTCCGAGCTGGGAAAGGACATCGCGGGCATCTCCGCCGGCGCGCTCAAGCTGCTCATTGAGCACGACTGGCCCGGCAATGTGCGCGAACTGGAAAACGTCATTGAGCGCGCCATTGTGACCTTCCCAACGGCAAGCTGGAGGAAAGCGATTTCTCCTGGCTCAACCGCCGTCCCAGCTCGCCGCAGAGATTGGGAGGTCCCCGACGTTCCTCTTGGCGAAATGGAACGCCGCGTCATCGTTGCCGCGCTGGAACGAAAAAGAGGCAACGTCAGGGATGCCGCCGCCGCCCTGGAATCGACCGCTCGACGCTTTACGACAAGCTCAAGCGCTACGAGATCTCGCACCTGAACCCGCGCCTGTTTTTTTTTTTTTTTTTTTTTTTTTTTTTTTTTTTTTTTTTTTTTTTTTTTTTTTTTTTTTTTTTTTTTTTTTTTTTTTTTTTTTTTTTTTTTTTTTTTTTTTTTTTTTTTTTTGTGGAGACTGGGCTTGCCCCGTCTTTAAGTCGCCCCGGAACCGTGTTCGAGCACGGACGCGCGGCCATCGTGCATGATCAGTTGCTCAATGAGTGCTATGGCCTGATTGCAACAGCTGAGAATCGCTCCATGTGCGCATGATCACTGCGGGCCACTGGCCGAACCGGGAAAATGTGAACGTAGTTTCAGCGGCAAAGGAGGCGAATGATGACCTCACTGTACAGGCGGACGTTCTTCTGGGCGCCGCGCGTATTTTCGATTGCCTACATCGCTTTTCTTAGCATGTTTGCCCTCGATGTTTTCGGCGAAGAGCATGGCTTCTGGCGGATACTCCTCGCACTCACCATGCATCTCATCCCCAACTTTTGTCCTCATCGTCGCTCTGCTCTTGGCATGGCGGTGGGAATGGATCGGCGCGATTCTCTATGCTGGTGCGGGGATGCTGTATGTCATCTGGGCGCTAAAGCACCCCTTTCCGCCGCAATCATTTCAACTGGATTCTTACGATAGCAGGGCCTGCTTTTGTAGTCGCCGCACTGTTTCTCGCTAACTGGTTAAAACACGGAGGCTTCACGCCAAGCACCCGTAGGCGCAACGGACCGATCTTTTGCGTCGGTTTGATCTTCGTCGTGCGAAGAAGCGGCGGGCGAGCGCAAGTGTTTGAAACATCCCCATTACGCTCATTGACCGGATGACCGGGCAGGGCACGGCTT
>CAVYVX010000017.1:0-26544 GCA_963772155.1 uncultured Acidobacteriaceae bacterium | reverse complement strand
GCCAGCAGAGAAGCGTTCCAGGCGTTCTGGATCGACCGCCGCGAACGAGGTGAAATCGTGCTCGCCCACGACCACGCCAGCGGCCGCAATCATCGCCGGCTCCTGCAACGGATACGGGTAATGCCACACATACCGCGCCAGAAACGGCGGACAGATCGCGGCGCGATACATGCGATAGCGATAGGTTTTGGCGCGCGCCGACTTGCGGGCATGAAAACCGGGCGCGGCCTCGGCCACCTCCAGCACGCGGATCGACGGCGGCAGAATGTCGTTCAGGGCGCGCGCCCAATTTTCAGCCGGAATCGGGGACGCAGTCCGGAAACTGGCCGCCTGGGCCAGCGCGTGTACGCCCGCGTCGGTGCGGCCGGAGCCCTGCGGCAGCACATGTTCCCCGCTCAAGCGTGCAATCGCCGAGGCCAGCGCGCCTTGCACGGTCGTCCGGCCGGGCTGCACCTGCCAGCCGAAGAAGTCCGAGCCATCGTAAGAAAGGATGAGTTTGAGATTGCGCACGTTCTTTTTCGAGTCCTAAGCTGCCCCAGAATCGCGATTGGCATCTACACAGTGTTACCGCTGCCGTGGCGGAATGCGCGGCGGCGCGTCAGCTATACTAGTTCACTTACGATGGATTTTGCCAACGATCGCTATTATTTACGATCAGTGAAAAAGTTTGCCTTTCCCCAGCATGGCAAGGCGAAGACTGCCTGGAAGAGAATGCAAGGAACTCTTGGCGGTGGTTGCACGTATGTACAGAGTGTTGGCAGAAGTGCGCATTGCCACGTCCGTTCCTTTTGATCCGGATAGCTGGAGTGCGATCGCTTAAGTGAAAGCAATGGAGATGATGCGAATGCAACGTTCTACAGTGTTGAGTGCGTTTCAGCGGGCCACTTTTTTTCTGGCCATTATCACGATACCCGCGGTGTGGGCGCAAGATGCTTCGCCCGTGCCCAGCGCGCCGTCGGCGCAGAAGGCCGTGCCGCCGTCGTCGCAGCCGTTCGATGTGAAGGAGTACGCGAAACCGCGGTCGCATTTCCCCGACCCGATCGGCCCCTACACTCCGCGCCGCGTAGAGCCGCCGAACCTGGCCAACACTCCGCGTATCGACCAGTTCATGCGCGACGGCAAGCTTTACATTTCAATGGACGACGCGGTCGCGCTGGCGCTGGAAAACAACCTCGATATCGCCATCGCCCGCTACAACCTGAACATCGCCGATACCGACGTTTGGCGCGCCAAGTCCGGCGCCAGCATTCTCGGCGTCAACAGCGGTATCGTGCAAGGCACGCTCGGCGGCGGCGTGGGCGGACTGGGCTCACAAGTTGGCTCGGGCCCAGGGGGGACCTCGGTCGCATCGGGTGGCGCCGGTGCCGGTTCGGGTGGCCTGGTCGTATCAACCTTAGGCAGCGGCCCGCAGATCGCCAGCTTCGATCCCATCCTCACGAGCACGTTGCAACTCGATCACCTCACGTTGAATTGCAACACCCTGTTTTGCGGCGCGCACCAGAACACAGCAACCGCCAATTTCACTTACAACCAAGGATTCCAGTGGGGCACGAATATGGCCATTGGCTTCAACAACAGCCGGCAAACTTCCGATAACGCGTACAATTTGCTCAGTCCGGCCCTGAATTCCAGTTTCCAGCTTAAGTTGACGCAACACTTGCTGCAGGGCTTCGGATTCGCCGCCAATACTCGCTTTATCCGGATCGCAAAGAACAACCGTGAAATCTCAGATATAGCGTTCCGCTGGCAGATCATTGCCACCGTAGGCCAGATCGAGAACATGTACTGGGACCTGGTATACGCTTACGAGAACGTCAGACTTTACCAGGAGCAGATGGCTTTCGCTCAGAAGACCCTCTCCGACACCCAGAAGCAGGTGGAAATCGGAACACTGGCGCCGATTGAAGTGGTCCGGGCGCAAAAAACAGTGGCACAAGATCAGCGAGACTTGACCGAAGCGCTGACCAATCTTCAGTTGCAGCAACTCCTCATGAAGAATGCGCTCAGCCGCACGCTCGTCGACCCGGCGCTGGCCGACGCCGAAGTGATTCCTACCTCAACCATGGAACTGCCCGCGCAGGAAGCGGCCGTCCCCACCGAGGACCTGGTGAACGATGCGCTCAGCCGCCGTCCCGAACTCGCGGAACAGCGTATCAACCTTGCCAACACCGAAATCAGCAATAAGGCCATTCGCAGCGCCCTATTGCCCACCGTCGATTTGTTCGCATACTACGGTGGCAGCGGCCTGGGCGGGGTCGAGTATCCCAATTACATCTGTGCGCCACCAGCGACCAACCCGTTGTGCGGAGGGGTCTCCACGTCGGTCCCGAATATCTCTTACGGCGATACATTGCATCAATTGGTGAATTCCACCGCTCCCGACAAGGGCGCAGGCATCACGATCAACATCCCCATTCGCAACCGCGCCGCGCAGGCCACGCAGGCGCGGTCCGAGTTCGAATACCGGCAAGCCCAGTTGCGCCTGCAGCAGATCGAGAACCAGGTGCGCATCGACGTGCGCAATGCGCAGTTTGGCGTGCAGCAGAATCGCGCCAGCGTCGCCTCCGCTCAGGCCGCCGTGGATCTGGCGCGCCAGTCTCTCGATGCCGAACAAAAGAAGTATGCGCTGGGAGCGTCCACATCGACTCTGGTGCTGCAGAATGAGGCGGACTTGACCCAGGCCGAATCGACGCTTATCTCGGCCAAAGCCTATTACGAAAAGTCGGAAGTCGAATTGGATCGGGCCATCGGTCTCCTGCTCGAGCATGCCAATATTGAGATCGCCGACGCCGAGCGCGGGCAGGTCACGCACATGCCGAATATTCCGCATGTGACCGCCCGCCCCGCCGACCAACAGTTGCCGGCCAGCGCACCGGCGCCACCGCAACCGTAGCGCCGCAAACGCAGCCAGAAATTCTTCGCTGGAGCGCCGGGCGTCCTCGCCCGGCGTTTCCGTTGTGCGCCAAGCCGCCTCTCGCGTATCCTCTCTGCGTGACGTTCTCGGCGATTGGCCGTGAGGCGCGATGAATATCCTCATGTTGTTTTCGCACCGCTGGCGCGGAGGCCGGGCGGGTGGCGCCGAAACCCACGCCGCAGACTTGATAAAGGGCTTGGCCGCGAAGGGCCACTCCATTGTGTTCGTGACCGGCAAGGCAGACGACGGATGCCACCCCGGCCTCAGTGACGGCGTCTCTGCGCATTTCGAGCTGCCTCTCCAAACCATCAACCCAGTCGGCATGGCCAGAAACTATTGCCGTCTGGCGGAGATAGCCGCCCAACATGAAATCGAAGTCGTGCACGCACACCACCGCACCGCAGGGTACTTTGCCGAGCTGCTCTGCCGCAGGGAACAGATCCCTTACGTCGTGACCGTCCACGACCCCTGGCACGCAACTCCATTCAAGAAATCGCACGGCAAGGTATTTCGCCGCTTCATCGCGGTCAGCGGCTTCCTGAAGCAGGTTATGATCGCCCGCTTCCATGTTCTGCCCGAGCGCATACGTACGATCCACAATGGCAGCGATCCGGGCCGGTTTGCCGGGATCGGCCGCGAGGAAGCGGCGCGCTTCCGCTCCGCATTCCGTGTGGGTGCCGGGGAAATCGTGCTTAGCCAGATCAGCCGCATCTCGAAAGCAAAAGGGCAGTCTGATCTGCTCCACGCACTAAAGCTGCTTCCGGCGGACCTTCCATACCGCTGCCTCATCGTCGGCGAAGGCAAAGAAAAAGATCGCGTTCGCCTCGAACGTCTTGCCGAATCCTTCGGTCTACGCCAGAAGGTGGCGTTCTGCGGCTACCAGTCGAACATCCCGGTCGTGCTCGCCGCCACTGACGTCATGCTGCTGCCTTCACACCGTGAACCTTTGGGGCTATCGATCATCGAAGCCATGCTCTCCCATGTTCCCGTGATTGCCGCCAGTGCCGGAGGCGTTCCAGAGATCATCACTCACGGCCAGGATGGGCTCCTATTCCCGGCCCGCGACATCCCAGCTCTGGCCGGAGTCATCCTGCAGATGGTCCGCGACACGAACTTGAGGCGGCAACTCGCGGAAGCGGGATACCGGACCGCCAGCGAGCGATTCCTGGCGGGCAGAATGGTCGATGAAACCGAAGCGTACTATCGGCACATCCTCGAAGAATCGAACAAGACCGCAAACCGCTCATCGGCGCATTCCCGGCGCAGACAGTAAAATGAACGAATGTCTCGATTAGTGCGCCGTCTGTTGGGCGAGCGCGTGTACCTCAAGCTCAAGCCTCTGGGCCATTATCCCGACTACCTCTGGTGGGTGCTGCGGGGCAAGCCGGCTCGCTCCCCGCATCTCCTCAAGCAGATGACGGTCGCCGAATACGGCCGCCGCTATGACCTGCATTGCCTGGTGGAAACCGGCACCTATTACGGCGAGATGGTGGCGGCGCTGCGCCAACGATTCGATCGCGTTTACTCGATCGAGCTCGACCCCAAACTGGCCGGGTACGCGCGGCAGCGCTTCAAGGACGATCCGCGGGTGAAGATTCTCGAGGGCGACAGCGGTGTCTTGTTGCCGCAAGTCGTGGGGCAACTCGACCGTCCTGCCGTCTTCTGGCTCGACGCCGGCTACTACGGAGTCGACCTCGCCAAAGGCGACCTGGGCCGCCTGCTGACCGAACTGCGGGCCATTCTCTCCAGTCCCGTCAGAGAGCACGTAGTGCTGATGGATGACGCCCGGATGTTTGTGGGAACGGACAGCAAGTTCAATGCGGCCCAACTTGCCGCATGGATAGAGCGGGAGTTCCCCGACCGCAAAGTGGAAATCGTTCGCGACATTTTTAGGGTCACGCGCAGATAGGCTCAGGACGATTTTGTGAGGTTGCAAATTGCAACCGCCGCGGTTTGGTTTTGCGTTTTGTGCGCTTTCACGGCAGGGAACCGCCCGGGCGAGCTTCGTTTTCATCACATTCGGAGCGCCCATTCATCACAGCCCCCACCGGTCACGCGCGCTACGATGGCAGAATGCAAACCCGTTCACCAAAAGACGTACGAACACGGCGGCCATCGGCAATCCGTCAAAGAGCAGCCGTGGTCTCCATCGCATCCCGAATCACTATCCTGCGCCATCAGAAAGTCATCCTCGATGCCGCGCTGGCGGAACTCTACGCAGTCCCGGTCAAGCGATTGAACGAACAAACGAAACGCAACCGTAAACGATTCCCCGCCGATTTCATGTTCCAGCTGACGCCCCGCGAGAACAAATGTTTGAGGTCGCAATTTGCGACCGCAAAGAACAGCCGCGGTGGGCGCCGCTCTCTGCCTTACGCATTTACCGAACACGGCGCGATCATGGCAGCGACGGTGCTCAACTCGGAACAGGCAGTGGAAATGAGCGTTTTTGTGGTGCGCGCCTTTGTCCGCTTGCGTGAGATGCTGGCCGAAAACAAAGAACTCGCCGGCAAGATAGCGGATTTGGAAAGGCGCCTGGGAACGCACGACAGCACGATCCAGGGAATCATCAAGGTCATCAAGAACCTGATGAACCCACCGCTACGTCGCCGAAGCCAGATCGGATTTGCGGTCCCGTCATCGCGGACAGGGTAATCGCGATCTGAATTTTTCCTGCCGCCGCCACCGCCGCCGGGGCGGTGGGGAAGTGGGCGTCCCGTGCTGATTTCCAAGCACGCTGAGAATGTTGGCGGTTTGACTTCCCCACGGCGTGGAGGGGCGGATTCCATGGTGTGATCGGACCTCCGCCTACCCTTCAAAAAGCGCAAGAGATGCGGCAACCGCTGCGTGGTTGTGCTGGCGGAAGGCTGGACCGGCCCATTTCCGAGACAAACCATTGAATCTCTCAGCTCACTGCGAACAACTGGCGGAAGTGTGTGGGAGTCGAACCCACCGGCAACAGTGAAGATGCCGCCCGCCGGTTTTGAAGACCGGAACCATCATCGGTCCGCATGCACTGGTGTAGTGCGTGGGAAGTTCGTTTGGAGCGTGACACGAACGGCTTCGGCTGCGCCACAAGGTCTCGAAGCGCACCGGCCCAGCAACACCTTTTTTCGCGCCACGAAGCACGATAACCAGATGGTCACTGTGCGTGCCGGTGGAAATAGTGTGGAAGATTTTCGCGGTGAAGTTGCAATCGCAATCCCGCGAATCGAAATGCCGTGCCCCTCGAGGCTTTCAGCCCGATAGCGGGAACTCGTCCGGCATGAGGATGCCATTGGCGAGCATGGCACTTTACCGGCGCTCGGATTCCAATTAGCATTCACCTCGCTCCGGTTCTCAAAAATATATTCAATCTAAAGCGCAAAAGAAATTTGTGACGACAAGCTCCCGGTCAGGCCAATGAAGCCAAAAAAAACAATCCTCTGCGTGGACAATAACGAGCAGGACCTTTCCATTCGCAAAATCATGCTGGAAACGCGGGGTTACCGCGTGCTCGCATGCAGCAGCGGCGAACAGGCGCTGGAAACCTTCCGCCGCGGCGGCGTCGATCTGGTGCTCACCGGCTTGACGATGCCGGGCGTGGATGGTTCGCGGCTGATCGAAGAAATCAAAAGTCTTTCGCCGCAGACCCCGGCCGTGCTGATCTCGGGCCGAACCAGGGTCTACGAGTGCGAAACGCTCGCCGATCTGTTTCTGGGCAAGGGAACGTACGAGCCGGCGGAACTGCTGGAACGCATTCGCGTGCTGCTGGTGCGCAAGCGCGGCCCCAAGCGCCACGCGGAACTCCGCACCAGTCCGGTGGCGGAGGCGAGCGCGGCATGAGCGCCGCGGTATTTTGCCGGCTTCCTGTGATATGGTTTCCACTGGATGCCGGCGTTCATCGAAGCCAGGGAATTACGCAAGACCTACCGGGTTGGCAAGGTGGATGTGCCAGCCCTGTGCGGCGTCTCCTTCAGCGTGCAAAAAGGGGAGTTCGTCACCATCGTGGGGCCTTCGGGCAGCGGCAAGTCGACGCTTTTCTATTTGCTGGGCGGACTGACGCGCGCCGACTCGGGGAGCGTCACCATTGACGGCGTAGATTTCGCCACGCTTTCCGACGGCGAGCGCACCCGCTTGCGCAAAAGCAAGATTGGATTTGTCTTCCAGAAGTTCAATCTTTTGCCCACGCTCAGCGCGCGCTCGAATATCGAGATTGCCGCCGACATAGCGGGCAAGGCCGCTCCCGACCCCGCGTTTTTGCAGAAGATCACCGATATGCTCGGCATCGGGCAACGATTGGAGCATCGGCCCAACGAGCTCTCCGGCGGCGAGCAGCAGCGCGTGGCGCTGGCCCGCGCTCTCATCAACCGCCCGGCCATCGTGCTCGCCGACGAGCCCACCGGCAACCTGGATTTCGAAAAGCTCGAGCGTCGTGCTCGACATGTTGCGCCAGTCGAACAAGGACCTGGGGCAGACCGTGCTCATGATTACGCATAATCCCCAAGCCGCCGAGTATGGCGACCGCATCGTCCACTTGCGCGACGGCCAGATCGTAACGCCCGACGAAGATCCACAGTGGTCGCCGCATCATCCGGCCGAATCATGGCAACACTGATGGCCAATGTTTGCTCCTCTGGGGCAGGCTCGTTTATACTCATACCGTCGAGCGGGAGTAACTCAGTGGTAGAGTGCGACCTTGCCAAGGTCGAAGTCGCGGGTTCAAATCCCGTCTCCCGCTCCAGTTCCTGAAGCCCTGCCGCGGCTAGGGCTTTTCGTTTTGGCGTGCTAGTTTTATGTGTAGTTTACCGGCACTGTCCGGCGCGGTAGCCAAGTGGTAAGGCCGAGGTCTGCAAAACCTCTATCGTGAGTTCGATTCTCACCCGCGCCTCCAAACCTTCTCCATATGCAAATAGCCTGAGATCCCTCGCTGCGCTCGGGATTTCGCCCGCGGGCTCCCGCTTCGCTCACGCCCGCAAACCGGCTCAAGTTCGATTCTCACCCGCGCCTCCAATATCATCCCGCACCAGCTTTCCGCAAGAAAAACGATCCGCTGGGTAGTGTGAATAGTTTTCCCCGGGCTACTGGTTGTGCAGGATATATCCCGACTCGAGGGGAAGCTTGCCGTCGATTTTCACCACATTGACGCTGCTGTTGATGGAGTAGATATTTACCAGGCCAACCGCGGATGGATTCGATTGCAGGATTTTCAGCGTTTCGTCGTCGCTCGAAACCACCCAGAATGTCACCCTGGTCTTGTTGGCGGCGGCGATCAATTCCCTGAACTCGCCGCTGGTCAGCGACAAGAGTTTCTCGGCGACAATGCGCATTTCTGGCGACGATGGGTCGGTGAGCACTACGGTCAGATCGGACCCGTCGGGCCATTTGCGCGTGGTCTTGAACATTTTGGCCAGATCGGCGGCTTTCACCACTCTGACCGGGCCGTTCTTGGCGGTCACGAGGGCGACATGGCGCGCCGCCGCCAGCTCGCTACACGCGAAAACGCAGACGAGCGCCAGGACAAATCTTGGCAGCATGGGGAGCGCTTTGTTTGTCAATCCCGTCATGGCAATCGCCTGAACTTGCGCGCGACAAGCCAGTCTTCGAGAGTGTTGCCGTAATCGGCCTGCAAGCGCGCTCGGGTTTCCGCCGCATCGTGAGCATTGCCCGAGGCCGTCTGCAATTCGGCCAGCTTGGCCAGAGAGAAAGGATCGTCGGGATCTTCCTGTAACTCTTCGATGGCCGCGCGGGTTTTCTTTTCCGCCGCCAAGAGCGCTCCATTGGCGCCGTGGTAGGCGCGCTCGACCGCGTTGCTGCGGTCGGTCTGGACCATTTCCCGCAAGCGCGCGACGGCGGTGCGGACCATTCCGAGTTTTCCGGCTTCCGCTGCCATCCGGGCCCGCAGGCGCAAGATGTCCGCCAATAGCTCACTACGGTCCGCCCCCGACACATGTCCGGGCCCCTGCAAAACCGCTTCCGCCTTGTCCAGATGTTGAAAGGCGGCGGCCGGTGATTCCGCCAGCAGAGCCAGGTCCTGCTGGACGATACTTCGATAGTCGTTCAGTTGCAGCTTGGCCGCCGCCGCCAGTACTGCCGCCAACTCCACCCGGGCTTGTTTGGCGTTTCCCTCACGGGCGTAGGCGATGGCGGATTGAATCTGGCAGTCCAGCCTGTCCGACGGTGTCAACGCCAAGGGAAGCGCCTTTGCGTATTCCTCGCGGGCGCGGTCCTGCTTTCCCAGCAAGGCGTAAACGTCGCCGAGGCCTAGCTGCGAAGAGTAAAACTTGGGATCCAGTTTCAAGGCTTCCCGGTACTCCGCCATGGACTCTTCCAACCGCCCCGCCTTCTGTAGAATCTCGGCCAAGGAGTCGCGCGGATTGGCATCGTTCGGTTCCAACTCCACGTAGCGTTTCAAGTAAGGAATCGCTTGTTCGTACTGATGCATGCCGGCGAGATTATAGCCCAGGATATTCAAAGCTCCGGCGAAATTGGGGTCTACCTCCAGCGCGCGCTTCGCGAACTTGACAGCGGCTTCGTACTCACGCTGAGAATACAGCCAGTCTTCAGCCTCATAGTTCAGTTCGATATCGCGCGGATACATGGCCAGCAAATCGTTCATGGCGGCGATGGCATCGACAAAATGTCCCTCGTCCGTCGCTACCATCCACTTCACCAGCAGCTTTTCCCCAAGTGTCGCGTTCCGGGAGGCAAGCCGCGCCTTCACCGCCGCCCGCTTGGCTTCCACAGGATCGGATGACGCAAACACGATGTAAGCCCATGCCCGGGCGAAATTCGGGTCCTTCCTGGTGGCTTCCCGCCATTTCGCCAAAGCCTGCTCGGTGCGAACGTCGTAGCTGAGGTGTACCCCTTCGTCGAACAAGCGGGCGGCTTCCGGCGAACTCGTAGTGATGGGAAGGCGATCGGGATTGACTGCGGGAGTAAAGGCTGAAGACGAGGTTTGCCCGAACGCGCACACTGGGCCCGAGGCAAGCAGGGCACCGAAAATCACTGTCACCAGAATAGCGGGGCCCCGGGAATGACGACTGCTCAAGGCCGGAAAAATCCGCATGTTTTCACCGTAGCAACCGGGCAATCCGCAAGCAAATCACGAAGGTACGGGGTTCGGGACAAGAGACATGGGGTCCGCTCCCGAAATGGGCGAGAAATAGCCCCTCTGTAATGGGGACACGGTGTACTTGGCGAATGCGATGGCGGGGCTTGCTACTTGATATCCTTTATCGCCAGCAGTGTGCCGTAGTCGCGGCCAGAGGGCTCGACGGCGCGCGCTACCACGCCCTGAAACGCTTCGCGAAGTTCGGGAAACTTCCCCACCAGCGCCTTGATCACGGACGTATTCTCCTCGAACGCGCGCGCGGTGTTCGATACATCGGCGGCCGGATACTCCACTTCCACGTCCAGATCGTTGCCCACGGCCCGCAGATAGATTTCGGTCAAACGGTAGATTTTGCCACCGGCGCTCAAATCCACGCTCTTTCCGCCGGCCGGCACATCGGCCGGTTGCGCCGCCTGGGCCGCATCGTAGAGTTGGTCGGTTGAGAGCGTGCTCATGAAGTCCACGGGAGCGGACAAGGCGATGGCCTCGCGGTAATACAGCCAGGCGTTGTGGTTTTGCGCCTTCGCCTTGAAATCGCGGGCGCGCCCGGCGAACCAGGCGGCGTCGTGCCCCGAGGCCTGCGAGGGGCGGGCGTAAAAGCCGGCCAGCTTCCAGCCGGCGCCTGCCTGCTGCAGGACGAAAGTCAGCGTCCCGGCATCCTGGCCGCCGTTCACGTCGAGAATGGTAACGGCGTATTGGCCGGGCGGCAGATCGTTCAAGACAAATACCGCGCTGTCCCTGGTCTGACCCAACTTGCCAAACACGCCGCAGAGAAATTCGGCGTGCGCCAGCGGCTCCGGGCCAAAAGCGGTCAGCAAAAATGGCGGGCGGACCGTTGCCTTGGCGCGGGTGAAGGCGGCCTGGTTGTCTTTGACCGCGGCTTCGATTCCGGCAAAGCTGGCGGCCACGGAGGCGATGGAGTTCCGCTTGAGGGCCGCCGTATCGCCGTGCGCCGACATATCGAAATAGCGCTGCGCCGCAGCTTCGAGGGCGGTGCGCACGGAGGCCTCCATGTCGGCGGCGTTTTGGCAGGTCTGAGCGTGGGCGAAGGTTGCTGCGAGCAGCAACCACAGCCATTGCCGGCAGCGCCAGCGGGGCCGAACAACTGCGGAACGCCGGTTGCGAAGCAATGCGCAAAGAAAAGGCCTCCGCTGGCATTTTACGCGCTGAGACACCGACCTTCCTGGGGGTCCTAGTAAAGACTGGGCCTGCGAGGGATCGCGGTTAACTTAACACCCGCAAGAAATAAGGCCATCGGGCGTTCCATGGCAGTGGTAAAATTGGGCAGGGACGCGGGGGCTGCGGAAGCGGCAGCCGCTTGCGGAAAAAGGGGAATTTCCAATGCCGCGCACACGCCGATGGATCTCCGTGGCGATTGAGGGGTCTCCGTGGGATGGATCGTTGCGGGGTGCTGGCTGGCAGCTTCCGTCGTGATGGCGCAGACTGCCGCCCAGACGCCCGCAAGACGTTCCAGCACCCGCGCCGACTGCGCCTAAGACCGCCGCGCCGACCGCTCCCAAGCGCACCAAACGCCACCATAAACACAAGGCGCCGAAGCCGCTCGTGCTGCCGCCGTTGCCGGACGGTCCGCTAAGTCAGGTGCCGTTGGATCAGCTTAAGGCAATGCCCGCGGAGGTCAGCTATCAAGGCGGGTTGCTGACGATCTCGGCGCAGAATTCGACGTTAGGCGAAATCCTGCGCGATGTGCGCAAGCTCACCGGGGCTTCGCTTGAAATTCCAAAGGAATCGACGGGCGCCAGCGA
This sequence comes from uncultured Acidobacteriaceae bacterium, assembly GCA_963772155.1. Lineage (GTDB taxonomy): Bacteria > Acidobacteriota > Terriglobia > Terriglobales > Acidobacteriaceae > Acidiflorens. Next base: position 14,774 of record CAVYVX010000017.1, on the reverse strand, counting down.
GCGCGTGATCGCGCACCTCGGCCCGGGAGCGCCACGGGATGTTCTGGCGGTGTTGCTCAACGGCACGTCGTTCAATTACGTGCTGCTCGGCTCCATCTCGGATCCTACGGCGGTCGCGAGCGTGATCCTTATGGCGAAAGCATCGGCGGCGGGAGAGAACCGGACTGCCGCGAACAGGGGCCCGGGAGCGGCGCCAGAGAGGCGCTTTCCGTTAAACCGGCAGGCCGTGGGGCAGCCGGGGCAACCTCCGGCTGCACAAACGGCTGAAGCCGACGACGACGCCGACGATGCGGACAGTGCCGACGACAACGCCGACGACAGCGCCGGCGATCAGGCGCAGCCCGCACCACCGCCTGCAAATGTTCAGGAGCAGCAACAGCCGGATTCGAACGAGCCCAACGCCGGGCCGCGAACGCCCGAGCAGGTCCTGCAGATGCTGCAAAGACGAGGACAGCCGGGAGGCCCCGACGCTGCGCCGCCGCCTCAGTAGCAGCCGGGTATTTCCCGGCATTCACGAAAAGGTCATTTCATAATGGGCCGAGGAAAGGGACGGCGCGCAGCCGCGCCGGAAGATCTTCCGCCGCCAGGGTGTGGGACGGTCGAGAGGGATTGACGACGGCCAATATTCCGCTCATCGCGCAATACGCGCCGGCTACACCGAGAATCACACTCAAGATTGCGGCGCCGCCGACCAAAAATGCCACGGAAAGTGCGCTCACTGTGCTGGCCCTTGCTGGCAGCCGCTTTAGCCATTGCGCGGCTGCGGCTGTTTTCACTCTATCCGCAGTTGACCCCCGGCGTTGTTAACAAATAAGATACGGGAATCGAGCTGCGTATCTCCACTCTCCGACATTTTGTAAGACTCGTCCACGTCACGGAAGTGCATGAAGACTGTATCAAATGGGTATCACCCGGATTTCGGTGCGCGGCGCGCGCCAGCACAACCTGAAGAATATTGACGTTGAGATTCCGCGCAATACCTTGACGGTCATCACGGGGCTGAGCGGCTCGGGCAAATCCTCGCTCGCCTTCGATACGATTTACGCCGAAGGGCAGCGGCGCTACGTGGAAACGCTTTCGGCCTACGCGCGCCAGTTTCTCGACCAGATGGAGCGCCCCGACGTGGACTCGATCGACGGCCTCAGCCCGGCGATTTCGATCGCGCAGAAAACCACCAGCCGCAGCCCGCGCTCGACCGTGGGCACCATCACCGAGATCTACGATTACCTGCGCCTGCTCTACTCCTCGATCGGCGCGCCGCATTGCCCGAAGTGCGGCAACCCCATCAGCCGCCAGTCCGCCGAGCAGATCGTGGAGCGCGTCATGGCGCTCACGCCCGAGGACCGCGTCATGATCCTGGCGCCCATCGTCCGCGGGCGCAAAGGCGAATTCAAACAGGAAATGGAGAAGCTGGTCCAGCACGGCTTTTCGCGCGCCCGTGTGGATGGCGAACTGGTGGACCTCGAAAACGACCTGGCGCTCGACAAGCGCAAGAACCACACCATCGAAGTCGTCGTGGACCGCCTGCTGGTGAAGCCCGGGATCGAACACCGCCTCGAACTCTCGGTTGGGCTGGCGATGAAACTGGGCGGCGGGCTGGTTGTGGCCGCCGTCGTCAATGGCGAAGAGACGCTTTATTCCTCGCGACTCGCCTGCCCCGACTGCGGCATCAGCGTTCCGCAACTGGAGCCGCGATCGTTCTCGTTCAACAGCTCATATGGGGCCTGCCCCGAGTGCCATGGCCTGGGAAGCCGCTACGATCTCGATCCCGCCAAGGTGATTGTCGATTGGTCGAAGCCGCTGCTCGATGGCGGACTGGGGCCCGGTTCGTCGTCGCAGAACCTTATGCGCAGCCTGCACTTGGTTGTTCAAGCTTACGGTTTCGACCTGACGACGCCGTTCGAAAAATTTCCCGACAAGATCCAGAACCTGTTACTGAATGGCGAGCCGCAGCGCGGAGGCCAGCGCGGAAATAAGACTGGATTTCTCGGGATTCTCGGCCACCTCAAGCGGAATCTCGAAGCCTCGACCTCCGATACTTATCGCGAATATCTGCTCGATTTCATGTCGGCCACGGAATGTTTCGCGTGCCACGGGCGGCGCTTGCGTCCGGAGAGTTTGGCGGTCAAGGTGAATGGCATGTCCATTGCCGATTTCACCGGCCTGCCGATTGCGCGCGCGCTCGAGGCCGCGCGCCACATCAAACTGACGGGCCGGGAGCTGGCCATCGCCGGACGCATCGCGCACGAAATCAGCGAGCGGCTGGAATTTCTGGACAACGTCGGACTGGGCTATCTCTCGCTCGGGCGCTCGGCCGCCACGCTTTCCGGTGGAGAAGGCCAGCGCATACGCCTGGCCACGCAGATCGGATCGAAGCTGCGCGGCGTGCTCTACGTGCTCGACGAGCCTTCCATCGGATTGCACCACCGCGATAACGGGCGGCTGCTCGCCGCGCTCGCGGAAACTTGCGCGACCTCGGCAACACCGTACTGGTCGTCGAACACGATGAAGAAACGATCCGCCGCGCCGACTACGTGATCGATCTCGGCCCCGGCGCCGGCCGCCATGGCGGCGAGTTGGTGGCGAGCGGAACGCCCGCCGAAATCATGCGCTCGCCCGCTTCGCTCACGGGAGCGTACATTTCCGGACGGCAGCGCATCGCCATGCTTTCAGAGCGCCGCAGCCCGAATGGCAAAGCCCTCACCGTGCTCGGCGCGCGCGCCAACAACCTGAAGAATCTCGACGTGGTTTTTCCGCTGGGCGTGATGACGGTGGTGACCGGCGTTTCCGGCTCGGGCAAATCGACGCTGGTGAACGACATTTTGTACCGCGCGCTCGCCCGGCGGCTTTATCGTTCGCGCGAGGAACCCGGCGCGCACAAGGCCATCGCCGGAGCGGAGGCGATCGACAAGGCGATACGCATCGACCAGTCGCCCATCGGACGCACTCCGCGCTCCAATCCCGCGACTTATACCGGCATTTTCGGGGCGGTCCGCGACCTCTACGCCATGCTGCCCGAATCGCGCGAGCGCGGATACAAGCCCGGACGCTTCTCGTTCAACGTTCCCGGCGGACGCTGCGAGGCCTGTCAGGGCGAAGGCCAGCGGCGCATCGAAATGAACTTCCTGCCCGACGTTTATGTGCAGTGCGAAGTCTGCGGCGGACGCCGCTACAATTACGAAACGCTGTCGGTGCACTACAAAGGCTCTTCCATCGCCGACCTGCTGGAAACGCCCGTAGCGGACGTGCTGCAGATTCTCGAGAACATTCCGCAGGTCAAGCAAAAGCTGCAAACGCTGGTTGATGTCGGGCTCGGATACATTCATCTGGGCCAGTCTTCCGTCACGCTTTCCGGCGGAGAGGCCCAGCGCATCAAGCTGGCCCGCGAACTCGGCAAGCGCCAGACCGGCAAAACTCTTTACCTGCTGGACGAGCCGACCACGGGATTGCACTTCGACGATGTGAGAAAATTGCTCGATGTCCTGCACCGTCTTACCGACCTCGGAAACACGGTCGTCATCATCGAGCACAATCTGGACGTGGTCCGCAACGCCGACTGGGTCGTCGATCTGGGCCCCGAAGGCGGAGAAGAAGGCGGCCGTATAGTGGCCCAAGGCACTCCCGAACAGGTCGCGCGCGTGAAAAAGTCTTACACTGGACAAGCGCTCGCCGCGTATTTCAATGGGCCCGAGAAGAATGGTTCACCTAAGAATGGATCGACAAAAAACGGCCCGGCAAACAGCGCGCTCGCGCCCACCGGCACAGGAGAACTCGCGTGATCTATTTTCCTGACGATCTCCCCGAGATCCCGCCGTCGACGCGGGCTCCGAAGTCTGCCCGGCCCGCGTGGGGACGCGTGCCCTCGGCCACCCAAGCCGGGCGCAGCCCGGCAGATGCCGATGGTCACAGTGAAGCTGTAGTTGCATCCGCCGCCACCGATGCTGCAAACGGCCAGCCCGCCGAACTTCTCCCCACCGCGGCCGACCCGGCGTGGACTGGATGGGATGTCCTCCGCCTCTTGGTCCTCGCCATCGTTGCGCTCTTTGGCGCTTTATTCATCGTGGCGTTCAGCGAGCGCGCGTGGTTGTATCCGCACGCGCATCTCGACAAAATTATTAGCTCGCCTCTGGTCGTAGTGGCCGGACAATCCCTGGCGTACCTGCTGATCGTCGCCTATATGTATGTTCTGGTGACGCGCGAGCGGCGCTGTCCCGATTTTCTCGCCGCTATCCACTGGAACTGGCCTTCGAGCATTGCCGTTTACGTACTGCTGGGCGTTGCGCTTTCGTTGGCGCTGCAAGGGCTGTCCCATTTCTTGCCGATTCCAAAAGAGCTGCCCATCGACCCCTTCTTCCGCACGCCCGCCAAAGCTTTGGCGACCAGCATTCTCAGCGTCACCCTTGCGCCTTTGATGGAAGAGCTCTTTTTCCGCGGCTTTCTTTATCCCGTGCTCGCGCGCCGCCTCGGTTTGGCGATTGCCGTCTTCCTGACCGCGGCAGGCTTCGCCCTGCTGCACGGCGCGCAATTGGGTTTTGCCTGGGGCCCCGTGCTCGTTATCTTCCTCGTGGGCATAGTCCTGACCTTGGTGCGAGCGAAGAAGGATTCGGTGGCCGCCAGCGTTGTCATGCACATGGCCTACAACGGGACCATCTTCGCAATCATGCTCTACGTCACCGGCGGCTTCCGGCATATGGAGAAATTGACCCAGTCAGCCGGCGCCGGCTCTGCGCTGGGTACTGGCAACTGGCGACTTTTTCGTCCTGCGATCGCGCAGCAACGGAATCGGCGTGTCCATAGTGTCTAACTGGGAACCGTGGCGGTGAAATTCCGTGCCCGCGGCTGGCTTGTGATCTAGCATGGTTTGTGGGCCGCGGCTGGCGGAGTTGCCGGCGCCGGTTTCGATATCTTTTTTCGCCGGCACAACCGGTCCTCAGACCAAGGTTTTCAGGCTTAATAATTTTTTGGCTGCTGACGCTATGGGGCCTTCGGAAAAAACACAGCATGCGATTCGGCGCAGCACGCGGCTGCCGCTTGAGGTTCCGGTGCTGGTGACGAGCCTCGACCCCGCCCGGCCATTTTCCGAGCCGTGCCACACGACGCTGGTCAACGCGCATGGATGCGGCCTGATCGTAGGGCGGGAGATGGCGCACGGCATAGCGGTGCGGCTGGAAATCGTTCCGGCAAAACGCTACACCACAGCGCGGGTTGCGGAGGTGGTCCCACTGGGCGGCAATCCCGAGGCTTGGCTGATCGGCCTCGAACTCGACGTTGCGGGCAACTTCTGGGGAATAGAGTACGCGCCTTCGGATTGGAAAACCGAGGAGGCCGCGGCGCCTGCGCGAGAGCAGCCGCAGCTCGATCCGCGGTTTGATTGGCGGTTCGATCAAGCGGCAGGAGCGGCGGCACAACCGGCCCGTTGCCCATGCTGGCGCCTGGCCGATATCAGCGCGGGCGCTTGCTACCTGGAGACGGCGGCCCCATTTCCCGCCGGTACTCCGGTGTTGTTGAACGTACAGGCTTCCGACAAGGAGTATCTGCTGGAGGGAGTGGTGCGAGTGTCGCACGCGCAAACGGGAATGGGCGTGGAGTTCACGCGAGCCGAGGGGCAGGACCAGCGGGCCAAGATCGAGGAACTCATCGGCCGGCTCATGAGCAATCGCGAGGTCCCGAAGATTTTTGTCGGGCGCAAGGGAGGCTACCAAGAGGACGGGAAGGAAAATCCGAGAGCAGGCTGGCACGAGGCGGCGAAGCAGGCGTCCGGGGCGGCCCAGGCAGATAAATCGTCCGCCGCATCGGATGACGAATGCAGCGACCCGCTGCTTGAGTTGGTGCGCCAAGGGGCGGCGCTGCCGACGGAGCGCTTTCTGAACGATCTGCGCCGGCAGCGGCTCGGCAACCGCAGCGAAGCGCGCATTGATATCGCGCTGCTGGCTCTGCTGACTGGGACCGACGGCAGCGGGCGTCCCTTGGATCAGAGAGTGATGACGGTCAATGTAAGCCGGCTCGGAGCGCAGCTCCAGGGCATCCACGGAACGCTGGGCCCGGGCGACTCAATCTCTCTTGCCCGTTCGCACAAGAAGGAAGAGTTTCGCGTCGCGTGGGCCGGAGAGAAGGACACTCCGGGGGAAGGCCGGATAGGCGTGGCTGCGCTTGATCCGAATACTACATTTTGGGATGAGGTGCTGAAAGCGGCGGCCAGGTTCGGGCTGGAAACGGCCAGTCTTTATGCGAACGTCCACGGAAACATTGGTAATTGGTAATTTGTAATCTGCAATTTGAAAATCCCTTCCGGCCACGTCAAATTACCAATTACAAATTACCAATTACAAATTAGGCAAGATTCTTCGCGCCGAGAGATGGGCCCCCGTCAGCAGCAGCATTCCCGACAAGAACGCCCAGAACATCAGGCTGACCGAGATGGCGAACGGCCCGTACACTTCCGCGAAATTCAGCCGGGGCAGGGCGAAGATATAAAGGTACTTCAGCGTCTCGGAGAGCAATCCCATGATAACCGCCGCCGGGAGCACGCCCTGGGCCGGCACCTTGCCGTTGGGCAACAGCCAATAGATGAGAAAGAAGATGGCGATGCTGGCTCCGATGGAACAGACCTTCATGGTCAGAAAGCCCACCATTTGCACATACCAATCGCCATAGCCGTGCAGCGCGCTCTGCAGGATGGCGACGTTTCCCGCAGTCAGTCCCACCGAGAGCAACAGGAGCGATCCGCAGGCAAACGCCAGCCCGAGCGCCATCAACTGATTGCCCAGGTAAGAGCGGTTGTTGCGAAATCCCCAGACGCGGTTGAGCGCGACTTCGAGCGGCAGAAAAACTCCGGTGGAAGTAATCAGCAGCATGACCAGCGAGAACACTTGCGCCCGATGGTGCGCGCCGACCATGGCATTCAGGTTGCGGATCACGAATTCCTGTCCGGCGGGAAGCGAATCGCGCAACAGACGCTCGACCACGCCGTACATGAGCTGCGAATGAAAGACGTAGCGGACCAGCGTCATCAGCAACAGCAGGAAGGGAAAGAACGACAGAATGGCGTTGGCGGCGACGGAGAAGGCGAAGGTATGCACCTCGGTGCGGAGCAGATAGCGCGCGGTGGAGCGGACAACGCTTTCGCCCGGCGAGGCGCGAAATTCGGATGCGCCTTTTTTGTCGGAAGGCTGGATGGGAGTGATGGAAGACACTGGGTTCTCAAATATTATCAAATACTTACGGCTTTTCGTCGAGCGGAACTCGAAAACCACCCGGTAGAGACGCGGGAGCGTAATTTCGCAATTTCACTATTGCCAACGGGAATCTTCCTGTTATTATTTCCTGCTCGTCACTCGGGCAAACCGGCAAGCGACGGCAGGAATAATTCTTGGCAACCAGGCGAAAGGAGTTTCTTGTGAGAGAGAAGGGTACGGTGAAGTGGTTCAACGGGGCGAAGGGATACGGATTCATCCAGCGCTCCACGGGCGAGGATGTGTTCGTGCACTTCTCCGCCATCCAAGCGGACGGCTATCGCTCGCTGAACGAAGGCGAGACCGTCGAGTTCGATCTGCTCGAAGGCCCGAAGGGGTTTCAGGCAAGCAACGTCGTGCGCGCGGCATAATATTTCTGGAACCAGTTCGCAAACCCTCTCGCACCGGTCGAGAGGGTTTTTTATTTTGTCTTTTTGGAACTACCTGCTTTACGCAACCTACGGAAACTCTGAACAAGTATCTCGTTGCCCCAGGAGCACTGTGAAGATGCGGCTTTTTCACGGGCGAGGGCCCCTTCGACTTCGCTCAGGGCAAGTCCGCGCCACACTTGATCAGAGGCTCCCTAAGTGACTTCGCCAACTATTACAAGGGTAACTTGTAGGTGTTACCGATTCTCACTTACCATGGCGTCACTATGGATTTAAGCGCGCTGGTGGTGTGCCCGGACCAGGACTCCGCCAATCTACTCATGACCGCCTTGTCTGAGCTGGGGATAGCGGCCGAGCATGTGCCCTCGATTTCGCGCGGATTGGAACTCGTCGACAGCCAGCGCTTCGATGCCATCGTGTTCGACTATAGCGCCGACCGGAGTTCCCAGGAATTCCTGGCGCGCTTGCGTCAGTCCGCGAAAAACCGCGCCAGCACGCTGATTGCCCTCGTCGACAGCGAGTTCAACACCCGCCCCTTGTTCGGACTCGGGGCCAGCTTTGTTCTCTATCGCCCACTCTCTCTCGAGCGCACCCGCATCAGTTTGCGCGCCGCCCGCAATCTGGTGCGCCGCGAACGCCGCCGCTCTCCGCGCTTGCGCATCAAATCGGCCGCCAAAGTGGCGGTCCCCGGCGCGCCCGAAATGAACGTCGTTCTCCGAGACCTCAGCGACGGTGGAGCGTTGGTCCAATGTCCCAACCCGCTTCCCCGCGCCTGCAAGATCTATTTCGAGTTCACGCTTCCCGGTCAGGAGCAGATCGTCCGCCTTTCGGGCGAGGTTGCCTGGCAGGACGCCAGCGGCCACAACGGAATTCGCTTCCTCCACGTGCCCCAGACTTCGCGCCGCCTCATACAGGCTTGGCTCCAGCAGAATAGCGCCCAACCGGCAAGCGCATTGCCCGCGGCACAGCCTGGCCCGGGGCCGGAGTCGAGGCCCGAGTTAGAAGGTCCCGCCCTCTCCACCCACGCCGGCGAGCGCCGCAGCGAGCCACGTTTCGCCTGCAAACTCGGAGCCGAAGTCTACCATCTCGGCACCGACGTACCCAATCGCTGTACTCTGTCCGATATCAGCGAGAACGGTTGTTACGTCGAAATGCCAAACACGTTTACCCGCAAATCGGGCGTGGAGATTATCGTCCGCACTGCCGAAACAAAGCTGAGAATCAGGGGTCAGGTGCTGGCTATTCATCCCGGGTTTGGGATGGGCGTGCGCTTCATGTTCCAGAATTCCGGCGAGCGCGAAGAAGTTCTGCGCCTGCTGGCAATCGTCGCCGATCCCTCCCTTGACGAACAACCGCACTGATCCCGCGCGGGCCTTTTGCAGTGCGGACAGACGCACCGAAAGGAGCAATACCGCCGCTACAGCGGATTCGGGGTTACTGCAGTCCGCTCGCGCAGGGACAGCCGCCCTATCCCTTGGGCCGCGAATTCTCCTACAATGTCAGCGATGAGGTTGCCGTGAGCACAGACCGTCCGAATCGTTCAAATCCACAGCCTGAACCGAAAGACGACAAGCCCACTCAAGGCCCAATCGCAGGCGACGGCGTGGAAAAATCTTCTCCACTCCCCGGCGATTTCCGCTGGCCAAAGCCGAATGCCGAGGCCGTAGCCGCAGCCGTCGAAGCCATCTCTCGCATGTCGGGCAGCGCGGCCGCCGAGGACCTGGCGGCTGCCGGCCAAGCCGGCGAGCCCGCCAACGCCTGCTCCGTCTGCTTCGCCTGTGGAGGAGCGCTCCCGCCCGACGCGCGCTTCTGCGTCTGGTGCGGAGTTCCCAGCCAGTCTGTCCTTGGCGATGCCGCTGCTCCTCATCCGCAATCCGCCGCCCAACATCATATTCACCACCACTATCACCATCATCTTCTTCCTGGCCAGATGCCAAGCCAAGGAGGGCAGCCAACGCCGTCCGGCATCCCTTTATTCGCCGGGTCCGAGGCCGCGGCCCCTCGCGGACGCGCTCCCGCCAGCGGCTCTCTGAACCCTTCGCCCGGCGGACGCGCCGAAGCCAGCGCCCGGCAAGTCGTGCAGGACTGGGCGCAGGCCTGCAACACCAAGCACATTGACGACCTTCTCGAACTCTACGCCACCGACGCCACCGTCATCCGCCCCAGCGTTCCGCCGGTTCGCAGCCTGCCCGCCATCCGTGAATTTCTCGTCTCTCTGCTCGATGCCGGGTTGGGCGACGTTGAGATGGAATCGCTCCGCCTTGAAGTTATGGGTGAAATCGCCCTCGATTTGGGACGCTGCAAAATGCTCATGCCTGTTGCCCTCGGCAAGCGCCGCGAAGAGCGCGGAAAATATCTCATCGTCCTCGTCCGCCAGCCCGCCGGAACATGGAAAATCCTGGCCGATTGCTGGTCCGCCGATCTCTCCGTCGGCGCCCCGCCGCAATCCACCACGGACCGATAGCGGCCCGTCGCGAAAGTACGGCAACTGCCGAGCTGCGCTCGGCTTGGACGGGCGAGGGCGCCCGTCCCCACACGAGCGGGGTACAGCTCCGTGGAAGAATCCGCGCAAAGAGGCGACAATGGTTGCTGTCAAGCAAAGGAGCTACGGTGGGAATCAGTCCAAATCCCAAGCCTGCGGACCCAAAGCCGACGCTCGGTTTGCGGGCCTGGATGGAGCGCGTGCTCGCGGAGTGCGAGCGGGCGGCGGCTGGGTTCGATCCCGATCCAGTACACGATCTGCGCGTGGCCCTGCGGCGCTGCCGTTCGCTGGCCGATGGATTGATGGCGCTCGATCCCGATCCTTCATGGAGAGAGATGAAGAAGGCGGGGCGGAAACTTTTCCGGGCGCTCGGCGAGCTGCGCGACATGCAGGTGATGGAGGAGTGGGTCGAGAAGCTCGGCGAGGTTGGCGACCCGTCAACGGCAGGAGGCACACCCACCCTTGCGCAAAGAACGCGCAAGGATGGGGCACCCGCGGGAGATCCGGTTGCCGTCAAGCTGCTCGATCATGTGCGTGCGCGTGAAGCCGAATGCAAGCAGCGCGCGGTCAAGGACCTCAATCAGTTCGACCGCAAGCAATGGCGGCAGTGGAGCGGAACGCTGCCGCGGCGCGCCTCGCGCGTTCGTCCAGGAAGCGCCGTGTACCTCCATCTGGCGCTCGAAAAGTGGACGGCCGCCTGCGCTCTGCACAAACACGCGTTGCGGACGCGGTCGCCAGCGGGCTGGCACGCGCTGCGCATCGGCCTCAAGCGCTTCCGCTACACGGTAGAAAATTTTCTGCCGCGGCAGCACGCATTGTGGGGCGGCGATCTGAAAGAACTTCAGGACCTGCTGGGCGAGGTGCACGATCTGGATGTGCTGTGGGCAACCGCCGGCGCGAGCGAGATCGGCGCGTTTCCGGACGCGGAGAGCCGCATTCGCTGGCGTGAAAAGTTGGATGTGGAGCGGGCCAGGCGGACCGCGCGTTATCGCGAGAAGATGGTGGGCCGGCAGTCGCTATGGCGCGTCTGGCGGGCGCAGTTGCCGTCGGGCGCGCAACTGCGCCGGGCGGCGATGGGCCGTCTGCGAGTGTGGGCGGGATATTTGGATCCCGATTTCGCGCATTCCCAGCGCGTGGCCCGGCTGGCGCTCCTTTTGTACGACGGGCTGAAGGATACGGGGCTGGTGACGAGCGCTGGATTGGGTAAGGCGGCGCAGAACCTCGGCCTCGATCCCGATCCGCGAGCGGTGCTGCAGGCGGCGGCGCTCATGCATGATGTCGGCAAAGCCGAGGGCGCGGAAAATCATCAAAAGAAATCGTACCGAATGATTCGCGGACTGGCGCGGCCCCTTGGTTGGAGCGCGCGAGAAATGGAGTTGGCTGCGGTGGTGGCGCGCTATCATCGTGGAGCATTGCCGCATCCGCGCCAAAAGGCGATGCAACTGCTGGAACTGCCCGACCGCGCCAGCGCCATGCAACTGGCCGGTATTTTGCGCTTGGCCAACGCGCTCGACAAGCTCCCTGGACGCGATGGGAGGAATATAGACAAGGGAAACCCGCCGCGGATCGAAGTGAGTTTCCAAGGAGGTTCGGTGCTGGTGCGGGCGGCGGGATACTCGGCGCTCGATCGTTCGGCGGAAAACGTTGCCGCGGCGCGGCATTTACTGGAAACCGCGCTGCGCCGGCCGGTGCTGGTGCGCCGGTTGCGGGCTGCGGCGGCTGGGACACTTAAAAAACGCGCGGCCAACTAAAAGCCACTCCTCATGGTTGACAAATTCGAGTGGCTTGCCGAAAACCGGCGCGCCGGCGAAAACTCGCCTGCCCACAACCTTTTGTCGAAAACCGTTACCTCCGTAAGTTGAGGACGGATTGCACGGTTGCTAGAGTTCTCTTATGCGGATTCACCTTGTCTTGCGCAGTCGCCGTTTCTGGGGTTCCGCTATTTTGGTAACCGTGGTTTTCGGCGCGTTGCTCGCCTCAGACCCGATGTGCGCGCTCGGGCAAACCTCGTCTTCAGCCTCTACTCCCGCAGTCAATCCCGATCACCTTCCCATCACTACCAGTTCGCCGGAAGCCGCCAGCTTGTTCGACGAAGGGTTGCACCTCAGCTACGACGATCGCACCGAGCAGGCTTTGGCGAAATGGCGGGAAGCCACCCGGAAGGACCCGAATTTCGCCCGGGCATGGGCTTACATCGTGTTTGCGACATCCGATCCTGTGGAAGCTAAGCGAGCGGCGGTGAAGGCGCGGCTTGCCTCCCAGAACGCGATACCCGGGGAAAAGCTCCTGGTGAAGTGGCTGATATCGACGAACGAGGGACATTTTGTCGATGCCATCGCCGCCATGAACGATTTGCTGGCCATGTATCCGCGCGATGCCGAACTGGACTATGAGGCCGAGAGCTGGCTGGATGCCCAGCATGAGTACGAAGCAGCCGCCAAGTTCGGGAAGCGCGCGCTCGCGGTCGACCCCAATTTCGCCGGAGCTTTGAATACCCTGGGCTATGACCTCGCCGGCATGCATCAGTACGAACAAGCGATTCCTTACTTGAAACACTACGTGGAGTTGGAACCGAACGATGCCAATCCGCGCGACTCCTTGGCCGAGATTCTGCAGAAGGCAGGGCGGCTGGAAGAGTCGCTGGCGGAGTATCGGGAAGCCCTCAAGCTGGATCCCAAGTATTATTTTTCGCAAGTGGGTGTCGGCGACATTTACGCCCTGCTGGGAAAGCAGGACCGCGCCCGCCAGGAATACGCCAAAGCGATTCCGATGGCATCGACCCCGCAGTTCAGGCTCGACTGCCAGATCCAATCCGCCATCGCCTACGCCCGTGAGGGAAACTCCAAGCAAGCCCGAGTGGAGTTGGCTGTGGTGCTGACGAAGGTGGCCAAGCTGCAACTGAACGACTATCGAAGTATCGTCCAGCAGGACCTGGCTTTGCTGGCGGAATCCCCTGCCGCTGCCTTTCAACATCTGGACAAGGCGGAAGCGGTTTTGCAGGGACCCGGACATGTGTCGGGGGCGGATCGCAGTGAGCTATTGGCTGACACCTTGCGCCTGCGGGCCCGGATGGCGGCGGAAGCCGGAAAGCTCGGAATGGCCCGAGCCGCTGTCGCGCGCTTGCGGAAAATGGTCCAGACCAACCGCAGCAACGCGGTCGAGCGCGCGTACCACGGCGCCAACGGAGCGCTCTTGGCGGCGGAAAAGAAAACCCGCGCGGCCATCGAAGAGTTGCAGGAAGATCCCGAGGATGCCTTTTCCCTGGCGAAGCTGGCCGAGTTGCAGGCGGCCTCGGGCAATGCTCACGATGCGGAGGAAACCCGAGCGCGCTTGCAGGGCGACTACGACACCACTCTCGAAGACTGGCTGGTTGCGCGAAAGTTCAGGCCCTGATGCGATTGACATACAAAGCGCTCCTTATGCTGCCCACATTTGTCATGACGCTCGTCTGTGTTCTCGTGTGCGGCGAGACCGCGGCGGCACGCGATGTCGCCCTCGTGACCGGCAAGGACAGCCCGGTCAGAGCGGTAAAAGCCGCCGACCTGGCCAAGACGATCAAGACCACGCACAAATGGCCGGATGGGCCCGATCTGACCATAGTGCTCACCGACCCATCGTCGCCAGAAATGCGCATTGTCGCCGAGAAACTCTTATCGCTGACCAGCGGCGAATTCAAGAAATCGATCGACACCGCCAACAAGGCAAGGGTGACGTTCTGGGTGGTTTCGAGCGACGACGAGGCGCTGAAAATCGTTCATTCGAATCCATCCGCCATCGGCCTAGTGAATATCTACTCCATCAACGGCAGCGTCAATGTGTTGAAGATCGACGGCAAGCTTCCTCTCGAGCCAGGCTATATCCTGCACAGCCAGTAGCTGGAGCGGATTCAGCGTTGCTGTACCCCGCTCGTGTGGGGACGGGCGTCCTCGCCCGTCCAAGCCGAGCGCAGCTCGGCGGAAAAATGCTGAATTACGTCCGACAGAAACGGGGCAAGCCCCGTCTCTACACGAGCGGGGTACAACAACGCTGGAACCGCTATAGTGGTGACCCGGCCTATCACATCACTCAACGCTGCCAACACTGCGGCTGGCTGTACGCCCGGCACAAAGCCTATAAAGACGTCTGGCCGCTGAGTGTTTCCGCTAAGTAAGTCGCAGGCGGGCCCGCGGGCAGCCAGTTAACGAACAGGACCGTCCGCCCCACCCGTTACTCGCAGGCGCTGCGGCTGGCGGGTTGAAGCGGTCCATTTGCGCGTCGCGCTGGCTGCTGATGCGGCCGCCGGCGGTCTTGCCGTACTGCTCTTCGCCGGGACAATCGTAGAGAGCGGTGTGCGGATCGACCCAAGCTTCGATGCCGGGGTCTCCCTGAAAATGGGTTACGGGTGCGGGAGCCTCGGCGATGCCGAGCGTTACCAACGCTCTTTCCCACGGGCGGAGCGCGGTCCGCCGCGGCGAGTCCACTGCCGGCCACAGCAGTGCCAGCGCGGCCCGACGACGGCCGTTCCTAAATAGAGGTCGGCGCGGTGCAACCACAGTTGCGCACCGAAGTCCGCGAGGCGCCGCTTGGCAAGGCCCGTGCGCGAATCCTGGGTGCGGTTCGTCCTGTCGGCGGCGGTGCCAGCCCTGGCGTGGGCCAGCGCCGAGACAATGGGGAAAGGATCGCCGCTGGGCA
>CAVYVX010000016.1:0-72897 GCA_963772155.1 uncultured Acidobacteriaceae bacterium | reverse complement strand
ATTCACCCGTTTCAGTCCCTACCTATTGGGGTTGTGTCTTAGCCCGACTCCAACATGCAAGGCATGCAGGTCGAAAAGTGATTTCTTGGACACACCTCTAGCGAGACAGGTTATTTCCGGTCTCGAGGTCGTGTTCCGCAAGGCTTCCCTGCTGCGGATTCTGCCAAGTCAAAACTGATTGGCCCTGCCAGATTGACGCGAAAGGAGGCAACGGGGCGTATAACCCTCACCGTTTGGGAATCCAAAAAGGAAATTCCAGATCAATGATAAAGTCCACTGTCGCCCACTCGCGGCAGAGTTCTGGGCGGAAAACGCCGAACGCGAAACCTGGGAATACGTGTATATATGCTAAACTCTGGCTAATGTTTGCCCGTCGTTGTTTATTTGCAATCGTAGTTTTGCTGGCTACGGCTCTGCCCTCGGCGGGAGCCGAGCACAGCAATGTCATCCTGATTACGCTGGATACGACTCGCGCCGACCGCATGGGGTTTCTCGGATCGAAGCGAAAACTTACGCCCAATCTCGACGCCCTGGCCCGCGACGGGATCGTTTTCACGCGCGCTTACGCGCAGGCCCCGCTCACTACGCCGTCCCATGCCACTATCCTGACGGGCACTTATCCGCAATTCCACAACGTGAGTATGCCTTACCGCCCCATGCCTGAGAGTCTGCCTTTCGCGCCTGCAATCCTGCGCGGCGCGGGATATCGCACCGCCGCCTTTGTCGGGTCGATTATCCTGCAGGCCCGGAATGGCCGTAGCACCCGGCTTCGATCGCGGATTTGACGAATACAATGCCGGCTTCCACAGTACTCGCCCGGGCGAAGACCGCTATTCCAGCAGCCGGCGGCGGGCCGCCGAGGTTGTCGCCCGTGCGGAAAAATGGGTGGAGAAGAATGACAATGAACCATTCTTCCTATGGATTCATCTCTACGATCCGCACGCTCCCTATGATCCGCCCCAGCCTTTTGCCGAGCGCTTCCGGCTGAACCCATACGACGGCGAAATTGCCTACGTCGATTCGGTCCTGGGCGGGTTCTTCGACCGCTTACGTGCGGCGAAACTGTTCGACGACACCTTGATCGCGGTCATGGCGGACCATGGTGAGGGCCTCGGCGAACACGGCGAACTCTACCACGGGCTGTTCTTGTACGACTCAACGATCCGGGTGCCATTGCTATTCAAATTGCCTCGCCAACAATCGGCGGGCGCAATTGTAGATGCGCGGGCCCAATTGGTTGATGTCCTGCCAACCATCCTTGAGATTGTTGGCGTTGCCGGGCCAAGTAGTATTCAGGGGCGGTCGCTGCTGCCGCTAATGAACCAGACGGCGGGGAAGGCAAGCGGCTTGGACGACCGGGCGGCTTACGCCGAAACCGACTATCCCCGCCAAGCGTTTGGCTGGAGCGCGTTGCGCGCGCTGCGGACGGGGGAGTATTTGTTCGTGCAAGCGCCACGGCCGGAATTGTACGAAACATCCAAAGACCCGGCGGAACAGCACGATCTCGCACCTTCATCCCCGGCGGTCGCTGGCACGCTCGCGGCGCAGGTTAGGGCATTCCGTGAGAAAACGCGCAGCCCTGACGGCACAAGCTCCGTGAATCTCGATCCCAAGCAAGTGGAGCAAGTCAACGCTCTCGGCTACATCGCATCCACCAACAGCACGATCTCGCCAATCGGGGGTATCGATCCCAAAGACGAGGTGGCCGTAGCCAATGAGATGTCCGAGGCGCAATTCGCTTTGTGGGATGGACGGCCCAAGGAAGCGATCCGAAAAATGCAAGCCGTGCTCGCGCGGGACCCACAACTACTGACCGTTTACAACGATTTAGCCAAAGCGTGGTTGGTCACGGGCAATGTCGACAACGCATTGGCGACTTGGCGAAAAGAAGTGAAGATGTTCCCGGATCAAGGGCTAGGGCACTTCCAACTGGCCATGACACTCATTCAAAAGCGCGACCTCAAAGCGGCGGTACCGGAAATGGAGCGCGCCGCGGAGACAGTGCCACATTCGGCACAAGTCCACTATGAGTTGGCCAAGCTCTATTTCAACCTCGGACGAATTGCCGACGCAAAGAAAACGGCATTGTATACCCGCGAACTCAAACCGCAGCATTACGAAACAAATCTCCTGCTGGGCGCGATCAGCCTCGGCGAAAACGACGCTGCAAACGCGATTCCGTACCTGAAGACGGCAAGCGCGACCAAACCGGACTCCCCGGAACCGCACGAATACCTGGCTCGCGCCTATGCAAAGCTCGGGGACGAAACCTTGGCGGCGCACGAACGAACCCTTGTTAAGCAGTTGACAAAGGGCGCAAACCGCTAGAGCGTTTTGCAGTTGGTGTGACCCTGGAGTTGAGTTGCTTGGTGCCCCCCCTACTCTACTAATATCTTGATGATGGAGTTTGCCGCATATTCCAGGAGTGTGTCCGAGTATTCGGAATTCACCCGTTTCGGTCCCTACCTATTGGGGTTGTGTCTTAGTCCGACTCCAACATGCAAGGCATGCAGGTCGAAAAGTGATTTCTTGGACACACCTCTAGCGAGACAGGTTATTTCCGGTCTCGAGGTCGTGTTCCGCAAGGCTTCCCTGCTGCGGATTCTGCCAAGTCAAAACGGCGCTACACTAACTTTCTGCTTGGTACAAAAAAGCGGTCAGGCCACGTGGGGGCGGGAGCGAGAGTGTGTGCGCGAGAGGGCGAGAGGGGAGCGGGGGCGGGGGGCCTTGCGGAGACCACGGGGTCCGACTGGGATGGGAAACCGCGCCAGATTGACGCGAAAGGAGGCAACGGGGCGTATAACCCTCACCGTTTGGGAATCCAAAAAGGAAATTCCAGATCAATGATAAAGTCCACTGTCGCCCACTCGCGGTAGAGTTCTGGGCGGAAAACGCCGAACGCGAAACCTGGGAATACGTGTTTATATGCTAAACTCCGGCTAATGTTTGCCCATCGTTGTTTATTTGCAATTGTAGTTTTGCTGGCTACGGCTCTGCCCTCGGCGGGAGCCGAGCACAGCAATGTCATCCTGATTACGCTGGATACGACTCGCGCCGACCGCATGGGGTTTCTCGGATCGAAGCGAAAACTCACACCCAATCTCGACGCCCTGGCCCGCGACGGAATCGTTTTCACGCGCGCTTACGCGCAGGCCCCGCTTACTACGCCGTCCCATGCCACTATCCTGTCGGGCACTTATCCGCAATTCCACAACGTGAATATGCCTTCCCACCCCGTGCCTGAGAATCTGCCTTTCGCGCCTGCAATCCTGCGCGGCGCGGGATATCGCACCGCCGCCTTTGTCGGGTCGATTATCCTGCAGGCCCGGAACGGCATAGCGCTCGGCTTCGATCGCGGATTTGACGAATACAATGCCGGCTTCCACAGTACTCGCCCGGGCGAAGACCGCTATTCCAGCAACCGGCGGCGGGCCGCCGAGGTTGTCGCCCGTGCGGAAAAATGGGTGGAGAAGAATGGCAATGAACCGTTCTTCCTATGGATTCATCTCTACGATCCGCACGCTCCCTATGATCCGCCCCAGCCTTTTGCCGAGCGCTTCCGGCTGAACCCATACGACGGCGAAATTGCCTACGTCGATTCGGTCCTGGGCGGGTTCTTCGACCGCTTACGTGCGGCGAAACTGTTCGACGACACCTTGATCGCGGTCATGGCGGACCATGGTGAGGCCTTCGGCGAACACGGCGAGCTCTACCACGGGCTGTTCTTGTACGACTCAACGATCCGGGTGCCATTGCTGTTCAAATTGCCTCGCCAACAATCGGCGGGCGCAATTGTAGATGCGCAGGCCCAATTGGTTGATGTCCTGCCAACCATCCTTGAGATTGTTGGCGTTGCCAGGCCAAGTAGTATTCAGGGGCGGTCGCTGCTGCCGCTAATGAAGCAGACGGCGGGGAAGGCAAGCGGCTGGGACGACCGGCCGGCTTACGCCGAAACCGACTATCCCCGCGAAGCGTATGGCTGGAGCGCGTTGCGTGCGCTGCGGACGGGGAAGTATTTGTTCGTGCAAGCGCCACGGCCGGAATTGTACGAAACATCCAAAGACCCGGCGGAACAGCACGATCTCGCACCTTCATCCCCGGCGGTCGCTCGCACGCTCGCGGCGCAGGTTAGGGCATTCCGTGAGAAAACGCGCAGCCCTCACGGCACAAGCTCCGTGAATCTCGATCCCGAGCAAGTGGAGCAAGTCAACGCTCTCGGCTACGTCGCATCCACCAACAGCACGATCTCGCCAATCGGGGATATCGATCCCAAAGACAAGGTGGCCGTAGCCAATGAGTTGGCCGAGGCGGGAGTCGATTTGGGGGATGGACGGCCCACGGAAGCGTTCCGAAAAATACAAGCCGTGCTCGCGCGGGATCCAAAACTATGGGCCGCTTACAACGATTTAGCCCAAGCGTGGTTGGCCACGGGCAATGTCGACAACGCATTGGCGACTTTGCGAAAAGAAGTGGAGATGTTCCCGGATCAAGGGCTAGGGCACTTCCGACTGGCCATGACACTCATTCTAAAGCGCGATCTCAAAGCGGCGGTACCGGAAATGGAGCGCGCCGCGGAGATACTGCCACAATCGGCACAAGTCAACTATGCGTTGGCCGATCTCTATTTAAACTTCGGACGAATTGCCGACGCAAAGAAAATGGCATTGCATACCCGCGAACTCCAACCGCAGCATTACGAAGCAAATCTCCTGCTGGGCGAGATCAGCCTCGGCGAAAACGACGCTGCAAACGCGATTCCGTACCTGAAGACGGCAAGCGCGACCAAACCGGACTCCCCGGAACCGCACGAATACCTGGCTCGCGCCTATGCAAAGCTCGGGGACGAAACCTTGGCGGCGCAAGAACGAGCCATTGTTGAGCAGTTGACAAAGGGCGCAAACCGCTAGCAGGCTGCTGAAAAAGTACTGCCAATCCACAGCCGTGTATGTTACGAAGAAGCATGCGAGGAGCGGACGATCAGCAGAACCATATATTTGTGGGCGTACTATCGCGGAAATCATTTGATCCGAGCACTTGTTGGGATTGTTTCTGGGCGGTGACTATTTATTGGGGCGGAGTTGCCGGAATTTTGCCGCTGCCCGTTGAGCTTCCGCTGTTTTGCCCAAGCCGGAATAAGCCTTCGCCAACAGATCGAAGACATCCGCGTTTTGTGCCTCCACTTTCGACAGGGCCTCCAGCAGTTGAGCCGCTTCCGCGAACCCGCCTTCGGCTAGTTGCGCGTTTGCCAAACCGAGTTGCGCTTCCACATTGTCCGACTGGAGCAGCAACGCCGCTTCGAACTGATCTTCCGCGGCTTTCGGGTCTTTCAAGCCCAGGCACACTTGACCCAACAGAAGACGTGCCGGAATCTGCTCCGGCATAAGTTTCAGGCTGGTTTCGAGCGCATCCCGAGCGCCCGCCAGATTGTGCATCTTCTCCATCGCCTGTCCCTCGTAGAACGAGGCAGTCGCGTCGCCCGGACGGACTTCCACCGCTCTCTTCAAGTGTTGTGCAGCCTGAGCGTAGTCTCCTGTCGCGAATTCCACTTCACCGATTTGACGGAGCGCAGTCGGCGACTTGGGATCGAGGGCGAGCACTTTCTCCAGGGACTTGCGCGCGTCCTCGGGACGATTGTCTTCCGAGGCAATCATCGCCGCGTGCAAAAGATTCTGTTGTTCAATCTTGTCTTTGGGATCAGGCAGCGACAAAGGATCAAGAGTCTTTGCTGTGCTTTCCGTGCCGGTGGAATCCGGATACCCCAACGCATTCAGTTCCGTGCTGGCACTTTCCGCAGTCGCTGCCTTCGAACTTTGCGCCATTGCCTCTCTTGCACGCAGGTCGGCCAACATGGCACGGGATTTCTTCACGCGCGCGTCGCGAGAGTCGTACTTATCGTTCGATTCTGCAGGATCGAACTGCAAGTCATAAAGTTCGGGGCGTGGCGCTTCGATGAACTTGAATCCTTCATTCCGCACAGAGCGCAGCGGAGCCCATCCGAAGCGCAGCGGGTAATCGGTTTCCCCAAAGGCAGGAACGTCCGGTCCCATCCTTACCTGCAAAATAAGTCCTCAACGACTCCCCATCCTCCGTCTGAGTAGCAGTAATACCCACCAAATCCAACAGCGTCGGCACAATGTCGATGGTACGCACCTGAGCCGTAACTGTAGTGCCGGCTTCGAGTCCGCCGGGCAGCTTTACGATCAGTGGCACGTGGGTGGTCGAGTCATACAGGAAGATTCCATGAGTATCTTCATGGTGCTCTCCCAAACCTTCGCCGTGGTCACCAACCGTGACGATAATCGAACTGCTGTATCGGTCAGTTTCCTTGAGATAAGCGATAAAGTGCGCAAGAGCAGAATCGGCGTAGGCGATTTCGCCGTCGTAGAGGCGATTCTTGTACAGTTCGGAATAAGGCGCGGGCGGTTCGTACGGATCATGCGGATCGTAGAGATGAACCCAGACAAAATGTGGGCCGGCAGGATGGCCGTTCAACCACTGTTCTGCGCGCTGCACCACATCCATGCCACGGCGTTCGAGCCGTCCCCAGCGGGAGGTCGTCTGCGGATGTTCCGGAAAGTTATCGTAGAAATCAAATCCTCGATCGAACCCCGGCGCCAAGGCTTTGCTGTCGAGGATCACCGCTCCAATGAAGGCCGCAGTGTGGTAACCCTGTGCCTGGAGCAACCCCGCAATCGTGGCGTGAGTTGCAGCGAGTGGCACGGCGAAGTCAGTCACGCCATGCGAGCCGGGCAGAAGGCCGGTGAGAATGCTGGCGTGCGATGTGTTGGTGATGGGACTGGGTGTGAAAGCCTCGGCGAAGCGGATGCCGTCTTTCGCGAGGCCGTCCAAGGCGGGTGTTTGCACGTTGGCGTACCCATAGCAATGAACATGGTCGGCGCGGAGAGTGTCGATCGTGATCAGGAAGACGTCCGGCGGCGATGTTTTGGCAGAGGCAAACAGGTTTGCGGCGCACAGAATCCCCAGCACACCGAAGCGGATCAAAATGAGGCAAAGCTTCACGTGCTCAGACTAGCACAACGGATGGCATCAACTCACAAACGGCGGCGGCTCGATGAGACAGATTCCGCCGTTTGACTATGGAGCCGAAGACTTTTGTCAGTGGTTTGCCTTGTTATCTGTCTGTGATGCCCGGACGCGTTCGCGTGCCGCGTCCTGGTTACGTCCTAGATGTTCGTAGGTGTCGGCTAGCCTCGAGTGCAGCATGGCAAGCCTCGGCAAATGTGACGATGCGACTTCCAGATGCACGGCAGCGGTTTTGAAATCGCCAGTCTTTATGAGAGCAAGACCCATGGCAAGGTTAGCCCATGCGGAGTCTGGCTGTAGTACGATGGCTTTGTGCAGATGTTCAATGGCTTCGGTGTACTGCTGCTGTTGGGCGAGTGCCGCGCCCATGGCGTACTGCGCAAGATAGGAGTTCGGTTGTGAGGCGAGCACCTGTCGGAGGATGGCGATAGCGTTTCCCGGCTTGCCGTCGTCCACATCGGACAGCGCTTGCAGCGTTTTGTCGATCATGGCGATGAGCTTCTTGGGGTCGGTGCCCGCGGTTGCGGCATTCACAGCGCCATTGGTACTCTGCAATCCGACGTATCCCAGAGAAGCCAATTTCTGCATTTCGCTGGAAGTGAGAGCGGAAGCAGTCGAGTTGCCAGGCTCCTTCGCGAGACGGGCATCGAGTGCTTGCAGTTGTGCGGCCATGGTTTCGAGCGTTGCCTTGGAACTCTGCGCCAGATTGTGGCTCGCACTCGGATCGGATGACAAATCGTACAGTTCCGGTTGGGGCGCACGAATGTAGAGATATTTTCCCGCCCGCCATGATTCGAGCTGGCTGCTTCCGAAGCCTTGCTGAGCCAGATCGCTGCGCGCGTAAGCCGGTTGATCCGTTTGCGAACTGGTTTGAGCGATTCGCTGCAGCGATTGCCCCTGCATCTGGGAAGAAACGGGAACGCCTGCCAGTTCGAGGACGGTGGGAGCAACGTCCAGCAGACGAGCGCGGTTTGTGACCTTCCGTCTGGCCATCTGGTTTCCGGGCAGCTTTAAGATAAGCGGCACGTGGATTGTTTCGTCATAGAGGAAAATGTCATGGGTGTCTTCGCCATGTGCTCCGAGGCTCTGGCCATGGCTGGATGCGACTACGATCAGAGCGTCGTTGTACAGCGACTGCGTGCGTAGAAAGTCGAGCAGGCGCCCGACGGCCAGATCGACCGAGGAGAGGACGCGATCGTAGGAAATTTCACCGGAAGGATGAAGATTCACCCAAAGGAAAAATGGCCGTTGTTTGGTGACGGCCAACCACCTGGTGGCAAGCTCGATAACCTGGGCGTCGCGCAGTGCAACCGAGTGGAAGCGGCTCTCGCCGCGCTGCGGCAGATGGAAGTTGGCCTCATATTCATCGAACCCGCGGTCATAGCTCTGGAACGGTCCGTCGCGGGGATCGAGCAGGACCGATCCCACGAATGCTGCGGTGCGGTATCCGGCGCCATGAAGCAAGTCCGGGAGATAGGGCAGGGTGGGAGCGAGAGGAACGCCGAATTGACTGGCACGATGCGTCTGAGGATAAGCGCCGGTGAGAATTGTGGCGGAAGAAGCGACTGTGTCGGGTGCTTGCGCGTAGGCACGCTCGAAAACGAGCCCGTCGTGTGCAAGTTCATCCAATCTGGGAGTCAATTTTTCACGGGCGCCAAGAAAGCCCATTCGGTCTGCCCGCATCGAGTCAACCGTAATGAGAATAATGTTTGGTTTGCTCGCAGGCCAGGAGTCGACCGGAAAAATAACCAGGGCTATAATTCCAACAAAAGACCACGCGCATAGATGCCGCAACATGGATAGAAGTCTAACAACGTTCGAAGAAAATGTCATAAGCAGCGAGCGCTGCAAGAGCGCTGCAGAAGATTGAGTCCGTGAAAAAAACCGTTTGGGTATTTTTGACTTCGTTGCTTTTGGCAGTCACGGCCGTGACGCTGCTGTCTTGCCGATCCTCGCATGTTGAATGGCGCAGCGATCACCGTCTCATCATTCTGGGAATTGACGGCATGGATCCGGAACTGCTGCGGCAGTTCATGGGCGAGGGCAAGATGCCCAATTTCGCCAAACTGGCCGCGCAGGGAGATTTTCGCCAACTTACTACCAGCATCCCGCCCCAGAGTCCGGTGGCATGGTCGAATTTCATTACTGGTATGAATGCGGGTGGTCACGGGATCTTTGATTTCATTCATCGCGATCCGAAAACCTTGAATCTATATTTTTCCGCCTCGCGGGTCGAAGGCGCGAAGCACGCGATCCACCTCGGCAACTGGCGGATCCCTCTGGGTGGTGGCAGCGCCCAGCAACTGCGGCAAGGTCGCGCGTTCTGGCAGATTTTGGATGAGCACGGCGTACCGAACACGATTTTCCGGATCCCCTCGAATTTTCCTCCGGTCCCGACGAAAGGAAAAACTCTGTCGGGCATGGGCACTCCGGACTTGCGCGGAACCTACGGAACATTTTCCTTTTATACGGATGATCCAGCGGCCGCGGCTGGCGCAGTGGAAGGCGGGCAGGTCATCCCGGTCCAGGTTGAAAACTCACACGTGGTGGCCAATCTTATCGGTCCCGACAATGCTCTTCGAAAAGGGTCTTCTGCCGCGACGGAGCCATTCCTGGTCGCCGTGGATCCTCTGGAGGCCGTGGCTAAGATCGCAGTGCAGGGTCAGGAATTCGTGTTGCGGGAGGGGGAGTGGAGCGACTGGATCCGCGTCGACTTCCAACTGATTCCTCTCTTCAGCCATGTAAAAGGAATGTGCCGCTTTTATCTCAAGCAAGCGCATCCCCGATTCCAACTCTACGTCTCGCCGATCAACATTGATCCTGCCGATCCTGCGCTGCCGATTTCGACTCCGGCGGACTACTCCGGCCTCCTGTCGGACGAAGCCGGGGAGTTTCATACTTTGGGGATCTCCGAAGACACGAAAGCTCTTATGGATGGTGTGCTCGACGATGGCGAATACCTGGAGCAGGCACGGACCGTGCTGGCCGATCATCGCCGGATTTTTGACGCTGAGTTTCCCAAATTCAAACAGGGTGTTTTCTTCTTCTATTTCTCGAGCCTCGATCTCAACTCGCACATGTTCTGGCGGCTAATGGACTCGAAGCATCCGGAATATGATCCTGCGCTTGCTGCCCAAAATGGATCGGCCATTTCGGATTTTTACCAGCAGATGGATCAGGTACTCGGGGAAGTGCTGCCTAAACTGGACAGCCACACAACTTTGCTCGTTTTGTCCGACCACGGATTTGCACCTTACTACCGTTCGTTCAATCTGAATACGTGGCTTCTGAACAATGGCTACATCAAATTGAAAGCTGATGCCAATTTGAATTCGAATGAGCCCTTTGCGGGCGTCGATTGGACCCAGACGCGTGCTTATGGTATTGGACTCAATGGCCTTTATCTGAATCTAAGGGGGCGAGAGCGGAATGGAATTGTCGAACATGGAGCTATTGCCGATCGGTTGATGGCGGAAATCCGAGGGAAGTTGCTCGCAGTAAGAGATGGAAAGACAAATCTGCCGGTAATCACCCGCGTGGATTTTGCCCGCGACGCTTATCAAGGCCCGTTCGCGCAATCCGGTCCGGACATGCTCGTGGGGTACAACCGCGGTTACCGCGCGGGGTGGAAGACGATCCTAGGCGCTTTTCCCGCCGATGAAATTGAAGACAACACCAATCCGTGGAGCGGCGATCATTGCATCGACTACACCCTCGTACCTGGAGTGTTGCTGAGCAACCGGAAGATTGCGAGCGAATCCCCGGCGCTAACGGATATCGCGCCAACGATTCTGGGGGAATTTGGAATCGGCAAAGCGGAGGGTATGATTGGACGTTCAGTGTTTCAGTCGAGCGGGACGACGCACTGATCGTTTGGCCCGCGATTGAGGTGATTGATGTTCGGCTCTCACAAGGTAAAGATCGAAGGCGAATTGCTCGACAAAGTGAAGCAATGTTCGGAAGCGTGCGGTTACGCGTCAGTGGACGAATTTGTGCTGCATGCTCTCGAAAAGGAAGTCGACAAGGTGCTGCCTCCTGGCGAAGGTGGCAAAACCTCGAAGGAAATCATTAAGAAGCGGCTCCAGGGACTTGGGTATATTGAGTAGCTGACCGGGGTACGAACGCAGGTTCGCTTTGCTGCATTCTCGTATGAGCTTTCTGACAATCAACTTACCGGCTGTAGTCGTGTGCCTGATTTCCCTGGCGATCGGGCTGGCGATGGTGGTCGTGTTTCGCTACACTTCCGACCAGCGCGCGATTCACTTGGCGAAGGACCGCCTGAAAGCACACCTGCTGGCGCTTCGACTCTTTCAGGACCAAATCCCCGTTGTGCTGCGTTCGTACGGGCGCATCCTGCTGGCGACCGGCGATTATCTGCGCTTGGCGTTCAAGCCTTTATTGTGTGTGATTATTCCACTGGTGTTTCTGATTGTGCAGATCGATCGCTACTTGGGATCGTTGCCGATCCGAACCGGGCAGTCGTTCCTGGTGAAAGCGCGTGTGGCCGATCCGCAGACGCTAAATGATATTACGCTCCGGTTGCCGGAGGGATTGGCGGCCACTGCACCGGCAGTCCACGTGCCTTCAGAAAACGAACTGGTCTGGAGAGTTGTGGCTTCCAGGAATGGAAAATACCCGGTCGCCATTGAAGCCTCCGGTCAGATTTTCTCAAAAAATGTAGTGGTTGGCTTGGGCATGCCACGCTTATCTCCCGTTCGGTTGCGAAAGCAGTTTTGGAAGCGCATGTTCCTCTCTGCGGAGCCCGCACTGCCGGAGAATGGCATGATCGACGCAATCGAGGTGCAGTATCCCCCACGCGACATCGCTTTCGCCGGCTTTGCATGGAACTGGATCTGGTTGTTCTTCGTGTTGTCTTTGCTGACAGGCTTCGTTTTCAAGAGTATTCTCGGAATTGAGATATGAGTTGGAGCGGGGCCAGTCTGTTTAGCGAACGCCGGCGGGTCCTCGCCGGTTGCGTGGTTTTTGGCATTATTCTGTTGTTTCCGCCTTGCTGTCACGCGTATGCGGGGCCGGGTGCCGGGTTCGCAGTACTTTCTTCATTCTGGACGCTTTTTGTTGCATTCCTCTATTCGATCTACGCCTTCTTAGTGTGGCCGTTCCGGCAACTGTTCCGGCTATTGCGAAAACGCAAGGCTTACGGCAAAGCCGAGATCAAGCGCGCCGTCATTCTCGGCTTTGACGGGATGGACCCGGAACTTACCGAGCGCTTCATCGCCGCAGGCAGGCTCCCGAATCTGGCGAAGTTGCGCGAGCAGGCAACATTCCGGAAATTGCGAACCACATTCCCACCCATTTCTCCGGTGGCGTGGTCGACGTTCATGACCGGGGTAAATCCCGGCAAGCACAACATCTACGATTTCCTTGCGCGGGACCTCAGCAACTACCTTCCTTACCTCTCTTCGTCAGAAATTAAAGGCCCCAAGCGTAGCTTGAAGATCGGCAAATACACCATTCCGCTGGGCGGAGCCAGGATCAAACGCATGCGCTACGGCACGCCGTTCTGGCACTGGCTGGGCGAGGCGGGGATTTTCTGTTCCGTGATTCGCGTTCCCGTGACCTTCCCGCCAGAGAAGTTCTCTGGCGTGCTGCTTTCGGGCATGTGTGTGCCTGACCTGAAAGGAAGCCAGGGGACTTTCTGCCTGTGCACAACCCGTCCAAGTGGCGACAAGTTTCGCGAGGGCGGAGTTCGAGTTCCCGTCGAGCGCGGGGACGGCATGTGCCGGTCCTTCGTGCCCGGCCCGGAAGATCCGCTGCTGCCCGGCTCGGGCGGCGAATTGCGAGTGCATTTCGAGATACATCCCGACGACAGCGGGAACCTGGCGCGCTTCATCGTAGATTCACACAAATTCACGTTGAAGGTAGGGGACTACTCGGACTGGATTCCGGTCAAGTTCAAAGCCGGCATTGGTTTCAGCGCGCATGGAATTTGCCGCTTTTATCTAAAGGAAATATCGCCTGAGGTCGAAGTCTATGTCACGCCGGTGAATATCGATCCTGGCAAGCCCGATCTTCCGATTTCGCACCCGCTGACTTACTCGGTCTATCTCGCCAAACTATTGGGGCCGTATGCCACGTTGGGGTTGGCTGAAGACACGTGGGCTCTAAATGAGAAAGTGCTGGATGACGATGCCTTCCTGGCCCAGTGTTACGCCAATCATGAGGATCGAGAGCGCATGTTGTTCGACGCTTTAGAGAAAACGCCACAGGGCCTGTGCGTCTGCGTTTTCGATACCACGGATCGCGTGCAGCACATGTTCTGGCGCTACCTGGAGGAGGACCATCCTGCGGCCCGCGAAGTACCGCTCAGCCAGCGGCCAAGCGTGATTGAGGATTTGTACACGCGCATGGACGAACTGGTCGG
This sequence comes from uncultured Acidobacteriaceae bacterium, assembly GCA_963772155.1. Taxonomy (GTDB): domain Bacteria; phylum Acidobacteriota; class Terriglobia; order Terriglobales; family Acidobacteriaceae; genus Acidiflorens. Next base: position 59,471 of record CAVYVX010000016.1, on the reverse strand, counting down.
CCGCGTCATGCAGCGGATGGATGACAAGACCTTGTTGATGGTCGTCTCCGACCACGGTTTCAAGTCGTTCGCACGCTGCGTGAATCTGAATGCCTGGCTGCATCAGAATGGATATCTCGCACTGAAATCCGGAAAGAGTGAGAGTGGCGATTGGTTTGAAGATGTGGACTGGTCACGGACGCGTGCGTATACCATGGGTTTGAACGGCCTCTACTTGAATCTCAAAGGACGTGAGCGTCAGGGCATTGTCGACTCTGGCGTCGAAGCGGAAGCGTTGAAAGAGGAATTGCTACGCAAACTCGACGGATTGGTGGACCCTGCCTCGGGCCGCGTGGGAATCACGGGTGTCTTTAATCGTGACTCGGTCTATGCCGGACCTTATGTGGACAACGCTCCCGACCTGATCGTCGGATATGGCGACGGGTTCCGCGCGTCGTGGGATTCGGTGATGGGCAAGGTCACGAGCGTGGTCTTCGAGGACAATCTGAAAGCATGGAGTGGCGATCATTGCATCGATCCGCGGTTGGTTCCGGGTGTTCTTTTCTGCAATCGCAAGATCGCGGAAGAGAAGCCCGCCATCGTCGACGTTGCTCCCACGGTCTTGAAATTATTTGGCTTGCCACTGCCCGGCCATCTGGACGGAAGAGCTTGGAGCGTCGCGCCACCTAACGCCTCTTAAGCTGCCGGGCAGCGCAAACGTACGAAGGCGAATCGTGATTACCATCGTTTCGGGCCTGCCTCGCTCGGGGACGTTGCTGATGATGCAGATGCTGGCAGCCGGCGGCATGCCCCTGCTTGCCGACCTCGAACGCAAGCCGGACATCGACAATCCCCGCGGCTATTGCGAGTGGGGGCCGATCAAGCTCTTGCCTAAGGAACCCGATCTCATCGACGAGGCCGAAGGCAAGGCGGTGAAAATCATCTCCCAGCTTCTTTTGTCGGTTCCGAGGGGCAGAAATTACCGGCTGATCTTTATGGAGCGGCCGCTGCCCGAGGTTCTTGCTTCGCAGGACGAAATGTTGCAGCGACGCAGCGTCATCCAAGCGATGGATCCGGCGCTACTAACTTCAGCGTTTCGCGATCACATGCGGGAGGTCGTCGCCTGGCTGGAAGAGAGAGAGGACATCCCGGTCTGCCGTATGGGGTATCGAAAAGCGCTGCTCGATCCCGCTGCCTGTGCAAAGACGGTCCGTGATTTCCTGCAACTTGATTTGGATACTGAAGCGATGGCCCTGCAGGTAGATCCTTCCTTGTATCGCAATCGACGACCCTGATTCAGCGAGTATGAAGCCTGAGAGAAGCGAGTGGCGCGATTCAGTTCGCTACCGCTGGTGCATTATCGCGCGAATGATTATCGCTGCGCTCGGGATGACAAAATCAGGTGAATTGAGGGTGAAACTTCGGGTTCTCACTTTCACCACGGGCTGCTAAGCGACGCCCCCGAAATTACCTACAATCACCTTGGACTCATTCACAATGGCGTCCACGTAGTCTGCCCACCATTGCAGCATCTTTATTTCGTTCTGCGGCGTATTCAGCCAGAATGTAAACGGCGCGGATGCCTTGCTTCTCATGACTCAGGGCCTTTTCGATCACATCCCGGTTGAAACCCTTCTCAGTCAGCAGCGTCGCGCCGGTACGCCGCAAATCGTGAATGGAAGCAATTCTATTTTCCAATGCAAAAGGTGGAGAAGATGCGGGAAAGGATGTCGTCGGTGGTGGTCGAGCCGGTGAGTTCGTCGAGGGAGTGGAGGGCGGAGTAGAGATCGAGTAGGAGCATCTCGTGGGGAACGCGGGCGGATAGGGCGGCGGTGGCGGCGTCGAGGGCGGTGAGCGCGTCGGCAATTAGTTTGTGATGGCGGACGGCGGTGAGGAAGCCGGATTCGGGGTGGGGAGTGGAGTCTCCGGCGAGGTGGCGGAGGATGGCGGTGCGGAGGGCGGGGATGCCGTCGCCGGTGAGGGCGGAGGTTTGAATTATGGGGGGAGTCGGCGAGCTTGGCTCGGCTGGACGGGCGAGTCGCCCGTCCCCACACTTGCCGTCCCCACACGAGCGCAGCAGATCGGATTTGTTTTCCACTATGATGGCGGGGCGGGGGGCAATTTTGGTCAGTAAGTCTTCGTCTTCCTGAGTTATGGGCTGAGTAATATCTCTTACTAATAGGACTAAGTCGGCGTCGGCTTGAGCTTCGAGAGATTTGCGGATGCCGATGGATTCGGCTTCGTCCTTGGCTTGGGCGTGGGCGGGACGGATGCCGGCGGTGTCCACAAGCTCGACGGGGATGCCACCGATGGCGACGGTTTCAGCGACCAGGTCGCGGGTGGTGCCGGGCTGGGCGGTGACAATGGCGCGCTCGCGCTCGACGAGGCAATTGAAAAGGCTGGATTTGCCGACGTTGGGACGGCCTACGATGGCCAGAGTTAGTCCTTGATGAACGATCTTGCCGTAAGTGAAGGTGGCGGCGAGTTGGGCCAGCGGGGCTTGGACTTCGGCGATGCGAGTTTGGATGGTCGAGTCGGGAGCGATGGAGACGTCGTCTTCGGCGAAGTCGATGCCGGCTTCGAGGAGGGCGATAAGGTCGATGAGGTTGCGCTTGATGGGCTTGATGCGATGGGAAAGCGCGCCTTCGAGCTGCTGGGCGGCGACTTTGGCCTGGAAGAGAGTTTGGGAGTCGATGAGATCGCGGACGGCTTCGGCTTGGGTGAGGTCGAGGCGTCCGTTGAGAAAGGCGCGGAGGGTGAATTCTCCGGGCTCGGCGAGACGGGCGCCGTGGGCGAGGGAGAGTTCGACGATGTGGCGGAGAACAACGGGTGAGCCGTGGGCTGAGATTTCGACGATGTCGTCGGTGGTGTAGGAGTGGGGGCGGGCGAAATAGGTGACGACGACTTGGTCGATGGGGACGGGGGCTGAAGCCCCATCATCATTTGTGGTGGGAACGGCGTGGCTGAAGCCACGCCCCTTCAAAGCAGGGTCGGGGGCGGTGGGGGCGGCGGTGTCAGCAGATTCGCGGGCGAGGGCGCCCGCGCCACACGGTTCGACGAGGTCGCAGAGTTGGGCATGATTGGGTTCGAGGGCGCGGGTGAGGCGGAGCATGGGCTCGGCGATGGCTTTGGCATGGGGGCCGGCCAAGCGGACAACGCCGATGCCGCCGCGACCGGGCGGGGTGGCGATGGCGACGATGGTGTCGTCGAGGTCCATTGGAAAACAGTTGCCGGCGGCCAGTGGCCGGTGGCTCGTGAAACCTTGAAACTTGCCTTCTATCGCCCTCTATCCATTGCCTGATTGGCCAGGCGGTCCGCAACCTGGTTGTGTTCGCGGAGGGCGTGGCGGATTTCGAAGCGCTCGAGGCTGGCGAACCAGTTGCTGCGCCTGATCGTACAGTTTGCGCAGCTCGGGATGACGCACCTTATAGATGCCTTTCATCTGCCGCACCATCAGCTCGGAATCGCTGACCACCTTGAGCGCCTTGATTTGGTTTTCGGCGGCATAGCGCAGCGCGGCGAGCAGTCCTTGATACTCGGCGTAGTTGTTGGTGTGGTGGCCCAGGTATTCGCTAAGCTCGGCGACGGTGTGGCCGGAGGCGTCGGCGATGGCGACGCCGTAGCCGGAGGGCCCTGGATTGCCGCGTGCTCCGCCATCGACGTGCGCAGTGTGGGCGGCGGGCGCGGGTTTCGCCGCGGAGAAAAGATTGCTGGAATCGCGGGAGCGCGAAGGCAAAGCCATAGATCGAGTTTACAACGCCGCCGGCGCGGGTTTTTCTTTTTCGAAGTCGCCTTCCCACCGCGCCACCACCACGGTTGCCAGGCAGTTCCCCAGCACGTTGATGGAAGTCCGGCCCATGTCCATCAACTGATCTATACCGAGCAGGATGAAGACCGGCTCGGTTGGCAAGCCGAACGATCCGACCGTTCCCAGGAGGATGACGATGGCGGCGCGGGAGACTCCGGCCACGCCCTTGCTGGTCAGCATGAGGGTGAGCATGAGCAGAAGTTGCTGTCCCAGGCTGAGGTGCACGCCGGCGGCCTGCGCGACAAAGATCGCCGCCAGCGATAGATACAAAGTGCTTCCCACCAAGTTAAAGCTGTAGCCCATGGGCATGACAAAGGCCACCACCTGGCGGGGCACGCCGATGGCTTCCATGGCTTCCATGGCGCGGGGCAAAGCCGCCTCGGAACTCGCCGTCCCGAAGGCAATCGAGACCGGCTCGGCGACGGCGGCGATGAACTTCTTCAGGGGCACGCGCGCCAGCATTGCCACCGGCAGCAGCACCACAACTATGCAGATGAGCAGAGCGACATAGAGCGTAAGCAACAGTTTGCCAAGATTGAGCAGGATGCCCATGCCCGTGCTGCCGACGGTGTAGGCAATGGCTGCGCCCACGCCGAAGGGAGCAAAGTACATCACGAGATTCGTGAACTTGAACATGACCTCCGCCAAGCTCTCGGTAAACTTCAGCATGGACTGGCGACGATCCTCGCGCACCATCGCCAGGGCCATGCCGAACAAGATGCTGAAAACGACCACTTGCAGCACCTGGCCTTCGGCGATGGACTTGGCGATATTCTCTGGGAAGATGTGGAGGATGGTCTCAGAGGCAGTCAGCTTCTGCACCTCGACGGTTTCGCCGCTGGGCGCGGGCACATGCACTCCGACGCCGGCTTTGCTGATATTGATGGCGGCCAGGCCGATAAACAGCGCCAGCGTGGTGACGATCTCGAAGAAGACGATCGCCTTGATGCCCATGCGCCCAACTTTTTTCAGGTTGGAGTGGGCCGCGATGCCGCTGACCAGCGTGGCGAAGAGCAGGGGCGCGATGATGGTCTTGATCAGCCGCAGGAAGATCATGGCGATCAGCCGCAGGTTGACCGCAGTGTGCGGCCAGTCGTATCCAACGGCCGCGCCGGCGACCATCGCCACAAAAATCCAAGTGGAGAGCGTGCGCTTGTAGAAGCCGTAAACGATCAGGGTGGCGATGGCGATCCAGCGCACGGCGAAGAGCAAAGTTGCGGATAGCGGCGTAAAGAAATTGTTCACCACGCTGAGAATCGCGGCCAAGGTGAAGGCGCCGGCAGCCAATAACAAGAACTTGTTTTTCATGTCCGGTCTACAACCTTAACTCAAATCGTGAGGCCAGCGGAAGTGGCGCGAGAAGCGAGCGGGAGTCGAGCTGGGTGGATCGCGTTGCTGCCGGTACCGGCGGGATAGATGGATGGTGGTCAGGCCGGCGGTGAAATCGTCAACAGCGGATTGTGGGGTAAGGACAGGTGTTGCAAAAGTAGGCCACAAATGGCGTAATCCAGGCTGCGCTGGTACGGGACCTCGTACCGACGGGGGCGATCCGTATGAAAATTGGTTTCACGGTGACGCGAGCAGGCGAGATGGGTGTACACTGGTTGCCGCTTTTGAAGTCAAGCAGGAGATTCGTGATACATACGACTAAGGGACGCGGGCGGCGATTGCGCCACACCCATGGTGGAGGGCTCTTGTTAAAGTTCCGTCTGGCTTGTCTATTTCTTCTTACTTGTGTTTCTTGTTTCGCGCAGCGCGAACCGGTGCTTAAGCAGATCGATCTTCCGCACCCGTATTACTACAGGGAAATGTATTTGCCGCAGTTGACGACGGGGCCGAGCGCGGCAGCCTGGTCTCCCGATTCGCACAGCCTGGTGTATTCGATGGCGGGCTCGCTGTGGCGGCAGGAACTGCGCAGCGCGAATGCGGAGCAGCTTACCGCCGGACCGGGCTATGACTATCAGCCGGACTGGTCGCCCGATGGACGATGGGTGGTTTTTGCGCGCTACGATCGCGACGCCATCGAATTGTGGTCGCTGGATTTGCGAGATGGGCGGACGCGGCAGATGACATCCGGAGGCGCGGTGAATGTGGAGCCGCGATTCTCGCCGGATGGAAAACGCCTGGCGTTCGTGTCGACGTCCTATAAGGGACACTTTCATATCTTTGTCGGCCAATTCGCAGACGGGTTACTCAGCGGCGTGTGGCAACTTACTCCTGAAAATGTCAGCTCGCTGCCTCGCTATTACTACAGCAAGGTGGACCACGAGATCAGTCCGGTGTGGACGCGAGATGGCTCGGCAATTCTCTTCATATCGAACCGGGGGCACATTCACGGCACCGGCGGCTTCTGGAAGATCAAGGTGGAACCGGGCGCCGAGGCGCATGAGATCCACGATGAGGAGACGAACTGGAAGGCTCGTCCCGACTTTTCGCCCGACGGCAAGCGCATGGTGTATGCATCATATCTGGGCCAGAGCTGGCACCAACTATGGCTGATGCCGGCGGCGGGAGGAGATGCGTTCCCCATTTCTTATGGCGCTTTTGACAACACTAATCCCCGGTGGTCGCCGGATGGATCGAAGATCGCGTTCATCTCCAACCGCGATGGAAATACCGCCCTGTGGATACAGAAGATACCGGGCGGAGAGCAAACGGAGGTGGTCGCGGGCGAACGAAAATATCTGAAACCGATGGGGCGAATTTCACTGCGTGTCGTGGATGCTATTGGAAACCCAGCAGCGGCGAGGGTTTTCGTGACCGCCGCGGACGGACTGGCCTATGCTCCCGGCAACGCATGGATGCACGCCGACGACAGCTTTGACCGCGCGGAGCGGCCGTTTGAAGCGCACTACTTCGACACCTCGGGTGCGTCGGAGATCGCGGCGCCGGTTGGCAATGTCGAAGTGGAAGTGATGCGCGGATTCGAAAATCATTTTGAACGGCGCAAGGTGGAGGTGAAGGCCAATAACACCACGCGGCTTACGGTGCGGATGGTGGGGCTGTCTATCGCCGTGGACGCAGCCTCGGCTTGGGTGGGCGGCGATATTCATACGCACATGAACTACGCGGGAACATATCGGAATATTCCGGCGCACCTGGTGGAGCAGGCAGCGGCTGAAAATGTGGCGATTGTGGAAGATTTGGTGGTGAATAAGGAACAGCGCGTTCCCGACATGACGTACTTCTCGCCACAACTCGACCCGGCCTCGACCGCGGACCATCTGCTGCTGTACGGACAGGAGTTTCACACGAGTTATTGGGGACATCTGGGGTTACTTAATCTGACGCGTAACTTCATTATTCCCGGCTATGCGTCCTATCCCAATACGGCGGCGGCCAGCCTTTATCCGGCAAATGCGAATGTCGCGGATATGGCGCATGAACAGGGCGCGCTGGTGGGATACGTGCATCCTTTTGACAGTTTCCCCGATCCGGTGAAGGACGCTTCACTTACCGACGAGTTACCCGCGGATGTGGCGCTGGGTAAGGTTGATTACATGGAGATAGTCGGTTTTTCCGATCATAAGTCGACGGCCGAGGTCTGGTATAAGCTGCTGAATTGCGGTTTCCGGCTGCCCGCGGCCGCGGGTACGGATTTCATGGGCAACTACGCGTCGGTGCGCGGGCCGGTGGGATTGAACCGCGTCTATGCCGAAGTGCCTTCCGGGCAGCTAAGGATCGGGCCTTGGCTCGGGGCGATCAAGGCGGGCCGGACGTTTGCGACGAATGGGCCGTTGCTGAGGTTCTCGCTGGGAGGGCAGGCGATTGGCGGGGAAGTGCGGCTGGAAAAGGGACAAGAAGTGCGGTTTTCGGCGGACCTGGTTTCGATGGTTCCGGTGGACCATCTCCAAGTCGTCTGTAACGGAAAGGTGGCGCGGGAGTTGGCGATGGACAGCGGCCGCAGCTCGGCGCACGTTGAGGGCTCGATCCCGCTTGAGGCGAGCGGGTGGTGCGTTCTGCGCGCTTTCAGCGACAAAGCGGAGTATCCGATTCTCGACATATACCCTTATGCGACGACCAGTCCGGTGTATGTAAACGTGGCTGGCGCTCCCGTGCGCGGCGCGGCAGACGCAGCTTACTTCATCGCGTGGATTGACCGGCTGATTTCCGGAGTGCGGAGTAATACTTCGTGGAACACCGAAACGGAGAAACAGTCGGTGCTCTCGATGCTGCAGGAAGCGCGAGAGAAGTACGCGAAAATGGAGTAGGCGATTACAAACGGGTGAGATCCGCTAAAGCTGCTGAGGCCGCGCGCCCGGCGGCGGTAAAATGCCGCGCATGGCCACCGGGCACACCTATCTGGACGAGCGAATCATTCTACCGCTGAAGCGACACAAGGCCTTTCCGCAAAGCAGCAAGCTGAGAACATATCGTCCTGTACATGGCGCATACCCTGGTGTGATAGGGGTCACAGACCGACAGCCGCCAGCGGTAGAGAATGCACTAGACTGGTTTCATAAACGTTTTTTCGGAACGGGGAGCCAGGCCCTCAGGGGCTAAAGCCCACATCAATTGCGGCCCTGAGCGGCACGGCTGAAGTCGTGCCCTGCCCAAAACCTAATTTATGAAACCAGTTCTAGGGGATGCACACCGATCCCAAGCCGATTTGGGAATGGTCCTCGAATCAGAGCAGCGAGTTTGCGGACTGCAGGCGAATCGCAGCGCTGTCGCCCAGTCACTGGAGAACGCCATGCCGAATTACTCCGGGCCGTCGAAAGACCCCGTCGTTCAATCCGCTCATCCACATCAGAACAGCCGCCGGAGACAGCTCCCGGCTGGGATTGTTCGGGCGTTGCGCGGACTCCCCGAGCGTATTTTCGCGTGGACCCGTGAGGCGAGCGACACTGCGCGCCTGGATCGTGGCTGGATCATCGCCAACCACAAGCTGGTTTCCTTCCACGCCGCCTTCCTGACCTCCTTACTAAGCATTTCTCTCCACGTGGCATCGAAATTCGACGTCATGCGGCAGATGTTTCTCAGCATTGAAGTCGTGATCTCCTCTGCGATGTGGTATATGGCATGGCATTGCAATATTGCCATCCACGAGATGGGGCACTATCTGACGGCGGTCAAGACCAACAATCTGAGACCGGAGCTGGCGGCGCCGGCGGAGGAAAAACTGAAGCAAGGGCCGCTTGGCAGGTGGCTCTGGTATCTCGAGATGTTCGTGAAAATCCCGTACGGAACTTTCCCGGGAGTACATAAGGAGGCGGGGAGCTTCCACCCGGCGGTGAAGACGCAGAATTTGGCTGTGTCGGCGGCGGGGCCAAGAGCGAGCAAGATACTTAGTCAGTTCACATTCTTGCCGGGAATCGTTCTGATCATGCTGGGCCTGTACACGGCGTTGCCGGCAGCGGTGTACGTGGGAAGGGCCCTGTTCACCATTGGGGTGGTTGCCCTCTTCGACTTCCTGCTCTCGGACGCAGGGAAATACAAGGCGTTCCAGGAGAGGCAAAGAGAGGCGGCAGCCAGGGTGGCGGAAGTGCGGGCCACGGAGCCAGTCGGCGAGACGCAAGAGGCGCGCTCGGTCAAGCCAGCCGAGCTGCGGCGCAAGCTCAGGCTGCACCGGCTCCAGGAGCTGGAACTGGCGGACGGAAAGATTGTGTTTGCCCCATGGGAGTTCAGAAACTGCATCATGGGCGGGCGTCACACCGAGGAGATGGGCGGCAACCTGAGCTTCCAGGAGTTGATGTTCCTTCCCCTCACCGCCAAAGACTACATTGAGGCGCAGCGAGTCACCAATCTTCTGCAAAGCCGGGCAATCCAGATAATTCAGGATACGGAAGGGCTCAATTTTGTGGGCGTAGGCCTGGAAGGAGGAATCGTCGCCTCCTATGCCAAGGAGAAGGGCGATTTACTCCCCGAAGAGAGGTCATTAAGGGTGGCCGTGCAGGCCATCGAGGAATGTGGCTTTGTCCCCGATCAGGATGTTTGCATCGCGCTTGATCCGGCCGCCAGTGAACTCAGCAGTGCTTACCGGGAGAAGACCGGCGAGAAGGAGTCGATCGGCCAGTACCTCTTCTGGCGAGCTGAGGACCCCAAGGTCCTGAGCACGGACGAAATGGTCGACCTATACATTAGTTGGGTAAAGAAATATCCCATCGTCTCGTTGGAAGACCCCTTCGCCGAGGACGACTACGAAGGATGGAAGAAGCTGATGAAGGCCCTCGACCAGGAGATCCTCATCATCGGGGACGATTTGGTGACGACGAAGGACACCACGATCCAAAGGTGCGCCGAGCAAGGGCTCATCAATACTGCCCTGATTAAAGCCAATCAGATCGGCACGCTGAGTGAGACCCTGCTGGCCACTCGCATGGCGAAGCAGTTGGGGCTGGCTTTGGTGGTATCCCACCGCTCCAAATCTCCCAACGAAGTAATGGAAGCCGACATCAGTTTCGCGGTGGGCGCGCTCGGCCTGAAATGTGGAGGCGGGGCCAACACGGAAAGGCTGGTCAAGTACGGAAGAATAGTCGAATTGATGGAAATGGCGAAGAAGGGGATCAAGATCACGCGGAAGCTCGATCCCGATCTCATGATCGCCGACATTTCCGCTCACGAGGAGCCAACGAACGCGGGCATCCCAACCGTGGGAGTGGTCGTGACGCTCGACAACGGGATGAAGTTCTCCGCGGCCACGCCCCTGGGCACCTCGGCGGGGACGGATGAGGCCATCCACTTGGTCGACAGCATTATCGAGGCCAATCCGCTCACGCGGAAATTCCCGGACTATTTCGTCTTCAAGGAGAAAGAAAAGACCTACCGCTTTGCCGCCAACGTGAAGGCCGAGAACGTCACCAGGAAAAATCGCGAACTGGGCGACCTCTGGATGAGGGCAAAGCGTTACAACGGGAAAGGGTGCCTCAACGCGGTGGCCAACGTGACCGAAGTGCTCGCCCCCCGTTTTCTGGGACAGAAGATCTCGGCGCTCGGCACGCTCGTCGACATCGACCGCGAGCTTTTGCTGCTGGAACTGGATCTCGCCATGAAACGCGGCAAGATCGCTCCCAACGCGAGCGTGGAGGAGAAGATCCAGATCATGCAGAGAAAGGCGAATCTCGGCATGAATGCGGTGCTTTCCCTGTCGCTCGCGCTGGGCCGCCTGATTGCCGCCAGGGACGGAAAGGAACTTCCCGAAGTGCTGCGGGAGATGGAATCGATCATTGACCGCGATTATCTATACGGCTTGAAGTCGCGGCCCACGGCGCCGGGGCCGGCCACTCTAGCAGGCATCGGGGCCCGGTAAGGGGAGGCCTTCTTCGCGGCAGATCTTCTCCAGTTGGCTGACGGACCATGCCGCGTTGAAATCGTAAAAAACGCGGTACGGCTGTTGCAGAAGTTCGAGCACCCGCTTGGACTGGGGATCGCTCCATTCGGGCAAAGACTCTTTCGCTTCCTCCAGCTTGACGCCGCTCAGTTTAAGCGTGATGAGTGGTTGCAAGTTGCCGGGGTTAAGCGAAAGCTGTTCGAGCCCACGCTTGAGGATCTGCTTTCGCGCCAGTAGAATTTTTCTCTCGCCTACGTTCTGCAAGACCTGCATGTATTTCTCGAAGAGGACCCACTCATTCACGAGCAGCCCGATCTCGGATGGGGTAAAGCACTTCCAGAAAGCGGCGGGATAGCGCAAGCACAAGAAGCGGCCCAGCATGAAAGCGCCCGCCTCGTAGCCGGAGATGCGTTGACCAGAGCACTTGGCCAGGGCCTGCTTGAAGAACCTGATCTTCCGGTCCAAGGTGAGCATCTCGAAAACGTTGCTTTGCCCGAGGTGGTCGCCGATGTCGCTCTTCAGGACCTCTTCCATGTACAACGCTTCGCGTTCGTCGAACCAGCCGTTGACCAGTTGCCTGGCTTCTTCCGATTCGCCGCGCAGCTCGAAGTCAACCAGCCTGACGACTTCGCTGAGGGTGGAGATCTGATCGACCTCGAGGCCCCGGGTCAACTGCTTGTAGTAGCGGTATGAATAGGCCATAGCGGCAAAGACTTTCCGCTCTTCCTCATCCAGCTCGACCGGCTCTCCCCTCATGTAGCGCAAGAGTCTGGCGGGCTTGAACTTCGCCTTCCCTTCGTAAAGAGTTCTTCGCCTGGAGGAAACCGTGATCCAATCCCCCTCCCTGATTTCCATCCCGAAGGAATTAACCAGGCGCCCGTCAGGCAGCAAGGTTGCGCCGTTTTTCTCAAGGCTGAGCAGGGCCGGGACGCCCAAGCTCTGGCAGATAGTGACTACGTGCACCGCGGCCGAGGTCAGGCTTATGATTGCATCCATCTCGCGCATCACCACAGTGTCGGTGGGCGAAAACGTCTTCTTGCAAAGACATACCGTCTCGCCCCGGATCTTGGCTTTCAAAGCGCGGTCACCCGTGAAGTAAACGCGCGCCGAGACTGCCGATCTGGGCAAAACCGCGAATCCCGAGCAGAAGCTCTTAAGCACAAGGAAAGCGTCCTGGTCGATGGTGTCGCTGGTTAGCTGCCTGAGGTGGTAGGGCCGGATGAGCTCGGTCACGCGTTGCCGCGATATTGTCCCCGACTTGTGCATGTCCACCACCGAAGTAATTGCCGCTCGCCCCGCCATTCCCGTCTGATTCAGTTGCAGGAGCGCGAACAATTGCTGTCTTTCCGTGGCTTCGACCGCGAACTCGATGGTTACAGGGGACTCAAACTCCCGCTCCAGGTCCCTGAGGCGTGGGACAAAATGATAGACGGCGGGAAAGGCGTCCTTGATTGCCTCGCGGTCCTCGAAAGAGGTCGTTTGGATCTCGGCTGTTCCCGTCATCATCTCTTCGCCGAAAATATTGCGGGTGGTTTGCAGTTCTATGCCCAAACCCGTTTGCGTATTGCGGCTGGAGACGACTCCGGCATAGGCATTTTCGTGCCGGACCGTGCAAATCATTTTCTGCAAAATGAGACTGGGATAATGTTCCGCGCCTCGGCACAGTGTGAGCACGAGTTCCAGGTTCTTTTCAAAATGCTCGTAGGCCTGCCTGGCAAAAAAGGTGGCCTGAAAAAAGGCATCCTCAATTAATCTCCGGTCGGTTTTCCTGACGACCTCCGACAGCCGTTCCACGAGACGCTCAACCTTATCGGGACGCAGGTCGGACTTGACGGCCTTGATAATCGCAACATGCTTGTCATGGTAGAGGGCCTGGCACAGGTTTCTGAGGTTATTCAGAAACATCTTGCGCGCGGCCACCGGGCCGTACATCTTCTCCAAACTGGGCAACGTACTTTCGGTCACGCCGACGTTGAGATAAGTGTCCAGGATTCCGGGAATATAGTGGGGCGTGGCGCAGCGAATCGCGAAGACGAGCGGCCTCTCGCAGTCTCCCAGTCTCCGCATGGTGAGGATTTCGAGTTGCTTGATGGCGTCCGCGATGTGCTCCTCGAAGCGCTGGGCACGCTCGGCATAAGTCTGGGACGTAAGTACGACGAAGTCCGGCACAGGATAGCCAAGTTGGCTTAGTTTCAGGAGGACGAATGCCTTTTGACTTATGTCCTGCTCCGAGTGGGTCTCACAGCTCGTTGAGGGAACGACAAAACCGCTTTCGGATGGTTGAATTCGCTCCGCTGCCAAGCGTTGTTCTTGCGCCTGCGAAGCAAGCTTCTTCGCAGCCTCAGCGTCACCTTGACGGGCATTCAGAAGCAGCCCAAGGTGCGCTTTCGCTTTTTCAAAATCATCGTCGCATAGTAGAGGAATATCGACTTCACTGACCACGATGCTGCCGGTTTGACCATCGTGAAGTTCGAACTCGACCACGGCCGGGGAGTATTCCGGGCTGTCCGGAACTATGTCTTCCATCCTGCGAGAATGCGGGTCTATCCCGGACAGGAGGCTGCGCTGATTAACGTAGTTGCCGCGCAGCCTGAAATCGCGAATTTCCGTCCCTATGACGGTTTCCATAGCGGGGTCATCCTAGCCGAGCATACGGATATCTTCCAGCCTGCATTCACGTTATTAGAACCTGTCCAAAAACTTACGTTTTGAAGGGGACGGGCTTCAGCCCGTCCGTTGAGGCTACAAAACGACGCGGCTTTCAGCCGCTGAGGGAATGGGTTCGCGAGCCATGCCGCCCCTCGGGGGCTAAAGCCCGCTGTCATTTTGCGCTTGTACGTACGGGCTGAAGCCCGTACCCTTCAAAACCCAACAGTTTCTGGACAGGTTCTTAGGCCGACGCCAGAGAGGGAAGGCAATGGACTCCTTGCGCGGCCCTCGGCCCCAAAAACGGCGCAGAGATTGGCCTTCCTCTTCTGGCTCCGCACACTGGAAGTCCGGCCCTTGCACACACCTGCCCGGATGAACACTCCCTGAGTCTGCAATTTGGGAAGGCCGGCTGTCAGTGATGCCGCGCACAGACCTGCGGTCAGTCCGAAGTTCCCGGCGGCAAAGGATATTTCAAAGAGAAGCTCACCGGTGCCTGCCCGCAACATGGTACGTGACGTGGCTCACAGACCCCCGTTTAGCTTCTTCATATATTATGATCACCGCCATGAAAGAAATGAAGCTCAGCGGATTCCGTCGAGGAAAAGAACATATCTCGAATTTGGGTTCCGGCCTTAGCGGCAAGTTGGTCCGTGACTTGGTGGGCATTGGGAGATCCTGGATATCCCTCGGCGTTGCAATTCTCCCATTGAGCTTCCGCACGGATGCTCTACGATTTGGAGATCACACATTACCCTAGCGACCCTTCTGAACCCCGGAGGCAAAATGCCCAGTTTTGTTATCGCGAACAAATGTGACGGATGCAAGGCGCTCGACAAGACCGCCTGCCAGTATATCTGCCCCAACGACCTCATGGTGCTGAACTCGCAGATCATGAAGGCCTACAACCGCGATCCCTCGATGTGCTGGGAATGTTACAACTGCGTAAAGATCTGTCCCACGCAGGCCATCGAGGTCCGCGGGTATGCCGATTTCATTCCCCTGGGCGCGAACGTGACCGCGATGCGAAGCAGCGAGGACATCCTGTGGACCGTGCAATTCCGCAACCAGGACATCCGGCCCAAGCGTTTCAATTTCCCCATTCGACGAGGCGTTGCGGAGGGCAAAGCCAAGCCCTTCGATCAATACCCGACCGCCGACGCCGATCTCAAGAGTCCAACATTGATGTGTGAGCCCGCGGGTTTGAACACGGAAGTTGGACGGGTCAAACTAGACAAGGTTCCCACACTGTAGGTGTTTCAGGATTCGGAAAGTCCTAAGGAGAACATGAACATGGCTGATTTCAAGACCGTAGTCGTGCAAACGGACCTACTCATCTGCGGAGGGGGCATGGCTGCCTGCGGCGCGGCCGTCGAAGCCAGTTATTGGGCCCGCCAGCACGGCCTGAAGGTCACGTTGGTGGACAAGGCGGCGATGGAGCGGTCCGGCGCCGTCGCCATGGGGCTGTCGGCCATCAACATGTACGTTGACCTCAATAGCGGCAACAACAGCGTGAAAGACTATGTCGACTACGTCCGCAACGACTTGATGGGGATCACACGCGAGGACCTCGTCGCCAACGTCGCACGCCACGTCGATTCCACTGTCCACCTCTTTGAAAAGTGGGGCCTTCCCATATGGAAGGACAAGGATGGCAAGTACGTGCACGAGGGGCGCTGGCAGTTGATGATCAACGGCGAGTCCTACAAGGTCATCGTGGCGGAAGCGGCCAAGAACGCGCTGGCCGAAGCGGGAGGGCAGTACTTCGAGAGGGTATTCCTGACCCATCCGTTGATGGATGGCGACCGGTGCGTGGGCGCAATCGGATTCAGCACTCGTGAGAACACCGTGTACGTGTTCGAGGCCAAGGCCACACTGGTGGCCATGGGTGGCGCCGTGCATATCTTCAAGCCCCGTTCCACGGGAGAGGGGTTCGGCCGCTCCTGGTATCCGCCGTTCAACTCGGGAGCGAGCGCGTTCTTCACCATCTACGCCGGGGCCGAGATGACCTGCCAGGAAGTCCGGTTCATACCGGTGCGCTTCAAGGACGCTTACGGCCCGGTGGGTGCGTGGTTCCTGCTCTTCAAAGCCATCGCCACCAACGCCGCGGGCAAGGATTACATGGTCGAAAACGCCGCCGAGTTGGACAAATGGGCACCCTACGGCCACGTCAAACCCGTGCCCGCGAACCTGCGCAACTGGCTCATGATGCTCGACGTGATGGAGGGCAA
The DNA here is from genome assembly GCA_963772155.1 of uncultured Acidobacteriaceae bacterium. Classification (GTDB taxonomy): domain Bacteria; phylum Acidobacteriota; class Terriglobia; order Terriglobales; family Acidobacteriaceae; genus Acidiflorens. Next base: position 43,537 of record CAVYVX010000016.1, on the reverse strand, counting down.
GGGGCCGATCTACATGCAGACGGCGGACGCGATCCAGCGCATAGCAAAGGAGTCGCCGGACGAGAAAACGGCCAAGAAGAAGCTCAAGGAACTCGAGTCGGAGGCGTGGGAAGACTTCCTCGACATGACCATCTCACAAGCGATCCTCTGGGCCGCCACCAATGTCGAACCCGAGGTCAAACCATCCGAGATCATGGCGTGCGAGCCCTATTTCATCGGTTCGCACTCCGGCGCTTCCGGCGCCTGGGTTTCCGGCCCCGCGGACCTACAGAACGATGCGACCAGGCCGGAGTACTGCTGGGGTTACCCCAACATGACCACTGTCGCTGGCCTCTTCGCCGCCGGCGACGCGTCCGGGGCATCGAGTCACAAGTTCTCCTCGGGATCGTTCACCGAGGGGCGCATTGCGGCCAAAGGAGCCATTTCCTACATCGCTGACCACAACACAGCCCCGCAGGTTGACCTCGCATTGATCGAGACTCTAAAGTCCGAGATACTCAAGCCCCTCGATGTGTTTCAGGCCAATCAAGCCAATACCACGGACCCCGATGTCAACCCCGCCTATCTTCGTCCCAAACAGTTCATGTACCGCCTGCAGAAGATCATGGACGAGTATGCGGGTGGCGTGTCGAGCCAGTTCAAGACCAGCGGCAAGCTCCTGGAAAAGGGCATGGAGCTTCTGGCATTTCTGAGGACGGACTCCGCGCTTCTGGCCGCCGAAAACTCGCACGAGTTGATGCGTTGCTGGGAGAGCGTTCATCGCCTGCACCAGGCCGAAGCCCACGTGCAGTCCATGTACTTCCGCGAGGAGACACGGTGGCCTGGATACTATTTCCGCACCGATAAGCCGTCCCTCGACAACCAGGACTGGCTGGCTTTCTGCAATTGCATCTTCGATCGAACGACGGGCCAGTGGAAGATGATGAAGCGGCCGGTGAAGTACATTGTCGGCAAGCGGCCTGAGAAAAGCGCGCCATGAAGGATTCGGCTTCGGCTTCGGATTCATCCAATCGTCCGTGCAGTGGGCAGCCAGCGCAACGCGCTCGATCCCTCCCCATGAAGGGAACGTAATCCATGAGAGGATGCGACAGCCGTGGCACAGTGATGGTCGTGGGCGGCGGGATCACGGGCATCACCGCCGCCATCGAGGCATCGGAGGCCGGGTGCGACGTCATCCTCGTCGAGCGCAGCGCTTATCTCGGCGGGCGCGTGGCGCAGATGCATCAGTACTTTCCCAAACTCTGCCCACCGTTGTGCGGCCTCGAAATCAACCTCCGGCGAATTCGCAGCAGCGCGCGCATCCGATGCCTTACCTTGTCGGAAGTGGCAGAGGTGCGGACCGAGGTGCGGACCGAAGACGGCTGCCATCGGGTGACGGTCGAGCAGCAGCCACGATTCGTGAATGAACGGTGCACGGCCTGCGGAGACTGCGTCGCGGTCTGTCCGGAATCGCGCTCCGACGCATTCAACTACGGCATGGGAGCGACCCGCGCCATATACCTTCCCAGCGACCTAGCCTGGCCCTTTCGATACACGATCGATCCCGCCACCTGCGTCGGTGAGCAGTGCGGCAAGTGCGTGGCGGCTTGCCCCTACGATGCTATCAACCTGCGGATGGCCGCGCTCCGCCTTGAGTTTGAGGTCCAGGCTCTAATATGGGCCACGGGATGGAACCCCTTCGATGCGAGCGTGGTCGAGGGGTTGGGTGCCCACGCCAACATGGTCTCCAACGTACAGATGGAACGACTCGCGGCGCCATCTGGACCTACAAAAGGCCGGATCGTCCGTCCTTCCGATGGCAAGGAGATCGAAAGCGTGGCCTTCGTGCAGTGCGCCGGGTCGCGCGACGACAACCACCTCAAACACTGCTCCAGCGTCTGTTGCATGGCGTCGCTCAAGCAAGCCAGGTATGTGCGGGCGCAATATCCGGACGCCCACATTTATGTCTACTACATCGACCTCCGCTCCCCGGGCAGGCAAGAGCTGTTTCTTGCCGAATCCCAAAAGGACGACAAGCTTCATCTCATCAAAGGCAAAGTGGCCAAGGTAACCGAGGAAGGAGCGTCGGGCGACTTGGTGGTCGAGGCTGAGGACGTGCTGGCCGAAAGCCGCATTCGCCAAAAAGTAAGTCTGGTGGTGCTGGCGGCGGGCATGGTCCCGGCGCTTGGGAAAGATCCGGCTTTGCCGTCGGGCGCGCTGAGCCGCGATCCCCATGGTTTTTTGTCGGGTACGCAGCCGCTGCCCGGTCATTTTGCGGCGGGATGTGCCCGGCGTCCGATGGACGTCGCATCCTGTGTGCGCGATGCGTCGAGCGCCGCGCTCAAAGCTCTCCAGTATTGCGTGAGTCCTCATCGTGGCTGACGAGAAAAAAAACGTCGCGGTCTTCATCTGTGGCGGATGCGACATCGGATCTTCGCTCGACATGGCGGCCATCGAGAAAGTTGCCGCTGAAGAGCGCTGCGTGGGCCTTTGCCGCTCTCATTCGTTTCTTTGTGGCGATGAGGGAGTGGCGCAGATCAAAGAGCGAATCCAGTCCGGTTTTGCATCGGTGGTCATTGCGGGTTGTTCAGGGCGTTTTCACTCCCAGACTTTTTCCTTCGATTCTTGCTTCGTGGAAAGGGTGAACTTGCGCGAGTTGGTGGTTTGGAGCCACGAACCCCACAACGAAGACACGCAGATGCTTGCCGAGGACAACCTGCGCATGGGAATCGCGCGCGCGCTCAAGGCCGAGATTCGGGAACCGGCCAAAATCGCCGCCGACCGTACCATCCTTGTTGTTGGCGGTGGGCCCAGCGGGATGGTCGCCGCCAGAGAGGCCAGCCGCGCAGGCTATCGGGTCGTGCTGGTTGAGAAAGAGGTCGAACTCGGGGGATGGCTGCGCTCCTTCAAACGACAGTTCCCCAAGAGCGCGCCGTACCGGGATCTGGAGGCCATCGATCTCAACGACTGGATTCTCCAGTTGGAGAAAGACCCCCGCATCCAGATTCACCGATCTGCCGCGATCAAGAGCATCAGCGGCCAGCCCGGTCAGTTCGATGTCGAGTTGGTTATCAACGGTTCGACGGTCCATACCCAAGCCGGAGCTATCGTTCAGGCCACCGGGTGGAAGCCGTATGACGCCTCGCGCTTGGGTCATCTTGGCTATGGCCGGAGTCCCGACGTGATCACCAATGTCGAGATGGAACGTCTGGCGGCCACGGGCCAGATTTGCCGTCCATCCGACGGCAGGCCAGCCCGGCGAATTGCATTCGTGCAGTGTGCCGGATCGCGCGATGCAGCCCATCTTCCCTACTGCTCCGCGGTATGTTGTCGGGTATCTCTGAAACAGGCGCTGTGGGCCCGTGAGCTGGATCCGGAAGCTGAAGCCTACATTTTCTACAAAGACATCCGCACGCCGGGGCAGTCCGAGGATTTCTATCGCCGCGCTCAAGAAGACCCCGGAATATCCATGATGAAAGGGGATGTGATCTCGGTTACTACGGCTGAGGCCGGCAGCGCGCGGGGGCTGCAAGTGAACGTCGAGAACACTCTGCTTGGACCCTCAATCCAGGTTGAGGCCGATCTCGTGGTGCTGGCGACGGGAATGGTGCCGGTTGCCGCCGATGGCGAAGCGATTCGGAAGGTCCGCGATGCCAAGGCCATCATTGCCAGGGCCATCATTGACAAGGGGCAACCAGGGCCCCAACTGGACGGGGCACGCCAGCTTGTGGCGGACCAGGGGCAGCACGAGGGCACGGACCTGCTCCGCTTGACCTATCGGCAGGGTCCCGACCTTCCGATGTTGCCTGGCGGATTTCCCGATTCGCACTTCATCTGTTTCCCTTACGAGACGCGGCGGACGGGTATCTATGCGGCGGGCTGTATGCGCGCGCCCAACGATATAGAGGGCTGCCTCGCGGACGCCGAGGGAGCGGTGCTCAAGGCGATCCAATGTGTGGAGCTGACCGCGCGGGGAGTCACCCTGCATCCGCGATGGGGCGATCTGTCCTTCCCGGATTTTTACATGCAGCGCTGCACGCAGTGCCAACGCTGCACTGAGGAGTGTCCCTTTGGCAGCCTCGACGAGGACGACAAAGGCACTCCGCTTCCGAATCCGGGGCGCTGCCGCCGCTGCGGCATCTGTCTCGGCGCTTGCCCGGAGCGCATCATTTCATTTGGCGATTATTCGATCGACATCGTCTCCTCGATGATCAAAGCGGTGAACATTCCCGACGCATTCGAGGAGAAGCCGCGGCTCTTAATTCTGGCGTGCGAAAACGACGCATTGCCCGCACTGGAGGCCGCCGGCATCGCTCGTCTTCGCTATAGTCCTTTTGTGCGCGTGATTCCAGTGCGGTGTTTGGGAGCGGTCAATGTGATCTGGATTGCCGACGCGCTGGCGCACGGATTCGACGGCATCCTGCTGCTGGGATGCAAGTCGGGCGACGACTACCAGTGCCACTTCATACGAGGCAGCGAGTTGATGGGTACGCGCAGTGAGAACATACGCCAGAAACTTCTTCAACTCGCTCTGGAGGAGCAGCGGGTACGCATCGAGGAAATCGCCCTTTCCGATTACCACCGGCTGCCGGCGCTCATCGACGAGTTTGCCGCGCAGATCGATGCCGTGGGTCTCAACCCATTCAAGGGCTGACAAAAGATGACGACGACGCCCACTCCCGCTTGCATACTGCCGGATAGAGAGTTCCGCAATCGCCTCATGGCGAGCGGAGGCGAAGACCTCAAGAAGTGTTTCCAATGCGCCATGTGCTCGGTGGTTTGCGAACTCTCCGGCGCCCAGAAGCCTTTTCCGCGAAAAGAAATGATTTGGGCGCAGTGGGGCCTGAAAGACCGGCTGCTCGCGGATCCAGACGTCTGGCTTTGCTATCAGTGCAACGACTGCTCCTTGCGTTGCCCGCGTGGTGCGCGGCCAGGGGATGTAATGGCGGCGATTCGGAGGGAAGCCATTGTCCATTACAGCGTGCCGCGCTGGCTGGGCAATTGGGTGAACCGGCCTGGTTCTCTGCCGCTCCTGCTGCTTATTCCGTGCATACTGCTGGGTTTGATGGTGTGGATACGCGCGCCATTGGAAAAGTATTTCGCCGCTTCGTCCACCCCGAATCACATCGTCATTTCGTACTGGAGCCAACTGCCGCAGTGGCTCCTGATCGGATTTTTCGCGCCATTCGCGCTCCTGGATGCGGTGGCAATGGCTTGGGGCGTGATGCGCTTCTGGCGCGACCTGAAGGCGTGCGACCGCGCGGCCGGACGCACGGGCCGAACGCAATCGCTTATGGCGAGCGTTCGATCGGCGTTGCGCAGGATCATCCTGCATGAGGACTTTGATCTGTGCACGGCTGAACGGTCGCGGATGAATTCCCACCGGCTCGTTCTTTTTGGCTTTCTGGGCTTGCTCGTCGTGGACCTCTGGGTACTGACCGCTCGATTCAACCCGCTGCTCGGGAATGGTTTCGCTTACCCCTTCAACTTTTGGAGCCCCTGGAAGATCCTCGCCAATTTGGCGGGTGTCGCCCTCCTGATCGGGTGCGCCCTCATGATCCGCGACAGAATGGTTCGCGACCGAATGCCTGGCACGGGCCGTAAGGGAACCTGGTTCGATTGGACGTTTCTTGGCTTAGCGGCGGCTGCGGTGCTTACGGGATTCGGATGCGAGGTTCTCCACTACGCGCGCGTGGACCCGCTCCGCTATGCGATGTACGTCATCCACCTCGCAACTGTGTTCGCGCTGCTGGTGCTGCTGCCCTACTCCAAGTTCGCCCACATGATCTACCGCGCCACTGCGATGGTGTATGCAGAGCATACTGGCCGGCAGCCGCTGGGAGGTCTTCATGAAGCCGAATAGACCTCCGGCATGGCTTTTTCCAGCCCTCGCAGGTGTCATCATTCTGTCCCCATTCGCGTACAGCGCGGGGCGTTTCGCATGGCTCTCCATATTTCCCCAAAAACCGTTCCTGGAGGTTTCGTCTTCCCCCTCCGAGCGCTGTGTCCGAGACATCGGCTGGATGCGACAGAACCACAAGGTCCTTCTCTACGAACTCAGGGACAAGGCGGTGCGGGATGGGATCCGAAACGAGGTCACCTTGAATAGTTGCAGCCAGTGCCACAAGGACAAGACCCGGTTCTGCGACAAGTGCCACAACGCCGTGAACCTGCATCCTGATTGTTTCGATTGCCATTTCTATTCGAAATCCAGTCAGCCGGTTGTTCTCTTGCAAGGTGGGCCGTGAGTTGTGTTGCTGCAACGAGAAAATGTCGTATTAACTGCAACCAGACTTTGTCACCCCTTATCGTTTAATTAACGGCCGCCAAAGCGGGGCGGCCGGAGAGGTTATGGATGCGGGGCATCGGGGTTTTTCGTTGCTGCGCGGTGGTGATCGGCGGAGGGCGCCGTTCGGCGTGTTCTTCGAGCGGCCAAGGCCAAGATCGAGTGGCTGAAGACGTTTTTGCCCTTGCCTTCGGGCATTCCCTCGCGCGACACGTTCAACCTGGTCTTGGCCGCGCTTAATCCCGCGCAGTTGGAAAAGGAATTTAATGCGCCGGTCCTGGTACCCGATTCCCATCGCGCACAATGACGGCGCACAACGGATGATACAATCTAAATTTCCCGCCAGCTTGCCGCAGGCAGTGGGCGCGTAGCTCAATTGGCAGAGCAACTGACTCTTAATCAGTAGGTTGAAGGTTCGATTCCTTCCGCGCTCACCATCTTTTCAATCAGTTGCGGTGGTTCCCGTGCCGCTTCCCGTGCCGTTCAGCGCTAACCGAGCAACTTTCCCGCTCGCTACGGCCATTTCATCCGTCACGATGTCCCCGTAAATATTCATTGTGGTACGGATGTCCGCGTGACGCATGAGTTTTTGCTGTACGGCTATCGGGGTCCCTACACTGTCCAGCCAACTTCTATACGTGTGACGCAGCGAGTGCGTACCGAGCCCGCCGATGCCAGCTTTAGCACCGGCTTTCTGGTACACGCGCCACACTTGATCGTAGGACCAGGGCAACCGGCCGAGCCTGGGCCGGGGAAGCTCACCGTGGGTCCACCAGCTTTCGCGGCCTATGCGTGCCTTTGTCCGCAATCACGCTCTGCGTAACCGGCGTCGCCGCCGAGTAGTTGCCGTTGCCCGCCTGGTTGGCAATCACCGAGCACGTTCCCATGCCGCTCGTCATGGTGTAAGTCGCACCCACATTGCTGCACACCCCGGAAGACGTGTAAGTCACCGCCAGACCCGAGCTGGCGCTGGCCGCTACGGTGAAGCTGCTGTTGTACGCCGCACTCGCCGGTGCGTTCCGGGTGAACGTGATGCTCTGCGTCGCCGGAGTCGCAGTCACGTTCTGCGTGACCGGCGTTGCCGCCAAGTAGTTGTTGTTACCCGCCTGGTTGGCGATCACCGAGCACGTTCCGCTGCCGCTGGTCATGGTGTACGTCGCGCCCGCATTGCCGCACGACCCGAAAGACGTGTAACCCACCGCCAAGCCCGAGCTGGCGCTGACCGCCACGGTGAAGTTGCTGTTGTAGGCCGCCGTCGCCGGTGCGTTTATGGTAAACGCGATGCTCTGCGTCGCCTTAGTCGCAGTCACGGACGCTGTCGTCATCGGCGCCGCCGAGTAGTTACTGTTGCCCGCCTGGTTTGCAATCACCGTGCAGGTTCCCGTGCCGCTCGTCATGGTGTACGTCGCGCCCACAGTGCTGCATGACCCGCCACTCGTAAAGGTCACGGGGATCCCGCTGGCGCCGCCCGTGGCCGCCACCGTGAAGTTGCTGTTATAGGCTGCGCTGCTCGGCACATACGTGAACACGATGCTCTGCTTTGCCCGAGTCGCAGTCACGGACGCTGTCGCCTGCGGCGCCGCCAAATAGTTGCTGTTGCCCGCCTGGTTGGCAATCACCGAGCACGTTCCCGTGCTGCCGGTCATGGTGTACGTCGCGCCTGAGTTGCTGCACGACCCGGAAGATGTGTATGTCACCGCCAAGCCCGAGCTGGCGCTGGCCGCCACCGTGAAGTTGCTGTTGTACGCCGCACTCGCCGGTGCATTTGTGGTGAACGTGATGCTCTGACTAACCGGATTGACTGTCTGGCTCACTGTGTTCGACGTGCTGCCGAAGAAGTTGGAGTCCCCGGCGTACACCGCCGTGATCGAGTAAGTACCCCCTGCCAGCGCCGAAGTTGCGAAGCTAGCCGACCCTCCACTCAACGTCCCTGTTCCCAGTGCCGTGATGCCGTTCATAAACGTGATCGTTTCTCCATTCGGCGGCGCGGGCGCAACCGCTGCCGTAAACGTCACCGCCTGCCCATAGTTCGACGGATTCAACGATGAAGTCAATGAAGTGGCCGTAAAGGTTTTGACTGTGAGCGCAAGCGTGGTGGTTGCGGTCAGGCTGCCAGAGGTGCCGGTAATGGTCACCGTCGCCGTCCCGATAGTGGCCGTGCTGCTCGCGGTCAGCGTGAGCACGCTGCTTCCGGTGGTGGGGTTCGTGCCGAACGCTGCGGTGACACCGCTGGGCAAGCCCGATGCGGCCAGAGTTACGCTGCCGGTGAATCCGTTCACGTCGGTCACCGTGACGGTGCTGGTACCGGACGCGCCCTGAACAATGGACAGACTGCCAGGCAAATCCGAAAGCGTAAAGCCCGGCGTTGCGGTAGTTGGGCTGGCAATCTCGAACACGGTCCCATAACCTTGGGTGCCGCCAAGTTCGGTGGTGCCATAAAGGTTGCCGAGTGCGTCCATGATTAAGCCGGACTCGGGCTGGATTCCGTCTCCACCAGTGCCGGTGAAGCTGTGCAGCACGTTTTCGCTGTACCTGCCCGAGGAGTTGACCAACTCGAACACAACCCCGCATCCGTCGTTGTACGGGGAAGGACAGGAGTAATCCCCACCCACCGCAGTCGTTCCATAAAGATTCCCGCTCGCATCGAGAACGAGCGGTCCCCCCGGATTGCCGCCTGCCGCTTTCAGGTTGAAGCCGAACAACACTGCGAGCGTCCACTGGCTGCTGCCCGGGGCAGGGGGCGTTAACTGATAAACCGTTCCATATTCAGCCGGCCCGGAGCCTGAAGCTACACCGTAAAAGACGCCATTCGCGCCGGGCGTGAGACCACTTTCCGGATTTGCTCCATCAGGTGCGCCGATGAATGAGTAAATCACCTGTTCCGTCCACTTTCCTCCCTGTCCGGTCGGGGGACTCAGCTCAAATACGGCCCCATTGTTGTAGGCCCCGCCAGAATCGGCAGTGCCATACAGATTGCCCTCGGCATCGAAAACAAGATTATTATTCGGAAGGTACCCGTCGCCGTTGTCCGGTCCGACAAAAACATGGAGCGCAGTTTCGCTCCAACCACCACCTGTTTTCGAGGGACTCAATTCAAATACCGTTCCACACCCGTAACCCCCGCAGTTCGGGCCGCCGCCAAAAAAGCTAGTACCGTAAAGATTTCCCTTTGCGTCGAAAACCAGCGTTCCCTCAGGATAAGAACCGTCTGTCATCCCTCCTTGAAATGTATATAGAGTCGTTTTAGTCCAACTGCCCCCTTGCGTGGCAGGGGGACTAAGTTCAAATATCGTTCCGCAACCATAGGTACAGCTACCGCCGCCCCCTAGTTCAGTCACTCCGTAAAGGTTGCCTTGCGCGTCGAGGATCAAGCTCGCCACAACCTCGTCGCCATCTGCGCCCCCCTGAAAGTTATAAAGAACAGTTTCGGTCCACGCTCCGCCGCTCTCGGCCGGCGAGGTAAGTTCATAGACTGTGCCGCAGCCGGCTCCGCCGCCCCAGTCGGCACAGTTTCCATGGCCTCCAATCGAAGTGACTCCATAGAAGTTTCCCGACGGTCCAGCCACGAGTCCGGACAGGGAGGTCATGCCGTCCAGACCGTTAAACGAAAGAAGGATATTCTCTTGGGCGGCGGACGTAAACGGAATGACCGTGAGAGTAAGCGTGGTGGTTGCGGACTGGACACCAGGAGAGCTTCCGGTGATGGTCACCGTTGTCGTCCCAAGAGCGGCCGTGGCGCTGGCCGTCAGTGTAAGTACACTGGTTCCGGTGGTTGGATTTGTGCTCCACTGTGCAGTCACGCCGTTGGGTAGGCCGGACACAGCCAGAGTTACACTGCCGCTGAATCCGCTCACGTCGGTTACCGTAATGGTGGTTGTGTCGGATACGCCTTGTTGGATAGTCAAAATACTCGGGTTAGCCGAAAGTGCAAAGTTTGGGATAACGGTTAGAGCAATGGTTGTGGTCGTGACCAAGGTTCCAGAGGTTCCGGTGATAGTCACATAGGCCGTTCCGAGGGTGGCCGTGCCGCTGGCCGTCAGCGTAAGCACACTGGTTTCGGTGGTTGGATTTGTGCCCCACTGTGCGGTCACGCCGCTGGGCAGGTTAGAGATGGCCATATCAACGCTGTCGGTGAATCCTCCTAAGTCATGCACCGTGATGGTGGTTGTACTGAGAGCGCCCTGTTCAATGGATAAGCCGCTCGGCGAAGCCACAAGCGTGAAGCCTGGCGCCGCGAACCCCGCTAGAGCGTTGATCAGATTCTGCCCGTTCGGGCTTCCCCATCCTGTCACCAGATCATAGCCTGTAACGGCGTAGTAACACGGAGTGCCACCATCGCAGTTATTCCCGTTCACGATGTCGTGTAGGTCGCTGTTGTAACTGGAACCCTCGCCGATCGTATAGATTGCCGGGTTAATGAAACCCACGGTTGGATTGTTTGCCTCCACCGCCTGCTGATTGACCAACGTCATAAAGCCAGCCCAGCGTGGCGCCGCGAAACTGGTGCCTCCCCAACCTCCTTCGCATACGCCCATGTTGCAGGCGTAGTTGTCGAAATTGGCTTCCGCGGCCACGTCCGGCACATTGCGATAAGTTGTGGAACCGTCGTTCGAGGTATTGGCCATCCCTGCCTGCCAGCTCGGAATCAAAATGCCGTCGGGGCTGATGCCGCCGCCGCTGTCAGGTGTCCACGCTGTCTCCGAAAGCCACGGACCACCAGGGCCTGTAGTGGTCAAATCGGTCCCGCCGACGGCCGTCACGTAAGCGTCTTCCGCAGGGAAATAATAGGGTTTGGTCGAACTGGGGTATGAACCCCAATCCCCGGAAGCGACGAAAATACTCTGACCCTGCGCCGCAAACTCCTGAAAGATGGGATCGTCCGACGAAGGGTCATCCGGATACCAGGCCCACGAAACGCTCAGTTGTTGGCAAAGATTCTCCGTGGCCATTTGGTTAAATATGTCCACGTCACTCGAACCGATATAGACGCGGAGCTGGCTCAAGCCGGGGGCCATGGAAATCGCCTGCACAATGTCCAGCACCTCTTCGGTATCGTTGCCGTTCGCGCCTCCGCTTGCGCCGTCCAGTAGCACGTTGTTGATGGGGACGCTGGGAACGGCTTGTCCGGCAGTGGTAAAGGTCAAATCCACATCGCTGAGGTTGTAGCCTCCAAATTCCAAGAGTCCGACCGCCTGACCATTGCCGGTGAACGCGGCGCCGCCGTAGTAGGCCGCCCGCATATCGCTGCCAAGATAGGAACCGCCCGGACCCGAGCCGGTGAGGTTGCTGCGAATCGCCTTCCCTGCTGGTGCTCTCATCAGCATGGGACGCGGTATGGAGAAATTATCCAGCCCGGCGATGTGCGACACGGGCACGCTCAGATTGAGCGAGGGTTCGCGGTTCGGCGAATAGAAAGTACGGCCCTCCGTGGGATGCCGATAGACCATCATCGTCACATGGAAAGCCTTGTTGATTTGCTCGACCGAGCCGTTGACATCCACCAGCAGGCGATTCGGTGGCCTGTTGGTCACCTTGAAACCGTTGGCCTTGGCGAAATCAACCACCGCTTGATAATCCTGCTCCGTGGGCCCAAACCGTTTGGTGAACTGGGCCACGCTGAGAAATTGACGGTAGTCGGGGCTGGTGGGGTCATAAAGCCGATCCAACAAGCTGGTTAGTTCAGCTTGGTTGCGGAGCGGCAGCATGATGGCGAGTTGCAGATGCTGGGTGAGGGGAAGATGACCCACCGGCACGGCCTGCCCGCGGGCAACTACCGGGCGGACGTGATTGTGCAATACCTGTGGCGATGGTTGTGCTTGTCCTGGAATGGTAAACGGCAAGATCGCCAACGCCAGCGCCGCGCGGATAGCGCACACTCGATCCCACTTCTCGAAGAGCGCGAGACCTTTCGACAAGCTCAGGGCAGACTGTGGGGCACCCGCGCGTATTCCTGAAATCCATCTGCGATGTGGCGCTGAGTTATTCATAACTCTTCCCTTAACCAATATGGAATTGAATTCGACATCGCCCTTTTGAACTGGGAAACGGTGCCTGGGAGGGGGCGCGACGGTTGAGGCCCAGTGCAAAAGGGTGCTCCGGCGTGCTCGGCGAAACCAAGGTGGAAACTCGTTTCCTGTCGACACGGCCACGCTAGGCCAAAGAATCACTATCGTCAAGGAGAAATATCATAATAGGATGTGAGGTCACGAGCGCGGGAAAAGCCGGATGGGAATAAGGCTCGGTTGAGTAACTGGCAATTGGCAGAATCCCGTCAAGTTTAGTGGCCGGGAGCCGATTTGACTGGCAGACCACAAATCCCGCTCTAGCCCCACAAATTAGCGCAAAAATATCCCGTTCTCCCTCTCGCCTGCCCACGCTCGCCGCTTGTGCCTCCCGTGTCGCGGCTGATTTCCATAGGCCGTGCCATGAACCGCTCCGCTTGTGCGGTCGCGAGGTCCGCCTGGAATAAGCGCCTATACCATCCGCGCCTTGCGGTCAATTCCGCGAGCCGTTGCGCTCTATGCTGCTTTATATTAGCGTGTTCGTACCCGTGCCGTTTCCGTGCCGTTCACACGGAATTGCGTGGCATTAGCCGCGAAAGATGCCATCTGCCGCGGTCTAAGTGTATGAAACTACTCTTGTGCGCGGATTCGATTCCTTCCGCGCTCACCATCTTCATCCAGTATCCATGATGGTTTTATGCGTTCCCCTCTTTCCGGAGCTTTTTGCTTGAATCCATGTGTCCGTATGGTGTCCGTATTCTACGGACTCCGGCACTAGAGCATTTTCAGAGTTGCTGTAAGCCATAGCCGGAATCGGGAAGGGCACGGCTTTAGCGTGCCGCTAACGGCCGCCAGAAATGCGGGCTTTAGCCCCTGAGGGATTGTCGACGGCAAGGCCAACAGCAACCGTGAAGATGCCTTGTCTTACACTATTGGTGAAAATGCTTTAGGTGGGCTGCGCTCAGTTTTTTGGCCGACGTAGGGCCTTGCCACATTCACGGGGGATTGTGGAATTCAGATTGAATTTTTTTCTGACGCGACGCTCACGCTTATTTCGCAGCGGACGCACGGGCCGATTCCGCAGAGAACAACCCGGTGAAAACATCGTTTCCCGCTGTGAATACCAGCCCGGTGAAAACCGCAGGACTGCGAAGAGGCGGACACGCGATGTGGTTATAGATAAACTCGGCTGATCGATACTGCCGATCCCACGCTTCTCATTACTTGTACCCGCCAAGCTCGAATACTAAGCCAGCGGACACGCGGACGTTGTTTTGATGCATGGCGGTAAAGTGCTTCGTGAAAAGGTAATCTACCTGTACCGGCCTGACGGAAAAACGGTGAGCCACTTTTATGTCCACACCGCCGCCAAACGCCATCGCAAAAGCGGTGTCAGAGGCACTTAGCCCGTCAATGCTTGTGCTAATCCGGTTCGCACCAGCAAGCGCATGGAGAAAGGGGGTGAACCCTTCAACTCGAGTGGAAAACACAGGCCCAAAGAGAAAACTGTAGGAATTGAGAGCACCATAAGGAGTGTCGTAATGACCACTGACATCTGCTTTGATCCCAACCGTGCGGTTGACGTTATACTGCATTGCACCATTCCAGCCGTTGAGGTTAAGTGCGTTTGCGAAACGCATGTATGAGTAGCCGCCAAATACCTCTACCTGTGGGAATTCTTGAGCAACGCTGAAGGCACTCAACATCAGACAGAGTACAAGAAGAACAGAAATTTTCATCATAGATCCTCAATCATCTTGTCGCCAATTATGCCTGCCTTGGGTAGTGGGTCAGTTTGGATATTCACAGCCTCGCTTTAGCATCCCGATTGTGGCATGATGGTTTCGTGACCATCGGCAAGGGCAAACGTCCGCGTGACCCAAACCAGCTTGCGAAGTGGATTGTAGACCACTCGACAAGCGAGACACCAGAGCCGCCGCAAGGCCCACCAGAACCGCCAATAGCCGCACCTCCTGATCTCTCCGCGTACATGGCTGCAATCGGGCGCAAGGGCGGTCAGATCGGCGGGAAACGGCGAATGAAGACCATGACAAGGGCAGAGCGCAGCAAAGTAGCGACGAAGGCTGCTAGGGCGCGGTGGAAGAAATCAAAAAGCTAGCGTGAAAAAACCTTCCTGACCATTGTATGAAAGCAAGCAATGCTGCAATACATCCCGCCCAATCAATGCGTCAATTCCTTGGGCACGTAAATCAGAAGCCACTACCGCTATGACAGGGATTTCTAAAGGCGGTTCCTCAGTGGTACGGTAAATCTGGAGACTCGCATCGAATTGATCGGTGATGTGCCCTTGCGCTCCCGTTGAAGGAGTGAACATTAGAGTGCTGCCAGTAGGAGACAGACCCAGTGATTGAATAATTGCGGGGTCTACGCAAGTGCAACTCGCGCCGGTATCAACCATCGCATTCATTCGTTGCGGCTGAGGTACTTGTTGCTGAACAGCCGCCAAAGCGTCGGCACGGGCTTGTGTCACGCGCAACACGGCGGTGATGATAGGCGCGTTGTTTGTCAACTGCCGGGTAAAATGTGGCATTAAGTTGTAGCGCAGCTCGGCGCTATGAGGCGAGTGACAAACTGTACCTGTTCAATCGCCTGTATCTGCTTAACAAGAAACGGTTCCAGTTTGAAACGAGCGTACCCTTCTTTGATGGCGTCCTCGTAGCTGGTAAATGTATCAACTACGTCATCACCATGAATGAGGACGAATTTGCCCTCACTGCCCTTCAATTCGGGGAGTTTGCTCTTGTACGTCGCGAGTTCTTTTTCCAAGGCCATAAACTCCTCCCAATGCGTTCGGCGCGAATTATCTCTCTAAAAGCAGTATAGAACAAGAGCAAAATTCCGGGCCGCACGGGGAAGGCGAACTTCTTGTGATAATTATAGCATTTTTCTCTTGACATGCTTAAGCGGCTATGGTACAAAGGGTCATTATGAATTGCTTGAACACTGAAACCCGCGCCAGAGTGGTCAATTGCTTGATTGAGGGCTGTTCGATTCGCGCCACAGTTCGCATGACCGGAGTGGCGAAGAACACCGTTGCGAAACTCCTAGCCGATATTGGCTGTGCGTGCGCTGCCTATCATAATCGCTACGTCACCAATCTCAAAGTACGCCGTTTACAGGCGGATGAAATCTGGTGCTTCGTCGGAGCGAAGGCGAAGAACGTCAGCGCAGAGAAAAAACAGGAGGGCTGGGGCGACGTTTGGACGTGGGTAGGAATTGATGCGGACACGAAGCTGGTTGTCGCGTACCTCGTGGGCGGACGTGACGGCGGATGGGCTAGAGACTTCATGGAAGATTGCGCCAGCCGAATCAGGAACCGCGTACAGATCACCACGGACGGCCACAAAGCATACTTGGAAGCTGTAGAGAATGCCTTCGGCGCTGACATTGACTACGCGCAGTTGCAGAAAATCTACGGTGCTGCGATGGACGGCGAACGCCAGTATTCGCCAGCGAAGTGCATCGGTTGCGACATGAAGGTTGTGAGCGGGAATCCCGATCCAAAGCACGTCAGCACCAGTTTTGTTGAGCGCCAGAACCTCACGATGCGGATGCAGATGCGGCGATTCACGCGACTAACGAATGGATTTAGCAAGAAAATAGACAATCACCGTTACTCGGTTGCACTGCACTACATGCACTACAATTTCTGCCGAATTCACCAGACCTTGCGCGTCACGCCAGCGATGCAGGCGGGATTGACGGATCACATTTGGAGTATTGAGGAACTGTGCGCGTTACTGCCAAAACCAGTGGTCAAGGCTTCTCTGGCGGATCGGGAGATGGTGGCGAGGGCTTTGGGGGAGCGATAGATTCAAAATAGTTCGGCTTGAATCTAAACCAATCGTCTCTTTTTTTGATCTCTCTGCTTTTTGGCCCAAACCGAGTGAACAGTTCTTGGCATCTTTTGTATCCTGTATCAGATAGTTGGAGCAGAGTATTATCCGGGTAAAGAACTGCTAAAAATAAAGCCTCACAAACGCCAGGTACTGTTTCGCTGATTGTCTTTGCTTCATAAACTGCGTACACGGTTTCCATTAGAGAATCTATGGATTCCTGCGACCTGTAAAACAACATAGTCTTAGCAGCATTGCCGCCTGACCCCACAACGGCAAATTCAGTTTCTATAGCGACAGGGTCGTCTTGGCTTTCACTCACCGAACAAATTAAAGGACTGGATCGGAATCGTTTTTCTGCGTAATCATAAACTGTAGTGATGCCAGCGATAATCAACTCAGCATTCACTCTGAGTCTGGAAATCTGTTCAAGGCACGTACTGAAGAAATGATCTCCAAAGGTATCCTTGCCTTTTGCTATTAGTTCATCAAAAGAAAACCCAAACGTGGATTTCAAATAACTATCGGCAAGTGTCTTTTTATAGGCATGGAAGACGGAGCGCACTTCATCTGCCATATTTGCCTCGCTAAAATTGTTTTCCTTCAGACGAGATTCATACCGAATGCAGAGTTCATCTGCCCGCGACATGTCTCCTGCTATCAATGCCTTCCATTGGTCAGATAGGTGCCGAAATTTCATCGCCGTTTCTGCGCTTCCAACTTCGGGAACTTCGGCTTTCCAGTCACAGCAAAATACTATGCACGGCTCGTCATTTTTCGTGCTTTTTTGGCAAGCGGCTGCTATGCAGATTGTCATGGCTCTCCGAGATGGAAGCCGCTTAGATTTGGCCAACGAAGGAAAGCGCGGCTTCCGGGGCGGCCTAATCATAGCCCACCCCCTGTGGAAAAGGAAACTGACCCACTACCCTGCCTTGCAAGGACCCGTGCAATGGCACGTTTGGGCCTAGTCGTGATGATCGCGAACAGCAGGCAAAAGCTGTGATTGTGGTCACACTTGGAGCCTTGCTACCACTGAGCCGGGCTGATTTTAGACGCGAACAGGCGTCCTTTATGTAAACATTTTCACAAGTCAGCCGTAAAAGTGGGCAACTCTCAATAAATCTCCATCAGCGCGCCAGCGGTGGCGCTTGAGGCTTGCTGGTCACTCGTGGTGATATAGAGACTGTGTGAGAACTCATCTTTCGCCCCGCTGGGGCTTGTTGCTTTTCCACTTGAACCCACGGCTGACGCCGTGGGCTGCATTCTTATGGCGCTTCGCGCCTGAAAAGCGTTAGGTCCATTCTCCCGCGACTCTGAAATCGTAGTTCTCACACAGTTTCTATAGCGCATTGTGGAGCCAATGGATTTGTGGCCGAACTGCGCTCAACTGGGACAGCCGAGGGCGGCTGTCCCTACGCGAGCAGGGTACAGCAATGGCGAAACCGCCCTAGGTCTGCCGCACATACGAGATTGCGCCCCATCTCTATTACGGCGGGAAGGACGCAGTAGAAGCCGAAGCTCGCTCAACGACCCGATCGCCCGATCCGCTACGGCGTCCCGTAAAGTTGGCGATACACATTGGCGTTCCGCAGGATGGCTTGGACGTATTCGCGGGTCTCAGTGAAGGGAATGGACTCGACGAACTCCTGCGCGTCGCGGTAATGGCCCTCGCCCAGCCAGTCGTCCACGCGGTCGGAACCGGCGTTGTAGGCGGCCAGTGCGTACTCATACTGTCCGTTGTACTTGTCGGCCATGGTTTTGAAATAGCGCGTGCCGAGCTGGAGGTTCACGGCCGGAGTATAGAGTTGCGGCGCGCTGTATCCCTTGAGCTTGACTTGCTTGGCGACGGTCTTGCCCGTCTTGGGCAAAAGCTGCATCAGGCCCACGGCGTTGGCGTGGGAGAGAGCCAGCGCGTTGAACTCCGACTCCTGCCGGATGAGCGATGCGACGAGATATGGATCGAGGCCGTTGAGTTCGGAATACTTGCGCAGATCGGCCCAGTAGGCGCGGGGAAAAAGCGCTTCCCAGTAGGGACGCGGCAGGTCGGGAATATCTACGGCGAAATAGTTGGGCGCTGCCCGCTTCATGATTTCGATGCCGCGATCATAGCGGCCGAGGTCCTGATAAACGCGGGCCATTTCCGGCGGCGCCCAGGTCCCGTCTTCTTCGCTGGCGGCGGCCTGCAACTCGCGCACGGCCAGATCGGCAAGGCCTCCGTTGGAGAGCAGACGGGCCCGCTCCACGCGCAGGTTGTCGTCGGGAGGATTGGTTGCGGTAATTTTTTCCTCGGTTGCAAGCGGAGAAATGCGGTCGAGCAGCGGGTAGCGCGGCGTGGCTTCGTCCGATGAGCCGTTACTTGACGAGCCGGCGCCCGCGCCCGGCAAGCGTTGCAAGTCGCTGCCGTCCGAACTCCGCGTAATAGTAGTTGCGAAAGCGGCCGGAGAGTTTCCCGTAAAACGCCCGCGCCATGGCCGGGTCGCCTTCTTCTTCGGCGAGACGCGCGCGCCAGTAGAGGGCGGCGGGAACTTCCGCGGAATCGGGATAAAGTTCAATTTGCCGTTCGAATGCTTGCCGGGCTTCATCGGTCCGGCCCTGGCGGAAGCTCAGCCACGCGGCCTTCCAGTGCGCGTAGGAGGCGTGCGCGCCGTTCGGAAAACGCTGCTGCAATTCGCGGAAGTAGGCGATGGCGCAATCGTAGTCGCGCTTCAGCAGGCACATGTTTCCGGCGAAAAGCAGGGCCTGTTCCAGCCACGGGCTCGCCGGGCCAAATTGACGCAGCTCGTTCAGCGTGCGTTGCACGGCCTCTTCATCGCTGGTGGAACGCTGGGTCTCGCTCAGCAGGTAGAGGCGCTCGGCTTCGGCATCGCCGGTCTGCGCTCCCATGGCGGTCAGAAGCTGGCGGGCTTCTTTACTGTTGCTGCCGCCGTTTTTTTCGAGAGCTCGCGCCAGCGCCAACTGCACTTCCGGACGGTTCGCCGAACCGGCCTCTTCGACAAGATCGCGGTAATCGTGGGCCGCTTCCGCATAGTGCTTGGCTTTGAACAGTAAATCGGCGCGCGTGCGGCGCTCGGCGACCGAGCCGGAAATCGCGAGCTTGCGCAACTCCGCGCCCGCCCCATCGGCCTCGACGCTGTTGGGAAGGTTGAAGTAAACGTTGCGGAAAGCGCTCGCGGCCCGCTGAGTGTTGCCCGCGGCGGCGTAGGCGCGACCGATGACAAATTCCAGATCGCTGCGCACGGGAGCGCGGTCTTTTTCAAGCAGGGCGGCAGCTTCGGGCGCGCGCCCTTCCTCGATCAGCGCATTCGCATAGACGAGGTGGGCATCGCGGACCAGAAGCGAGTCGGGAAAATTCTTGCCGAAATCGGCCAGCGTGGCGAGCGCCTCGGCATTGTGCGCCGTTTTCAGGTAGGCGTCGCCGAGGTAGTAGGCAACGTAGTCTCCGAGTTCGCTGGCGCCGGCTTTGGCGCGGTTGAGAGGATCAATCGCCTTGGCATAGTCGCGATCGAGCGTGCGCGCGTAACCGATGGCGAGCCAGGCCAGGGCGCCGGCGTCTTCCTTGGGGTGGCGGCGCGCGTAGGATTCTACTCCGGCATAAGCGATGGGAGTGCGGTCCTGCAACAACTGCTGCGCCATGGAACGAAGATTGGCGGAGGCAACAAAGGCGCGCCGCACGCGGCGCACGCGCGGAGACACGGGCTTGCGCTTTTTCCTAGCTTTGGCGACGGGAGTGGCGGTCTTTTGTGAAGCTGTCCGTTTCACTGGCGCGCGCGCGGACGACGCGGTCTTAGCCGGCGCGGCCGTTGCCGACTTAGTCTTGGCCGATTTAGTCTTAGCCGGCGCGCTCTTGGCGGGCGCGCTCGCCGCCGGAGACGGGGCAAGCCCCGTCTTTACGGACGGTTGGGATTGGGCGACTGCGGGCGGCAAAAAACCGGGCCGGAGCAGAAAGAAAATTCCAGCGAAAACTACACCTGCAAAACGGCGCACGCAAATCCTGCTTACTGCCGAAAGTTGGCACCCATGATGGACGGATCGTCTTCCGCCAAACTTCTTATTATTTCACGCTGGAAGTAATTGCCGGGACCCGCCACCGTGTTGCCGTAACGTTCGTGGTACGTCACGCGGCTTTTTTCGATGGCGTCTTGCAGGCGGTCGTAGAGGTCCCTGTTTTTCCGGCCTTCCGCGACCTGTGCCCGATTATAAAGTTCGATTTCATCGACCAGCAGGCGGGCAAAGCGCTGGGCCTTGCGGTGGACCTCCCGATGCTCGGGCGAAATGGAGGAAACGGACGGCGTCCCAGGTGCGGCCTCGGTCTCCGCAGGAGCGAGGGGCAGCGGCTCGGCGGGCGCGTTCTGGGATTCGACGGCCATCGCCGCAGCCTCAACCGCTGGCGCCGATGCTGAGGCCGCTGCGACCATCGCCTGGCCAGGGACATGCCGAGCGGCGGAGGAATCTTCAGAGGCCGGCTCCGTGGGCAGCGCTGGAACATCCTGACTGTCCGAGCGATGACTGTCCGACGGGAGACTTGCGGCCGGCGAATGCTGGTGCGCGTTCTTGCGGAGCGCGATCACTTCGAGCCAGGCGCTCGTCGCCAGCACCAGCAGTTCGAGCGATCCGCCATCGAGCGGGCCGTGCGCTTCGGTTCCGCTGTCGGCGTAGAGCAGGGCGGCGACTCTGCCCTTCAAAATCAAGGGGAGAATATGGCCCTCGCCGCTGGCTGGCGTTCCCAGTTGGTTAAGGAAATGGGCGTCGAGATCGGCGGCCGGCGCGCTCGCCGGCACGCACCCGGCGATGGCGTGGGCAATCGCCGGAGCGCCTTCATCGAGAACGAAATCTTTCACCGCCTGGTTATTGGCGAAGCCGCGCGCTTGCCATCCCGTGGCATGGCTGCCCTTGACGATAAAGAGGGCAACGCGGGCCGCATAGCGGGCGCAGGTATCGAGCAAGGCGCACAGGATTTCCCGTTGCGACCCGCCCATTTGGATTTCTGCCACCGCCCGCGCTAACTCTGCCGGACGGTCCGCAGCAGCCGCGCCGGTGCCTGGTTCGGCGATGTTTGCCTGGGCAATCGCGGATTGGGCCGCGATCTCCTCCATCACCCGGCGGACAATCTCAGTGCGCAGTGGGGCGGCATGGCTGTCCCAAACCTGGGCCACCACACGTTCCACAATGGGTTCAATCCAACCCCGCTCCTTCATTAAAGCTCCGCGATCCGATTTTCTTGGGGGACGAAGAGAGTAACTCTTCCAAGCTGTAATTATATGGGCGTTTGCGGGCGGCTCCGGTACACCTTGGTACGAGCCCCTCAGTACCCAGTTCTCAGTTCTCAGTTCTTAGTTCTCAGAACCCAGTTCTCAGTACCCAGTGCCCAGTACCCAGTACCCAGACACGGATGTTCCGAATGTGGTTGCTGAGAACTGAGAACTGGGAACTGAGAACTTTCTAAAACAACGCGCAGAAAACGGTGCCCACCAAGTACAATAGCAACGGCATATTGCCGGCGGGCCGGAATAATCTGCACCAAATCACCCATGGGGACCATCCAACAAAACGTAGAGCCACCGGTCAGCGAAGAAATGGCGCTGGTGCGGCGGGCCAAGCGCGGCGACGATCAAGCGTTTGAAGAACTGGTGCGGCGCTACGATCGCAACGTTTTCCGCATCGCCCAGCACATTACGCAGAACCGCGAGGACGCCGAAGACGTTGTGCAGGAGGCGTTCCTCAAGGCATATCGGAACCTGGCGAAATTCCAGGAACAGTCCAAGTTTTATACCTGGCTGGTGCGCATTGCGGTCAACGAAGCGCTGATGAAGTTGCGCCGGAGAAAGCCGGAACGTACGGTCTCTCTGGATGAAGAAATAAGAACCGAGGATGACTCACTTCCCCGCGAGGTTGCGGATTGGAGCCCCAATCCGGAGCAGATGTACAACCAGGCGGAGTTGCGGGACATTCTGACGCGTACGATTCAAGGGTTGCCGGCGGGATTCCGGACGGTGTTCGTGCTCCGCGACGTGGAGGCCCTCTCGACCGAAGAGACGGCGCAGGCGCTGGAGTTGAGCGTCCCGGCGGTGAAATCGCGTTTGCTGCGCGCGCGCCTGCAATTGCGCGAGCGGCTCAGCCAGTACTTTCAGAAACGGGCGAGTGGAGATGGCGACCAGTGAAGTGCTCTGATTTCCTCAACGAACTGACCAATTATCTCGACGGCGCGCTGGACGCCCAAACCAAGGCCGAACTCGACGGCCACCTGGCCTGGTGCCACAACTGCTACGTGGTCTGCGATACCACTCGCAAAACCATCGAAATCTACCGCAACTCGGAGTTGTACGAATTGCCCGACGATCTGCGAACGCGGCTGCAGGCGGCCATCATGAAGAAGTGTTCTGGGCACAAGAAGCCGGAGCATGGAAGCAGCTAAACTCCAGGCTCGCCGCTTGCGCTCCTCTTGATTCTCCCAGCTTTTTCTGCCGCTCCGTTCCGGTGAATGCTGGCAATCGCTTCACTTTGGAACGTCCAGGAGGCACAGCCGATATGCCGCCGGGGCCGCGAATCTTTCCCGCACGACTCGAATCTAAATAAGTAGGGATTCGCCTAAACATACAGGCGAAGGGGACGAACAAGTTACATCGCTTCTGTTCCGTGGGGGGTACACAATGTTTGCAAAATTGATCGACGCTATGTTCGGTTGCCGGCACGCACGCTACAGTTTTCCGCTCACGGTGCGCGCCGGTACGCGCCGCACTCCGGCGGCCCAGCGCACGGGCACCTACGTCGCATGCCTGGACTGCGGCAGGGAGTTCAGCTACGACTGGCGCGAGATGAAGATCGTGGGGCCGCCGGCGAGAGAAGCCGCGCCCGCCTTGGTCACGAAAGAAGCCGCGTAAGGGTGACAAATTGAAGCTCGCCGTTTCCCGGAACAGCGAGTTTTGCGCGGCCAAAAGTGAACATTCCTGGCTCGCCTGTGCCAGTTCTTGCCCCGCGCTTTATTCCCCCTTTTGGCCGTATCGCTGGCCCCCGATGAAATTTCGCTGGTTCTTCGACCTGCGAAGAGCGCATAATGGATGCGGCGCCGGCCGCGGAGCGGGCTTCGCCAGTCCTTCGGAGTCCATCCTGCTTGCGGGCCGGACGGGAGGTGTCTGTGCCTCTTTCCAAGCTGCGGGAGTTCCTGGATCGTAACCGCATTCAATACCTCGTAATTTCGCATTCGGTGGCCTACACGGCCCAGGGAATTGCCGCCCTCACCCACACGCCGGGTAAGGAACTGGCGAAAACTGTCATGGTCATGGTAGATGGCCGTCTGGCCATGGCGGTGGTGCCGGCTTCGCTCCGCGTGGATTTATGCCGGCTGAAGAAATATCTGGCGGCGGAGTCGGTGGAACTGGCCGGCGAGGAGGAATTTCGCGACCGTTTTCCCGACTGCGAAACCGGGTCCATGCCGCCTTTCGGCAATCTTTACGGCATGGACGTTTTCGCCGACCAGTCTCTGGCCGAGGACAAGGAAATCGCCTTCAACGCGGGTTCTCATCGTGAACTGGTGCGCATGAAGTTTGCCGATTTCCGCGAATTGGTGAAACCGGCGCTCATCCCGCTGGCGGCGGGCAAAATCCGCGTGTCCGCGGCCTGAACTTTACGGAAGCGCCCTCATTTTCGCCGGCGCCGTGACCGCCAAGCGGGCGGTGGTAGGAAAAATTTGGCCTTTGTCCGTTTTTCTTCACACTCTATTCAAAGCGCTGTGTTAGATTTTTTCTTCTCGGGTAATTGGAACGTTCCTGGAGGCAAATGAATTGGGCAAGGACATGGTTCCCAAGAAGATTTTCTTCACTAAAGGCGTGGGGAAACATCGCGAGCGCCTCACCTCTTTCGAACTCGCCTTGCGCGACGCCGGCATCGCCGCGCAAAACCTGGTTCGTGTCTCTTCCATCTTTCCGCCCAACTGCAAGCTGATCCCGCGCTCGCAGGGACTCAGGTATCTGTACCCCGGAGAAGTCGTCTTCGCCGTGGTCGCCGAAAACTCCACCCACGAACCGCACCGCCTGCTCGCCTCTTCGATTGGCGTCGCCATCCCCGCCGATCGCACCACCTACGGATATCTGAGCGAGCACCATTCTTTCGGCGAGACCGAAGACTCCGCCGGGGATTACGCCGAAGAACTTGCCGCCGAAATGCTGGCCACCACGCTGAACGTGGAGTTCGATTCCGATCGCTCCTGGGACGAGAAAAAAGAAATCTATCGCATCTCGAACAAGATCGTGCGCACCGCCAACGTGACGCAATCGGCGGTAGGCGATAAACGCGGCCTGTGGACGACCGTGATCGCGGCGGCCATCTTCATCTTCGACTGATGGCGCCAGGACTGAGGTGTAGTGCACCCCTTATAACTGGACACGTGGGACCGTGTTTCAAGTGAGGGTCGGGGCAAGCCGGGCCGGGTGCCACACCCTTCGTTTTTTGAAGGGTGGGATTTCAGGGTCGTCTCCTGCTTGAGCCTCTTCGCTGACTTCTGAAGCGGCCCGTGTCCCGATTTCGGTTCACCCACCCTTGCGCACAGAACGCGCAAAGATGGGGCAGTCGGCTTATGTCCGCGGCGATTGGTTCACGAACAAGAAGGCGGAGTATCATAAAAGTTTGGGGAAAGGGGCATCCGGCGTGAGAACCACAGCAGCGAAACGCGCTCTTCGGAAACCAGCCACGGCTGTGCGCCTGCGGCTGAAGTTCACCGTTATAGTAGAGCCGGACGGCGGCTCGTTCCATGCCTTCTGCCCTGCTTTCAAAGGTCTGCACGTGGATGGAAAAACGGAGAATGAAGCTCTCCGCAACGCCACGAAAGCGGCGCGCGTGTATGTGGACTCTCTCGCGGCGCATGGAGAGCCTTTGCCGATTGGGCCGGATTGCACGCTAGACCGCGAGGAGCAAATCCCAACGGTTCCTCCGGGGGCCTTTTTGCGTCATCTTGAACTGCAATGGCCTTCCCACAGCACGTCTGGAATCAGCTAAAATCCCGCACTGCGGACGAGCTGATCGCCGCTCTAATAAGAGACGGCTATCAACAAGACCACGCGAGTGCCGGCGCAACTATCGCTTACATCAAAACGGGCAATCCAACCAGACGCATCGTTATTCACTACCATCCCCGCAAGACATACGGCCCAAAATTGCTGAAAGCCTTGCTCGCGGATATCGGATGGAATGAAGCCGAGATGCGCCGTCTCAAACTGATCAAGTGATCTTAACTTCTATGACCTACGAAAACATTCTTCTCGAAAAGAAAAACTCCATCGCTTACGTCACCGTCACCCGGCCGAAGGTGCTCAATGCGCTCAACCTGGCCACCATGGAAGAGTTGGGGGCGGCGTTTCTTGACATCAGGAACGATGCCGCGATCCGCGTGGCGATTTTGACTGGCGCGGGCGAGAAGGCTTTTGTTGCGGGCGCCGACATTGGCGCGCTGGCGAAGCTGGACGCGGTCTCTGGCAAGGAGTTTGCGCACCGGGGGCAGGCCGTGCTCGACCTGATCGAAAATCTGGGCAAGCCGGTGATTGCTTGCATTAACGGCTTTGCGCTGGGCGGCGGATGCGAGCTGGCGCTGGCTTGCACGATGCGCCTCGCCAGCGACAACGCGAAGTTCGGGCTGCCCGAGGCGAAGCTGGGACTTATTCCGGGATATGGCGGATCGCAGCGGCTGCCGCGGCTGGTGGGCAAGGGGCTGGCCATGCAGATGGCGCTCTGCGGGGAACCGATCACGGCGCAGGAAGCGCATCGCATTGGCTTGGTGAATGAAGTGACGGCGTTGGCGGATCTGATTCCGCGCGCCGAGGCGATTGCGGCGAAGATCGTCGCCAATGCGCCGCTGGCGGTGCAGTATGCTATGGAGGCGGTCAACAAAGGGATGGAGATGACGCTGGCCGAAGGATTGTATCTGGAGGCGACTTTGTTTGGCGTCTGCTGCGCCACCGAAGATAAGAAAGAAGGCACGGCGGCGTTTCTGGAGAAGCGGGCGGCGACGTTTAAGGGCAGGTGAGTGTAGAGACGGGGCTTGCCCCGTCTTCTTTGCACGCCGACGGAGACGCGGCAAGCCGCGTCTCTACGGAAGATTCATATATCGTTTCCAAGCAGGCCAAGGAGAAAAGCCACGAAAGAAAAAATAAAACTCGAAACGATTCCCGAGCCGGAGGTCCGGGCCATCGAGGGTGGTCTCGGCGCTACGGGCAAGCGGTTTGCTATCGTCGTCTCTCGCTTTAACTCTTTCATCACCGAACGGCTCTTCCAGAGCGCTTACGACGGATTGCTGCGCTCGGGCGCGAAGAAGAAAGACATTGCGCTGGCGCGGGTTCCCGGAGCGTTCGAGATTCCCTTGGCGGCCCGCACGCTGGCCGAAACGAAGAAATACGACGCCATCGTTTGCATCGGCTGTCTGCTGCGCGGCGACACGGCGCACTACGACGTGATCGTCAACGAAGTTACGCGCGGCATTGGGCAGTCGGCGCAGGAGACGGGCGTACCTCATGCGTTTGGCGTGTTGACTTGCGACACGCTGGAGCAGGCCATTGATCGCGCCGGATTGAAGATGGGCAACAAGGGCGCCGAAGCGGCGCTGGCGGCCATCGAGATGGCGAATCTACAGGAAGTTGCCAGTGGCCAGTGGCCAGTTGCCAGTAAAACCGGCTCCAGGTCTCAGGTCCCAGGCGTTAGGAAGGGAAGGACAACTCCTGCTTCCAAGAAACGGAAATCACGCTCGTGACAGGCAATCCGCTGTCCGTCCGCAATCCAACTGTCCTGTAGACTGGTGTTAGCCAAAAGGAATTCTAGGTTTTACTGACAACTGGCCACTGGCCACTGACAACTGATCTTGGGCACTCGGCGCAAATCCCGCGAACTGGTCCTGCAGATGCTGTTTCAGGCGGACATGGGCAAGCAGGCGCCGGAGCTTGTGCGGCAGACGTTCTGGGCCGAGCGGGGCAATGTGGAGGAAGAAGCGCGCGGGTTTGCCGACGATCTGTTCCGCGTGGCCAGCGGCCGGCTGGCGGAGATCGACGGGCTGATCGAGAAGCACGCGCAACACTGGCGCATGGACCGGATGGCGGCGGTGGACCGCAATGTGCTGCGCGGAGCGGTGGCCGAGTTCCTGGGGTATCCGGCGACGCCGCACGCGATCGTGATCAACGAGGCGCTGGAGATTGCGCGCAAGTTTTCCACGCCCGAGTCGGTGCAGTTTATCAACGGCGTGCTGGACAGCGTGGGGAAACAAGTCGGGGAGTAGAGACAGCTCGCGGCCCTCTTCCGCTGCCGCGGCTTCGGGTGTGCCGCTCGCACGCGCCGCGATCAGCCAAAATCCAAAACGAAAAAGGGGGAGCTTATTGAGGATCGCGCATTATAGTGACACTTCAGTGGGAAGGATGCACGCATTAAGAGAAAAATTGTCATTCCGAGCGCCCGGTTTTGGCGCGAGGAATCTGCAATTTTGCTGCGGGCGAATTGCAGATCCCTCGCTCCCCCACCCCGGTCGCTCGGGATGACAAAACTTAATAGGCTCCTTACGGCGCGGCTGAAGCCGCGCCCCTTCAAAGCGGGATACAGCGACTTTGGTCCCACTCTAATCACTGCGGCTCAATGGCGATTAGATTGGGGAGGCACTGGGTTGCGGAGATGCCGCCGTTGTTGCACATATTGGTGTCGTTGGCGTCGCTGACGTTGACATAGGGGACTTGCTGGTAATCGACTGGATCGGTGCTGCCCAGGCCGGTGCTGACGATGTGCACCGAGGCTGCGACGCAGGCTTGGTTGGGATCGTTGTTCTCAAACCGATCGCAAGCGGCGACGAAGACCTGGCTGCCGTCGGTGGAGGCGGAAGCGGCGAAGGGGTAGCTGCTGCCGAAGTTTTGCCGCAAGAGCGGGACGGAGGTCGTGGCTCCGCTGTTCACATTGAACAGAAGCACGGTCGGGACATTCCTGGCGACGATGAGGAGTTCGCTGCCATCGGCGACGAGCTGCGAATAGATCGGAGTAAAAGTGCCCTGGCCGAGATAGACGGACTGGGCCGCAGTGAGGCTGACCGACGGAGTATTGCAAGTGAGCTGGAGCGGATCGCTGTAAGATATCGGGTCCTGCGTAAACTCCGCAGTCAAGATCCCGACGGAAGTGCCCTGCTTGGCGCCCGCATTCGGTTGTTCGAGAGCGACGATGTTCTGCGTTGTCCCTGAGTAGCCCCCCTGACCGGCAGTTGAAGGTGGCGGGATGACAGGCGACGGAAAAATCTTCAGCAGCGTGCTTGAGGTTGCGACACTTGCGATGTTCACACTTGCCTCGCTGGGTGTCGAGCAAGTCGAATAGGCAGACACCGAACCGGCGGGCGAGCCCGCGACATAGGCGAAGCTGCCATCCGCCGAGAATTCGACATCGGCCGCCGACGCCGCGAGCTTAACTGGGGCCAGCGCGTCGACCGTCGAGTAGACGTACATATTGCCCTGGTTGGTGAGGATGAAGAGTTTCAACTGGTCGGGCGAGAAGGCGGCGGCGGTGGCGGTTTCGCCGGAGTTCGACAGGATGAGGTCGACGGGAGCGGCAGTGGTGCTGCCTCCGTTGTAGATGTAGACCTGGCTGGGGGTGGAAACGGTGTCGGAAACGACGACCAGGTTGCCATCGTTCGAGATGGTGAGCACTTGGCCGCACAAGACAACGTTGCAGGAGGTTGCGTCGTTGAAGATGAGGTTGACCGAGAGCTTGCCGACATCCGCATACATCAGACCCTGATCGCTGCCGATGTAAAGGCGCGGCGACGACCCATGGTTGAACATCATGGAATTGGGAGTGCGCGGCAGGGTCAGAATGGTGGAGCCGATGGGAGTGGTACCAGGGGTCACGGAGAAGAGCGCGCTGGCGCAGCCAGGGGCGTTCGCGCAGCCGGTGGTCGCGGCCCAGGCGGTGTAGACCGGTGTCTTGGCGTCCGCGGCTAATACTACATCAACCGAGATCGCGCCATAGCCGTGCGTCATGTTGGGCAACTGGCAGGTCCCGGCGGGAGGATTGGAGATGGCCTGGTAGTTGCTGGCGTAGATGGGGAGACTGGGTACAAGTTGTCCGGATGGCGTCGGTCCGGGCAGCCCGATATTGCAGGTTGGAGGAGTACAAGAAGCGGTGAGGGTGGCGCCGCCGGCATTGCTGCCAGCGGCAGCAGAGTTGCTTGTCGAGGTGCCTTTGCTGCTGCCGAAGGCGATCACCTCAGGATTGGTCGTGCTCCAGGTGAGGGGCACTGTGGTCAAGGCGGTGCTATTGGCTATGCCGCACAGCGTATCGACGGCAATGGCCGTTACGTCCACGCTGCCTCCGGTGTCGACGACGATCGAGTTCCCGGCCTGGTCCTGGCCCCCGATTTGGAGGTAGATGGCTTGGATCGGGCAGGTCGTGAACGTATAGAGGTTGCTGGTGACTCCGGAGACGCTGGCGTAAAGCTGGGTGATGCCGGGCGTGTTGGCGGTGGCCTGGACCTGGTTCAGCACGGTGGGCTGGTCTGAGTTGTACAGGGCAGTCGTCGTGACCACTCCGGCGTTGGTCGACGACCAACTCACGGGGCCGACGCTGCTGGAGATGTCCACTTTTTTGCCTGCAATTTCGCTGTAGGAGATGGCTTGGTAGTCCCAGTATTTACCTTGCGAGAAGCAGGCGTACTGCTGCTGCGGCGGACCCTGCGGGGTGATGGGGCTGATCTCAATGTGGTCAATGTGCTGGTGGACATAGACGGTGGTCGGTGCGCTGCTGACGCCGTCGATGACAGCGGTCACGATGGCGATTCCGGGAGTGCCCGGACTGCAAATGGCGCCGGCGGTGTCCCAGGCGCCGGCACAGGCGCTGCCACTGCCGGACCCGTTGTTGACGATCGATATTGGCGCCGGAGCGCCCATGCTGCCGCTCTTGACGACAAATTGAATGTTGACGCCGAAGACGGCTTTGCCGGCGGCATTCTTGCCGGCGGCGGTAAAAACCAGAGTGCCGCCAACGTCCATGGATGCGTTAAGGGTGGGGCTCAGGGAAACGGATGTGACGGCCCCGTTGCCGGAGTTGTTGCTGCTCTTGCCCAGGCAGCCGGTGAGGGCGGCGGCGAACGCCATCGCCAACCAAAGAAGAAAACCGGAACGGCAACGATGCATGGACCCTCCTCGCGCCGGTTTGTTGGGCGCGAGTATTATGTGGTGGGGTGGAAAGTTGTAACAGCGTGTTTCATAAATTGGTTTTGGGTAGGGCACGGCTTCAGGAGCCTGCCCGTTTTGCCGAAGCCCCGAGCGAAGTCGAGGGGGAAGCCGAAGGGTGCCGTTTAGGACCAGGAAAATGCGGGCTTTAGCCCCTGAGGGTCGCGCCTTCCGGCCGGATGGATATTTATGAAACACGCTTTAGTGTAGAGGGTTCGCCGTCAGGTTTCAAGGTTGCCAGCCTGCATGGCGTCAGATACAGGAAGCCGTTTTCCGGCGGCGCCGGCCACCTGTGGCAAAAGCGCACCATCCTGGCGGCCATTGCTAAATCAATATACCGTGGTTACAATGTAATTACAGAGGTGTTCCCGGCATGAGAACGGAACTGGTTCAAATCGGCAATTCCCGTGGCATCCGCATACCAAAGCCAATCATCGAGCAATGCGGATTCGGCGAGACCGTCGAAGTGCGGGTCGAGCGCGACCGCTTGATCGTATCTCCGGAGCGGCGGGCACGGCAAGGGTGGGGCGAAGCCTTCCGCGCGTCGGGCCATGCTGGAGAAGACGAGACTCTTGCTGGAGAGCGCGGCAGCGAATGAATTCGACCGCAAGGAATGGCGGTGGTAAGCGCGCCGCACAGTGCGACACATCGCCCACCGCAACAAGACGAGGTCTGGCTGGTGACGCTCGATCCGGCGCAGGGAGTCGAGATCCAGAAAACGCGGCCTTGTCTGGTCGTCTCTCCCGATGAAATGAACCGGCATCTGCGGACCGTCATTATCGCTCCCATGACCACGGTCACGCGGCCGTACCCGACGCGCATAGGAGTACGTTTTCAGGGAAAACAAGGGCAGGTGGCGCTGGACCAACTCCGCGCCGTGGACCGGCAGCGATTGGTGCGGAGGCTGGGAAAGGTCTCGGCAAAGACCGCGCAGGATGTTTCCGCCACGCTTCTTGAGATGTTTGCGCGGACATGAGTCTGGCAATTGCAGCGATAGCGTGGTAATATCTGCCCATGGCGATGAGCGACACAAGCCCGGCGGCGCAAGCCTCCAGCTTCAGATTCAGAGCGCCATGTCGGGGGAGCAGCGACTGCTGCTGGCGTTCGAGATGAGCTTGTTCGCCCGCGAGCTGGCGCAGGAGGGGATCCGGCGAGACCATCCCGAGTGGACGGAGGCGCAGGCCGCGCGGGAACTGTTAAGGCTGGCATTCCTCCCGGCGCCGTTGCCGGCCGGGCTGCTATGGCCGGACTAAGATGAGTGTTCCGGACGTATTCCGACGAATCACCACGGCGCTCGATCAAGCTGGCATTGGCTACATGCTCTACCGGTTCTTTCGCCAGCGCCCACTATGGCGCTCCGCGATCCACACAGGATATTGATCTCGTGATCGAAGCCACTCCCGCGCAGTTGCGGGTATTCGTCGAGGCGCTATCGGGCAACGAATACTACGCCGACTTGGAATCGGCCCTGGAAGCCCACAAGCGTCAGTCCATGTTCAATGTGATCGACCTGGCAACGGGCTGGAAGATCGATTTGATCCTCCGCAAATCGCGGGCCTTCAGTCAGGAGGAATTCAGGCGTCGCCAACGTGTCAATCTGCACGACGTCCACCTCGTCGTCGCGAGCGCCGAGGACGTCATCATCTCGAAGCTCGAATGGGCAAAGCTGGCGCAGTCGCGGCGGCAAATTGAAGACGCAGCGGCCATCTTGAGAGCGCGATGGGACGCGCTGGACCACTCCTATTTGGCAAAGTGGATCGCCGAGTTAGGTTTGACGGACCAGTGGAGCGAAGCACGACGTGCGGCGGGGATCGCGGAATGAAGTCTGAGGTTTAGCTGGGCGCGATTTCGGGGCGGGCACCAACCATTTGATTTCAGCGTAGCGCGGGCGGGCGAGTCAATGGGGAGGGAGAGCGACTGGCGGCGAGCGGGATAGAAGAACGCCGTCTTTGGAATTGGACCAGAGCCGTCCGCACGTCACAGACGGGGCGAAGTGAGCAATGTTAGGATCCGGGCGGTGGCCGCGTATTCCATATTCGGCGAGGCGTTGGCCTTGGGGCTGGCCTCCGGACCTGCTTGCATGGCTTCGTGTGGACCCGTAGTAGTTCCTTCTTTGCTGGCAGAGCGGGCGGGCATACGGCTGAATACCCGCTATCTCTGCAGCTTTCTGGGAGCGCGCTTTGTTGGATACCTGCTGTTTGCCGTCGTGGCCTGGGAACTCGGCACCCTGATATCGTTTCCTCCGGCACTGCGTCTGCCAATGGCTGGCGTGGTTCACGTGTTGCTCGCGTGTGTGCTGCTCTGGTACGCGTACTCGGTTGGGCACGCTTGTGCCCAGTCGTGCTCGGGTTCAGAGCTTGTGACCATTGGCGTGGCGAGAAAAGGAGGCGTATCCGGTGCGGCGGCGTTGGGCTTCCTGACTGGCTTCAGTCTTTGCCCTCCGTTTGTGGCCGCCGGTGTGAGGGCGGCTGAGTTGGGAAGCATTGCCGCGGCCCTTTATTTTTTTGCGGTATTTTTTGTTGGAACTTCCATGTGGTTTCTTCCATTTCTAAGCCTGGGTTGCGTCCGGCGCAACGAGGCCGTGACCACCGTCGCACGGATGGCGATGGTTCTCATTGCCCTCTATTATTTCTATCTGGGATTGGCGATGCTGATTGGGAGAAAGGTGCATGGCTACTGAAGCTCGAATCCGCCAGCTACGACAAACCGCGCCCCGAAGTGCGGGCAACTCGATTCTGCTGACCTTGCCGATCGCACTCTGGTCGCTGCTCATGTTTAAGCATTCGTTTTCGGCAACCCGATCGGCCGCTCAGATCGCCATCGTCATGACCGCGGTTTTCATGATTGCGCTGTTTTTCATGATGATGCGGACGCGGACCACCTATCGCTGGCGCCGCTGGTTCTTCGTGGCGATGGGACTGCTGTTCCCGGTGGGCTTCATCCACCAAGTTATAGCGATGCGGGGAACGATGGGCATCCCGATCGAAGAGATGATCGCGGGCCGAACGCCATTTTGTTTCCTGCCGATTCCACTGCTCATCCTGCCAGCGGCGCTCACCAAGACGGTGGTGTTCCCCGGTTCGATCTTGCCTGGTGGAGGCATGTCGGGCGCGGGAATGGCGGCCATGGCGGGTTTGTGGCTGGCGATGACGATTGTGGTCGGCAAGGGCTGGTGCAGCTATTTGTGCTTCTTCGGCGGAATAGAAGAAGGCATGGCATCGGTCACGAAGCGCGCGAAGCTGAAAAAGATTGACACGCGCTGGCGCTACGGCCCATGGGCTGTATTGCTGGCCATGTCACTGCTGTCGCTGGCCCTGTTCGATTCGGTTTACTGCATGTGGCTCTGCCCCTTCAAGGCGGTGTCGGAATACGTGGCGGCCCGCAACACTTTGGGGATGGTTCAGAACGGCATCTTTATCATGTTGTTTGCAGGACTGGTGATCGTGCTGCCATTGCTCACAAAGAAGAGAACCCAGTGCGCATTTTTTTGCCCGTTCGGGGCGTTCCAATCGATCTTCAACAAGACGAGCGTGTTCGACGTGAAGATCGACAAGACGCGCTGCTCGCCCTGCGTACTCTGTAAGACCGCTTGCCCGACCATGTCCCTGACGGACGAATCCATCGCGCAGGGCGAGACCCTGATGTCATGCATGAAGTGCGGCGCGTGCGTGGATGTTTGTCCGAAAGACGCTGCCGTGTGGCACATCAAAGGGACGGAAGTCGCAAGCCATCCGGAACGCGCGCGACTGCTGCTGCTGTACGGTGCCTGGGGTATGGCCATTATGTTCGGCGGCAGCATCATTGTGCAGGGCCTTGCGACCATTTTGCATGTCTTCATTTGATTGGAGCGCGGCTAGGAGGGGCGAATGACAATACCCGCAAAACTGGGCTACACGGCAGCGGGAATGACCGTGTTCGCGGCAGTGCTGGTACCTTTTCTGCTGATGGGAGCGTTCACAAAAGGGTTTGCCAGCCTGGGACTGCACGTGGACGAGGTGTTCTCCGGCGGACCGACGGTGCGCACGATCCAGGCCGCCGGCTACACCATCGGCATTCACCGGCCGGTATCGCCACACATGCTGCAACTCGAAAAGCCATTCGTGCAGCTTGATTGGAAACCGGTGAGCGCGCTGCCACCCCACGTTTCTGACGTGGTGGACGTGGATGGCGACGGGCAGCCCGACATCCGCGTGAGCTTCGATGTGCCCAAGGACGCCAAGACGCCGCTGCGCGTGAACGTGGAAGCGCTCAACCCGCGCTACGAGGCCATGCAAAATGTTGGCAAGGAAAAATTTTCGAGGCTGATCGTGCGCGTGGATAATGCGATCCTGGTGCGCGTTCTGCTTGCGCACCGGTAATCCCCGGTGCTGGGCGATGGCGCCGGATCACTACGCACTTGGAGGCAAGCCGCACGTACCAGTGAAAGCCCGCGGACTTCTTCGACCGTCTCCATCACGACGATTGGGGTGGAAGAGTTGATGAGTACATTCAGGCGTTCGAGCGGGCTGGGCGAATCTATATCTATTTGACCCGATGCGACCTGCTCCCGTAGAATACAGTTTCGGTTCCTACCGGAATATCCTCCTGGCGCAATCCAGGGTAAAAAAGGTAATCAAGCCGCATGGCAAATCATTTTTCGGCGCTGAAACGCGCCCGACAGACCGAGAAGCGGACCGTCCGCAACCGGGCCAACGCTTCCGAACTGCGCACGGCTCTGCGGGGCCTGCGCGAGAGCCTGGAAAAAGGCGACAAGACCGCCGCGGGCGAGACCTACCGGCAGACCGTGTCGGCGCTCGACAAGGCCATCCAGAAGGGCGTTTTGCACGAAAACACGGCATCGCGCTATAAATCCCGCCTGTCGGCGCGGCTGAAGGCGCTTAAGTAGTTGCTGCCGTAGGCTTTGCGTGAGGTGCTGGGAGGGTTACGGCTGGCCCGCAAATTCTTCTTGACCTGCCCCAGCGGTTTGTTATACTTATAATGTTCTTGGGACACGAAAGCAGCTTTCTGCTGGTCCCGATGGATCTCCGCCCGCGTTGTGGAACCCCTTGTGAATTGAGCAACTTTTGGGTTGGGCGGCGCATCTATTTGAGTAATTCCGGCAAATCCCTTTGCACCTGGCCCGGATTGCAGCTCGGCTGGCCGAAATCGTCCATCAAGCGGTGGTCAGACATGGGATCGTAGCCTAAATTATTCCTTCTAAAGGAGAAAGACCGAATATGCGTTCCGATCGCGTTTTTGACGCTCTGCACACTTTGCGCAACCGGTATATGCTTTGCCAGCTTGCCTCGAAGGCAACCCGCAAGTTTCATAGGCCGAACACCCGCATCCAGGAAACCATGAACGATGTTTTTGACAAGATCGCCGATGCCGAACGTCAGAACATCCTGAGCGAACCCGAGAACTTTGCCGAGGCACAACGGCGGGCTGCATAGGCAGCTCCGCCGTGTGCCCGCACGGCGGCAAAGAAGTCCATCCCAGCGAGAGAAAACAAAATCCCTCCTTATAAGAAAATCATCTACGTAGGTAAATATGACCATCGCCGAACTGAAAGAAAAAAACATTACCGAACTGACCAAGATCGCCCGAGCTTTGGAACTGCCCGGCGCCAGCGGACTCCGCAAACAGGACCTCATCTTCAAGATCCTGCAGGCGCAAAGTGAGAAGGAAGGCCACATCTTCGCCGAAGGTGTGCTGGAGATCCTGCCCGACGGCTACGGCTTCCTGCGCTCGCCCGACTACAACTACCTGCCCGGGCCGGACGACATTTATGTGTCGCCGTCGCAGATCCGCAAGTTCGACCTGAAAACCGGCGACACCATCAGCGGCCAGGTGCGCCCGCCGCACGAGGGCGAAAAATATTTCGCGCTGGTCAAGATCGAGGCGGTCAATTTCGAGTCGCCCGACGAGGCGCGCAACAAGATACTGTTCGACAATCTCACGCCGCTCTATCCGCAGGCGCGGTTGAAGCTTGAAACCGTGAAGGAAAATATCAGCGCGCGCGTCATGGACCTGCTCACGCCGCTCGGCAAGGGACAGCGCGGCCTGATCGTTTCGCCGCCGCGCGCCGGCAAAACCATGCTGCTGCAAAGCGTCGCGAACTCCATAACTACGAATCATCCGGAAGTTGTGCTCATGGTCCTCTTGATCGACGAGCGCCCGGAAGAAGTCACCGACATGCAGCGCTCGGTGAAGGGCGAGGTCATCTCCTCGACCTTCGACGAGCCCGCCGCCCGCCACGTGCAGGTCGCGGAAATGGTGATCGAAAAGGCCAAGAGATTAGTCGAGCACAAACGCGACGTGGTCATCCTGCTCGATTCCATCACGCGCCTGGCGCGCGCTTATAACACCATCGTTCCGCCCTCGGGCAAGGTGCTATCGGGCGGCGTCGATTCGAATGCGTTGCAGCGTCCCAAGCGCTTCTTTGGATCGGCGCGCAACATCGAAGAAGGCGGCTCGCTCACCATCATCGCCACCGCGCTCATCGATACCGGTTCGCGCATGGACGACGTAATCTTCGAGGAATTCAAGGGCACGGGCAATTCGGAAATCATCCTCGACCGCAAGCTGGTGGATAAGCGGACCTTTCCGGCAATCGATATCCAGCGCTCGGGCACGCGCAAGGAAGAGCTGCTGATTCCGAAAGACGATTTGCAGCGCATC
This sequence comes from uncultured Acidobacteriaceae bacterium, assembly GCA_963772155.1. Classification (GTDB taxonomy): domain Bacteria; phylum Acidobacteriota; class Terriglobia; order Terriglobales; family Acidobacteriaceae; genus Acidiflorens. The sequence goes on along the minus strand of CAVYVX010000016.1, from coordinate 6,579 downwards.
TGGGTGCTGCGCAAAGTGCTCAACCCGCTGTCTCCGGTCGAAGCCATGGAACTGCTGATCGAGCGCCTGGCCAAAGCCGCGACGAACAGCGAATTCCTGGCCAAGATGAGCCAGTTGTAGTGTGTAGGGCGGAGCGCCCTCGCCCGCCCAAGACGTGGTAAGGAGGAGGCGCTGTGAACCGCTTAATTGAAGAAAGGCGCCAGGAACTGGAACGCGTCTGCCGCCGCCGCCGAGTGCATCGCATCGAGCTTTTCGGATCCGCTGTCCGAACCGACTTCGACGCCGCGCACAGCGATCTGGATTTCATCGTGAGTTTCCAGGAGTTGGACCTCGATCAATACGCCGATGCCTACTTCGGGCTCCTGGAAGATCTGCAAGCGCTGTTTCAGCGACCGGTGGATCTGGTCGTTGCCTCCGCCATTCAAAACCCCTATTTCCGCCAAGCCGTCGATTCCAGCAAGACACTCGTCTATGCGGATTGAATCGAAGAAATATCTTTACGACATCGCACGGGCCGCCAAGCTGGCCCTTGGATTTGTCGCAGGCAAGCGCTTCGCCGATTACAGCGCAGACCCCATGCTGCGCTCGGCGGTCGAGAGGCAGTTGGAAATCGTCGGAGAGGCGCTCGCCCAACTAGCCAGGACCGATCCAGCAGCGGCCTCGCAGATCGGCGAATATCAGCGAATCATCGCCTTCCGCAACATTCTCATCCACGGCTACGCCGAAATCGATCATCGTATAGTCTGGAACGTGTTGGAACTCAAACTGCCAGTCGTCCTCCGTCAGGCTGGCAGCCTGCTCGGCGACAACGATCTCCAGGATTTGGGTGTTGGGTAAGGTGCTGAACCCGCTGTCGCCGGTCGAAGCCATGGAACTGCTGATCGAGCGCCTGGTCAAAGCCGCGACGAACAGCGAATTCCTGGCCAAGATGAGCCAGTTGTAGTGTGTAGGGCGGGCGCCCTCGCCCGTCCAAGCCCTCCGGCAAGCGGGCGTTGTACGTACAGTGTTTCACGTGAAACATGGCAAATATGTACGTACATCAAGAGGCGGCAAGGGCAAGGCTCCGGCGCACAAAAAGCGAAAATGGGCGACCGCGCGGCGTGAAGTCCGAGTCTCATAGTGCGAGCAGACTGCCACCCAGCCTAGGTGGTTGAAAAATCGGCGGTTGACAATCTGTATAGTATAAATATACACTATACGCGATGATCAAGAGCTTCCGGCACAAGGGTGTCGAGCGGTTCTTCCACGCCGGATCGAAGGCGAAAATCCAGCCGCATCATGCGGACAAATTGAGACTGCAGCTGGCCGCGCTGGACAACGCCAAATCCGCGAAGGACATGAACGCGCCCGGCTGGAGGCTCCATCCCTTGCGCGGCGATCTCGAAAACCACTGGTCGGTGGACGTCAGCGGCAACTGGCGTCTGACGTTTACCTTTGAAGGAGAAGATGCCGTGCTGGTGGACTATCGGGATTACCACTGAGAGGTTTTTATGCGCATGCACAATCCGCCACATCCGGGAAGAGTTCTACGAGAGTATTTGGGAACGAGATCGGTTACAGACGCCTCCAAGCACCTTGGGGTGACTAGGGTCGCCCTGTCGCGCATCTTGAATGGCAGCGCGGGAATTTCGGCGGACATGGCGCTCAAGCTTGCCGATGCCCTGGGCACCAGCCCAGAACTATGGACCGGCATGCAGACGCAGTACGATCTGTGGCAAGCATCCCAGCGCCGCCGCAAAAAGGTGATGCCGTTCTTCGTGGGAGCGGGGCAACATGACACCGCAGTGGAATCCCCCTCATCGCAAAGTGCGCGATGAGGGGGATTCCCGGCTTAGGGTGCTCGTATCTGCTGTATTTCCGCGTCTCTCTGCTGGAGCCGAGATTTTTCGTTTTCTAGAGCGCTGATTGAGGCCTCTTTTTTCAATCGTGACCCGAGCGCTGCACCTCCAATTGACAATACCGATCCCCAAAAGAACCATGCGAACCACGTTCCGAGTGCCGTGCTTCCGGTATCTGCAGGTGGTAGGTCTTCCATCCGAAAGCCAAGCTCCCGTGCTTTTTGCATGGTGATGTTATTGGGGTCATATCCTTTCCGCCTAAGCTCGTCGAAGGCGCGATTGACGGCCTCCTTCCTTATCGCTTCTTGCCGATTGTTTGCCTGATACACGCTACCGCAGTGAACACATCCGATAATAAAAAAAAGGATCGGTCCGTAAAAAGCCAATATAATCCATCCTTCGGGCCAGAACTGACGCCTCGTTTCAGAGATGCGGGCATCGAGTTGGTAGATCCCTTGCTTAGCTTCGGCACCCGCACGCGTTGCATAGTCTGCAACCGCCTTCCTCAAGGCTAGGCTGGCCTGTCCGCACAATGATAGAGCGTCAAGGTGCCCAAAATATGTATCTCGCTTTGTAGCCCATGATGCATCATCCAAAGCCCGCTTCGCGGGTGCAATCTCCACATACTTAGTTAGTGGGAAGCCCTGTACTTCTTGCTGCTCAGTCTCAATCGTCAGCTGTCGTGTGGCATCCAATGCTGCTTTCGCTTTTTCCTTTGCCTCGCGGCGAAGAATGTCAATCAACTCATACACCTTAGCTTCGTGGCGCTTGAAATCACCGTCTGCGGCGGCTTTGATCGAATAGCCTCGATCCAGTTCGATTGCACGCCTCAGGGCCGGTAGCGCGCTCGCAGGATCGTCGACATGCATCTGGATTTTGGCTAGCTGAAAGTGCGCCTCCGCGAGCTCCCGATCAAGCAGTATAGCCTGCTCTGTAGATTGTCTTGCGTTCTGCATGCTCCCCTGGCAATAGGCTGCCCAGCCCGCTGCCAAATATGCCCGTGCCGCCTCCTTTGGATGATCGCGGAGTCCGTATTTGGCAGCAACGAGGAAGGCTCTTTCAGCTTGAGCCAGATCTACCACCTCCGGGCAAGGGTTTGAGAACTTTCCCATTCGAATCGCGCCGAGGAGGTAGTGAAAGCGGTATTCAAGCTTGTAGCCAGTGTTTCCGGCGTACCCGTTGATTGCTCGGTCAAGGTATTCCAACGCCTCTTGGTGCAATTCTTGCCGATATGCATCGCGAGCAATATCAAACTGCTCGCAGGCCCATGTCTGTGCCGGTGTCTTCAAAGTCTTGACCAGTTCAGCGAGTGTATCGTTGACGCGTCCGACTGCGATCAGCAATTCGCTAAACCCCCATCTGAATGTGGAATCCAGGTCAGCGATGCCTTGGGATATTTTCTGCAGGTCGTAAGACACTTGTTCAAACCCGCTAGAAACGGCTTCTGAAATAGCGATATGTTCTCTTAGCAGTTCTTCATTCGAGGCAACGATGGATCTTGTCTGGCTAGATATTTCCCCTCTGAGGGCGCTTTCGAAGTTCTTAGCCTGAAGATAATCATTGTAGGAGAGGCTGGTTCCAAAGACGTAGTTGCTCATATGGTGAGTTCACCTCCGGGCAGATGGACGATTTCAACGGGAAAGTATAACGCGGTTCTGCCTTATTACATCGACCAAAATAACCGGTGGTGCGCCATCCTTCGATTCGCTTCGGGGGTACTGGCGCCAATCACGCCGCCGAGGGTTTCATCCGCATCTGCATCAGTTTGGTGTCGTTCACATGAACTGTGCCCGTCTGCCCATTGTGAGGCGTTGGGAGCACGGGGAGAACGCATGGACGCCGCTCTGCCAGTCTTGGCTGGGTAGGGGTCCTTCGACTGCGTTGCCGTCCGCTTCGCGGACGGCAACTTCGCTCAGGATGACAACTCTTCAAGATGACAGCTCTAATGAAGTTCGCCATACTGCACCACTACCCACCAGTTGCATCGCTTTTGACGGGTCCCCCTCCTGCGGTTCGCTCATCAGGAGATGAAAATGCTCCGGCATGACGACGTAGCCCAGCACCACGAACCGGCAGCGGAGGCGCACTTGTTCCAGGATGGTCAAGAACAGATCGCGACACGAGGGAGTGTCCAGCCAAGGTTTTCGTTGATAACAACTGCAGGTGATGAAGTGCGCGTCGTCAGCCCCTTAATACCGCCTGAGACCTCTGGGCATGAGGAGAGTGTGAGCGCAAATGCCCCGCAAAAATGTGACGGCGCTCACACCCGCCCCTTGCAAAGAACGCAAGGAGCGGGGCACCCCCGTTTTCTCTTTGGCGAAACTTACAAGCAACGTGCGCTACAATTGCCCGTCGAAGATGTGGGCCACCCGCCCGTTCACAACGTTAAATGCGAAAACCACAGGGGACACAGGGTCACACAGGGAAATGCCCCGGCTCGATTCGTGCGCGAAGCGCGGTGAATGTACAATCTTGTCGTTCTTATCGTTGCACCCGAGGGCAACTTGAAGCGCTGGCTTGATCGGTTTTTTGAACTCGCTCAGCACCAGACGACCGTCCGCCGCGAGGCCGTCGCCGGACTTACGACCTTCTTTACCATGGCGTACATCGTGGCCGTCAACCCTGCGATCCTGAAAGCCGCGGGCATGCCGGCGGGCGCGTCGCTGACGGCCACCATTCTGACCGCGATTTTCGGAACGCTGCTGATGGGCTTCTACGCCAACCGTCCGTTCGCCATCGCGCCCTACATGGGCGAGAACGCTTTCATCGCGTTCACGGTGGTGAATGTGCTCGGCTACACGTGGCAAAGCGCGCTGGGCGCGGTGTTTCTGGCCGGAATCCTGTTTATTCTGCTGACCCTGTTCCGCCTGCGGCAGTGGATGGTCGAAGCTATTCCCACCACACTTCGCTACAGCTACGCGGTCGGCATCGGATTGTTTCTAACTTTCATCGGGCTGAATCAGACCGGCATCGTCACCATGGGATCGCCCGGCGCGCCGGTCCGGCCGGGCCATCTGACTTCGCTTTCCGTGCTGCTTGCCATCTTCGGGTTCCTGCTGATGACGGTGCTCACCATGCGCCGGTTTCCGGCGGCGATTCTTAGCGGAGTGCTGGTCACCGCGCTGCTCAGCTTTGTGACGCGGGCCGCTCCGGCGCCGGCGGGATGGGTCGGCCGGCCGCCCAGCCTCGCGCCCGTTTTTTTCAAGCTCGACTTGCACAGTCTGTTCACGTGGGGATTTTTTCCGGTGGTGCTGACGATTTTTGTGATGGCATTTGTGGACACGATGGGCACGCTGATCGGCGTGTCGGCGCGCGCGGGCTTCCTCGACAAGGACGGCAACCTGCCGCGGATCGAGCGTCCGATGATGGCCGACGCGCTGGCCACAACCTTCGCCGCCGTGATGGGCACCAGCACCTCCGGCGCTTATATCGAGTCCGCGACGGGAGTCGAGGCCGGCGGGCGGACAGGGCTGACGGCGGTGGTCACGGCGCTGTGTTTTGCCGGGACGCTGTTCTTCGCGCCCTTCATTTCGGCCATCCCGCCGCAGGCCTACGGACCGGCGCTGATCTTTGTGGGATTGCTGATGCTGGCCCCGATCACGCGGATTCCGTTCGACGACCTCACCGAAGTGGTGCCAGCCTTCGGCGTGATCGTGCTGATGGCGTTCACTTACAACATTGGCATTGGCATGACGGCGGGTTTTGTTTTGTATCCTTTTTGCAAGCTGGTGTCGGGGCAATTGCGCGACGTTCGTCCAGGGCTCTGGGCGTTGACCGCGTTATCGCTGCTGTTTTTCATTTTTTATCCGTACACGTAAGGGCGGGCGTAGTTCCGACGATCCTAGCAGGCTGCGGAAAAACTCATCCACTGTGCGAAAAGCTCACCTCAGGCGCTAAAGCGCGACACATTTTCAACAACTTACGGCACGAGTAAACTCGTGCCCTTCCCAAGAACCTGCGTGCATGAGAGTTTTTCCGCAGCCTGCTAATTCACCGTCTGCGTCAGCACAGCCGACGAACTGCCGATGAAGCTCGCGCTTCCGGTGTACGTCGCCGTGATGCTGTGCGTGCCAGACTTCAGCTTCGAGGTCGTGAACGCCGCCGACCCTCCGCTCACGGCCACACTCTTCAACAGCGTCGTGCCATCGTAGAACTTCACATTCCCGCTCACCGTCCCGCCGTACTCCGGCGTCACCGTTGCCGTGAAGGTCACCGACTGCCCAACAGCCGACGGATTCAGCGACGATTGCAAAGCGGTCATGGTCGTGGCCTTGCCAACCACCTGGCTCAACACCGACGACTTGCTGACGGTAAAGTCCGCGTCCCCGGCATACGCCGCAGTCACCGCCGTTGTGCCCACCTTGAGCGCCGAGGTCATAATGCTCGCCGTCCCGCCACTCAACGTCCCTGTATTCGGTGACGTTATGCCCTTAAACGTGACAATCTCCCCGTCCGGCGGCGTCGGAGTTACTGTCGCCGTAAAGGTCACCGCCTCCTCATAACTGGACGAACTCGGCGAAGACAAGAGCGTAGTCGTGGTCGTGGCTTTGCCGACCTTCTGCTTCACCGCCTTCGATGTGCTGGCGGCGAAGTTCGAGTCACCGCCATACACCGCCGTGACCGTCGTTGTGCCCACGGGCAGCGCCGAGGTCGCGAAACTAGCCGACCCGCCACTCAACGTCCCCGTTCCCAGCGGCGTTGCGCCGTTCATGAACGAGACAGTTTCTCCATCCGGCGGCGC
>CAVYVX010000015.1:0-82348 GCA_963772155.1 uncultured Acidobacteriaceae bacterium | reverse complement strand
GACCCCTTCTTCCGCACGCCCGCCAAAGCTTTGGCGACCAGCATTCTCAGCGTCACCCTTGCGCCTTTGATGGAAGAAGCCTCCCTTCTTCCGCGGCTTTCTTTATCCCGTGCTGGCGCGCCGCCTCGGTTTGGCGATTGCCGTCTTCCTGACCGCGGCAGGCTTCGCCCTGCTGCACGGCGCGCAATTGGGTTTTGCCTGGGGCCCCGTGCTCGTTATCTTCCTCGTGGGCATAGTCCTGACCTTGGTGCGAGCGAAGAAGGATTCGGTGGCCGCCAGCGTTGTCATGCACATGGCCTACAACGGGACCATCTTCGCAATCATGCTCTACGTCACCGGCGGCTTCCGGCATATGGAGAAATTGACCCAGTAGCCGGCGCCGGCTCTGCGCTGGGTACTGGCAACTGGCGGGTTTTCGTCCTCGACCGCGCAGCAACGGAATCGGCGTGTCCATAGCGTCTAACTCGGAACCGCGGCGGTGAATTTCCATGCCCGCGGCTGGCTTGTGATCTAGCATGGTTTGTGGGCCGCGGCTGGCGGAGTTGCCGGCCGGTTTCGATATCTTTTTTCGCCGGCACAACCGGTCCTCAGACCGACGTTTTCAGGCTTGATACTTTTTCGGCTGCCGACGCTATGGGGCCTTCGGAAAAAACACAGCATGCGATTCGGCGCAGCACGCGGCTGCCGCTTGAGGTTCCGGTGCTGGTGACGAGCCTCGACCCCGCCCGCCGTTTTCCGAGCCGTGCCACACGACGCTGGTCAACGCGCATGGATGCGGCCTATCTAAGCGGAAGATGCGCACGGCATAACGGTGCGCTGGAAATCATTCCGGCGAAACGCTACACCACAGCGCGGGTTGCGGAGGTGGTCCCACCGGGCGGCAATCCCAGGCTTGCTTATTCGCCTCAACTCGACGTTGCGGCAAATTCTGGGAGAACAGAGTACGCGCCTTCTGATTGGAAAACCGAGGAGGCTGCGGCCTCTGCGCCTTCAGGAGAATCCCATATTTTATCTGACGCTTTGATGGCGGTTCTATCAAGCGGCAGTGATGCATAGCGCTGATGGCCGACGGCGGCTGACTGGCCGATATCAGCGCGGGCGGCTTGCGACCTGCAGACGGCGGCCCCATTTCCCGCCGGTACTCCGGTGTTGTTGAACGTACAGGCTTCCGACAAGGAGTATCTGCTGGAGGGAGTGGTGCGAGTGTCGCACGCGCAAACGGGAATGGGCGTGGAGTTCACGCGAGCCGAGGGACAGGACCAGCGGGCCAAGATCGAGGAACTCATCGGCCGGCGCATGAGCAATCGCGAGGTCCCGAAAATTTTTGTCGGGCGCAAGGGAGGCTGCCAAGAGGACGGGAAGGAAATCCGAGAGCAGGCTGGCACGAGGCGGCGAAGCAGGCGCCGGGGCGGCCCAGGCAGATAAATCGTCCGCCGCATCGGATGACGAATGCAGCGACCCGCTGCTTGAGTTGGTGCGCCAAGGGGCGGCGCTGACGGCGGAGCGCTTTCTGAACGATCTGCGCCGGCAGCGGCTCGGCACCGCAGCGCAGCGCGCATTGATATTGCGCTGCTGGCTCTGCTGACCGGGACCGACGGCAGCGGGCGTCCCTTGGATCAGAAAGTGATGACGGTCAATGTAAGCCGGCTCGGAGCGCAGCTTCAGGGCATCCACGGAACTCTGGGGCCGGGCGACTCAATCTCCCTCGCCCGTTCGCACAAGAAGGAAGAGTTCCGCGTCGCGTGGGCCGGAGAGAAGGACACTCCGGGGGAAGGCCGGATAGGCGTGGCTGCGCTCGATCCGAATACTACATTTTGGGATGAGGTGCTGAAAGCGGCGGCCAGGTTCGGGCTGGAAACGGCCAGTCTTTATGCGAACGTCCACGGAAACAGCGGGAAGAATTGTAATTTGGTAATTGGTAATTTGTAATCTGCAATTTGAAAATCCCTTCCGGCCACGTCAAATTACCAATTACAAATACCAATTACAAATTAGGCAAAGACCCTCGCGCCGAAAGATTGGCCCCCGTCAGCAGCAACATTGCCGACATGAACGCCCAGAACATCAGGCTTACCGAGAGAGCAATGGGTCCATACACTTCCTCGTAATTCAGCCAGGGCAGGGCGAGGATATAGAGCCTGCTTCAGCGCCTCGGAGAGCAATGCCATGATAATCGCCACCGGGCAACACGCCTGGGCCGAGGGACCTTGCCGTTGGGAAGCAGCCAGTAGATGAGGAAGAAAATGGCGATGCTGGCGGCAATGGCGAACAACTTTGCCATGAAAAATCCAACCCCATGTTACCAAGCCGCTGCCATGGCCGCGGAGCACGAACTCCATCGCCGCGCGACCGGCCCGGCGGTCAGGGCGATGGATCCAACATCGCCAGCACGCCGCAGGCGAAGGCCAGGCCGAACGAGATCACCTGATTGCCCAGGTAGGAACGATTCTTCTCAACTCACACGCGGTTGAGCGTAACTTCGACCGGCAAAAACACGCCCGACGAAATGCAGCCAGCAGGATAATCAGGGAGAAAACTTGCACGCGGTGCCGCGCGTTGACCATCCGCTTCCAGATTGCGAATGACCAACTCTCTCCCGGCAGGGAGGTTGGAAAATTCTTGCAGCAGGTCCTCCACCACGCCGCACCATGACTTCCGAATGGAAAACGTGGCGGACCAGCGTCATCAGCAACACCAGGAAGGGAAAGAACGACAGAATGGCGTTGGCGGCGACGGAAAAAGCGAAGGTATGCACCTCGGTGCGGAGCAGATAGCGCGCGGTGGAGCGGACAACGCTTTCGCCCGGCGAGGCGCGAAATTCGGATGCGCCTTTTTTGTCGGAAGGCTGGATGGGAGTGATGGAAGACACTGGGTTCTCAAATATTATCAAATACTTACGGCTTTTCGTCGAGCGGAACTCGAAAACCACCCGGTAGAGACGCGGGAGCGTAATTTCGCAATTTCACTATTGCCAACGGGAATCTTCCTGTTATTATTTCCTGCTCGTCACTCGGGCAAACCGGCAAGCGACGGCAGGAATAATTCTCGGCAACCAGGCGAAAGGAGTTTCTTGTTAGAGAGAAGGGTACGGTGAAGTGGTTCAACGGGGCGAAGGGATACGGATTCATCCAGCGCTCCACGGGCGAGGATGTGTTCGTGCACTTCTCCGCCATCCAAGCGGACGGCTATCGCTCGCTGAACGAAGGCGAGACCGTCGAGTTCGATCTGCTCGAAGGCCCGAAGGGGTTTCAGGCAAGCAACGTCGTGCGCGCGGCATAATATTTCTGGAACCAGTTCGCAAACCCTCTCGCACCAGTAGAGAGGGTTTTTTATTTTGTCTTTTTGGAACTACCTGCTTTACGCAACCTACGGAAACTCTGAACAAGTATCTCGTTGCCCCAGGAGCACTGTGAAGATGCGGCTTTTTCTCACAGGGCGAGGGCCCCTTCGACTTCGCTCAGGGCAAGTCCGCGCCACACTTAATTAGAGGCTCCCTAAGTGACTTCGCCAACTATTACAAGGGTAACTTGTAGGTGTTACCGATTCTCACTTACCATGGCGTCACTATGGATTTAAGCGCGTGCCTGGCCAGCCAGGACTCCGCCAATCTACTCATGGCCGCCTTGTCTGAGCTGGGGATAACGGCCGAGCATGTGCCCTCGATTTCGCGCGGATTGGAACTCGTCGACAGCCAGCGCTTCGATGCCATCGTGCTCGACTATAGCGCCGACCGAGTTCCCAGGAATTCCTGGCGCGCTTGCGTCAGTCCGCGAAAAACCACGCCAGCACGCTGATTGTCCTCGTCGACAGCGAGTTCAACGCCCGCCCCTTGTTCGGACTCGGGGCCAGCTTGTTCTCTATCGCCCACTCTCTCTCGAGCGCACCCGCATCAGTTTGCGCGCCGCCCGCAATCTGGTGCGCCGCGGACGCCGCCGCTCTCCGCGCTTGCGCATCAAATCAGCCGCCAAAATGGCTGTCCCGGCGCGCCCGAAATGAACGTTGTTCTCCGAGACCTCAGCGACGGCGGAGCGTTGGTCCGATGTCCCAACCCGCTTCCCCGCGCCTGCAAGATCTATTTCGAGTTCACGCTTCCCGATCAGGAGCAGATCGTCCGCCTTTCGGGCGAGGTTGCCTGGCAGGACGCCAGCGGCCACAACGGAATTCGCTTCCTCCACGTGCCCCAGACTTCGCGCCGCCTCATACAGGCTTGGCTCCAGCAGAATAGCGCCCAACCGGCAAGCGCATTGCCCGCGGCACAGCCTGGCCCGGGGCCGGAGTCGAGGCCCGAGTTAGAAGGTCCCGCCCTCTCCACCCACGCCGGCGAGCGCCGCAGCGAGCCACGTTTCGCCTGCAAACTCGGAGCCGAAGTCGACCATCTCGGCACCGACGTACCCAATCGCTGTACTCTGTCCGATATCAGCGAGAACGGTTGTTACGTCGAAATGCCAAACACGTTTACCCGCAAATCGGGCGTGGAGATTATCGTCCGCACTGCCGAAACAAAGCTGAGAATCAGGGGTCAGGTGCTGGCTATTCATCCCGGGTTTGGGATGGGCGTGCGCTTCATGTTCCAGAATTCCGGCGAGCGCGAAGAAGTTCTGCGCCTGCTGGCAATCGTCGCCGATCCCTCCCTTGACGAACAACCGCACTGATCCCGCGCGGGCCTTTTGCAGTGCGGACGGACGCACCGAAAGGAGCAATACCGCCGCTACAGCGGATTCGGGGTTACTGCAGTCCGCTCGCGCAGGGACAGCCGCCCTATCCCTTGGGCCGCGAATTCTCCTACAATGTCAGCGATGAGGTTGCCGTGAGCACAGACCGTCCGAATCGTTCAAATCCACAGCCTGAACCGAAAGACGACCAGCCCACTCAAGGCCCAATCGCAGGCGACGGCGTGGAAAAATCTTCTCCACTCCCCGGCGATTTCCGCTGGCCAAAGCCGAATGCCGAGGCCGTAGCCGCAGCCGTCGAAGCCATCTCTCGCATGTCGGGCAGCGCGGCCGCCGAGGACCTGGCGGCTGCCGGCCAAGCCGGCGAGCCCGCCAACGCCTGCTCCGTCTGCTTCGCCTGTGGAGGAGCGCTCCCGCCCGACGCGCGCTTCTGCGTCTGGTGCGGAGTTCCCAGCCAGTCTGTCCTTGGCGATGCCGCTGCTCCTCATCCGCAATCCGCCGCCCAACATCATATTCACCACCACTATCACCATCATCTTCTTCCTGGCCAGATGCCAAGCCAAGGAGGGCAGCCAACGCCGTCCGGCATCCCTTTATTCGCCGGGTCCGAGGCCGCGGCCCCTCGCGGACGCGCTCCCGCTCAGCGGCTCTCTGAACCCTTCGCCCGGCGGACGCGCCGAAGCCAGCGCCCGGCAAGTCGTGCAGGACTGGGCGCAGGCCTGCAACACCAAGCACATTGACGACCTTCTCGAACTCTACGCCACCGACGCCACCGTCATCCGCCCCAGCGTTCCGCCGGTTCGCAGCCTGCCCGCCATCCGTGAATTTCTCGTCTCTCTGCTCGAAGCCGGGTTGGGCAACGTCGAGATGGAATCGCTCCGCCTTGAAGTTATGGGCGAAATCGCCCTCGATTTGGGACGCTGCAAAATGCTCATGCCTGTTGCCCTCGGCAAGCGCCGCGAAGAGCGCGGAAAATATCTCATCGTCCTCGTCCGCCAGCCCGCCGGAACATGGAAAATCCTGGCCGATTGCTGGTCCGCCGATCTCTCCGTCGGCGCCCCGCCGCAATCCACCACGGACCGATAGCGGCCCGTCGCGAAAGTACGGCAACTGCCGACTGCGCTCGGTTGGACGGGCGAGGGCGCCCGTCCCCACACGAGCGGGGTACAGCTCCGTGGAAGAATCCGCGCAAAGAGGCGACAATGGTTGCTGTCAAGCAAAGGAGCCACGGTGGGAATCAGTCCAAATCCCAAGCCTGCGGACCCAAAGCCGACGCTCGGTTTGCGGGCCTGGATGGAGCGCGTGCTCGCGGAGTGCGATCGGGCGGCAGCGGGGTTCGATCCCGATCCGGTACACGATCTGCGCGTGGCCCTGCGGCGCTGCCGTTCGCTGGCCGATGGATTGATGGCGCTCGATCCCGATCCTTCATGGAGAGAGATGAAGAAGGCGGGGCGGAAACTTTTCCGGGCGCTCGGCGAGCTGCGCGACATGCAGGTGATGGAGGAGTGGATCGAGAAGTTGAGCGGGTTGGCGACCCGTCAACGGCGGGAGACGCACCCACCCTTGCGCAAAGAACGCGCAAGGATGGGGCAGCCATTCGGCGGCGGGATCCGGTTGCCGTCAAGCTGCTCGATCATGTGCGCGCGCGCGAAGCCGAATGCAAGCAGCGCGCGGTCAAGGACCTCCATCAGTTCGACCGCAAGCAATGGCGGCAGTGGAGCGGAACGCTGCCGCGGCGCGCCTCGCGCGTTCGTCCAGGAAGCGCCGTGTACCTCCATCTGGCGCTCGAAAAATGGACGGCCGCCTGCGCTCTGCACAAACACGCGTTGCGGACGCGGTCGCCAGCGGGCTGGCACGCGCTGCGCATCGGCATCAAGCGCTTCCGCTACACGGTGGAAAATTTTCTGCCGCGGCAGCACGCGTTGTGGGGCGGCGATCTGAAGGAACTTCAGGACCTGCTGGGCGAGGTGCACGATCTGGATGTGCTGTGGGCCACCGCCGGCGCGAGCGAGATCGGCGCGTTTCCGGACGCGGAGAGCCGCATTCGCTGGCGTGAGAAGTTGGATGTGGAGCGGGCCAGGCGGATCGCGCGTTATCGCGAGAAGATGGTGGGCCGGCAGTCGCTATGGCGCGTCTGGCGGGCGCAGTTGCCGTCGGGCGCGCAACTGCGCCGGGCGGCGATGGGCCGTCTGCGAGTGTGGGCGGGATATTTGGATCCCGATTTCGCGCATTCCCAGCGCGTGGCCCGGCTGGCGCTCCTTTTGTACGACGGGCTGAAGGATACGGGGCTGGTGACGAGCGCTGGATTGGGTAAGGCGGCGCAGAACCTCGGCCTCGAGCCCGACCCGCGAGCGGTGCTGCAGGCGGCGGCGCTCATGCATGATGTCGGCAAAGCCGAGGGCGCGGAAAATCATCAAAAGAAATCGTACCGGATGATTCGCGGGCTGGCGCGGCCCCTTGGTTGGAGCGCGCGAGAAATGGAGTTGGCTGCGGTGGTGGCGCGCTATCATCGCGGGGCATTGCCGCATCCGCGGGAAAAGGCGATGCAACTGCTGGAACTGCCCGACCGCGCCAGCGCCATGCAACTGGCCGGTATTTTGCGATTGGCCAACGCGCTCGACAAGCTCCCTGGACGCGATGGGAGGAATAAAGACAAGGGAAACCCGCCGCGGATCGAAGTGAGTTTCCAAGGAGGTTCGGTGCTGGTGCGGGCGGCGGGATACTCGGCGCTCGATCGTTCGGCGGAAGACGTTGCCGCGGCGCGGCATTTACTGGAAACCGCGCTGCGCCGGCCGGTGCTGGTGCGCCGGTTGCGGGCTGCGGCGGCTGGGAAACTTAAAAAACGCGCGGGCAACTAAAAGCCACTCCTCATGGTTGACAAATTCGAGTGGCTTGCCGAAAACCGGCGCGCCGGCGAAAACTCGCCTGCCCACAACCTTTTGTCGAAAACCGTTACCTCCGTAAGTTGAGGACGGATTGCACGGTTGCTAGAGTTCTCTTATGCGGATTCACCTTGTCTTGCGCAGTCGCCGTTTCTGGGGTCCCGCTATTTTGGTAACCGTGGTTTTCGGCGCGTTGCTCGCCTCAGACCCGATGTGCGCGCTCGGGCAAACCTCGCCTTCAGCCTCTACTCCCGCAGTCAATCCCGATCGCCTTCCCATCACTACCAGTTCGCCGGAAGCCGCCAGCTTGTTCGACGAAGGGTTGCACCTCAGCTACGACGATCGCACCGAGCAGGCTTTGGCGAAATGGCGGGAAGCCACCCGGAAGGACCCGAATTTCGCCCGGGCATGGGCTTACATCGTGTTTGCGACATCCGATCCTGTGGAAGCTAAGCGAGCGGCGGTGAAGGCGCGGCTTGCCTCCCAGAACGCGATACCCGGGGAAAAGCTCCTGGTGAAGTGGCTGATATCGACGAACGAGGGACATTTTGTCGATGCCATCGCCGCCATGAACGATTTGCTGGCCATGTATCCGCGCGATGCCGAACTGGACTATGAGGCTGAAGAGCTGGCTGGATGCCCAGCATGAGTACGAAGCAGCCGCCAAGTTCGGGAAGCGCGCGCTCGCGGTCGACCCCAATTTCGCCGGAGCTTTGAATACCCTGGGCTATGACCTCGCCGGCATGCATCAGTACGAACAAGCGATTCCTTACTTGAAACACTACGTGGAGTTGGAACCGAACGATGCCAATCCGCGCGACTCCTTGGCCGAGATTCTGCAGAAGGCAGGGCGGCTGGAAGAGTCGCTGGCGGAGTATCGGGAAGCCCTCAAGCTGGATCCCAAGTATTATTTTTCGCAAGTGGGTGTCGGCGACATTTACGCCCTGCTGGGAAAGCAGGACCGCGCCCGCCAGGAATACGCCAAAGCGATTCCGATGGCATCGACCCCGCAGTTCAGGCTCGACTGCCAGATCCAATCCGCCATCGCCTATGCCCGTGAGGGAAACTCCAAGCAAGCCCGAGTGGAGTTGGCTGTGGTGCTGACGAAGGCGGCCAAGCTGCAACTGAACGACTATCGAAGTATCGTCCATCAGGACCTGGCTTTGCTGGCGGAATCCCCTGCCGCTGCCTTTCAACATCTGGACAAGGCGGAAGCGGTTTTGCAGGGACCCGGACATGTGTCGGGGGCGGATCGCAGTGAGCTATTGGCTGACACCTTGCGCCTGCGGGCCCGGATGGCGGCGGAAGCCGGAAAGCTCGGAATGGCCCGAGCCGCTGTCGCGCGCTTGCGGAAAATGGTCCAGACCAACCGCAGCAACGCGGTCGAGCGCGCGTACCACGGCGCCAATGGAGCGCTCTTGGCGGCGGAAAAGAAAACCCGCGCGGCCATCGAAGAGTTGCAGGAAGATCCCGAGAATGCCTTTTCCCTGGCGAAGCTGGCCGAGTTGCAGGCGGCCTCGGGCAATGCTCACGATGCGGCGGAAACCCGAGCGCGCTTGCAGGGCGACTACGACACCACTCTCGAAGACTGGCTGGTTGTGCGAAAGTTCAGGCCCTGATGCGATTGACATACAAAGCGCTCCTTATGCTGCCCACATTTGTCCTGGCGCTCGTCTGTGTTTTCGTGTGCGGCGAGACCGCGGCGGCACGCGATGTCGCCCTCGTGACCGGCAAGGACAGCCCGGTCAGAGCGGTAAAAGCCGCCGACCTGGCCAAGACGATCAAGACCACGCACAAATGGCCGGATGGGCCCGATCTGACCATAGTGCTCACCGACCCATCGTCGCCAGAAATGCGCATTGTCGCCGAGAAACTCTTATCGCTGACCAGCGGCGAATTCAAGAAATCGATCGACACCGCCAACAAGGCAAGGGTGACGTTCTGGGTGGTTTCGAGCGACGACGAGGCGCTGAAAATCCTGCATTCGAATCCATCCGCGATTGGCCTAGTGAATATCTACTCCATCAACGGCAGCGTCAATGTGGTGAAAATCGACGGCAAGCTTCCTCTCGAGCCAGGCTATATCCTGCACAGCCAGTAGCTGGAGCGGATTCAGCTTGCTGTACCCCGCTCGTGTGGGGACGGGCGTCCTCGCCCGTCCAGCCGAGCGCAGCTCGGCGGAAAAATGCTGAATTACGTCCGACAGAAACGGGGCAAGCCCCGTCTCTACACGAGCGGGGTACAACAACGCTGGAACCGCTATAGTGGTGACCCGGCCTATCACATCACTCAACGCTGCCAACACTGCGGCTGGCTGTACGCCCGGCACAAAGCCTATAAAGACGTCTGGCCGCTGAGTGTTTCCGCTAAGTAAGTCGCAGGCGGGCCCGCGGGCAGCCAGTTAACGAACAGGACAGTCCGCCCCACCCGTTACTCGCAGGCGCTGCGGCTGGCGGGTTCGAAGCGGTCCATTTGCGCGTCGCGCTGGCTGCTGATGCGGCCGCCGGCGGTCTTGCCGTACTGCTCTTCGCCGGGACAATAGTAGAGAGCGGTGTGCGGATCGACCCAGACTTCGATGCCGGGGTCTCCCTGAAAATGGGTTACGGGTGCGGGAGCCTCGGCGATGCCGAGCGTTACCAACGCTCTTTCCCACGGGCGGAGCGCGGTCCGCCGCGGCGAGTCCGCTGCCGGCCACAGCAGTGCCAGCGCGGCCACGACGACGGCCGTTCCTAAATAGAGGTCGGCGCGGTGCAGCCGCAGTTGCGCGCCGAAGTCCGCGAGGCGCCGCTTGGCAAGGCCCGTGCGCGAATCCTGGGTGCGGTTCGTCCTGTCGGCGGCGGTGCCAGCCCTGGCGTGGGCCAGCGCCGAGACGATAGGGGAAAGGATCCGCTCGCTGGGCAGGTAAACACTCGCCGCAGTGGTGTGCCCGGCCTCGGCGCTTACTTCGCTGGACGTTTGCTCGTCCGCAAAATCGCGCGCCGGATCAGTGGGTGCTCCGCGCTCGGCGGCAAGCGAGACGAGGTTCCCGGTGTCTTCGCGAATCCTCAATGCAGGTTCGTCAGCCTTTGCCGTAACTTCGCCAGCCTCTGAGGCAACTTCGCCAACCTCGGGAGGAGGATCGGGCCACAAGCCCTGCTCTTGGCCCAGCATCCACAGCGAGGCCCAGTTGCGCTGCAAGCCTTCCCCCGGACGGAACTCATAGACGAGGCTGCAGCGCCGGCAACGCTGTTCCTCCGCGGGTTTTGGCGCGCCACAATGCGGGCAAATGCCAGCGGCTTCGGTTGCGGTGCTGGCTGCCACTTCGGCTGAAGTCTCGCGGCCCCGCCGGATCCGGTCGTTATGTTCCTGAATGGTGAAGGCCGCGGCCAGAAAGCCCTGAAAGGATTGCTCGTCCAGCATCAGGTTTGACCGCTTCGAGGGCATGGCGTCGCGCGCGAGACAATTCACGCTGACATTATTGTAGTGCAAGTCGAGCAGCCTGGAAACGATAGAAAAAAGCCATTCTTTTTGGGAGGGATTCCCGATTGCGAACGCCAATCTGGAATAGATTCATGAAGACCGTCTAACAGAAGCCGGGGATGATGAAAATTTGCCGCGTAACTGCATGGTTTATATGATCTTGTTGAACAGCGGACATTTGGCGAACCGCTTGCTTCTGTTTCTGCCGGGTCGCGACCCCAAGATTGAACTGAAGGAGCAGACGAAACGCCCATGATTAACCTTAATGAAATTAAGATCACGCCCCGTGACCAGCAGGTGTTGCGTCTGCTCGTGCAGGGATGCAGCAACAAAGAAATCGCGAGCTACTTGAACATCAGCCCGCGGACGGTCAAACAACACCTGCGCACGCTGTTTCTGCGCGCGGGCATCAAAGAAGGCCGGAAGCGAGTCAAACTCGCCACCGCCATGTTCATAAAGGAGCAGATGCCGCCATGCAACCCCGTGATCGGCTGACCGCCAAGGAAATTCAGGTCGCGACCCTGGTCTGGCAGGGTCTTACCAATAAAGATATTGCCCGCGTGCTCCCCACCAGCGAGCAGGTCGTGAAGAACTACCTGCGCACCACGTTCGACAAGCTGGGCGTCTGGACCCGGCTCGAACTCGCGCTCTACGTGGCCGCTCACGGCGGCGCGAACTGGCATGTGCAACTGGGCAATGGGTTGTTGCCGTCGGCGGATGGTTGGAGCATCACCGAGAACTATAAGGGCGCCGCTTACCAGGGTGCGGAAACGAATGCCGCAAGAAAGAGGGCGGCGGCAGCCTCCGGCGGTACTCTCTAGCATTACGCCTCCGGCGGACTCGCGCTGGCGTGGCTTCGCTCGGCACAGAGTCGCGCGGAGCAAAGCCGCTCGCTGCGCCGTGGCCAGAGCCGACGACCGCAGCCGAAGGGTGCCGCTCGAGGTCTCGTGACGGAAACTGTTTTCACACGGCTCGCCCTGCCCGGCGGTTCCCACCAACCTTCGAAACTTGCGGGAACCGCCGGCCTAAATAACGTCTTTTCAACAAAATATCCCGCCAGCTTCTCCTCTAATCCGCCGCCTTAAGGGGCGCACCGCCTGCCGCCATCCCGGCCATCAAATTGCTCAGTTGCTTGCGGATCTTGCGATCTGCTGGCTCGAATTTTGCGCTGCGTCAGAGCAGCTCCCGAAGTGCTATGGATTGAGCCGATGGGGAAGCCTAAGGGTGCCATCGGGAGTTACAAAGGGTTCCGGCTGTAGCCGTTGAAGGCGCGTACTAAACACCATCGCGAAAGCCGCTATAGAGACTGTGTGAGAACTATAGATTGCAGAGTCGCGATGGAATGGAATTCACGATTTTCAGCCGCGAAGCGGCGCAAGAATGCAGCCCACGGCGTAAGCCGTGGGTTCAAGTGGAAAAGGAACAAGCCCCAGCGGGGCGAAAGACCAGTTCTCACACAGTTTATATAGTCCAGAGCTTGATCGCTCCAGACCCGGACTGAGGTAGGCAATGGCGCAGAAAGACATTTTCTGGATGGCCTGCGATTCGACCGAGCAGCTCCGCGCCGAATACGGGCCCTTCCATACCCGCGAGGAAGCCGAGATCGAAGCCCACAAGCTGGGCCTCGGATACCTGCTGCGCTACGAGCACATTCTGGGCCCCGACGAAGAGATCGAGGAAGTGCGCTGCATTTTTATCGAATTGCAAAATGGAGGCGTGCAGGTCCCTCTCCACTCGCGCGTCACCTTTCACACCCGCTGTGCCAGTTGCGGCCAGGCCGCGTCCCACGAGTGCGCGTGGCAGGCCGAAGTCTGGGCCGACATTCACGAGTTCGAGCATACCCGCCACAAAGTCCGGCTCTTCGAGCACGCCCGCGGAGAAGGCCTAAAAGAAATCGCCGGCTGGCGCGGCCACGCCGCCTAACAGGCTACGGAAAAACTCTGATTCGCATGGGTTTTGGAAAGGGCACGAGTTTACTCGTGCCGTAAGTTGTTGAAAATGTGTTCGCGCTTTAGAGACTGTGTGAGAACCACGATCTCGGAGTCGCGGTGGAGCGAAACTTCTCGTTTTCAGCCGCGAAGCGGCGCAAGAATGCAGCCCACGGCGTAAGAGATTATATGAGAACCACGATCTCGGAGTCGCGGTGGAGCGAAACTTCTCGTTTTCAGCCGCGAAGCGGCGCAAGAATGCAGCCCACGGCGTAAGCCGTGGGCTGAAGTGGAAAATGAACGAGCCCCAACGGGGCGAAAGATGAGTTATCACACAGTCTCTTTAGCGCCTGAGGTGAGCTTTTTGCGCCGTGGAGGACTTTTTCCGCAGCCGCCTAATCGCTTCGACTGCCCGCTCCTCATCCGCCGCTCCGCAGCGGCTGCCCCGCGATCCGGGCGCCGGTGGTGCGCCAACAGAAGACGGATGCGGCGCGGCGCATGTGTGTAAGATGGTTTCTCATCATTATTATTATTATGCGTAGTCGATCGGGTTTTTGTGCAACCATTGCTCATCGCACACCTTGCCAATATTCCGCCAGGCGCCGCCAGCGGCGCTCGCGGCCAGGCAGCGGCTTTCCCATGCCAGGCCCAGGCCCAGCCCGATTGCGCCACCCGCCAAACCGCACACCAGCGTGGCAGCGATGGATTTCCGCCGCCCCACTGGATACCCAGCCAATACCCCTATGCACGCTCCCAGCGCGGCCGGCTTCAAGGCGCTTCGGACCGACCCGGCAAGAAAAGGAACCAGCCCTCTTCCGTTGAGAAACGCTTCTTGACCGGAACGCGCTCCCGCCACACCGGAATCCAACAGCCGCCGCCCATAATCCGCATTCGATTTCGACCACTCGCAAAGGTCCATTCCGTTTCCTCGCTCGCTGCCCCATCCGCCTGACCGGGAAACGCCGTTTTCAGTCCGCAGCCCCAGTCACGGGATGCTCTGAGTGCAATTATACGCGGGCCAGATCCGCGATGTGGGGTGCTTGCCGCAGCCCCGCCGACGGAACGGCTGACCGGCACCGCCCAAGACGGCCCGCGGGCCGTTAAGTTGGCTCCGGCGGCCGCCCCAGGAACCGATGTTGCAGCGAAAGTGAAAGGATTGTTCCTGCGCTCAAGGCCTTGCGGCGAAAGCGGTTGACAGGCGCGGTTTTACCAAAAATTTAGCAAAAATATTTCTTGACAAGCATTACCCTCTGGCGTAGTGTGCGTCTGAGTACTCCGCCCAGGTTCTATGCTCACCCTAAACCCTGGCCGGACCATCAAGTTTTTCTGCTGTTGCAATGCCGTCCCGGGGGATCCTTGGGACGGGGGATACTATTTTGGAGGCCCTATGCGGACAAGTTGGCGTGTTCTGTCGTTCCTGGTTGTTCTGTTTTTCCTGGCTGGAATTTCAACCACAACGTTTGCTTCGATTCACACCACGGTAGTTCCGAAAGCGCGAGTAACCACGCAGGTTGACAACAGCAAACGTGTGATTCTGCACGGCCATGTGCCGCATTCATTGCGCAAGGCGACCGATATGGGGCGCGTTGATCCCAGCACGCCCGCACAGCATTTGATCATGATGCTGAAACCAGACGAGCATCAGAGGCGCGAGCTCCGGCGAATTATCGACGAGCAGCACGACAAGCGCAGCGCGAACTTCCATCAGTGGGTGACGCCGGAAGAATTCGGCTCACACTTCGGCGTGCACAACTCCGACATCGCTCAAGTGAAAGCCTGGCTCAAGTCGCAGGGCTTTACTGTGGAAAAGGTCGCCAAGTCCGGGCGAGCCATCCAGTTCAGCGGGACCTCCGGAAAGATCGAGCGCGCTTTCCAGACCGAGATGCACCACTACCGCATGCCGAATGGCGCGGCCCGCGTCTCGAACGACCGGGACATCACGGTCCCCACGGCGCTCAGCAAGGTGATTGCGGGCGTTCCCACATTGAACAATTTTTTCCGGAAGTCGCACCTCACTCCGCCCCAGAAGCTCCGTGATCTCAGGGAGCTGCGCAAGAAGATGGGCAATTACGTGGACGGTTACGGCGACGACTACCTTGGCGCCAACGATCTCCAGACCATCTACAACACGACGCCCCTGCTAGCTGCGGGGATCAACGGCGCCGGGGTCAAGATTGGAATCGTGGGCCGCTCCGACATTCAAATGAGCGACGTGCAGACCTACCGCCAGATGTTCAATCTTCCGGCCAACGATCCGATTCTCACTAATGTCGGGCAGGACGCCGGCATTGATGTTGGCGACGATTCTGAATCCGCCATCAACGTCGAGCTCGCCGGTGCCCTGGCTCCCAATGCCACGGTGGAACTTGCCATTGGGCCTTCGGACTGGGTGGTTGACGGCATCGTTCTTTCCTCGATGTGGCTCGTCGAAAACAACGATGTGGATATCATCAACGACAGCTACGGCAGTTGCGAGTCCGACGAAGGCACGACCGGCAATGCTTTCAATCAACAGTTGTGGGAGCAGGCCGCGGCCCAGGGCATTAGCGTATTCGTCGCCACTGGCGATGCCGGCGCAGCCGCCTGCGACGACAGCAATGACTTTTTCGAAACGGGGGGCTATGCGGCCGAGGCCGAGGCCTCCACTTGGTACGCTGTAGGCGTCGGCGGCACCGAGTTCAATGAAGGCACGACCACCCCCAGCCCGTATTGGAGCGCGTCCAACGGTGCCACGAACGGCAACGCCCTGTCTTACATTCCCGAGCTACCCTGGAATGAATCGGGCGGCAGCACTGAAAATTTTGCAAACTACCCCGGACTCACCACCTCGGAAGAGGACTGCGTATATGCGTCGTTTGAGAATTTCGTCGACTCCAATTGTAATGTAGGTTTGTGGACCGGCTCCGGCGCCATCAGCGGTTACTACCTGCAGCCGCCATTTCAAAGCGGCGGAGTGGCTGGAGTGCCAACCTCCGACCCCGCCATTAATCCAACCAGCGGCGGAACCTGGGTGCAAAGCGTCAGTTTCTCAAGCCACGGCACCGGGTACAGCACCAAGGCCCCCACTGTGACTTTCGGCGCCGGCTGCACGACGACGCCAACCGCGACCGCCACTGTATCGGGTGGGGCGGTTACTTCGGTTGACTTTGTAGGCTACGCTGAGGTCTTGAACAGCAAAAGTACGGCCGTAACAGCTTATGATAACGGCCAAGGCTGGGGCTGCACCTCGGCGCCCACTATCACATTTAGTTCTGGCAACGCCCACGCGACGGCCGTCCTCGCTCACAACCCACCCGGAATGGTGAGTGTGTGGCCGCCCGTTGGTGGAGTCGACCCCGTAACTGGAGCTCCGAATCTTCCCCACCGCTACACGCCGGACGTGGCGCTGAATGCCGCGGCCGATCATGATGGAACATTGGCCTGTTATCAGGGTGTTTGCGAGATCGGTACGGACGGTTCCATCCTCAACGCGGATATCGAGGGCGGCACATCTGTGGCTTCGCCTGCCATGGCGGGCATCCAGGCGCTGATCGACCAGGCCAACGGCGGACGCCAGGGCATGCCGGCTTACCACTTTTACCAGTTGGCGGCGGCGGACAACGCCACGAATTGCAACGCGGACGGGTCAGGTCTCCCCGCCGCGGGTTGCAACTTCAACGATGTTACCGTGGGCGACAACATGGTCTGCGGCACCCTCGGCCCCAACTATAACGGCACAACGGGCGTGAACGCCGTGACCTGCACCAGCGCTACGCCGAATAACAAGATAGGGTTCGCGGCCGGCACGAAATACGATATGGCGACAGGCTTGGGTTCGCCGAATGCCTATAACTTGGCTACCAATTGGAATACGGTCCACTTTAACAGTTCGAACACCACTCTGGGCCTTTCCAGTACCAGCTTTGCCTTTGGCACTGCGGTGACACTATCGGGCACCGTGGCATCCGGCAGCGGTGGAACGCCGACCGGCGACGTTGCTATCATCGTCAGCGACGGCGCGCTTGACGACTACTTTAATGGCCTTACTGGAGTGCTCACTGGTCCGATTCGCCTACGCCACTCTGAGCGGCGGCTCCTATTCCGTATCTCTGAACAACCTGCCGGCCGGAACTTACTACGTGACCGCGCGCTATGCCGGCGACGACACCTACGGTTCCAGCTTATCGGCGCCGGTGCAGGTGACTGTCAGCCCGGATAGCAGCACCACCGTGACGCTGACTTCGCGCGGAGTTCCCGAGAAGACTACCTGCTACACCGATTACAGCAATGGCGTGGACTATCCTGCCCAGCTTCCTGCCACGTCTTCGTTCGTTTATGGCGACCTTATTTGGATTGATGTCAATGTCGCGGGCCATTCTGGCCAAGGCGTTCCCTCCGGCACAGTGACAATAAGCGATGACTACACGCACGCACCCATCACTACGCTGGACTTGAATTCCAACGGGTTCGCTTTTGCTCTGGCCGGGCAGGTGATACCTTACCTGGATGAGTATTGCGGGTTCACTCAGTACCTCTACTCCAACGTCCCGACTTTCTTCGGCGGCACCCACCACCTAACGGCGACGTATTCGGGTGACGATAACTTCCCCGCCGCCTCGACTGCCGCTCCGATTACCGTTACGGTCACGACGAACCCCGACTCAGTAGCTGTGGCGGCCTCGCCGACTACAATCACCGCCGCCAGCCAGACAACCCAACTCACGGCCACGATCAGCCCGACTACCAGCGGTGGTGTTAACCAATATTTCAACGGCGCCGGCATTGGCACTGTGGGGCCGACTGGGACCGTGACCTTCACGGACTCGGTGAGCGGCACTCTTTGCACCGCCGTGCCCGTAACTGCGACTTCGGTCACGTTTGTTGCTTCACTCCAGACCGTTTTCACCTCCACGGCTATATGTCAAACCACCCTCTCTGGCGCTACCGGAGCGCACAGCATCACGGCGGTTTACTCGGGCGACACCAACTTCGGTCCGGCCACCAGCAAAGCAGTCACCGTCACAACCGTGGCTGGGTATTTATCCGTAACGACTTCCACGGCGGTAACGTCGAACTCGAACCCGAGCCCTCTGTACCCACCGCCATCTATGACGGCTACGGTTACTGCCAGCGCGGGCACCTCGCCGACGAGCGGCA
This sequence comes from uncultured Acidobacteriaceae bacterium, assembly GCA_963772155.1. GTDB lineage: Bacteria > Acidobacteriota > Terriglobia > Terriglobales > Acidobacteriaceae > Acidiflorens. Next base: position 64,273 of record CAVYVX010000015.1, on the reverse strand, counting down.
CGGTTACCTTCTATGACGGCACCACCGTGCTGGGAACAGCTACGCTGGGCAGCGCCCATACGGCTACGTTGGCTACCGTGGCCATCGTCAACGTCAGCGTCTGCATTAGGCGCGGGCAAAACCTTCGCCGCGGGCAGTCACAACATCACGGCAGCCTGGGCAGGAGGCGGGTCGGTCTCTGGCACGTCCTTGGCGCTGACTAATGCGGCGGATGCTTCCGGCGGAACCACGGTTTATACCGGAACGATCCCCGGCGGCGCCCCATGCGTTGCGGGAACAACCTATTACACAGTCTCGGGTTTCCTGGCCTCGGCGGATAATGGTCCGTTTACTTGCGCGTCCATTTCTCCCGGCACCCCCGGAACGCTGACTCTTAACAACACTGCTGGAGTGGCGTCAACTCCGGCGATGTCGAACGTTGTACTAACCGCGGCGGCGAATGCTTCCGGCGGGAACACGGTTTATACGGGGACGATCACCGGCGGCAGCACTAGTTGCTTCGGGCTCGGGTCCGTGTCGTCGCCGCCGGCACTGTCTGTCACCGTTACCGGCTTCGCGGACGCGCACGATAACGGTACCTTCGATTGCGTGTCCTCCACCAGCACGACGCTGACTCTGGCGAACACCGCTGGAGTTGCATCCCCAATAGTCTTTCCGCTGACCGCGGCGGCGAATCGTTCCGGCTCGACCACACAATATACCGGGACGATCTCCAGCACGCCCTTCACGGGGGCTACTTTCATTGTCGCCGGTTTCACGGGCAAGACCACGAGTACCGCCGATAATGGTACTTTTACCTATGCGTCTTCCACTTCCACGACGCTGACTCTAAATAACTCTGGAGGCATAGCGCAGTCCGGCGTTTCGGCATCGGCAACTGAGGCCTTCGCAGTAACTCAGGCGGCGACTGCTTCCGGCGGAACCACGGTTTATACCGGGACGTTCCCCGGCGGAGCCGGCAGTGCCTTCGCGGGCACTACTTTCGTGGTCGCCGGTTTCACGGGCAAGACAACCAGTACCGCCGATAATGGTACTTTTACCGCTACGGCTTCCTCTGCCACGACGCTGACTCTAAATAACACTGGTGGCATAGCACAGTCCGGCATAAGCGGCAGCGCAATTATGGGTGGCGGGGCAAGTTATTCTGGAACTCCTGCCTCGGCAATTTACGGCAACGGCACCCTAACCGGCAGCAACTCTCCGATACTTGCGCAGGTGGTGAGCCCGGGAGCCACAACCAGTGTGTTTACGGCCAAGACCAACGGCGCGACTGGCCAGGCCTATACTTTCACCTCGGTCATAAACACTTGCGGGGCCGATTTCGTTGCGGGCGCGTGCCCCACGGCCAACGTACCACCCTATGGACCTAACGATGCGGGGCAAACCCAAGCCCAAAGCTTGCAGACCGAAATCTACCCCTACGCACCTACCGGAGTCGTGAACTACTACCTCGACGGCACCGATATCGGGAACTTTATTGGCTCGGCTCCACTGACCGCCGTGGAAATGTTCCCAGAATTTGGTGGATTACAGATTTACCAGGGAACGTTAACCACGAGCAGTCTGACTGCCGGAACGCACACCGTCTACTCGCTCTATAACAGCGACCCGAACTATACCGACTCCAGCGGCTACCAGACGCAGGCGGTATTGGTCGGCACCCCGCCGAGCTTCGCTTGGGCGACCCCAGATCCGATCTCTTTCGGGACCCCGCTCAGCTCGACGCAGTTGAACGCGACTGGGTGCAGCGACACCGGCCAGTACGTCGTCTATACTCCGCCGGAGGGCACCGTGCTGAACGCAGGAAGCCAGCTCCTGACGGCCACCTGTGTCTTCCCGCAAGGCAGCAGTAACACGATGGTGACCCAATCGGTCTTGCTGTCGGTGCTGCCGGCCAGCCAGGCTCATCACTTGGGACACCGGACTCGCCCCACCGGCCACCGCGATGAACGAGAGCACCTTCACCGTGTCGGCCAGCGCCAGCTCGGGCTTGGCCGTAACCTACACATCTTCTGGATCGTGCAGCAATGTGGGCGCGACCTACACCATGACCAGCGGCACGGGAACGTGCTCGGTGATGGTGGATCAGGCGGGCAACGGCAACTTCTCGCCTGCGCCGGAACTCGTGGGCTCCGTGGGCGCGATACCCGCAAGAAGTGCCGCGTCGCTTGGATCGTCGCCCGTCGGCACGCCAATAGCTGCGCCGGTACAGCTTACTTACAGCTTCGGCAGCGCGGCCACCTTGTCGGCAGTGGTAGTGACTGGCCCCTCCGGGGACATCACGAACGCTGGCGGCACGGGCAGTTGCGCGCCGGGAGCTTATAACGCCCTCGACACCTGCGTGGTGAACGTGGCCTTCACACCATCGGCGCCCGGACTCCGCTCCGGTGCGGTCATGCTGTTCGCTTCGGGCAGCGCGCTGCCCTTGCAGACTTGGTATGTGAATGGCGCTGGTCTGTCGAGCGCGGCTGCGGCCGATCCCGGCACGCAAACTACGCTGGCTACTTTGTCGGCCACCGGCGCACAGGCTTACGGCGCGGCATTTGACGGCGCCGGCAACCTGTATGTGGCGGATCATGCCAACAACCAGATAGTCGAAATCGCCGCGGGCACCCACGTCCAAAGCGTGGTAGTGGCTGCGGGATTCGGCCTGTCCGGTCCGTCGGGCGTAGCGCTCGATGGCGCCGGGAACCTCTACATCTCCGACGCGGGTAACAGCCGCGTGCTGATGGTGCCGAACGAACTAAGCAGCGGTTTGTGTTGCGGGCTGGCCCTGGCGGATTATTCGCTGGTGGGCAGCTCATGGGGTTCGCCGCGCGGTATGGCGGTTGACGGCAGCGGAACTCTCTATGTCGCCGATGCCGCCAATGACACTGTGTCCAAGGTCCCGCCAGGCGGAGCGCCGGTTACGGTGGCTTCCAGCCTGACGGATCCCCACGGAGTTGCGGTAGATGCAGACGGCAACGTCTATGTTGCCAGCAACGGCGGGGTGTTCAAGTACCCAGCCGGCGGCGGATCGCGGTCCGCGATAGGCGGCTCATACTCCTTCAGCGGCCCACGCGGTATTGCGGTGGATGCCTCTCGCACGGTCTACGTGGCGGATACGGGCCACAACGCGGTCGTGAGGGTGGCTCCGGGAGGCAATGGGGCAGCCATGACGGATTTCACCGGCCTCGTGACTCCGAATGGTGTCGCGGTCGATGCGTCCGGCAACCTATATGTTACGGATCCCGCCGTCGTGCTCGAACTCAACCGCACACAGGCGGCGTTGGCGTTCCCCAGCACGCCCGCCCTCTCGACCAGCAGTCCGCAGTCGGTGACGGTTTCCGATGCCGGCAACCAGGCGTTGTCCTTTAGCGGCATCGCGGTTGGCACGTCGAACTTCGCAGTCGATGCTTCTACCACGTGCAGCACCAGTACGCCGCTTGCTGTGGGCGCACAGTGCGCGGTAGCGGTCGTCTTTACTCCACAGACCGGCGGCACGCTGTTGAGCGACACCCTCACTCTCACCGATGACTCGTTCAACGCGGCGGCCACGCAGACGGCGGCGTTGTCCGGCACCGGCTCGAAACTCACGCAAACCATCTCGTGCTCGGCAAACGCGCCGGCGACCAAAGCATACCTCGCACAGTTCACCATGGCGTGTACCGCCACTTCGGCCTTGGCGGTGTCGTACGGGTCGTCCGGCGGATGCACCAATTCGGGCGCACTCTATACCATGACGGGCGGCGTCGGCACAACCTGCCATGTGACTGTTACCCAGCTGGGTAACGACGTGTATAGCTCCGCAACCCCGGTCAACCAGTCCACAACGGCGACCAGGGCCACTCAGGCCATCGTGTTCAGTGTGGCTCCTCCCGCAAGCGCGATAGCCAATAGCAGCTTTACCGTGGCGGCACAGGCCGATATTAATGGCACTTCCACTCCTTCGGGCTTGACGGTTGTGTTCACCACGACCCCCCAAGTCTGCACTGTCGTGGATCACGGAGACGGAACCGCGACCTACACCATAGATTCGGGCGTAACCACGGGGAACTGCTATGTAATCGTGAATCAGGGTGGCAACACCGACTACTATCAGCCTGCGCCTCAGGTCATCCAGACCGTAACTGCGGTTAAGGCGACTAAGCCGACGGTGAGCCTCACCGCCGACAACAGCACGGCGGGTTACAACAGTAGCACGGACATGGTGACAGCGACGACCAACGCTAGCACCTACGCCGTCCTCGACGCGTCGGCGACCTCGTCGGTTTGCTCACTCGGCACCCAAACCCAAACCCCGATTAGCGGCGGCACCACCGTTACCGCCTACGTTACAATGCTCACCGGTACTGGAGTGTGCACTGTGACAGCAAGCTGGGCACAGGATACTAACTTTGCGGGCGCTACCGCCAAAGTGAACATAAAAGCGGCGAAAATAGCCCCCACCGTCACCTTCACTGGCGCGCCAGGCACCAGCGTTTATGGCAACCAGTTCACGGTGGCTACAACGACGAACGCTTCCACCGCCGCGGTCATCAAGGCGGCTGGCGGCTGCGCACTCGGCGGCGGCGGCACCGTTACCATGACCAGCGGAACGACCACATGCACCCTGACAGCGACGTGGCCAACCGACGCCAATTATTTGGCCGTTACCACCGCCACAGCCCTAACACAAACCGTCACTACGGCGTCGGCGCCCGTCACACTCGCTTGGGCGCCATCAACAACGCCATTCGACTACGGTGAGGGCGTGGTGGCCATCCTGGCGCCGTATAATGCGACAGCGACAGCTTCCCTCAACGGCAACCCACCAACCTCCGTTGATGGCAAGTACGTCTATACCGCTACACCGGCCGTAGGCGCACCGATCACGTTGGCGGCTGCCACGATGCTGCCGCCGGGCACCTACACTCTGTCGGTCACCTTTGCGCCGAAGGTCGGCAGCAACTACGCCGCGCCGTCTCCGTACATCGTGTCGCCAACGCTAACGGTCAATCCAGCCGGCACCACAACCACAATCAACACCGCCACGCCTGCGGCGAAAGGCCATAAGGTAACGGTGTATGTCACCGTGGCCGATGCGGAGACGCCGGTGGCCAAGGTTGCCGCAATGAAGGGCAGCATAACCGTGACCGACAGCGCCTCGGGAGCGCAGTGCACGATCGCGTCGCTCTCCGTTGCTGGTAAGGGCAGTTGCACGGTAGATCCCGGGCACCAAGAGCCAGCAATGTCTCTGACCGCTGTCTACTCGGGCGACACTAACTACAACGGTAGCGCCTCCACTCCGCCGACCACAGTGTCGACGAATTGAGCTAACGAACGCTAAACCAACCAATGCGGCCCAGGGCAACCTGGGCCGCTGTTTTTTTGCCCCTAGAGCGGATTCAGTGTTGCTGTACCCCGCTCGTGTGGGGACGGGCGCCCTTGCCCGTCCAGCCGTGTGGTGGCGGGGCTATGCCCCGCAGAGAGTAGCGCCGCCGTCCCGGCGGCTGTCCGGCGGGCATCCTCGCCCGCCTAGCGGGACGTGTGGGGACGGGCACCCTCGCCCGTCCAAGCCGAGCGCAGCTCGGCAGTTGCCGGATAACGCCGCAGGTGCTGGAGTTTCGCCACGGGCTGCTAAAATGTAAGGTTCGCACTCCCGCTCGCGAACTCATCCATGGCGCTGCGCCTCTATAACACACTTTCCGGGAAGATCGAAGACTTCCATCCGCTCGACAGCCACCGCGTCCGCATGTACGCCTGCGGGCCGACCGTCTACGACTACGGGCACATAGGCAACTTCCGCACCTTCATCGCCGTCGATCTTCTCTATCGCTTCCTGCGCCAGAGCGGATACGATGTCCGCTACGTCATGAACATCACCGACGTGGACGACAAGATCATCCGCAACTCGGCGCGCGACGGCGTCACGGTGCAGCAATACACGGCGAAGTTCACCAAGGCATTTCTCGAAGACTCGGCCACGCTGGGCATTGCGCAGCCGCTTCTGGTGCGCGCCACCGAGCACATCGACGCCATGGCCGCCTTCATTGCCGAACTGGCGAAGAAAGGCTTCGCTTACCGCACCGACGACGGTTCTTACTATTTCCGCATCGCGAAATTCGCCGGGTACGGCAAGCTGTCGAAGAAGGATTTTGCCGGCATGGCCGACGGCGCGCGCGTCGACTTGGACGAATACGAAAAAGACAGCGCCCGCGACTTCGCCCTCTGGAAGGCCCCCAAGCCGGGCGAGGCCTCCTGGGACACGGCCATCGGGCCGGGGCGTCCCGGCTGGCACATCGAGTGCTCGGTCATGTCTATGGCGCAACTCGGGCCGAGTTTCGATCTACATGCCGGCGGCGAAGACCTGATCTTCCCCCACCACGAGAACGAAATCGCCCAGTCGGAGGCGTTCAGCGGAAAGCAGTTTGCCCGCTATTGGTTTCATGCGCGTTTTCTGCTGGTCGAGGGGCAGAAGATGGCAAAAAGCGCCGGTAATTTTTTCACCATCCGGGACCTCGTCTTGCGCGGCCACAAGCCGTCGTCGATCCGCTGGCTGCTGACCCAGGTGCCCTATCGCAATCAGTTGAACTTTACTTTCGAGGGCTTGAAGTCGGCGGCCAGTTCGGTGGAAAAATTACGCAACTTCAAATTCCGCCTGGAGCGTGCCGCAACAGCGAGTTTTGCGAAAGGCACAGACTCCAGAGCCACCGGCGGCAGCGGCACGGACGGGAAGGGCACGGCTTCAGCCGTGCCGTCAGGCAGCAACGGCAAGAACGGGAAGGGCACGGCTTTAGCCGCTGCGGGACAACTCCCCACCGCATCGAACTCCGCATTCTCCACCCTTGCCCGCGAAACCGTTGACCGCATTACCGCTGCCCTCGACGACGACCTCAACACTGCCGAAGCCCAAGCTGCCATCTTCGACATGCTGCGTAAAGCCAACACCGCCCTCGATGCCGCGGAAACTGGCCAGAACAACTTTCGCCAGGACGACGTGAAGCCGCTGCTCGGGGCGCTCGCCAAGTTCGACGAGATATTTGCCGTGCTGCAGGACGACGACCAGCCCAAGATGAAAGCTATCCTAGACTGGGCCCGCGCCGAGGGGCGCGAAAAAGAAATCAGCCCCGAATTACTGGAGGCCGCCGGTTCCGCCCAACTCGCCGACGAACAAATCAATCAAAAGCTGGCCGAGATGGAAGCGGCAAGAAAGGCGCGAAACTTCAAAGCCTCCGATGCACTGCGCGCCGAGCTGACCGCCGCGGGCATTATCGTAGAGAACACGAAAGACGGGGTGCGCTGGCGAAGAAAGTGAGGGAAATTTGGTAATTTGGCAATTGTGTGATTTCGTAATTTCAAAAAGCCAAGTGTGCGCCAATCGCTAGATTCGGAGTTGTAGGTTTTCAAATTACCAAATTACAAAATTACCAAATTACAAAATCCCATGAAGTCTTTCGCTGACTATTTCGAAGCCGAGTTGCGATCTCGCCGTTGAGTCTCTCTCCGCAAATCCCTATTGACATCCCTTGTTAAAATATAAGTAGGTGCTCAGCGCACCGCAGTCGCTCGTTCTTTAACAACTCACTTAGAGCGGTCCCACACGTTGCAGTAGCCGCAAAGCGGCGTAAGACTACGGCAAATGGCGGGGTGCGGGCGTTCCTCGCAGCCGTTGCAGTAGCCGCGAAGCGGCGTAAGACTACAGCCCACGGCGTAAGCCGTGGGAGGGAAAGGACCCCACATAGCCAAGCCCCGTAGGGGCGAAAGAGGAGCAGCGACTTTGGAGATCAGTGAGCTTGCGGGGAAACGCAACCCTAATTCCTTTGTTGTCAAGACTTTACCTCTAACCCCCTTGCGCTCAAGACTTTGGCGGGAAATTCTCCCTAAAGTCTTGATTCTAATATACCGGGTGGGGAGGGGGGTACCCCCAACGCGACCGCACAGTTCCAAAATGGAACGCCAATGAGCCCCAGTGTGGCGCGAGCGCCCTCGCCCGCGAAAAACTCAGCGAGCAGCAACGGCCACCGCTCTTTGACAATATCGAATCGAAGTTCTTTTTGGCTTTCAGCCCTTCGCCCGCTCGTAGGCGTGTGCCACGCGCAGCAGCGTTGCTTCATCGAAGTGCCGCGCGAACAATTGCAATCCGATCGGCAGCTTCTCGTGATTCTCGCCGCAGGGAACCGAGATTCCGGGGATGCCCGCAAGATTAGCAGTTACGGTGTAGATATCGGCGAGATACATGGCTAGCGGATCGTTTACTTTCTCACCTAACTTGAATGCTGGAGTCGGCGCAGTCGGCGCGGCGATTACATCTACTTTCTTGAACGCTTCGTCAAAGTCGCTGGTCAAGAGCGTGCGGACTTTCTGCGCCTTCAGATAGTAGGCGTCATAGTAACCGGCGCTCAGGGCATAAGTGCCTAGCATGATACGGCGCTTGACTTCCATGCCAAATCCGCCGTCGCGGCTAAGGCGGTACATTTCGGAAAGTGTGTTTGACTTAGCGCGAAAACCGTAGCGGACGCCGTCAAAACGCGCCAGATTAGCCGACGCTTCGGCGGTGGCCACGATGTAATAAGTGGGGACGGCATACTCGGTATGTGGCAGACTAACTGTCACAATCTCGCATCCTAACTCGGCCAGCTTATGAATCGCGGATTCAACCGCCGCGCGAACTTCGAGATCTAGCCCCTCGCCGAAATATTCTTTGGCCACGCCAACTCTTAAACCTCTCACCGGCTTATCGAGTTCGGCCACATAGTCGGGGACGGGCACCTCGGCAGAAGTCGAATCCATGGGGTCGCGGCCCGCAATCGTGCGCAAAACCAGCGCGACTTCCTTCACCGTTTTCGCAAACGGACCAATGTGATCGAGCGACGACGCAAAGGCAATCAGCCCGTAGCGCGACACGCGGCCATAAGTCGGCTTCAAACCAACCACGCCGCAGAACGACGCGGGCTGGCGAATCGATCCGCCAGTATCGGAACCGAGCGTGGCTACGGCCATCTCCGCCGCAACCGCTGCCGCCGATCCGCCCGACGACCCACCAGGCACGCGGCTCTTGTCGCGCGGATTATGCACCGCGCGATACGCCGAGTTCTCATTGGAGGAGCCCATGGCAAACTCATCGCAGTTGAGCTTGCCTAAGATCACCGCACCCGCGGCTTCCAGGCGAGCGACCGCCGTGCAGTCATAGGGCGGAATAAAGTTCTCGAGAATTTTCGAACCGGCAGTGGTGCGCACGCCGCGCGTAACCATGACGTCCTTGATGGCAACCGGAACTCCCGCGAGCGGCGGCAACGGCTTGCCTTGGGCGGCCATTTGGTCGATGCGGCGAGCCTGCGCCAGCGCGCGATCTTCCGAAAGCGTCAAAAACGCGCCAATTTCGGGGTCTTCCTGGCGAATGCGCGTGTAGAAAGCTTGAGCCAGAGCGCTCGCCGTCGTCTGCCGGGCAGCGATTGCGCTCCGAACATCGTCGATACTCAACGCGGATCCCATCTATCTCTCAATCACTTTCGGCACTTCAAAAAATGTTCCGTCGCTGTCCGGGGCATTTTGCACGGCGGCTTCGTGCGGCAGCGAGTTGCGGAGGCCGTCCTGCACGTCGTCGCGGATGGCGTAGGCGAAGCGAGCGCTGCCTTGCCGCGACTCGTCCACGCCGTAACGGTCCGACACCTGAGCCATGGGAGCGACTTTATCCGTATCCAGTTCGTTTAGCCGCTCGATATATTCCAGGATGGAGTTCAAATCGCGCAGCATGTGGGCGCGCTCTTCCTGGGTCAACTCGAGGTTGGCAAGGTCAGCCACGTAGCCAACGTCTTGGTCGGTAACTTTCATAAGTCGGCGGCGCGGTTCAAGGCAAGACTCCAGAGTTCGGAACGCCATCGAAACGGCGGTCAGGAAAAATAATTGTAGCACCGGGAATGTCCGGTTTCTGTGCGAGTTACGAGGCCGCAGCCGCCGTTGCCTGGGTGCGTTTCCTGGCGAGCTTGCGCAGATGCGACGACGAATACAGGCTCCCGCGGCAGCGCTGGGCCCCGCATAAACACGGGGCGTCGTCCTCGCCACCGTAGAGGCTGTAATCGTAGGTCAATTCCTCTCCGGCTGCGATATCGCGCAGGGCGACGATCCACATCCTGCCCCGGATCTGATCGGTCTCGCAATTCGGTTTGCAGGAATGATTGACGAAGGCGGCGACGCCGAAGCCGTCGATGATGCGTTCGCCGCCGTCGAGGCCGAACAAATACGTGTTCTCAAAGTCGTCGTAAAGATCGTCGGCCTGTTCGCAGGTGAGGCGCTCGCCCACGTATTCCACGATCAGCGTCCCTTTGCGGATCGGCTGCGTGGCGTAGCAACCGTAGGAATGAATGCGAGATTGGCGAATGCTGAGCGTCATAGAGCGTTGTTCCGATTTTATCCGCAAACGCGCATTTCAGCAGCTTGTTGAAAATCGGGCCTTGGGTGCTGGTCCTCTGGCGAATCCCTGCTATCATTCTCAGGCGAGCAGCTAAAGACGGAAGGAGTACAACGAACATGGCGCATCAGCATCCGCCGCGGTTTCTAAAGATTGTTGACGACGCGAAGAAGCGCATCCGCGAAACGAACGTTGACGAAGTTAAAGCGCGACTGGGGCGCGGCGAGAAATTCGTTCTTATCGATGTCCGCGAAGACCGTGAATTCGACGCCGACCACCTGCCGGGCGCCGTCCACTTGGGCAAGGGCGTGATTGAGCGCGACATAGAAGGCGCGTATCCCGATCTGCAGACGGAGCTTGTGCTCTATTGCGGCGGCGGGTTCCGGTCGGCGCTGGCGGCCGATAACCTGCAAAAAATGGGATACACAAATGTCATTTCGATGGACGGCGGAATCCGCGAGTGGCGGGAGAAGGGCTACCCGCTGGAAAAGCCACGGTAAATGGCGGCTCTCACAGCGCTGGGACGGTGCGAAGCTGAGTCGCCACATAACAAGCCCAAAGGACTGCGCCCGCATCTAATAACTGAGATAATAATGAGACAATCATACTGAGGCAGTCATACTGAGGCGATCACGATGACCAACATATTCAAGACCACATTTCTGCTCACCGCCATGACGCTGCTGCTCATGCTGGCCGGGCGCGCTTTCGGTGGCCAGAACGGAATGCTGATGGCGTTGGCTTTCGCCGCCGTCCTGAATTTCGTTTCCTACTTTTTCTCGGACAAGATCGCGCTCGCCGCCTATCGCGCCCAACCCGTCAGCCGCGAGGATTTGCCGCGCGTTTACGACATCGTCGAGCGTCTGGCGCAAAAAGTCGGCCTGCCGATGCCCAAGGTCTACGTCATTCCGGCCGATTCGCCCAACGCCTTCGCCACCGGACGCAATCCAAACCACGCTTCCGTCGCCGTAACTCAGGGCATTCTCGGATTGCTCAACGACGAGGAACTGGAAGGCGTGCTGGCGCATGAACTCGGCCATGTGCGCAATCGCGATATTCTCATCAGTTCGATCGCCGCCACGTTGGCCGGCGCCATCACTTTTCTTGCCCACATTGCCCGCTGGGGCATGATTTTTGGCGGCATGAGAGGCAGCCGCGAAAATCGCGGTGGAGGCGGCATCGCGGCCATTGCCATGATTTTCCTCGCCCCATTAGCAGCCATGTTGATCCAGCTCGCCGTATCGCGCTCCCGCGAATACGGGGCCGACGACACGGGAGCTCACTGGACTGGGAATCCCTACGCTCTGGCCAGCGCCTTGGCCAAGATTGACGCTTATTCCCGCCAGCGCCCGCTGATCGCGAGCCCATCGACCGCGCATCTTTTTATCATTGCGCCGTTCCTCGGAAGGGCAACCTTTGGAAACTTGTTCTCGACGCATCCGCCGACGGCAAAACGAATCGAGCGATTGACGGGAAGGCCGGCGGAATTCGTGCAGTGAGTTCTCAGCTCTCAGTGAGAACGGCCCATAGGGCCTCCAGAGGAGCATATTGTGCCACTACGGCGGCTGAACCTCTGCGGCCACCAACCCGACAAAATGTTCGGTTTACCGAGAACTGAGAACCGAGAACCGAGAACCGAGAACTGAGAACTGGGAACTGGGAACTGGGAACTGGGAACTGGCCTATGACCGTCGTAACCATAAGCCCCGCCGCCCGCATAGTAAAATTCAACCAATGTCCCCACAAACAGCCATCGCCACAGCAAGCCGCGCAACCGAACTGGAAAAATCGCTGCGCCGCGTGATCCGCGGCATGGACGACGTGCTCCGCCTCGCGCTGGTTTCCATTTTCGCCCAGGGCCACCTGCTGATCGAGGGCGTTCCCGGAGTCGGCAAGACCACGCTTGGCCAGGCCCTCGCCCGCGCCATCGACTGCACCTTTCAGCGCATACAGTTCACCAGCGACATGTTGCCCTCCGATGTTCTGGGCATCTCGATCTACTCCGCCATCGAGCAACAATTCGAATTCAAGCGCGGGCCGGTGTTCGCCAACGTCCTGTTAGCCGACGAAATAAACCGCACCACTCCCAAGACGCAGTCCGCCCTGCTCGAAGCCATGAACGAGGGCCAAGTCACCATCGACGCGCGATCCTATCCGCTGCCGCAGCCGTTCTTAGTCATTGCCACGCAAAATCCCGTCGAGCACCACGGCACTTATCCCTTGCCCGAGTCGCAACTCGATCGTTTCCTGATGCGGGTGCGCATGGGATATCCCGAAGGCAACGCCGAGCGCGAGATCCTGCGCGACGAAGCGGGCTCCGCCCAGCTCGAAAACCTGCGCCCGGCGCTCAATGCCGCCGACGTGGTTGAAATTCAGCAAGCGGTTGCGCAAGTCCACGTGGACGAATCGCTCATTACTTATATGTTGAATATCGTCAATAAGACGCGCGAGTCGGAGTATCTAACCCTGGGAGTATCTCCACGCGGCTCGCAAATGCTCTACCGTGCCGCCCAGGCCATGGCCTTCCTCGACGGCCGCGATTACTGCACTCCGGAAGATTTCAAACCGCTGGTCGTCTCCGTGTTCGCCCACCGGGTAGTAGTAAGTTCACTCTACACTTCCACGCTGAATAAATCCGAGCAGGCCGAGCAAGTGCTGCGCGAAATCGTGGAGAGCGTGCCGGTGCCGGTGTAGTTGTCAGCTATCAGCCATCAGCCGTCAGCCATCGGCGATCAGCTATCAGTTTCAGCCGGACCCCAAATGCGATCGCGGAAATTTCTGATTTCATGCGCGTATGCGTATCGGGCGCGATGATTTATTCTTCTTGTTGAACTGAAAACTGAGAACTCTCATGAAAACCGGCATCATCGGCCTGCCGCAAGTTGGCAAGACATCGTTGTTTCGCATATTGACAAAGGTCGATCTTTCCGAGCAGGCGTTTTCGAACCCGCGCGAGGCGCACATTGGCGTCGCCAAGGTGCCCGACGAACGGCTGGACAAACTGGCCGCGCTCTACAATCCGAAGAAGCTGACGCACGCCTCGGTCGAGTACGTGGACGTTGGCGCCATCGGCCAGGACGCGCTGAAAGAGACCGCCTACATCGGCCATCTGCGCAGGTGGACGCGCTGATCCACGTGCTGCGGGCGTTTGAAAACGATGCCATTCCGCACGTCGGGCCGATCGACCCGCTGCGCGACATCAAGAATGTCGAGTTCGACCTGATGGTCAGCGATCTTGGCCAGATCGAGAAGCGGCTGGAGCGGCTGGAAAAAGACTTGAAGAAGATGAAGACGCCGGAACTGGAAAAAGAAAACGAGCTGCTGATCAAGGCGAAAGCGCATCTCGAAACCGAAAAGCCGCTGCGCGAAATGGAGATGACGCCCGAGGACAAGAAGCGCATCCGCGGCTTCATGTTCTTGAGCGAGAAGCCGATGCTCTACGTGCTCAATATCGGCGAGAGCACGGAACTGGGCAAAGACCTGGAAGCGGCGGTCGCAGAAATACAATCTGACCGAAGTGGCCGCGCGCCCCAATGCCGGCGCGAGCGCGATCTGCGGCAAGGTCGAAGCCGAACTCGCCGAGATGAGCGACGAAGACGCCGCGGAATTTCTCGGCAGCTATGGACTGACCGAAAGCGGACTGTCGCGCCTGATCCGCAAGAGCTATCACCTGCTGGGGCTGATCTCGTTTTTCACCGCCGGAGAAGATGAATGCCGCGCCTGGACGATCCCGCTGAATACGCGCGCCCAGAACGGCGCTGGCGCGATTCACTCCGACTTGGAAAAGCACTTCATCCGAGCAGAAACAATTCGCTGGGATCAATTGCTGGAAGCGGGTTCCGAAGCCAATGCCCGCGCCAAGGGCACGATGAGGCTAGAAGGTAAAGATTACATTGTGCAGGACGGGGACGTGATGCACATTCGGCACAGCGGATAAGAGTACCAGTTGCCAGTCCCAGTACTCAGTACCGCAGTATCCAGAACAACGCAGCTCGATTCTGATAGAAGTGTTCAACATTTGACATGTGGCTCGACAGATCATCGGCTCGTCAGCAGGGCGTCAGAGCATTGCCAAAGATCTCGTCGTTTGGCATAGAAGCCATGGACTTGGTCGCGGAAATCTACAAGCTGACCGACAGCTTTCCGAAACGCGAGGTCTACAGCCTTACCGATCAGGTCCGGCGCGCTGCGGTTTCGGTCCCGAGCAATATCGCCGAAGGCCAGGCGCACCACAGCCGTCGCGAATTCCGTCATTTCTTGCGGCACTTCAGCGGGTTCGCTCGCGGAAGCTTGAGACGCCAGTACTGCTCGGCGGAACGTCTCGGATATGCCGATCACGCTTCTCGGACTGAGAGTCTGCCATCAGCGAGTTCACGAAGTCGGCAGAATTTTGAACGGACTGATACGCGGTCTCCATGCCCGAGTAGTAGTGGTCTTCTGGGTACTGATTACCGGGTACTGGGTACTCGTCTTAGTGCACGTGAAAGAACCGATCCAGCACGAAACATGCACGCCGCTCCGACGAAAACCAGTAAAGCCATCCTCACGCCGGGTTCTTTATTCACTTCGGGGATCAGATCGGATGCGGCGACGTAGATCGTGACGCCCGTCGATAGCGGCAAGCCGAATGCCTACCTCGTGGCGGAAGATTGCCATCGTCATCACTCCAGCAACGGTCGCCACTCCCAGCATCGACCGACGTCCCCAGGCGAAGCGCGGCTGCGGCCGCTGGCCAGCATCACCGATGTGATCGGTGAATCCTTCCGGAATCTTGTGCAGGAAAACGGCCAGGAAGATGATCCAGCCGAGCGCAGTGGAAACCAGGAATCCAGAGGCGATGGCAATGCCGTCGAAGAACGTGTGGATCAGCAGTCCGATCAGCACCGAGTATCCCTTGTGCGCGTGGACGAATTGGTCGGCGTGAGTTTCTTCTCCGAAGTGAAAGTGCGGGGTGACGGTGTGCTCGAAGAAATGGACGAGCAGATATCCAAGCAGAATGAGAAACCCGGCGTACGGGCCGCGCAGCTCGATGCTCTCCGGCACCATTTCGACCAGCGCCGTTGCCAGCATGAAGCCCGCGCCCAGCGCGACGAAGTAGCGCAGGTAGGAACGCTCCCAATTTCTTGGACGATAATGGCGCCGCCGAACACGTTGGCGCCCGCGGCCGTCAGGCCCAGCAGCACACTGGTCAGAATGGGAGACATGCGGAAGAAGGATATCAGGAAGCGGTGGCGCGGTGGTCAGTTCCCGCGCCATCTTCGACTTCGATGTAGGTTGCCTCGGTCGCTGCTTCGATCGAGGATCGGGGCAGTGGGCTTCGCCCCTGGCACCGCGGATGCTTCCTTGGTCACGATCTCGTATCCATCCGGCGGCTGGAAGTCGATGGAATCTCGGGTGCGCTTTGGCTGCATTTGTTCAACGATCCCTGTCGTCTTCCTCGCCGGTGTATTCATCACTAATGTCGCGCACCATCAGGCCGATTCTGCATCCAACGGCGGGCTGGCACGCTCGCCGTCGGTGCCATACTGCATCGTTACCCGCCGCGCCTGCGATGTGGGGTGTCGCGGCGCTCGTTTCGCGTCCATGGCGCCTGGTTGTGACTCTATTCCGCCGTTCCATGCGTCTTGGATTTCGGACGCACTGTTGTTCGCCACCGGAACTCGTTCCTCTATGAGTCCGGTAAGAGTTTCAGCGGAGACACTTGCGGACTGCCCGATCTCCCCGCTAATCGCGACCAGAGGATGACGAGGCATGCAGCTCGCGTCCCTATCAGGTGATGTCGGGCGCATCTGTGCGGACATTGCATCCAACGCTTTTACTTGGCGGATTCGCTGCGAGATGGCGTTCGCGTCGGCCAGCGCTTGCACATCTGAACTTGCAGTATGCTGGAGTTGGTGACGTAGCGATTCGCGCAGTCGCGTCCCCGCGCTACGGCTTGTACTTGGTCCGAGACTGGTGGATGCCGAGCCCGCGAGACAAAGGGCTCTGCCGATCTCGATTTCATCTTCTCCTAAGGAATAAGCGAAGCGAAATCTCATAGCAGCTAAGCAATCGCAAGCATCTCGCAGAACTGCTGACCGGCGCGCGCCAGCTATAATCCGCTGTAACTGAAAGCTGATGGCTGAGAGCTGACAGCCGCTCCTATGCGCTTCGAACTTTTCATTGCGACTCGATATTTGCGCGCCAAACGGCGGCAGGCGTTTATTGGCGTCATCACCGGCATCTCTATCTTGGGCGTGGCGGCGGGAGTGGCTTCGCTGATTGTCGCGCTGGCCGTCAATAACGGATTTCGGCAGGATTTGCAGGCGCGGTTGCTGGGTTCGACGGCGCACATCAGCCTGCTGCGGGTACAAAGCGACGGGATGCGCGATTGGCGTCCGCTGCTCGAAAAATTGTCGAAGCAGCCGCATGTGGTGGCGGCAGCTCCGGCGATTTACGAGCAGGTGCTGATTTCGCGCGGGCCGCGGGCACGCGGGGCGGTGCTGAAAGGAATGCTGCCGCAGTATGAGCGAAAGGTCAGCGATCTGCTGCAAACGGTAACGACGGGATCGGCAGCGGCGCTGGAAGAGAGCGATACCAATGCGGTGCCGGGTCCCTTCGACTCCGCTCAGGGCAAGCTCGACCCGGCCTGGACGGGGCGGAGCCCCGCACCACACAGTTACTTTCCACACAAACATTTCACAAGCAGAATCTCCCGACGATCTTGCGGGCGTGCAGCAGCGCGTGGCGGCGATGCCTCCGATTATTCTCGGCAAAGACATGGCCGATGAGATTGGAGCGACGGTGGGATCGGTGGTGCTGGTGACTTCTCCGCAGGGAGAACTGACGCCGTTTGGCATGGTGCCGAAGTACATAAGGTTTCGCGTGGCGGGAATCTTCAACTCCGGCTTTTTCGATTACGACTCTTCCTGGGCGTTCATACGGCTCGCCGACGCGCAGGAATTGTTTGGGCTGGGCGACGTGATCTCGGTCATCCAATTCAAGCTCGACGACATTTACCTGGCGGGCGAGGTGGCGCGCGCGCTCGAACAGGCCGCCGATCTTTTCAGGAAGCCACGGCTTCATGGCCACCAGTTGGATGGAGCAGAACAAGCCTTTGTTCCGCGCGCTGCGGCTGGAGCGCGTCGTGACGTTCATCACCATTGGTCTGATCGTGTTCGTGGCCGCGCTGAATATTTTGATCTCGCTGATTATGATGGTCATGGAAAAGACGAAAGATATCGCCGTGCTCATGTCGCTGGGGACGAAGAAGGCGCAGATTCGCCGCGTGTTCATCGCGCAGGGCGTGCTGATTGGCGTGATTGGGACGGCGATTGGCCTCGTGCTCGGCTACGCAATCTCGTGGGCCGGCGGACATTACCACTTCATTTCGCTCTCGCCCGAAGTCTATTCGATCGACTACGTGCCGTTCGCGCCGCGCCTGTCGGATGGAGTGATCGTGGCGCTGGTTTCCATAGGGATTTCGTTTGTAGCGACGATTTATCCGTCGTGGTCGGCGGCGCGAATTTTGCCGGCGGAGGCGCTGCGGTACGAGTAGCCCTCTTGTGTGGTGACGGGGCGGAGCCTGCCCTGAGCAGAGCCGAAGGGCCCCGTCCGCGCGGGGCGAAGCCCCGCTACCACACGACCTCACTTCTGTGACCACAGTCATGTTGCAACTTTTCCTCAGTGGTATAAAGTCTTTCAATCCTCAATACCAGAAGCGGAGTCCCAGGAACAGGGAGTTTCGCCTCGATGGGCGTTTCGATCATGGTCTAATGGATCAGCGCCGTTTTCGCTGCGTGCGGCGGAAGACGTCCGGCGATCTTGGTACGTGGGAGGGCGGGTTTGCATCTAACAGCTCAAGATCCTCTCGTGAGGGTCGAAGGGTTAAGCAAAGTGTTTCGCTCAGGCGAAGCCGAACTCGTGCTCTTTGAGAATCTGTCTTTCCAGGTCGCCAAGGGAACGATGCTGGCCATCGTGGGGCAATCGGGTGCGGGAAAGAGCACATTGCTGCACATTCTGGGGGCGCTGGATCGGCCCACGGCGGGTGAGGTATATTGCGCGAACTTCTGCGTGAATTCGCTCTCCGAAGATGCCGCCGCCGAATTTCGTAACCGCGAGATCGGCTACGTGTGGCAGTTTCATTACCTGCTGCCGGAATTCACCGCGCTGGAAAATGTCGCCATGCCTCTGTTGGCGCGTGGGCAGGCACTATCTGCCGCAAAACAGGAGGCTTCGCGGTGGCTCGGCGAGGTGGGACTGGAAGCGCGCGGGCACCATCGTTCGGGCGAGCTTTCCGGCGGCGAGCAGCAACGGCTGGCGCTGGCACGGGCGCTCATCACTCAGCCGCAAGTGCTGCTGGCCGATGAGCCTACCGGCGATCTCGACGGACGCACCGGGGAATTGGTTTTTGAATTGGTTGCCCGATTGCACCGTGAGCATCAGTTGACCTCTTTGATCGCCACGCATAACCTGGCGTTTGCGCGGCGCTGCCATCGCGTTTTACGGTTGGATCGGGGCAGAATGGAAGAAGTCGCGCCCGAGTCGCTTCCGGCGTGAGGAAGGGCGGATAGAAGGCAGCTATCGTCCGGGAGATTGGGCGATGAGCGCATGGTTTAAGATGGTAGAGGCAGGGTTTGGCGGAGGGCAGGGCGGCTCCGCAGGAACTCCGGGAGAAGTGGTTCATGTTCGAACGCTACACCGAGAAAGCGCGGCGCGTGATCTTTTTTGCGCGGTACGAGGCCAGCCAGTTCGGCTCTCCTTATATTGAGACCGAACACTTGCTGCTCGGGCTGCTGCGCGAAGACAAGGCCCTGACCAATCGCTTCCTGCGTTCTCATGCGTCGGTGGAATCGATCCGGAAACAGATCGAGGGCCACACTACCATTCGCGAAAAAGTTTCCACTTCGGTCGATCTTCCCCTGAGCAACGAATGCAAGCGCGTGCTGGCCTATGCCGGCGGAAGAGGCGGAACGGCTTGCCGCACAAGCACATTGGGACCGAGCACCTGCTGCTGGGATTGTTGCGCGAAGAAAAATGTTTTGCGGCTGAGATTTTGCACGAGCGGGGATTGCGGCTTTCGGCGATCCGCGAAGAACTGGCGCGCAGCAGCCAGGAAAAAGCCGCGCCGCAGCGGGGACAGCGCGAGTCTTCGTTATTGAGCGAGTTTTCGCGCGACCTGACGCAGTCGGCCATGGACAACCAACTCGATCCGCTGGTGGGCCGCGACGCCGAAGTGGAGCGGGTGGTGCAGATTCTCTGCCGCCGCACGAAGAATAATCCGGTGCTGATCGGCGAGCCGGGCGTGGGCAAGACCGCGATCGTCGAAGGGCTGGCGCAGCGTATCGCCGACGGCGAAGTGCCTTCGTTCCTCGCCGACAAACGCATTCTGGCGCTCGATCTTTCCTTGATCGTCGCCGGCACCAAGTATCGCGGACAGTTCGAGGAGCGGCTCAAGACCATCATGAAAGAGCTGATGGAGTCGCAAAATTCCATCATCTTCATCGACGAGCTGCACACGCTGGTGGGCGCGGGATCGGCGGAAGGCTCACTGGACGCGGCCAACATCTTGAAGCCGGCGCTGTCGCGCGGCGAGATCCAGTGTATCGGCGCGACCACGCCCGGTGAATACCGCAAGTCGATCGAGAAAGACCGGTCGCTGGAAAGGCGCTTCCAGTCCGTAAAGGTCCCGCCGCCCAACGAGGCCGAGGCGGTCAAGATACTTTTTGGGATCAAGGAACGGTACGAAAAATTTCACGCCGTCACCTACACCGACGAGGCCATCAATTTTTCGGTGTCACATTCGAACCGCTATATCCCCGACCGTTTTCTGCCGGACAAGGCCATCGACCTGATCGACGAGGCGGGGGCGCGCGTGAAGCTGCGCCAAACCTCGCTGCCGGAAGAATTGGCGGAAGTGCAGAAGCGGATCAAGTTCATCGTCCATCGCATGGAGAACGCCATCGCGAACCACGAGTTCGAGAAGGCGCGCTTCTACTCGGACGAGGAACGCAAGGAGCGCGAGAACCTGCGCGCCCTTCGCGAAAAATACCACCTCGATGAATCCTCCGCCGGCGTAGTCGGCCGGGAGGACATCGAGGACGTGGTATCGCGCTGGACCGGCGTTCCCATCACCTCGATCAAGGAAGAAGAAACGCAGAAGCTGCTGCGTATCGAAGAAGAGCTGCATAAGCGCATCATCTCGCAAGACAAAGCCATCGGCGCGCTGGCCCGCGCCATCCGCCGCTCGCGCGCCGGGTTGAAGAGTCCAAACCGCCCCATCGGATCGTTCCTGTTTCTTGGACCCACCGGCGTCGGCAAAACCGAAGTGGCTCGCACCTTGGCGCAGTTCATGTTTGGCAGCGACAAGGCGCTCGTCCGTTTCGATATGTCGGAGTTCATGGAGAAACACTCCGTATCGAAACTGATCGGCTCGCCTCCGGGATACGTGGGCTACGAAGAGGGTGGGCAGCTTACCGAGCGCGTCAAGCGGGCGCCATATTCCGTCGTCCTGCTCGACGAAATCGAGAAGGCGCATCCCGATGTGTTCAACATTCTGTTGCAGGTTTTTGAAGACGGGCAATTGACCGACGGCCTGGGCAACACGGTCGATTTCAAAAACGCCATCGTGATCATGACCTCGAACATCGGGGCGCGCCACCTGATGAAGCGCGAGGGCCTGGGCTTCCAGTCGTCGCAGGACGATATGGTTTCCGCGAAGGTCGAAGACCTGGTGAAGGGCGAGGTCAAGCGCACCTTCAATCCGGAATTCCTGAACCGCGTGGATGAAGTCATCCTGTTCATGGCGCTCACCGAAGCGGACCTGATCCAGATTCTCGAGCTCATGGTCAGCCAGCTCAACCAAAATCTCGCCCAGCGCTCGATCACCGTGACCGTGGCCGACGAGGCGAAGCGCTGGATACTGAACCAAACCCTCACCGATCGCAACTACGGAGCGCGTCCCTTGCGCCGCGCCTTGCAAAAATACATCGAAGACCCGCTGTCGGAGGCGCTGATCCAGGGCACGATCACCACCCGCCCGGCGTTCATTGAGGTCTTCCTCGAAGCCAACAAACTTTATTACCGCCCGGTAGACGCAGAGAAGACCGAAGGCGTGCTGCTGTACGAGAGTTAGGTTTTATCCGTCAGCCGTCAGCTATCAGCCGTCAGTGAAAGCTGGCGGCTTTTGCTTTTGCCACTCCAGGAGTAGGCTGCGGAGAAACTCGGCCTTGCATCTGATTTTGGGTGGCGCAGCGCTTCAGCGCTGTAGTAGATGCGTTGTCTTGAGTGCGGCTTTAGCCGCTGGGTTATACCTTCTGCTTGGCAATCAGGTTTCTCCCAGCCTGTTAGAATCCCATGCATGCTTTACTGGGAATGCAAACGACGACTGGAACTGCTTCGCCGATTCCGCGTGCTGGTATTCGATTACTTTGAAAACATCAAATATGTAGGGCCGATGTTGGGCATCCAGCCACCGAGTATGAATGATAAAGCGCAGAGTGCGCGGCATGAAATAAACCTCGCGATGGAAGACGTAGTGCTGTCCTTCGATTTGCTAGGAATCACACACGGTGTCAGATGGACGCCACCACCAGCGGTGGGTGGATATATACAGAATGTCGATCTCATCGTGAATATCTTTGACCTCAACGGGTTTATGATTCCGCCCCAGATGGTCTTCGATTGCACCGACCGAGCGGTCGGAGCATACGAACGGGAATGTCGGAAACTTTTGAGCAAGAGTCTCAACCCTCTGTACTGGCTGGGGATGCTAATCGCGTGGGTACTGCGCCTGCCGTTCAAGCTGCTTGGTGCTGCTGGCTTCAATGCACCCAAAGTGGAAGAATCATTTTTCGGTAAGGCGTTGAAACTTCTTTTGGGTCTTGCTTTAGGCCTCGCCGCCTTTATCGCCGCCATTCTGGAAATTCATGACCACTGGAGCATAGTGCTCCAGTTCCTTCATACCTCTGTTTCAACTTTGCATCAGCTCTAAAATCTCGCGCAGTGAAGTAGCGATGCTACAGTCCATCTCGCTAACCGCCTATGGCGGCAGCTTCTTTCCGCCGTGGCCTCCCGCCCTTCAACCCATTTGCCCGCGCCGCCGCCTTCTTGGCCTTGCTGCGAGACCTCCCACCGGCTTCGCCCATTCGAGCCGCCATCCATTTCCGCGACCCCAAAAATCCTTCCAGCAGGGCCGGCACATAAAAATTCGCATCAAGCCGTGGAAAGTGAATGCCGAAACCCGACGGGCTGAGCTCAATCTCTGCGAGGTCCGCGGCCTTCGCATGCTCCAATCCCTGCGCGTCGCCTGGCCGGAAGCTCACGGCCAGTTTGGAGCTAAGCTCAACCACAACGCGTCCGCTCGCGCGATCGTAATGCGCGGAGACGGCCCGGGGAAAGGTCCCTTGCAGCTTCCGTGCCCGTGCATTCGCCAGTTCAAAATCGTCATGCCGTACCATGAATTCCCTCCCATGCCTCGCAGAGCTCGCTAAGACGCGCGCTTAGCGCCTGCTGAATGCGTCCAAGTTCGCTCCTGGAGAATCCGTAATTCTCCCGAAGCTCGACCGGCCCTGCCGGACAGTTCAGATTGAAAACGGCCTCGCGCCCCTTTCCCATCACGTGAACGTGTGCCGGACGGTGATCGTTCGGATAAACGACTACCCGGAGCCCGCTAAATCTCAGAACTGACGGCAGAAGGATATTCTAACACACTTCCTAAGCGCTTGGGTTATTTCTTGAAGCTGCGCCGCGATAATGTCCTAGCCGCTAACCGCCCATGGCGGCAAGCTCTTTCCGCCGAGGCCGCATGCCTGCTACAGTTCAGGATGAGTTCCAGGAGCAGCCGTGGATTTGGGCAATGCTTTCGGGCAGCGGAAGCCCTGACGGATGGTCGCAAAAAGACTGGTTCAGACAGACTCGGTTCAAATAGACTGGTTCCAGTGGATTTGGGCGAAGAGATTCGATCATGGTAAAAAACTTTCTGTTTGCGGTGGCTGTATTGAGTCTGGCGCTGGCGGGCGGTTGCGCGAAGGGCGGCAACGGTGTGGGCATTTCTATTAAGGTTTCCGTCCCTAACGGCATCATTGATGTTCCCGTGACCCAGCCGGTAGTGCTTACGGCCACGGTGACGGGCACGACGAATACGGCCGTCACCTGGTCCATGAGCGGCGCGGGCTGCACGGGGAGCGCGTGCGGCACGCTCACGCCCGTCACCCCGGCGACAACCCCGGCAACCGCGACCTACGTGGCGCCAGCCACGGCACCGAGTCCAGCAGCGGTGAAGATTACGGCGACTTCGGCGGCCGACAACAAGGCAACTGGCAGTCTGTCGCTGAGGGTAATGCCGGTCACCGTGGTTACAACGCCGGCGACGGAGACGGTTGGGCAAGGACTGGTGCAGCAGTTCACCGCCGTCGCGAACCCGTCCGCCGCGCCGCAGACCTTCACTTGGAGCGTGACCTGCACCAATGGGACAAACTGCGGAAGCGTCTCCTACGACCCCAACAATTCCAATGTGGCGGTCTTCACCGCGGGAACGCCGCAGAGCGGCGTGCTGGTTACGGCGGAGACGACGGTGCAGGAGAGCCCCGCCAGCGCCGGTATGAGTTCGGCTAAGGTCACGGTAACGGCCTCGCGTCTGCCTGCGGACACCTACGCATTCCAGTTTTCGGGCTATAACCAGGCGAACCAGGCCGTGGCGACGGCGGGGAGCGTGGCGGTTGCCGCCAATGGCCTGATCACCGGCGGCGTGGAAGATGTAGTGATCGACGGCGCCTATAAGCAGTACACGACGGTGACGGGCTCCTACAAGCCGAGCACGCTTGCCAACGACAATACCAATAACGCGGGCACACTCACGCTGAATGCGAGTGGCGGGCCCACCTACACGTACGCCGCGGTTCTCACCTCGTCGGGCGTCATTCGCATGATCGAGTCCGACAGCACGGGTATAACCGGCTCCGGAGTCATGCAAAAATCGGCCGGCACAGTTTTCAACTCCGGCCCGCAGACGTTCGCCTTCGGATTCACTGGTGTGGACTCGAGTGGCGACCGGGTCGGATATGTTGGCTTGCTGCCGCTGAGTGGCAGCGGCACCATCACCGGCGGCCTCGTCGACAGCAACGACAACGGAACGGCCAATAGCTACAGCAGCGTTACGGGCACCTACTCCGCCGACGCGACGATCAGCGGACTGTGGCACATGACGCTGGCCTCCCCGTCCCTTGATTTCGACTTCTTTGTCGCTGGCGGGAAAGCACAAACCACCACCGGTCCCGGTCCGCTGACGCTCTACGCCATTTCCACCGATTCGACCTATCAGGCGCTCTCCGGATCCATGGTCTATCAAGTCCCTCTGTCAACTTCCACTTGTGCCGCACCTTGCTACAACAACGCAGCGTTCAATGACACCTCCGTTTCAAACCTGACGGGAGCGAACGCGAATGTCGCGCTGATACTCGGCACGACCGATGGCACATCGAGCGGAACGGGGGGGACGGGCGGCTTCACAGGCACGTTCGACCAGGACAATAATGGGACGATTCTTTCCGTGGGGACGGCGACCACGCCGCCGTCGTCATTCTCCTATACCTACGTGGCCAGCAGCAGCAACACCGGGCGCTACATCTTCCAGATGCTGGGCAATCCGAATGCGACTCCGGTGGTCGCGCCGCTTCCCTTCGTTCTCTATGCCAGCGGGGCGGATCGTGGCTTCCTGCTCGATCAGTCCAGCCCGGCGGTGATGACCGGAACCATGGACCCGCAACCGGCAAACGTTACTTACGCGGCAGCGTATATGCCAGGCGCCTATGCGGCGGTGACCATCGGCAACAGCGATTCCGGCATCGCGCCGGTGGCCGAGAACCTGCTGTTGAGTTATACCGGAACGTACACGGGCAAGGTAGCCGGAGCCGAGAATCCCAGCGGCGTAACCGTGACTGGGACTTACACGATGACCCTTACGGGAACGGGCGCGATCACGTTGACGGCTCCGGCGGCGGCGACATACGCGATTTATGCCATCGACGCCACATCGCGCAGTGGTGGGAATTACGCCATCGAGGATTTCATGATAATCGGGTCTTGTACCCCTCAAGCCCCTGCAACTACTTGTACCAGTGGAGCTCCGAGTTCCATCGTTTTCGCGCAGCAGTAAGAACAATTCGTGTGGTGACGGGGCGGAGCCTGCCCTGAGCGGAGTCGAAGGGCCCCGTCCCAGCCGAGCGCAGCTCGGCCCCACATCGAGAAAGAATTTCACTTTCCGCGCAGCATAGTCTTTGCCGTGGCCAGATTGTCGAAGCGGTCGTAGGCGCGGACCACAACCACATGGTCGTTCGCCGTGTTCCCGGCCATCGGAGCGGGCGCGGCTTCGGGTTGCGGCACGCTCACGCGAAAATCGTAGTTCTCGGTTTTCGCATCCGACAACTGGCCCACCGGCTCGACGAACTGCCAGTCGCCGCCATCGAGCGAGTACTCCGCCCGCTTGATCGGCGAAAACGAATCGCTGGCGCGGAAGCGGACATGGATCTGAACTACGACCTGCTTCCCTTCGGCATTTCCCTCCAGTGTCGCCGTCAGGTTGTCGATGACCGGAGCCGTGGTGTCGACCTCGAAGCGGTTGCTGACGCGCTCGGCGTACAGCTCTTCTCCGGGCGAATGCGAGGGCGCGTCGGAGGCAATCACTTTTACCGTGTAGCCGCCATCGGGCAGAAGGCTGGCGTCGAAAGAATAGTACCGGTCGGAGAGATTGTTTTTCAGCAACAGCCAGCGCGATTCGCCGTCGCCGCGGTAATAGACGGAAAAGACGAGTTGGTCGTCGTTGTCGTCGTGCGCCGTCCAGCGGATGCCGACCGAGTCGCGATCGCGCACCGTGGGAGGCGGCGGCTCGACATGCGGCTGTCCCTGCCCCTGTCCGGGCGGCTCGTTGCCAGTGGCGTGCGGAACCGCCTGATAGTGATATCCGGGTTGCACGACGATTTCGTCAATCTGGGGGGCAACGTTTTTGGGCAGGTAATTCAGCAGCACCTCGTCAACGCCAGGCGCGGGAGTGCCGGCACGGAGCACGGACTTCCACTGTACGAAGCGCGCCGCCGGAATCTTGACTTCAGGGCCGGAGGCGAGAGCGCCATCGAAACCAATGCGCGTCCACGGACTCCAGTTACGGTCGGGATTGTCAACATTGCCGCTGCGCGCATAAAGCTCGACGTTACCGGCGCTGCGGACGCTGGCGCGTCCCCAGAGCGAAAAAACGTGCGCGTCGAAAACATCGCTTTCGTATGTGCCTTCCGGCTCGGGGCCGGGCCCGAGCACGAAAATTTTTCCCAGGTTGCTGCTCGAGACGTAGAGCCCTCCGCCGGGCGCGGCGGCGAAGGCGGTGATTTGCGTGGCGCTGGCTTTGACGAGGTCGGTGAAATCGTCGACGCCGTTGCCATTTGTATTTGTATTGACGGCAAAAATGTGGCCGCGATTGCCGGTTCCGGCGAGCAGGCGTTCGCGCCGATCGAAGCCGAGAGCGTAGGCGAGGTCCTCGTGGGAACTCCACAAGCGTGTCGGCGCGCCATCGGGCGCGATGCGATAAATTTCGGAGCCTCCGGTTACACCCAACCCGGGAGCGGGAAAAGGCATGATGGGCGCGGCAGGCGCGGCAGTAGCGGCGATGGCGATATTGCCGCCGGGCGCGGACGGGTTCTGCGCCGGGGGCGTGAACATGCTGCCCATTTGCGGCATCGCACTCGG
Organism: uncultured Acidobacteriaceae bacterium; assembly: GCA_963772155.1. Classification (GTDB taxonomy): domain Bacteria; phylum Acidobacteriota; class Terriglobia; order Terriglobales; family Acidobacteriaceae; genus Acidiflorens. The sequence continues at coordinate 37,191 of CAVYVX010000015.1, read as the reverse complement.
AGCGTGCTTCTCTCCCGCGGCGGCAGCGTAGATGTTGCCCGCGCCGTCGATGGCAAGCGCGGTAATTTCCTTTTTGGGCGCGCTGTAAAGAACGAAAGCTTCGCCGTTCGGCGCAATGCGATAGACCAACCCGCTGCCATCGGAGCCGGCAATCAGGTTTCCCTTGGGATCGAGCGCGAGCGCGCGAATGTGGGCCTCATCGCTCTTGAAGAGCAGCGAGTGCTCTCCATTGGGGCCGGCTTTGTAGATTTCGCCGTGGTCGCCGGTGGCGACGTAGAGCGTGCCTGCCTTGCCGGAAGAATTGTCGAGAACGACGGCCCAGATGTATTTTGCGCCGGGATCGAAATAAGTGGACGATTTCCAGGATGTTTTGGCGCTTTCCTTTGGATCGGTTTTTGCGCCTTTCGGGGAATCGGCAAGCGGAGGTTCTAGGCGATACACCTTGCCGTCGGGCGCGGTGGCCGCGTACACGATGCCGTTCTTATCGACTACAAGAGACTGCACCTGCAATTCCTGCGGCTCGAAGATGGTCGTGCATTCGCCGTCCGGCGTGATGCGATAGACGCGCGCCGGAGATCCGGCGGCGGCATAGACGTTGCCTGCCGCATCGGATGCGATCGCCCAGATGTGAGTCGAGGGCGTGGTCGCCAGCGCCTTGAACGCCGGAGCAAGTTCGAGTCCGCCCTGACTGCGCAGGGCTACGCCTTTCGCAGTGCCCTTGGTCAGTTCTTCAAACTTCGATTGTTCCCAGGTGCGCGTGCCCTGGGCAAAGGCAAAGGTGGAAAGGACAAGTGTTGATAGTAGAGCTAACGTCTTACCAGACAAGGTCACACCTCAGTCTAAGGAACCTCTGAATAAGTCCGCTTATGAAGAGCTTTGAAAGGGCATGGCTTTAGCCATGCCGTTAGAACCCGCCATAGAAGCGGCTTTAGCCGCTGCGGGCCGCGCTTTCATCGTATCCCATCTCGTCGGCGAAGATTTAATCGGAGTCTCCCTAAGATACTTGGCTTCGTAACATAAGTTTGGGTACTGTGTCAGCAACTTGCAGGCAACAACTCCACTTACTTGATGTTGATCGTCAGCATCTGCGCGCCGGAGACTGCATAGTCGAGCGCATCGGTCGCAGCCTCGCCAACCGACGATTCTCCGAGCACGACCATGTCCTGCGTGCCGCGCATGTTGTCCATAACGTTCATGACGGAAAGCGGCAGCGTCGGCAGCACCTTGTCGGCGACCATGGCCTCGGGATCGGACTCGATCAGCGACACATAGACGCGATCGTTGCCATGCTCATGATTCAGCAAGGCAATCGTCGAAGCCAGGCCCATGTTGCGGTTCATCATCGCCATAGCGCGGTGTATGCGGTCGAGCGTGTCTCCGTCGCTGACCAGGATGCGCAGCGTTCCCTTTGAAGTCGAGGCCGGAATCCTTATGGGAATCTGGCGCACCAGGCGCTCGCCGCGATAAGGGCGAATCACCGTCTCAATCGTAATCTGGTCGCCGGGCCGGGCTTCCGTCACGTCGGTGCGCGAAGCTTCCAGGCGAGCGGAGCGGCGTTCGCGCACCAGATCGAAATCGAGCTTCACGCCCTGCACGTCGGGAGCGTCGAAGGGATTGCTGTAGATGCGTCCAAAGTGGTCGCCGATGGTGGCTGCGGTCAACACCGCCGCGGGCTGTCCGTTATCTTGCGGGGCAAACATGTTGCGCAGCGTGACGTCGGGATACCCCTTCACGCTAAGCACGCCATTCATGCGATAAGTAGTGTCCTCGCCGTATTCGTTGGTGCCATGCAGGACGTTGAATACGGTGACCATCATGGCGAGCGGACTCAACCGCGCGTTGTTGAGGATCTCGTAGTGGAATTCCCTGGCCGCCGCGCTTTTTTCCGTCGAGCCATGTTCCGCCGCCCCAGCTTTCCCTTGAGGCTGATCGCCTTGAATGTGCATGGCGATGGTCACCGGAATCATCTTCGACGCGCGTCCGGGCACGCCCATGATGCCGTTCTGGCGGTCCTGCACGAAGGCGCCGATGGTCTCGGTGGTGTTGACGATCTTGAAGGCGTTCAGCGGCGAGGGCAGCGTGGCCAGCACGGTCGCCTTGGTCATCGGCAGATCGACTTCGCCAAACTGCAAGAGCGGATGCCCGCAGGCCAGCAAACGTTGCGGATCGACGTAGGTTACGGTGCAGGTGGCGGCAATATCCATATCGCCGCGGACCAGCACGGCGCTGATGGCGGAGCCAGGCTCGATTGGCTCCGGCTGCTTGCGATCGCTCGCCGAGCCTATGCCCATAACCGGAACGATGCCCACGGCGGCGAATTGCGGCCCGTAACGCTGCAAGGTCTCATCGGAAAAACCGCTGAACACGAGAGGAGTTTCGATGGGCTTGAGATAGTTGCTGTAATCCTCGGCCTGCGGTGCGGCGCTTTCGCCGGGGCTCGCGGTTTCGCTGGTTGCGCTCTTATTGTCGGGATTCGCGCCTGAGAGACTGCCGCGCAGCGGCGCCGGGGCCGGACCTCGTGCTGGACCTCGTGTTGAACCTCGTTCTGAACTATGGTCCGGGCTGTGATCGAACGCGTCGATCTCCAACATCTCTTCAATCGGCGTCACGCCCGCGATCGGTTCTTTTGAGAATAACCCGATGCGGAAGGCCAGCGCGCCGGCCAGCTTGCCGTCGAGATAGACCGGGCTTCCGCTCATGCCGGCAACCACGCCGGTGTATTCGGGCTTCGTACCGTGCAGGCGCACCAGGATTACGTCGCCCTTGGGGCCATTCACGTTGCGTAACACGCCCAGAACTTCCACGTCCATGGATTCCGGTTTCACGCCCTGGAACACGGTGAGCGCGATGCCTTTCATGCCCTCGTGGATTTGATCGAGGGGCATGATGGCCGGAGGAACGATGGCCGGGGAAACGATCGCCGCGGGCGCTGGGTTATCCAGCGCCTCGGCCCCTTGCGCGCCGCCCTTCTGTGCGTTAACCCAGACGGAGGACGAGAAACACAATAGGGCGGCAACTGAGCGTGCGGCCTTTCTCATGGATGCCTCGGAGGTCGCAAAATGACCTGCCTGCTTAGACTCCGCGCGCTAGCGAAAGGTTTTGCCAGGAGAGGCGGCGTTTTCTTGAGGCCCGCAAAATATCCCAACCGCACGGTAGTTGCATCTATACTAGCACAGTGGTTTTCCGGGAGTTCCCCATGATTTTCAGCGTATTTGGCGGGCAGAAGCGGGTGCCAGTGGCATCCCGCAAGCGTGCGGTCCTGTTGGCGGGGGTCCTTTTTTGGATGGCAGTCGCGAGTTTCCCGGCACGGGCCCAGACTCAGTCTCAAGACGCGCCGCCGCAACAACCCCCGGCAAATCCGAACCAGCAAGAGGCTCCGCCCGAAGCCGGCGGGCCGCAGAACGACGTCGGACCCTATGTGGTCCCCAAGAAAAAGGAAGAACCGCCGCCTCCCGCCCCCGAAAAACCGAAGAAGATCGAGGGCATGCCCGACTACTCGATCTCAGTCAGCGTGCCGCTGGTGAACCTGGATGTGCTGGTGACCACCAAGGATGGCCAGACCATTCCGGGGCTGAAGAAAGAGAATTTCAAGATCATGGAAGATGGCGCGCCGCAGACGATTGCGAGCTTCAATCAGGCCGAAGCGCCGATTACGGCAGTGCTGCTGGTCGAGTTCGCATCGACCAACTACTTCTTCATGGTCGATGCCTTGAATGCGTCGTACGCTTTCGCGAACACGCTGAAGAAAGACGACTGGGCGGCGGTGATTTCCTACGACATGAAGCCGCACATTCTGGCCGACTTTACCCAGGACAAGCGCGCTGTCATGGCGGCATTAAACCAACTGCGCGTGCCGGGTTTCGCCGAAACCAACTTGTTTGACGCGCTGTTCGATACCCTGGATCGAACCGACCGCATCGAGGGCAAGAAATACATCATTCTTGTGACCACGGGAGTCGACACCTTCAGCAAGCTCAACCTCGACCAAACCATCAAAAAGATCAAATCCACGAAGGATGTCACCATCTATCCCATCAGTGTTGGATTCGCGGTGCGGAACTATTGCGAGGTGCACCGGTGCGGCTACACGCACGGTTTCGGCATTCCGGTCGGCAACATGGATTACCTGCAAGGCGATAACGAGATGAGGACCTTCGCCAGCCTGACCGGAGGCCGCGCCTACTTCCCGCGCTTCGAAGGCGAACTGCCGGAGATTTTTCGCGACATCGGAGCCGACATCCGCAACCAGTACAACATCACTTATCACCCCACCAATGCCAAGCTCGACGGCACTTATCGCAAGCTGAAAGTCGAACTGCAGGCGCCGGATGGCGGGCCGCTGAAAGTTCACGACCAAAAGGGCAAGGAAGTGAAGTATATCGTTTACGCGCGCGACGGCTACACCGCCAAGCACACGGTGGAATAAGGCGGGGGAATTGGCGGAAGAAAAAACACCAAACGCCTCATCGCCGCAACCAGCGGCTCCTACCGCGCTCAACTTCTTGGTCTCGCCTGGCGCTTGATAATCATGCAATTGCCCTGCGTGTTCATCTTGGACACTCCATTGTGCTACGTTATAATGCAGAAATGACGATGCCCCAAGCTTCTGGGTACTCGATTGGTCATGAGATTCATGGTCAGACCACCGTCCTCAAGGTACCCGAAGGCTCAGTGGAGGTTCTCCAGTTTCCGAATGGTCGATACAAAGTTACGTTGAAACCAGTTGACCGCGATACTTACATCCCCCGTGTTAGCTGCGAGACATCGCTTCCGCTCAACGTAATAGAGAGTTTTCTCAAACGATCCTTTGCTTGGCTCTGCAATACTTTGGCTCGATATGACGATTCGGAATCCGTGGGTGGGGTTCTTAACAAGCAGATGTTGGGCTATTTTGACGCTTCAGACTTCCGCGGCAAGCGCCTGTTGGATTTCGGTTGCGGCTTTGGCGCATCCACCCTGTGGATGGCTGCCAAGTTCCCCGAAACCGAGGTAGTGGGTGTCGAACTGGATGAAGACCGCATTGAATTCGCTCGAAAAATTCTTGCCGTTAAACATCTCCCGAACGTCCAGTTCTTCGTTTCTCCGGATCCGAACAGCTTGCCGCCGGGGATCGGCTCCTTCGACTTCGTTATGCTTTGTGCCGTCTTTGAGCACCTGCTTCCGGAGGAGCGGCGTCGCGTGATGCCTTTGCTCTGGTCAAGCATGAATTACGGTGGCGTGCTCTTCGTTAACCAGACGCCGTACCGGTACTTCCCTTATGAGCATCACAGCACTGGGCTGTGGTTCATCAACTACCTTCCCGACTGGTTGAGCTTGTTCGTGGCTCGAAATTTCGGCAGGTTGAATCCGAATGTGAGTAAATCACGGGACTGGGACGTCCAACTAAGAGGCGGTATTCGTGGTGCAACCGAAGCAGAGATTTGTCGCAACCTGCGCCGTGCAGGGGCAGGACGCCCCACCATTATTCAACCTCGAGGCCAGGATCGGGCTGCCTACTGGTTTTCCTGTACGAATCCCCGGCGGTTCCGACTGCTTAAGAAGTCCATCGCCGCCCTATTTCGGTTGACCGACAAGCTTTGGGGAACGATACCGAGCATGAACTTAGATGTCGTGATCCGCAAAGATCCCGAATAACGTCCCGGACTTCGGCGATTCCTAATGACGAACCTCTGATGAAGCCTGTTCCGATCGCACCCAACTCGTGCCGGAGTCAGCACCTACCCCAAAAGTTCGAGATACAACGTCAGACGCTTCATCGCCGCGACCAGCGACACCTGCCGCGCTCGACTGCTCGGCCTCGCTTAATGCTCAATATCCATGTAATTGCCCTGCTCGTTTTCCCCGCACTGCACGCATTCGCCCGCCTGATTTACAATCCTCAGTACCTCTCAGAGGAGATCGCCGTGATCCCACGCTACACCCGGCCCGAAATGGCCCGCATCTGGAGCGACGAAAACCGCTTCCGCACCTGGCTGGCGGTCGAAGTCGCCGCCACTGAAACGCTGGCCGCCGCCGGCATCGTGCCGAAAGAGGCGGCAAAGGCGATCCGCGCCCGCGCCGGCTTCAACGTCGAGCGCATCTTCGAAATTGAAGCCGAGGTCAAGCACGACGTCATCGCCTTCACCACGGCGGTCGCCGAGATCGTGGGCCCGCACGCCCGCTGGTTCCACTATGGCCTGACCTCAAACGACGTGGTCGATACGGCGCAGGCGTTGCTCATCCAGCAGGCCTCGTCGCTGATCGAGAGCGACCTGGAACACCTGGCCGAGGCGCTCGAACGCCGCGCCTGGGAGTTCAAAGACACGCCGATGATTGGGCGCACGCACGGCGTCCACGCCGAGCCCATTACGTTTGGCTTCAAAATCGCCAACTGGTATTCGGAGACCGAGCGCAACATCGCGCGCTTTGCGGCCGCCGCCGAAGATCTGCGCGTGGGCAAGTTCTCGGGCGCGGTGGGAACCTTCGCCCACCTCACGCCCGAACTCGAAGAGAAAATCTGCGCCCGCCTGGGATCTGAAGGCCGCCGCCGTGTCGTCGCAGGTGATCCAGCGCGACCGCCATGCCCACTACCTGGCGACGCTGGCCACCATCGCCTCCACGCTCGACAAGATCGCCACCGAAATCCGCCACTTGCAGCGCACCGAAGTCCGCGAGGCCGAGGAATTCTTCAGCGAAAAGCAAAAGGGCTCGTCGGCCATGCCGCACAAGCGCAATCCCGTCACCTGCGAACAAATCAGCGGGCTCGCGCGCGTGGTGCGGTCGAACGCGCAGGCCGGATTCGAGAACGTCGCGCTCTGGCACGAGCGCGATATTTCCCACTCCTCGGCCGAGCGCATCGTCATCCCGGATTCGACCACGCTCGCCGACTACCTGCTCAACAAGACGGCAAACCTCGTCGAGGCGATGTTCGTCTATCCCGCGCGCATGATGGCGAACCTCGCCAGCACGCGCGGCCTCGTCTTCAGCGGACAGTTATTGCTCGATCTGGTCGAGAGCGGCGTTTCCCGCGAGGACGCCTATCGCCTGGTGCAGAGTCACGCCATGCGCGCGTGGAAAGAGGACCTCGACTTCCACGAGCTGATCGTGAACGATCCCGAAATCCGCGGACGAGTGCCGCGGGCAAAGATTGAGCGCGCCTTCGACCTAAGCCGCCAGCTCAAGAACATCGACAAGATTTTCGCGCGGGTGTTCCCGAGTAAGACGGCCGCCAAGAAGAACGCCGCATCGCCAAAGAGGAAGTCGGCCCACCGCAAAAAATAACGCAGCGACGGGCCTTTTGTCGTGTAGCGGTCAGGCCGAGTGGCCTTCGATGCGATCCAGTCGCCGCTCGTGGGCTGTCGCGATCCTGACCAGGTCGCCAATAAGATCGGCGTGACCCCGGAGGATCCGGTCGTGTTCTTTCACGGATTCTTTCAATTCTTTCGTCGACTGCGCCAGACTCTGCACATCCGCTGTGAGCAGTTGCAGACTCTCAGCCAGAGCTTCGTGTCTTTCGGTCAGCCGTTCCAATCGCTCATCAGTGGTCATTCTTGTATTCTACCCCCTCGACGTCTTGGCGGTGAAAAACTTCGGGCGCTCGCATGATTTCGAGCCTCACCGGTTCTGCGCCGCGGGTTTCCATTTGTTCAGGAAGGCCAGCACATCTTCCGGGGCGAGGGCCCGCGCATTCTCGAATTCGCCATTCTTCTGGCTGTACACCAGCTTGCCATCGGCATCGAGCACGGCCAGGCCGGGAATGCCGCGCTTCATCGGAACTTCGTACTTTGTCATCAAGTCCTGGTTCTTCTCACCCTTGCCAATGTCCACGTGCACAACCACATAGTTGGCGGCGATGATGGCCGCCGCATCCGCGCGATGAAAGGCCTTGTCGAGCGCGTGGCAGTCGGGGCACCAGTTGGCTCCAAAGACTACAATGACGCGCTTGTGTCCCGCCGCGGCCTCGTGCAGGGCCTCCTTGATTTCGACGCGCGCATTGGCGCTTTCGTTGTAGATTACTTTCGTCTTTGCAGCCGCCTGCCCAAAACAGACTGCGGTTCCCACAGCGACCGCGATCGCCAGACTCAACGCCAAAATCCACCGGTAGAGTTTCATACACGTTCTCCTGCACCTGAGAGGTGACATCCGAGTATAGCGCGGGGAAAGTCGCTATTAGCTGTTGGCCTTTGGCTCTTAGCGAAAAGCCAAAAGCTAAAAGCGATCTTCAGTTCGCCTGGCGCGAGTGCACCAGCTTCAGGCTGTCGCCCTGCATGATGCGCTGGATCTGATGTTTGGCATGGATGGTCCAGGGGCCGGCCGTGTCGAGCTTCACGTAAGCGCGCCAGTGTTGCAGCGCTTTGCGCGGCGCGCGCGTCTTCTCATAAGCCAGCGCGATGTTGTAATGCGCGTCGGCGTAGGTGGGCGCGAGTTGGATCGCGGTCTTATAAGTGTCGATGGCTTCTTTCATGCGCCCGGTTTCATCGAGCACGTTGCCCAGGTCGAAATGGGCGAGCGCGTAGCGCGGATCGATCTCAATCGCCGAACGGTAGTGCTTTTCGGCAAGCGCGTATTCCTGGCGGTTGTAGTAGAGCGTGCCCAGGTTGATGTGCGCGGCAGCGTGCGTGGGGTCCATTTCGAGGGCCCTCAAATAAACGCCGATTGCCTCGCCCTGCGTGGACGGATCTTCTTCCAGCACGATCCCGCGCGCAAACAAGTCGGTGACGTCGGTGACCACCAGCTCCGGCCCATGGCGCGGCGGGCTGGTCACGACTTTCATTTCCTTGGACGAGAAATCCAGCATGAACTGTCCGGCGATGGGCTCCAGCAGCCGCCCATGATGGCGGAAAGCGACGCGGCGTCCGCTCGGGTAGGCCCCCGCCTCGAGCAGCGGATTCTCCATGCCCGCCACCTGTTGCTGCATGGCCTCGAGCGATTGCCGGATCACCGCCGGACGCACGCGCTGGGCGCACAGGTCGCGCACTTTCTTGATTTGCGCCAGATCGACAAAGGAATAATCTTCGCCCGCCGTAACCAGCCCCGCCTTCTCCCAGGTTTGCAACTGGCGAGGAGCGAGCCGGAGAATGCGCAGCAGGTCTGCGCGGCTGTAACGATACACGACGATCCAACTCTCTCTCTCAATTATCCGGAACCTGCGTGCGGGAATGCAAGTGCCAAGCCGGTGGATGGCTGTGGAGAATCGGACAAGGCTGGCGGGAGCCGCCCACGCCACCTTTTCGGAGGCACGGTATAACCAGGGGACATTTCTAATGTGGTATGACCCACGCAACAAATCAGCCTTGACAAAACGGTAGTCAATGGCGGAAGATTCTGCCGTTCAGAGCAAGAGGCGATTTTTTCGCACCTCACTGACGCGGTTTTCAGAAGACACAAGTCATAGGATAAGGAGCTTACCCATGCGTTCTCTCCGAGCAGTGGCATTTGTGTTGGCCGTTCTCTGCGTCGTAGCCACATTCTCTTGGGCGCAGTCTTCGACAAGTTCTCTTCGGGGCACGGTTACCGATGCCCAAGGCGCGGTGTTGGTCGGCGCAACCGTCACGCTGGAAAATCCCTCCAGAGGCTTTTCGCGGACCACGAAGTCCGGTTCCGACGGCGTTTATCAGTTTCTGGAGGTGCCGCCCAGCACCTACTCCCTCACTGTCAATGCCGAAGGGTTTGCCACGCACAAGACGACTGTGATTTTGCAGGTCAGCTTGCCGGCATCGCAGAACATATCGATGTCGGTAAAGGGAGAGTCCGTGACCATGGAAGTGACCGGCGCGGCCCCTATGGTGAACACGCAGGACGCCACCCAAGGTAACGTCTTTGGTTCCCGGCAACTCATCGATCTGCCCACCGAGGGACGCGACCCGGTGGCCATTCTCAGCTTGCAGCCTGGAGTCACTTACGTCGGCAGCAACGTGGACCAAGACTACGACAGCCGGGGTGGTTCGGTAGGTGGCGCTCGCAGCGATCAGACCAATGTCACTCTCGACGGACTGGACAACAACGATCAGCTTAGCGGCTACGCCTTTGAGGGAGCGATGTACACCCCCCTCGATTCCCTCCAGGAATTCCGCGTGACCACGAGCAACACCAACGCGGATGCCGGCCGTTCCTCCGGCGCGCAGGTGAGCATGGTGACCAAGAGCGGCACCAACAGCTTCCACGGCTCACTTTATGAATACAACCGCTCGAGCTTCGGTCAAGCCAACGACTATTTCAACAAGCTAGCCGAGCTGCAGTCCGGCTTGCCCAACAAACCCGGCCAGTTGATACGCAACACCTTTGGCGCCTCCGTTGGTGGCCCCATTAAGAAGGACCGACTGTTTTTCTTTGGCGATTACGAAGGCCAGCGTACACGCGAGGCGCTTCAGACCACGCGAGAGGTACCCAGCGACAACTTGCGGCAGGGGATCATGCAATATCCGTGCAGCACTAGCGATCACAACTGCGTTGCCGGCAGTAACGCCAATTTTAGTGTGGCTTCCGACCCGCGCGTCGCCTCCAACCAGCTCTTGGTAACAATGACCCCGGCTGGGTTACAGTCTATGGATACTGCGTGTCAAAGCAACGGCACTTGCCCTTGGGGAGGAGGCGCGGATCCGAACGTCCTCGCCATTTTCAACAATTATCCTCATCCCAATAGCGATGTCTACGGCGACCTTTTCGACTTTCGCGCGTTCACGTTCCCCGGTCGCGATCCGATAAAGAACGATACCTACATCTTCAAGCTGGATTACAAACTGACGCCGAATGGCAATCACTCCCTTTTTGTCAAGGGCCATCTGATGAATGACCGCGAGCTCACGCCGCCGCAGTTCCCGGGACAGCCGCCGAACGATATCCTGACCACTAACAGCAAGGCGATCCTGGCCGGTTACACGGCGCTGATCACCAATACGCTGATCAACAACCTCCGCTACGGGTTCATCCGCCAGGGGTTTGGGGACAATGGCCTGAATGCCGTCGACCACAACACTTTCCGGGGATTGGACAACGTGCAGGGCTTTACCGGGACGGTTCTGACCAATGTGCCCGTGCACAATTTTGTGGACGATTTAAGCTGGACGAAAGGCAAGCACACCTTCCAGTTCGGCGGAAATCTGCGCTTGATTACAAATGACCGCGCGGGCAACGCAGAGAACTACTCATACGCGGACACCAACGTTTACTGGCTCGACAATGCGGGTATCGCGAACACGGGAAGCAGCCTCGATCCCTCGGCATTCTCCCGTTACCCACTAGTCGATGAAGGATTCGATACGTCCTACGATTTTGCCACCGCTGCAGTTGCCGGCCTGCTCACTGAGGTGGACAAGTATTACAACCAGGACAAGACGGGCACGTTTTTTGCCTCGGGAGCGCTGATCCCTCGACACTTCCGGTCAATCGAAAGCGAATTCTACGCTCAGGATAGCTGGCGTGCGACCCCCAACCTGGTGCTAACCGGAGGCCTGCGTTACACGCTGCTCCAGCCACCCTATGAAATGAACGGCAACCAGGTCGCACCCGATATCAGCCTGCACGACTGGTTTAACCAACGCGCTCAGGCCATGCAGCAGGGCAGCACCTACGACCAGACCATCAGCATGGCGCTTTCCGGGCCGGCGAACAACGGGAAGCCTTACTGGAACTGGGACAAAGCCAATTTCGCGCCGCGCTTTGCCTTCGCTTACTCCCCCCACGCCGACACCGGCTTCCTGCACTCGCTGTTCGGCTCCAGCGGAAAAAGTTCCATTCGCGGCGGCTACGGCATTTACTACGACCACTTCGGCATGGGTGTGGTGAATACCTTCGATCGGAATGGCGCTTTCGGCTTGACCACTGTGCTATCTAACCCGGGTGGCTATCAGGATGTGGACTGCACACCGCGGCTGATTGACCTGACAACTCTTCCACCCGGTAGTCCGCAGACATTCTGCGGACAGAACATGATCGCCACAATGACGCCCGGGTTCCCTTACACGCCGCCTGCCAGCGGCGGCGGCAGTTTCGCAATTGCCTGGGGTTTGGATGACCGGCTCAAAACGCCGTACTCCCAGGTGTTTGATTTTTCGATCACGCGCGAACTCCGCGGGAACTTTGTTTTAGAGGCTTCTTACATCGGACGCCTGGGCCGGCGGCTGTTACAGGAAGCCGATCTGGCCATGCCGTTGGATATTCGCGATCCGAAGTCGGGCATGGATTACTTTACGGCAGCTACCATGCTGACCAAGGCGGCGAATGCCGGAACCGACATAAGCCAATTGGCGCCGATTCCCTTCTGGGAAAACCTGACGCCTGCGGCAGCCGGCATGCTGGGTTTCGGAACTCCAGGAAACCCATCCAATCTGGGCTGCGCTCCTGGTGGTAACTACCACGTGAAAAACTATTCGGCCACACAAGCCATGTACGACATGTTCTCCTGTTTTACCGGCAACGAAACGGAAGGGCTGGCTTATTTTGACACCGCTTGCCTCCCAGCCTGTTCCCAGTTGTCCGGACAATCGCAACAGACGCCATTCAACTTCTGGAATCCGCAGTTCTCGTCCCTCTACGCGTGGCGCACCCAGGGCACGAGTTCCTACAATGCGCTGCAGCTCACGCTGAGTCACGCTATGGCCAGAGGTTTGCAGTTTGATTTTAACTACACCTTCTCCAAGTCGATCGACGTGGGCTCCAACGCCGAACGCATCAGCGAGTTTGAAGGCGGCGGCTTTTTTAGCCAAGTGATCAACTCGTGGTCTCCCGGCCAACTGCGCGCAGTTTCCGACTTCGATACCAAGCACCAGATCAATGCCAACTGGACTTACGACCTGCCCTTCGGCCACGGTCGAGCGTGGGCTTCTGGAATAGGCCGAGCCGGGGAGGCGATTGTGGGTGGATGGTCCATGTCTGGGATTGCCCACTGGACGAGCGGGTTGCCGTTCAGCGTCGACCCCGGAGAAGGCTGGTCCACCAACTGGCAGTTGGAAGGCGCGGCGATGGAGGTCAGCAAGCCTCCAAGCGTCGGCGTTCATATAGTCAACGGAACCCCCAACATGTGGGCAGGCACCTCAGCGGTCGGTAATACGGATCCCAAGCTCGGTCCCGTGTTCTTCCGCCATCCCTATCCGGGAGAAAGTGGCACCCGTAACGCAGTGCGCGGACAGGGATACTTCGAGATCGATAGTGGCCTGTCAAAGAGTTGGAAGATCGTTCGCGAGCAGACGTTGCGGTTCTCCTGGGAAACCTTTAACGTGACCAACTCGGTTCGTTTCGATGCGGCTGGGAGCTTTCCTGCCCTGTATTACGGCAACTTCGGCGCTTATAGTGCCACGCTGACCAAGCCGCGCGTCATGCAGATCTCGCTGCGGTACAGCTTCTAGGCCGTAGCCGTTCTAGCCGATGGAGAGTAGCTGGGCGTCCCCGCCTAGCTGGTCGGCTAAGACTGCGGTGCGCCCGGCGGCGCGGGCCCGCGCAGCCGGTGCTGCACTAGAAATGCGTAGTGCACCGCCGAGACGATGGTGAACGCAAACGTGGCGCGCAGGAAGGCGAGGCGCGCGATCCAGATCCAGCGCACGGGCTCGATGAGCAGCAGCAGCGCGAAGAAAATCGCCGCCACTTGCGCGAACGTGTTGGCCTTGCCGAAGATGCTGGGGCGAAAATCGCGCAGGCCGGCGATCATGAACAGCACGCCGCCGATCAGCAGGATCGAGATGTCGCGGCTGAACACCACGATCGTATATTTCCAGGGGATCGTGTGTTCGATCGCCAGCACCAGAAACATGGTGCTCATCAGCATCTTGTCGGCGATCGGATCGAGATACTGGCCCAGCAGCGTTTGCTGGTGCAGCCTGCGCGCCAGCAGGCCATCGAGAACGTCGCTCACCCCGGCCAGAATGAACAGCGCCAGCGCCCATTTGAAATCGTGCTTGACCAGATTGATGACGATGAACGGCAGAAAAATCATCCGCAGCAGCGTGAGCTGGTTGGGCGCGGTCAGGATTTGCCGCAGATTCACCGCTTCTTTTCTCCTCCGGCTGCGCCGCCGAGAAACTCGCTCGTCAGCAGTGGAGCGGGGTCCTGCCCGGTCTTCTGCGCGAATCGCTGGGCGAGCGAGAGGAGGTCGCCTTCGGGCAGGTCCATCTCCATTCGCTCCACGCGGTGCATGGGGAAGAAGACGACGCCGGAAGTGAAGGGTTCGCCGTTCTTGATCTGCGAAGCCAGATCGTCGAACGACGCGACATCGACGCCGCGCAGGCTGACGCCTTCGCCCGAAAGATGGAGAATCGCGCCCCAGAATTTTTCCCGCGGGTTGCCCAACGTGGCGATCACAAGCGCGCCAGGACGGAAAGGGCTGACCGCTCGGGGTTCCTCATAAAAGCTGGTGCTGGTCACGATGCGATTGTCGTCTGTCGGGCATGGAAATTGCAAACGGAACTTAAGAAGCCTCTGATCAAGTGTGGCGCGGACCTGCCCTGAGCGAAGTCGAAGGGGCCCCCGCCCGCGAAAAAGCCGCATCTTCACAGTGCTCCTCGGGCAACAAGATACTTGTTCAGAGTTTCCCTAACCATCAAGCCCCGTCTCGCGTTATCGTGTAGGCATGGCGTTTGGCCGTCCCAGAAAACTTTTCACCGAAGCCGAGCTTTACGACTACGCCGTAGGCGCGCTGGCCCGCCGCATGCGCTCGGTCGCGGAACTCAAGCGCCTGCTGCGCAACCGCGTGGAAGCCGATACCGAATTCGGCCAAACTCTGGTGGAACTCATTGTCGTCCGCCTGAAAGACCAGGGCTATCTGAACGACGCCAAATACGCGGCGGCCTTTTCCTCGTATCGCCGCGACAACGAAAAATTCGGGCGCGCCCGCGTCGTCACCGACCTGAAGAGGAAAGGAGTGCACGGCGACGTCATCGAGAAGGCGGTTTCTTCCGTCTATGACGGCGTGAAGGAAGAAAATCTCGCGCGCGACTATCTCCGCCGCAAACGCCTGCTCAAGCCCAAAGACAGAGACCAGAAGCAGGCCGCCCGCATCTTCCGCCAGTTGATGCGCGCCGGATTCGCGTCGAAAACCATCTTCGCCATCCTCAAAAAGTGGGACGTGGACGAGGAAACTATCACCGAGCTGGAGAACGAGACTTCCGAGTAGGTAGGTTTCAAAGTTTCAAGGTTTCAGAGTTTCAAAGCCTTGTCACGGTTCAGATCGCACAGCGTCTGCCGGTTTCCTTGAAACCTTGAAACCCTGAAACCTAAAAACTTTGAAACCTGGTTTTCCCTGTGTTCCTCTGTGTCCTCTGTGGTTAAGCTTTGCCTTTCATTTAGAATGAAACTTCCATGCTCACAGGCTCCGAAATTCGCCGCAAGTTTCTCGACTTCTTCATTCAGAAGGGACACCGCGAGGTGCGCTCCGCCTCGCTCGTCCCCGCCAACGATCCGACGCTGCTCTTCACCAACGCCGGCATGAACCAGTTCAAGGACGTTTTCCTCGGCCTCGAAAAGCGCGACTACGCCCGCGCCGCGACCTCGCAAAAATGCGTGCGCGCCGGAGGCAAGCACAACGATCTTGAAAACGTCGGCTTCACCAATCGCCACCACACGTTTTTCGAGATGCTGGGAAATTTTTCCTTCGGCGACTATTTCAAGAAAGACGCCATCGCCTACGCCTGGGAGTTGATCACTTCGCCGGAGTGGTTTGGCATTGATAAGGACAAGCTGTACGTGACTGTTTTCGGCGGCAAGGAATTAGGCGGAGACAAGGAGCTTCGCGACGATGTTGAGTCGGAAGTTTACTGGCTCGGCATCGGCGTTGCCGAAGATCGCAGCTAAAGCGGATGGGAACGAAAGACAACTTTTGGGCCATGGGCGACACTGGTCCCTGCGGTCCCTGCAGCGAGATCCACTACGACATGGGTGTGGCCGCTAGCGACAAGCTAAAGCCGGAATGTGCTGCGGGCAAATGCGAGTTTCCTTGCGACTGCGGCCGCTACGTCGAACTCTGGAATTTAGTGTTCATGCAGTTCGACCGCGACGGCAGCGGTAACCTCAGCCGTTGCCGGAGAAGTGCGATTGACACAGGAGTGGGCTTGGAGCGGTTGGCGGCGGTGTTGCAGGGCGTAATTTCAAACTACGACACGGATTTGTTTACGCCGCTGATCAAGCGCGCGGCGGAGTTGACAAGTACAGCGCATGTGGAGCCGGGGCTTCGCCCCGGCAGGGCGGGGCAAAGCCCCGCCACCACACAATCAGGGGCTGCCACTGGTCGTGTGGGGACGGGCGTCTCGCCCGTCCATGCCGAGCGAAGCTCGGCAGCGAAGTCGGCAGCGTCGCTGTGCGTGATTGCTGACCACTCCCGTGCCGCAACATTTCTGATCTCCGACGGAGTGATTCCCTCGAACGAAGGTCGCGGTTACGTTCTGCGCAAGATCATCCGCCGCGCCATCACTCATGGACGCTTGCTCGGGCAAGAAGAACCCTTCCTGCACGAGATGGTGTTCGCTGTCCGCGATCTGATGCAGGACGCGTATCCGGGACTTAAAGAATCCGCGGAGCGAGTCTCAAAGACCGTGCTTGCGGAAGAAACTCAGATTCGGGCATACCCTTGGCCTAGGCCTCCGAAAGCTCGGTGAAGATCTTGGCCCCTTAGTAATCGAAAAGCACAATTACGAGGACTTGGGTACGGTGGGACCTCCAATCTTGTTTAGTTCCGGCGAAAAAGCCTTCAAACTGTACGACACATTCGGACTCCCCAGAGATTTCATCGAAGATGCATGCCGCGACCTCGGAATAGTTTTCGATGGAGAAGGCTTTGATCGCGCCATGGCCGAGCAGAGGAGACGCGCCCGCGCCTCCTGGAAAGGCGCGGCCAAGCAGACCGCCAACCCCGCTTATCAGCAACTCCCGAAATCTGACTTCGAAGGATATCGCCAATCGCGCTCGCAAAACTGCGAAGTGTTGGCAATCATAAAGGCCGGCCCTGGCGTGCCAAGGATTGAAGTCTGCAGACTCCGGCGATGATCATTCTCGACCACACTCCCTTCTACGCCGAATCCAGCGGCCAGCGTTGCGATCGCGCATGGCTCTACTCCGACGATGCACAACACCGTCGTCGCCGAAGTCACTGCATGTTACTACCCCGTGCAGGGCGTGCGCTCCCATCAAATCCGACTTCCAAGCAGGCCATTCGTGTCGGCGAGACGCGCTCCGACAATTGCGAAGTACTCGCCATTATCAAGGATGGTCAAGGCGCGCAGGAACTCAAGCCCGGCGACTCCGGCGGGATCATTCTCGACCACACTCCCTTCTACGCTGAATCCGGCGGACAAGTCGGCGACCGCGGATGGCTCTACTCCGACGATCACAACACCGTCGTCGCCGAAGTAACTGGATGCTATTACCCGGTACAGGGTGTGCGCGCGCATCAGGTCGTCATGAAATCTACTCCGAGGGTGCCCCACCCTTCCGCGTTCTTTGCGGAGGGTGGGGATTTTGCCCTCCGCGTCGGCCAGAAGGTCGATGCCGTCGTCAACGCGGAAACCCGCTTTGCCACCATGCGCAATCACACGGCCACGCATCTGCTCCACGCGGGACTCGAGAAGTGCTCGGCAAGCATGTGAAGCAGGCCGGGTCGCTGGTGGCTCCCAATCATCTGCGCTTCGATTTTTCGCACTTCACCGGAGTCGAAGACGAAGAGCTGCAGGACATCGAAGATATCGTCAACAGGGAAGTCCTGCGCAACCAGCGGGTCGAGATCGTCGAAAACGTTCCGATTGACGTGGCCGTCAACGAGTATCACGCCGTGGCGCTGTTCGGCGAAAAATACGGCGACAAGGTGCGCGTGATCCGAGATTGGTGATTTTTCCACCGAACTCTGTGGCGGCACGCACACCGCCGCCACCGGCGAAATCGGACTGATCAAGATTTTGAAAGAGGGAAGTGTTTCATCAGGCGTTCGCCGCATCGAGGCCGTGACCGGCGAAGGCTCGTTGCGCCACTTCCGCAAAGATCACGAACTGGAAAACGTGGTGGCGAGCTTTGTTGGTCCCACCCTTTCGCAAAAAACGCGAAAGGATGGGGCACCCACGCGCAAGGATGGGGCACCCGCTATCGGAGAGATGCCGGCTTCTCCCGCCGAGGCGTTACGTGCGGAACTGGAAAAACGCGACGCCGAAATCAAGCGCCTCACGCGCGAACTCGATCAGGCGCGGATGAAGTCCGCATCGTCAACGACGGCCAACATCGGCGAAAAAGTCAAAGAGATTCGCGGCGTCAAAGTGCTGGCCCACCGCGTGGATAATCTCGACCGCCCGCAGATGCGCACGCTGGTCGATCAGCTTCGCGACAAACTCGGCTCCGCCGTCGTTGTGCTGGGCTCGGCGTCCAATGGAACGTCTCGCTGATCGTCGGCGTAACCAAAGACCTCACCAGCCGCATTCAAGCGGGGAAAATCATCGGCCCCGTGGCGCAAAAAGTCGGCGGCAAAGGCGGAGGCCGTCCAGACCTGGCCGAAGCGGGCGGCAAGGATGCCGCTGCTCTCGACGCTGCGCTGGATGCTGTTTACAGCGTCGTCGAATCCTTGTTAGCGTAGACATCCTCCGAAGAATACATCCTTATCGTTTGTGCCAGGCCCGCATCCGCGGTATCCATCGGCGGACGTTATTGCAATATTCGGCATAGTCCGCGCCGAACGTCCTTGCGAGCGTTGGCTCCTCGTACAGCCGCACAAACAAAATCACGCCCAGCGCAACCACGCACGCCACCGCGATGGCGAGCCGGTTCGCCCGCCCGAAAACCACCCACAGCCCCACCCAGCCCGCGCCGAACCCAAGGTACATCGGGTTGCGCACATAGCGATAGAACCCCACCACCACCAGTTTTTTCGGCGGAGCAACAGGCGCGGGAGTTCCGTGGCCCGTCCATCCAAAATCCCACACGCACCGCAGCGCCACCGCGAAGCCCAGCACCGAAGGGACGGCCGCCAGCCAACGCCATCGCGCCACACCTGCCGCGTCAACGTGAAAGCCCAGCCACGACGGCAGCAACCAGAACCATAACGCGAAAAATGCCGCGCCCACGGCCAGCGAAACGGCGGTTGCCGGCCAATGCGCGCTGCCATCTGGACTCTCTGCAGTTCCAATTTGCCCGCTTGTCATAAACCCCTCCACCAAGACCGAAGTGTATGCCCAGTGTGCGCTTGCAGCCGGTCGTTTCTATGTCTACGCGTCTATGTCTACGCGCGAAGTTTCGCTGCCGCCACCAGCGCCTGCCCCAGGCTCAATCCGCCATCGCCGGATGGTACCTCTTTTTGCGTGAACACCTCAAATCCCCTCTCGGACAGCCGCGCTTCAAGCCGTTCCGACAGGTAGACATTCTGAAAAGTCCCGCCGCTCAGGCACACCCGGTTGAGCGCGGTTTTCTTTCGCAAGCACGTTGCCAGCTCGACCAGCCCCTCCACCAACCCGTTGTGAAAACGCCGGCTGATCGTGGCTGCGGGAACATTTCGACTGAGGTCCGCCAGCAGCGCTTCAAACATTGGGCGCGTGCCAATGATCCAGTGGTCCCAGTGGTCCCCCTCGGGCACGAGTTGCATCGGATAGGCGCCGCCTTCTTCCGGCGATGCAGTAGTTTCCGGCGACGCCATCGCCATTTCCAGTTCAATCGCAGCCTGGGCCTCGTAATTGACCGCTTGCCGGATTCCGGCCAACGCGGCCACGGCATCGAACAGCCGTCCGCAGCTCGACGTGAGCGGCGAATTCACGCCTTGTTCCATCATGCGCAGAAGAAGATCAACCTTTGGCCGACTTAGTTGGCGCGTAAACGGAATATCCAGCTTGAGTAACTCCTGCTGAATGAACTCGCGCCCAAAATGATGGGCCAGGTAACTTACTGCCATCCGCCATGGCTCGCGGACCGCGGCCGCTCCGCCGGGCAATGGCACATACTCGAAATGAACGGCGCGTTCAAAGCCTGCGTAGCCGGCAATGAGCGCCTCCCCGCCCCAAATATTTCCGTCGGCGCCGTAGCCAGTGCCATCCATGGCCAATCCGATTACACGCCCTTCAAGTCGGTTCTCCGCCATGCAACTTGCGATGTGCGCGTGATGGTGCTGCACGCCGACTAACTTCTCTCCAGTTTGCTGCAATGCCCATTTGGTCGAGAAGTAATCGGGGTGAAGGTCGTAGGCGATGACCTCCGGGCGTATTTCCAGAATCCGCTCAAGGTGCTCAACGGCTTCGTGAAAAAAACCATAACTCTCGACGTTCTCCAAATCTCCGATGTGCTGGCTCAAGAAAGCGTGGCTCCCCTTCGTGAGGCAAATGGTGTTTTTCATTTCGCCGCCGACGGCCAACACCGAAGGCTGATCGTCCTTGAGAAAAACCGGGACCGGAACAAAACCTCGGGAACGGCGCAACTGGCGCGTTACGCCGCCTGCGATTCGCACCACGGAATCGTCCGAGCGCAGCAGGATATCGCGGTTGTGCACGAGAAAATAGTCGGCCAGCCCGCTCAGCCGCTCGATTGCTTCGCGATTGCCGATTGCGATTGGCTCCTCGCTCAGATTGCCGCTGGTCATCACCAGCGCCTTGGACCCTCCCTCGGCGAGCAGCAGGTAATGAAGAGGAGTGTAGGGAAGAAAAATTCCCAAATAACGATTGAAGGGCGCAACCTCGCCGGAAATCTCGCTGGGCTTATTCCCCTGGCCCGAAAGTCTTTTCAGCAAAACAATTGGCCGCTCGATGGACTGCAAGACATTTCGCGCGCTGTCATCCAATTCGCAGATTTCCCCGGCCGCTTCCAAATCCGGAACCATCACGGCAAACGGCTTGTCCACTCGGCCCTTGCGCTGGCGCAGTAGAGCTACGGCGGCTGGGTTGGTTGCATCTGCGGCCAGGTGAAAACCGCCCAAACCTTTTACAGCGACAACCAATCCGGCGTGAAGCCCCGAAGCCGCTTCGGCGATGGGGTCACGGCATTCGATCCTGCTTCCGGACTTGTCCCATAGTTCCACGCGAGGGCCGCACTGCCAGCAAGCGTTGGGCTGGGCGTGAAAACGGCGGTCCAGCGGATTTTCGTATTCCTCAAGACACGCCGCGCACATGGAAAACTTCGCCATCGAGGTGCTCGGCCGGTCGTAGGGAATATCGCGAATAATGGTAAAGCGCGGGCCGCAGTTGGTGCAGTTAATGAAGGGATAGCGATAGCGCCGGTCGTTCGGGTCGAATAGTTCTCGCAGGCAATCCGGACATATCGCAACATCCGGCGAAATCAGCGTGCGAACTTCTTCTCCTTCGTGGCTATGAATTATGCGGAACTCCTGGCCGCCACTCGTCTCGACAGCAGAGCACGCTATGTCATGCACCGCCAAACTTGTGATTCGCGCCAGCGGTGGAGCTTCGGCGGGTAAGCGCTCTATGAAATCCCGAACGGTTTCCGCCGGTCCTTGTATTTCGATAGTTACTCCGGCGGAAGTGTTGCGGATCGTGCCGCTAAGACGTTCTGGCGGTCGCGAGGCGATAGATAAACGGACGGAATCCAACTCCCTGCACAATGCCCGAGACTTCGATCTGACGGCGAACTTCCATGCATCATCCGCTCACGGGCCGCTGCGCCGGCGGCTTCCATGCCCTGCGCCGTCGCTCCAGCCACATACTCCATTCCTGCAAACCGTTGCCGGTCAGGCAAGATACCTTCACGATTTCCATCCCCGGATGCACTTTGCGGGCATTTTCCGCCGCCGCTTCCATGTCAAATGGGACATAGGGGAGCAGATCGATCTTACTCAGCACGAGTAAGTCGGACTTAAAGAATATGGAAGGATACTTCAGCGGCTTGTCTTCTCCCTCGGTAACACTCAGCACCACGACCTTGGCCGCTTCGCCCAGGTCGTAACTGGACGGACAAACCAGGTTACCCACATTTTCGATCAGCAGAAGATCGAGGTCTTCGAGTTTCCAATCCGCTAAGTGCCGTTCGATCATGCGGGCATCGAGGTGGCAAGTGCCGCCGGTCGTGATTTGTTTTACCGGAAAATGAAACCGTTTCAACCGGTTCGCGTCGTTCTCCGTCTGAATATCGCCCGTCAAAACGGCCACGCGGTCGTGCCGCGGCAGGGTTTCAAGAGTGCGTTCCAGAAGACTGGTCTTGCCGGAACCGGGAGAACTTATGATGTTCAGGCACAAAACGCCATGCTCCTGAAACCGGGCACGCAACTCGGCGGCGATGCGGTCGTTCTCACTCAGTACTTTTCGTTCCAACGGCACTCGGTCCATTTTCTTCCACCTCCAGATAGGCCAGCTCCAACTCGTCTCCACTTATGCATTTCGTTTCCAGGCTCGCGCATTGCGGGCAGCGCGAATCGTAATTGCGCACAATGAACTCGTGCCCGCAGGGTTTACAACGATGGCGAAGAGGGCAAACCTCAATCCCGAGCTCCAACGCCTTCAGCTCAGTGTCTTGAATGATCGCTTCAAAACAGAAGCGCAACGCGTCTTGATCGATGGCCGCCATCTCGCCAATCCTGACGCCGACTTTGCACGGATACTTTCCCGGATAGCGGAGCATCTCGACCCTGACTGCGTTCAGCACCGAATTCGCGATTCCCAGTTCGTGCATATTTCCTTATCTTGCTGGTGGATAACCGGGCGTCCGCGCCCGGCTGGACAGGCGAGACGCCCGTCCCACCACCGTGTGACTCATTATGCGGTCCCGACGTTAGCAGATGCGCGGCAATTGATCGCCCGCGAGCATGTCCACGATGCGCGTCGTGCCCAGCGGCGTTCGCATCGTTACCAGGCCCGGGTCTTCTTTCTTTACCGTGCCAATGGTCCGCGCTTCGGCTCCCAGCGGATGATTTCTCATCGCTTGCAGCACGGCGTCGGCGGCTTCGGGCGCCACAATTGCGATCAGCTTGCCTTCGTTGGCGACATATAAAGGATCGAGACCGAGTAACTCGCACGCGCCTCGCACCTCTTCATTGATCGGAAGCGAACTTTCTTCCAGTTCAATCCCAACCCGCGAACGCTCCGCAATTTCATTGAGCGCACTGGAGACGCCGCCTCGCGTCGGATCTCTCATGCAGCGAATGTCGCGAGTTACCGCCAGCATTCCCGCCACCAGCGTGTGCAACGCCGCGCTGTCGCTTTGGATAGTCGTCTCAAACTCCAGCCCTTCGCGTTGCGCCAGAATCGCGATGCCGTGATCGCCGATGGAGCCGCTCAGCAGCACTTTGTCGCCGGCTCGGGCGCGGTCGGCGGAAAGCTCGACGCCTTCGGGCACCAGTCCGATTCCTGTCGTGTTGATGAACAGCCCGTCGCCCTTGCCTTTTTCGACGACCTTGGTATCGCCAGTTACGACCTGTACGCCCGCGTCCGCCGCCGCCTGGCGCAGCGAATTCACCACACGGCGAAGATCGTCCATCGCGAAGCCCTCTTCGATGATGAAGGCGGCGCTCAAGAACAGCGGCGTCGCGCCTCCCATCGCCAGATCGTTCACCGTGCCGTGGACCGCGAGTGAGCCGATATCGCCTCCGGGAAAAAACAGCGGCTTTACCACGAAAGAATCGGTGGTGATGGCCAGGCGCTGGCCGTTCACGTTGACGATTGCCTGGTCGTCGAGGCGCGCCAGCGCCGGATTCTGGAATGCGGGCAGAAAGATGTCGCGAACCAGTTCGGCGCTCAACTTGCCGCCGCTGCCGTGCCCGAGCAGAATTGTGTCCTTGGCCGCGAGCGGCGTCGGGCAACTAATCTCGAATTTTGTTTCGACGTTGCTTTTCTCTGACACGCGCTTTCCTAGTAAGTTCTCAGTTCTCAGTAACTGGGTTTGGCTGAGAACTGGGAACAGGGAACTGAGAACTTTTCGCCGCCACATGGCGCCGATAGCGATAATAAGCCGCGCATGCGCCTTCACTCGACACCATGGGCGCTCCCAATGGATTTTCCGGCGTGCATCTCATGCCAAACGCGGGACAATCCGTCGGCTTCTTCAATCCTTGCAGAATCTGCGCGCTGATGCACTCGGCGGGCTCGTCCACCGTAAACTCGCCCAAATCGAAGATCCGCCCGGCGTCACAAGCGGCGTATTCCTCGCGCAAACGCAACCCACTCCGCGGGATCATTCCAATGCCGCGCCACTTTTGCTCGGCGATTTCAAACACCTCGGCCATGATTTTCTGCGCCGGCAAATTTCCCTCATAACTCACCGACCGCACATACTGGTTCTCCATCCGCGCTTCGCCGGCCTCGAGTTGCCGCACCAGCATCAGGACTGCTTCCAATATATCTACCGGCTCGAATCCCCCAACCACAATCGGTATGCGAAAATCTCGGGCCAGGTCTTCGTACTCCCTGCATCCCATCACCGTGCAGACGTGCCCCGGCGCAATGAAGCCCTGCACGCGGTTTGCGCTCGAGACCATCAGAGCGCGGATCGCCGGCGGCACCAGCACATGCGAAATCAGCATGGAAAAATTGGCGAGACCTTCGCGCCGGGCTTGCCATACGGCCATGGCATTCGCGGGCGCCGTGGTCTCGAAACCAATCGCCAGAAACACGACTTTGCGCTCCGGATTCGCGCGGGCAATCTTCACCGCCTCCGTCGGCGTGTACGCGATGCGGACGTCCGCGCCCTCGGCCTTGGCGCGAAACAGGTCCGAACGAGAACCGGGAACGCGCAGCATGTCTCCATAGGAAACCAGAATGACGTCCGGCCGCAAAGCCAACGCAATCGCCTTGTCCACGGTTTCCAGCGGCGTGACGCACACTGGACATCCGGGCCCATGCACCAGTTCGATGCCGCGCGGCAGCAGTTCGTCAAGTCCGTAGCGCATGATGGTGTGGGTTTGGCCGCCGCAGATTTCCATCAGCACCCAGGGCCGGGTCGCGCGCTCGATGATCTCAGCCGCCAAGGCCCGCGCAATGCGTTGGTCGCGGTATTCGTCGAGATATTTCATGGTCTCAAACCCTGCGCCCAAAAAACTTCTATTCCGTTGGCGGCAATTCCGCCTCCAGCGCTCCCATCTCTTCGAGCAGCTTGTAGGTGCGCTCGGCTTCGTCAGCGTCAATGCGGCTTATGGCGAAACCGACGTGGACCACCACATAGTCGCCCAGTCCAGCCTCGGGGACAAAGTCGAGTGACACCTGGCGCACTATGCCGCCAAACTGCACACGGGCCGTGCGCGACGGCCCCTGCTCCTGAATTTCGAGAATTTTCCCTGGGATGGCAAGGCACACGGCAGTTCTCCCCATAATGAGTACAGCACTGGCCGTTACAACGATCTGTGACGAGCGATACAGCCCATGGTGACGGGCAAAGCGCCGGTCGAAGTGACGGGCTCGAAACCGCGCCAGCAAACCTGCTCGCTCACGTAGGGGCAGTCGCCCTCACCCGCCCAGCCGTGCGAGACTCGGCAGCCTCTTGTCTGAGTCGGAGCGCGCTTTTCGCCGGCGCGGCCAATTCGCCCTTCGTCTTGCCATGTTGGTTCCTCCTATGGCTTGCTGGCTGGGGATTGTACGCCTGGGCACGTGGGTAGTGGCTGAATTTGGCGTAAGCTCTGGGTAAGAGTGGCAAGCGGATTGCCCTACTTTGAAGGGAGAACCTTGTCCAGCTTGCGGTCGATGGCTTCCACTTTCTGTTTAAGATAATAAATCTCAGCCATGATGACCAACAACATAATCGTGACGATGGCGAGTGTCGCTTTATCCATAGCGGGAGTCCCTCTGTTGACAGGCATGATACAACGAAAATAGAAAAGCCCGGATTCACGGTCCGGGCCTTCGGTTCGATGCACTCAAAGCGAATCATCGCATGGAGTGCGTCACTTGGCAAACAATTTATCTTCACCGCCCTTTTCGAGCGCCATTCCGAGCACGCAATTACATTCCGCGCAAAAGAAAACCAAAACGCCATCACGAGAGGCTACATTTAGGGTCTTTACTGTGGACTTGCAAAATGGGCATACGGGAACAATCGACTTGCGTACTGCTTTCATGTGTCCTCCTAGGACAGTAGATTTGTCACGGGCCAAATTTGGTCAGATATGCCTGCTGCCATCGCTGGGGTCACGCGCAAGGACGAATGCACGCGGCAAAAATTATAGTGCGCGAAATGCAAAGCGCAAGCCGCTTTCAGGTGCCGGAGTCGCTTCGAGAAAGCGTTCGTAAGCCGCGTGAATCGGCGCATTTGCATTCTCATGGTCAAGTTCTGCCGTTCGATGTGCGACGTGCAGATGCGGGCCGGATCGGGATCGCCGTTTCGCACCTTGGATATGACCTCGACGATTGGGCTTGGGGAGTATTTTGCATCCGTGTCATGCTGTCCATACTGCCCGTAGAGCTTTATCAGTTGCGCGAAGTCAACCTCAGAGCCAAACGCTTCCTCGACGTGACGGTGATAGAACACATAGCCATCCGTCGTTAACTGAATCCGTGTAGAGACGCGCTCGGCCAGTTCATTGACGAAGTACCAGGTCGTTTCTTCGTTGCGCTTGCCGACCGTGTACACCGGCACCAGTTTAGTTTCGGCGTCCATTGCCACAAAAACCCATTGGCTCCCCATCTCAGGCGCATCGTCCTTGCGGATGCGCTTGTCTTTCTTGCCCACGTAGCACCAGATTTCGTCGGCCTGCACGAACTGGCAGCGGAGGTTCCGCATTGTGCTGTCCATGATCTCAGCGCAGCGGTCACCAGTGCGGAGCAAAAGCGATGCGATTGTGTTCCGGTCAACATCGGTCATGCGGCTGATAGAGCGGATGGAATTGCCTTCAACGAGAGCGGAGATTACAGCGATTTTCTTTTCAGTAGAGAGAGTGTTCATTTTGTCCTTGCCTTTCGGGTGAAGGCAAGCCAAAATGAGAGTCGAGGACTGGCATTCTGGCTTGCCGGATTGTCGGTTTAAGGGCCTTTAGAGATTCGCGTCTCTAGAGGCTCTTGTTATTTGCGGCTGTTCATCATGGCGGTTGCATAGACTCCTTTCCGGGTCACTCCGCTACGCTATCCTTCGGAGCTTCCCCTGCCCGGTATGAATATTTGTTTCCTTCCGGGCCGCGCTGTCTGCCAACGTCACAGAATCCGCCTTCGGCCAATCGGCGCAACGTGACATCGACGGAATTCTTTGAGTCCTCGGCGTCAAATTTATATCCGCCAATCGCGGCCAGATATTCAACTTGGCTCTTAGTCAATTCCTTGCCCGCGTGGTCAACGAGAATGTTCTTGCAGGTTGCTACAAGGGTAGTGCTAGCGAAGGGAGAGTTCTTGGCGTATTTAATATCCCATGAATCTTCCCAAGGGACATCATCTTCGATTCGCATTCCAATCGCGTCGAGCGTGGATTCGAGTGCGTAGGACTGTCGTTGCAGAGAACCAATCTGCCGCTGAATCTCTCTCATCTTCTCGACTAGTTTTTTGGCGGTAGCATCCATTTGTCGTATAGTCCTATTTACTAATGACAATGTACGAGCATTAGTCGTACATGTCAAGTGTTTTTCGAGTGCGGTCTGCATTTTTTCTCCTTCCAGTGTTTTGGGATTTACTTCTGTGGAAAACTTCTAAAGTTCAAATTCAGCCACTACCGGCACGTGGGCTGGGTTTCTGGCTGCCCGCTGCAGGAGTAGAATGTCTGTTTCTCGGATTGAGGTGTGTCAGATCATGAGCGACCCAAGCCTTGGCCTGTTTTTTGTGCAAGCCCTTCCGTTCGTCACAAGCACGATCGGTCCACAGTTGTCAGAGGCGATCGGGCAATTTCTTGAAGCAATAACCGTGGTCCTAACTGCTCACGGGACTGCCGAGGTAAGCGTACGACAATTTGCGGCAATCAAGAAGGGTCTCCAATCCTATGCAGACAGGCCAGTCAGACCGCCGGAAAACCACGATCTCCAGAAGGCGTTTTACGTCAGCTTTCTGAAGGCGACCAAGATTATTTACCTTGCCCGCCTTGACCAGCTAGGCTGGAAACCAGCGACCGTCTCTTGGCCGACATGCCTCGTTCGGCACGTGTTGGGCAAGTTGCGGACCGCACCCGTCACTACGCTTTCCCTCGGCCCAAATACCGAGAAAGAGCTTTTGACGGCGAGGCTCAATGATTTACATGCCGAGATAAGTGCGAGCGCCACTCTATCGCCTGAGGATCTGGAATCTCGTCTCCCGCTCAGGCCTGACGTAGCGTTGCTGAATCAGCTTACCCTGGAAGCTAAGAACCAACGCGCCACCAGCGGACCTCTCATCAAAGCCTTTATTGAAGGCTCCCGCTGGTATGTGGACTTGCAAGAGTCCTTGACAGCTATCAGCGAGGAGGGCCTGCTGGATTGCATGGGCGCCTTCTTCGCTGAAGAAATCAAGAGCAACGACCGGGTTCGCGCGATAGTCAACACCGAAATGCTGGCAAACACCGGCCTCAACCTCCAGACGCTCATCACGTCGCTACAGGACGCCCAAGTATGGCTCGAAAAAATAGCTGCCGAGGTGAACTCTCTAAAGGAGGAGATCAGCAATGATTTCCAAAAGATATTTCGCGTCATTGATGCAGAGTTTCTCGAAACCCACAAGCGCCAGACGATTACACCGTTTCTGAGCATTGCGCGGGGAGATTGGCGTTTAGTCGCGCACGGGCAGGCGATTGAACGGGATCTCGCAGCCGAGGTAGTGAGAGCGGTCCTTCAGCCAATTGACCGAGCGGTACTACAGATCATTCGGGGTGAGCCAGGATGCGGCAAGACCACCTTGCTCTTGCAGGTCGGCGCAAAGCTAGTTGCCGCAGGATGTCAAGTGTTGGAGGTCTTGCCTGCGGCTCCTCTCAGCGAATTCCAGTATTTTGCGAGAAAACTGACGAAGAAGGCTCCCGGGAGGCTGTTCATTTTGATCGACGACATCTATCGCGATGAGGGTCGTGCCGTTCTCGTACAGGTGATGTCGGATCTTGGAGAGAACTTGCCTATTACGGTCATCGCAAGCACACCGAGTTTTGCTGATCGCACAAACTCAATTCGGGAGAGCAGCTTCCTGGAGAAGCTACCGCCTGTATCACCTGATAACCTTACCGACCAGGAGCTTGCGAGACTCAGGGAAGCGCCAGTCGTAAAGAAACTCAGCGCCAAGAGATTCAAAGAGCTCACCCAATCCCGCAAGATTCTAGTTGTGATGTTGCAGCTGAGTCAGGGAAAGCCAATTGAGCAGATTCTGTCTGATGCAGCGGATCGCCTCAAGAGAAACTTCCCGGACACTTATAAAGCGTGGGGCGTGATCGTCGTTTTCAACCGCTACCACCTCCTGCCAATCCCGACTCTTTGCTAAACGGAATCATCGAGAAGCCTTATTTCAGTGACTCTCTGCTCCAGAACCCGACAAAGGTCGGCAGCGAAGGGGTTATCTTCCCATCTCAGTATCCATTTAAGGAAGGCTGGTCTGCCGGCCACCAACTCATCGCGCAGTTCGCTTTCAAGGTAGAGTTTAGGGACGTGCTTCGGAGGACCTGCGAAGCGGCGGTGCGGACAAGTGTGGTCTCCGACCAGGAGCACTCTATCTTTCTGGCCCGCATGTTCGGCTACTTCAGTCGCGGAGACCCAACCGACCGTAGGCTCGCCCTTCAGCTTTTTAAACGTCACGCGTTGAAAATCCGCGCCATCGCGGTGGCGTTTACCGAGGCCGAAGCGGACTGGGGAGAAGTTTTCTTGAAGTTCGGCGAAAGGGAGCTGGCTGAAAAATGCTTTTTATCGGCGAGACCATCTACTCCCGGGCGGGCGCTTTTCGTTGCGACAGGTCTGCAGCAGCTTGGGAGGATCGACGAATCGCTTCTCGCGGCGCAAAGCTGGTGCAATTCCCATCCGGATGACACATTGGTCCGCACTTTCTACTTGGGCATGGTAGAGCACAGCCGCGACCCGGAGCTGGTCAAGCAGGCGATTACCCAAACAGCAGGGTGGCTTGCCGCACATCTGGATGACATCCACGTGCGCACGTTTTACCTAGGCTTGGTGGAGCGCAGCCGCGACCCGGAGCTGGTCAAGCAAACGATTACCCAAACAGCAGGGTGGCTTGCCGCACATCCGGATGACATCCACGTGCGCACGTTTTACCTAGGCTTGGTGGAGCGCAGCGGCGACCCGGAGTTGGTCAAGCAAACGATTACCCAAACAGCAGGGTGGCTTGCCGCACATCCGGATGACATCCACGTGCGCACGTTTTACCTAGGGCGTGTCATCAAATGAGCCAAATGACGGTGGCGGCGAGGTGGATGGCGGCGAGGAAGTTGCGCGCGGTTTTATCGTAGCGGGTGGCGATGGCGCGATACTGTTTGAGTTTGGCAAAGAAGTTTTCAATCCGGTGGCGCGCCTGATAGAGATCCCTGTCGTATTCGCGCTGGATTTTGCGGTTGGCTTTGGGCGGAATCACCGCCACTTTGCCCGCCTGCGCCAGCGGAATCAGAACCCGCTCATCGGCATCGAAGCCTCGATCGGCGAGCACGATGTCGGCCTCCACCAGCGGCAGCAGCACGTCGGCTCCCTCCAGATCGCACGCCTGTCCGGGCGAAAGATGAAACCCGGTCGGGTTGCCGAGGGCATCGACGGTGGCATGAATCTTGGTGCTCAACCCGCCCTTGCTGCGTCCGATGGCCTGGTCCGAGCCCCCTTTTTACGCGCCCCAGCACTGTGCTGATGCGCGCGCACGATGGTCGAATCGATCATCGCGTATTCGTTGTCCGCATCCGCCGCCAGATGCTCGAATAACTTCTTCCACACCCCGCGCCTCGCCCACCGACTGAACCGCGTATGCACGACGCGGAAGTCGCCAAAACGTTCCGGCATGTCCCGCCATGGAATCCCGGCCCGATAGCGATATAACACGGCCTCGACAAACAACCGATTATCCTCGGCCGGACGGCCCACCGAACCCCTTCGACCCGGCAACATCCCTTCGATCCGCTCCCACTGATCGTCCCGTAACCCGTAGCGCCGCACTCCCATCCCACAAATCTATCGGCAACTACTCCTCACCGCATATATCCAATTTGATGACACGCCCTAGGCTTGGTGGAGCGCAGCGGCGACCCGAAGCTGGTCAAACAGGCGATCACGCAGACAGCAGAGTGGCTGGCCGCACCCGCACATGCCGATGACACATCGGTCCGCACTTTTTACTTAGGCTTGGTCGAACGCAGCGGCGACCCGAAGCTGGTCAAGCAGGCGATCACCCAAACAGCAGAATGGCTGGCAACACCGGCACATGCCGATGACAAGTTGGTCCGCACTTTCTACTTAGGCATGGTCGAGCGCACGCTGGGCCAAGCAGAGTTGGGTGATGCGGTGAAGCACACCTACGAGTGGTTGCGACAACACAATAGCGCTACGGACGTTTGGACAACGCTTATCGCGATCTTGACTCGAAGCCACCAATCTTTACTCGCCGCGGAGGTTGCCGCCTCCGCAATATCAGCTAATCCCCGCGACCTAAATCTTGTCGAACATTATCTGGACCTATGTACAGTCGAGCAAACCGAGGCAGATGCAGAGAAAATTCTTGCAGATCTTCAGACTCGATTCCCGAAGAGTCCCTCAGTCGCAGTTCGAAGGGCGAAGTGGCTAGGTGAAAAGGGAAGGAGCGCCGAGGGAGAGGCGATTTACGATAGCTGGTTAGCGAAACAGCCCACGTTTCAAATGCATCACTCGTACGGGCGTTTCCTTCTTGAACTGGATCGATGGTCCGAAGCAAGAATTCAATTCGATAAAGCGCTGAAGTTCCATCGTGGCTTCCCAATGGCCCATGAAGGCATGGGCCTCTCCCTTCGCGGGCTTGCTGCTAAGTCAGCGGAGACAGGTCACGCACGAGAAGCCGAGCGATGTCTGCGACAGGCGGAACGGTATTTCAAATCTGCGATCTACTGGGCGGGAGTGAATGATGCTCCTGTTGCCCGATTCTACACCTCACTCGGTTGGTTCTACTTGGACCAGAGGCGCTATGTGGAGGCGTTATCCTCCTTCGAGTCAGCGACCCGTGAAGACACCGAACATTTTTCTAACTACTGGGGTAAGGGTTGTGCACTTAAGTGCTTGGGCAGGTACTCCGAGGCGCTCGATGCTCTCAATGTCGCACTGTCAAAGGCTCCTCAGCCCCTTCAACCCCCAGCTAGCGACGAAATCCCGAAGCTCATCGAGGAATGCCGAGACACTCTGCGAGCGGCAACCCGTTGATGTTCTGGGAGAGGTCTCCTGAAACGGAAAAGGCCACGCTCATTTCTGAACGTGGCCTTTATTTATGCCGGCAACGACCTACTCTCCCACACACTTGGCGCGTGCAGTACCATCGGCCCTGCGGGGCTTAACTTCCGTGTTCGGGATGGGAACGGGTGGAAC
The DNA here is from genome assembly GCA_963772155.1 of uncultured Acidobacteriaceae bacterium. Lineage (GTDB taxonomy): Bacteria > Acidobacteriota > Terriglobia > Terriglobales > Acidobacteriaceae > Acidiflorens. Next base: position 4,925 of record CAVYVX010000015.1, on the reverse strand, counting down.
CCCCGCGGTAAGATCACCGACAACTTGGAGCCGTCAGCCATCAGCCGTCAGCCATCAGCTAAACCCTTGCTGTGGCGACTCACCGCCGATGGGCGGCAAACTTGTAAAAGAGCTTGAGGACGAAGCCTCACAACTGAATAGATTGGGTGCTGGCCGTAGCTAAAGCTAGCAGCCAGTGGCTACAAGGTTTTCGTCGGCGCACAGTCGTCAGTACTTGTGGTCAGCCGCGTCCAGTTTCTGACGCGGACTGAGGACGCCATCGCTTTCGAACAAGTTCGAACTGAAAGCTGATGGCTAAGTGCTGACGGCTGTTTCTGCACCGAGTAAATTTTATGGTCAAGCCGAACGGGCGATTAGTACAGGTAAGCTACACGCATTACTGCGCTTCAACATCCTGCCTATCAACCAGGTAGTCTACCTGGGCCCTTCATTACCCTTAAGGGTTGGGAGATCTCATCTTGAGGAGTGCTTCCCGCTTATATGCCTTCAGCGGTTATCACAACCGAACTTCGCTACCCAGCGATGCCATTGGCATGACAGCTGGATCACAAGAGGTTCGTCCATCCCGGTCCTCTCGTACTAAGGACAGGCCCTCTCAAATCTCCTGCGCCCACAACAGATAGGGACCGAACTGTCTCGCGACGTTCTGAACCCAGCTCACGTACCGCTTTAATAGGCGAACAGCCTAACCCTTGGAACCTTCTACAGCTCCAGGATGCGATGAGCCGACATCGAGGTGCCAAACCGGAGCGTCGATATGAACTCTTGGCTCCGATCAGCCTGTTATCCCCGGCGTACCTTTTATCCGTTGAGCGATGGCCATTCCATACAGAACCACCGGATCACTAAAGCCTACTTTCGTACCTGCTCGACTTGTAGGTCTCGCAGTCAACCACGCTTATACTTTTGCATTCGACGGCTGATTTCCAAACAGCCTGAGCGTAGCTTCGCGCGCCTCCGTTACAATTTAGGAGGCGACCGCCCCAGTCAAACTACCCGCCTTACTATGTCCTTCTCCCGGATCACGGGAGTAAGTTAGAACCACAGAACTCGCAGGGTGGTATCTCACCGTTGGCTCCTCCAAGCCCGAGAGCCTGAATTCAAAGCCTCCCACCTATCCTGCGCAGCAAGTGCCATAGTTCATAGTAAAGGTATAGTAAAGGTGCACGGGGTCTTTCCGTCTAGTTGCGGGCAACCGGCATCTTCACCGGCACTACAAGTTCGCCGTGCCAGTTGGCAAGACAGTCGCACTTTCGTTACGCCATTCGTGCAGGTCGGAACTTACCCGACAAGGAATTTCGCTACCTTAGGACCGTTATAGTTACGGCCGCCGTTCACTGGGGCTTCAGTTCAAAGCTTCGCCTTGCGGCTAACCTCTCCCTTTAACCTTCCAGCACCGGGCAGGCGTCAGCCCCTATACGTCGTTTTCGACTTAGCAGAGACCTGTGTTTTTGTTAAACAGTCGCAATGCGCATTTCTCTGCGGCCTCTTCGGGCTTGCACCCTAGTGAGGCACCCCTTTTCCCGAAGTTACGGGGTTAATTTGCCGAGTTCCTTACCAACTGTTCTCACGAGCGCCTTAGAATATTCTTCTCGTCTACCTGTGTCGGTTTGAGGTACGGATCCCATATGTTCTCCTTAGAGGATTTTCTCGGCAGTGTGGAATCGGCAGCTTTCCCCCATACGGGGTACTGCTTTGCGTCTCAGTGATAGCTTCCTCGCGGATTTGCCTGCGAGAAACACCTTACACGCATCGACCGCCATAGCCATAGGACGGCCTGCTTATCCTTCTGCGTCTCCCCATCGTGATAACGAACACACGGGAGGTCCGGAATATTAACCGGATGTCCATCAGTTACGCCTTTCGGCCTCACCTTAGGAACCGCCTGACCCTGAGCGGATTAACCTTTCTCAGGAAACCTTAGACTTTCGGCGCGGAGGGTTCTCACCTCCGTTATCGCTACTTATGCCGGCAGGGTCTCTTCTCAACCGTCCACCAGTCTTTTCAGTCTGGCTTCAAACTGTTGGGAATGCTCTCCTACCACGCACCGACCTAAATCGATGCATTCGCTGCTTCGGTAACAAGCTTAAGCCCCGTTAAATTGTCGGCACCGGACCGCTTGACCAGTGAGCTATTACGCTTTCTTTAAAGGATGGCTGCTTCTAAGCCAACCTCCTGGCTGTCTGGGCGTTCCGACTTCCTTTCCCACTTAGCTTGTATTTTGGGACCTTAGCAGGCGATCTGGACTGTTTTCCTCTCGACAACGAAGCTTAGCCCCCGCTGTCTGACTCCCGTACTGGTTGTTCTATGGCATTCGAAGTTTGATTGGATTCTGTAAGCTGGAAAGCCCCATAGTCCATTCAGATCTCTACCACCACGACAAATCATACGAGGCTAGCCCTAAAGCTATTTCGGAGAGAACGAGCAATCACGGAATTTGATTAGCCTTTCACCCCTACCCTCAGCTCATCGGAGCTTTTTTCAACAAACAGCCGTTCGGCCCTCCAGTAGGTTTTACCCTACTTTCAGCCTGGCCAAGGGTAGATCATCCCGCTTCGCGTCTATTCCTGCCAACTTGTGTTCGCCCTATTCGGACTCGCTTTCGCTGCGGCTCGCTTTCGCTTAACCTTGCTGACAAGAATAACTAGCCGGCTCATTATGCAATAGGCACGCGGTCAGACTTTCGGCTTGCGCCGCATAGTCCTCCCACCGTTTGTAGGCACACGGTTTCAGGTACTATTTCACTCCCCTCGCAGGGGTTCTTTTCACCTTTCCCTCACGGTACTGGTTCACTATCGGTCAGAAGAACGTATTTAGCCTTACGGGATGGTCCCCGTAGCTTCTCGCAGGGTTTCTCGTGCCCCGCGATACTCAGGTACCAGCTTCGAGTCCGGATGATTTTCGCCTACGTGGCTATCACACTCTATGGCCCCTCTTTCCAGAGGGCTTCGACTAACCACCGGATTGGTAACTCTACTGTTGCTGGCCCTACAACCCCTGTGTCACCCGAAGGTGAAACAGGTTTAGGCTGATGCGATTTCGCTCGCCACTACTTTCGCAATCGAGGTTTCTTTCTTTTCCTCCAGGTACTGAGATGGTTCACTTCCCTGGGTTCGCTCGCGCCCGACTATGGATTCATCGGGCCGTACGGGGGTTTTGCCCCCGTGGGTTTTCCCATTCGGAAATCCCCGGATCAAAGCCTGCTTGCGGCTCCCCGAGGCTTATCGCAGCTTGCCACGTCCTTCATCGCCGTCTTCTGCCAAGGCATCCACCATGCGCCCTTAGTAGCTTGACCATAAAATTTACTCGTTGCACTTGGGCTGCGAGCTACGAGCCTTCGAGCTTCGAGCTCAGCTCAGTAAAGCCAATACACACCGCGCAAACTTTATAGCGCCACCCTGCTCCTCGCACGCTTAAACATGTTCTCTGCAGCGCCAACTGCAGATCCCTCGCTTCGCTCGGGATGATAATCTGGGTAAGACTGATCAGCCGATTGAAGAAATCTTACGTACACCAGCAGGTAATAAGGCACTCATAAAAATTTACTTCGCCTTGTAATTTGCCCAATCTATTCAGTTGTCAAAGTTCGTCCTCGGCGAACTCGTTGCGCTGTCGCTGCATTCGCCGCCTGAGCGGGTTTGGATTTCGCTATCAGCTCGCTTTCGACTAGAAGACCAAGTCGAAGCTGTCTTAGCTCCAACCCAATGTTCGGCGTCAAAGCGACTTTCATTTGACCGTGAACTGATTCACGGTTGTCGCATTTGACGCCCAACATCGGGCTGATTGGTGGAGCTGACCGGGATCGAACCGGTGGCCTCCTGGTTGCAAACCAGGCGCTCTCCCAGCTGAGCTACAGCCCCTTGAACCCAGTTGCCAGCTACCAGTTTTCAGCCATGTAAAACCTACTGGCGAACTGCTTACGGCTAGCTGGCGACTGATTCTTGGTGGGCCTGGGAAGAATTGAACTTCCGACCTCACCCTTATCAGGGGTGCGCTCTAGCCAACTGAGCTACAGGCCCGGTTTCACCGAAGTTCTCCTGAGAGCCCAGCATAATTCGAGCTCTCAGCTGTCAGCTTCGAGTTTCGAGTAAACCGTCTGTTTGCCGTAGCTCGTAGCTCGAAAGCTCAGCAGCCTGATTTATTTTCGAGGAAAGGTTGAACGCGCGACCAGGCTAAGCCCAGTCTGACCATTATGGGGAAACGCTGAGCAAGAGAGGTCTGACCGTAACTCCCTCGCGTCTTCTCAGGTTAGTTAAGACTTGAGGGGTACATAGCAACATCCTCCATTTTTAATCCCCGAAGAGCGGAAATGCTATGACGTTCTCTCTTAGAAAGGAGGTGATCCAGCCGCAGGTTCTCCTACGGCTACCTTGTTACGACTTCACCCCAATCATGAACCATACCTTGGACGGCTGCCCCCTTGCGGGTTGGCACACCGGCTTCTAGTGCAGTCCACTTTCGTGATGTGACGGGCGGTGTGTACAAGGCCCGGGAACGTATTCACCGCAGCGTTCTGATCTGCGATTACTAGCGATTCCAGCTTCATGGAGTCGAGTTGCAGACTCCAATCCGAACTGAGGCCGGCTTTTTCCGATTAGCTCCGCTTTGCAGCTTTGCGACGGTTTGTACCGACCATTGTAGCACGTGTGTAGCCCTGGACATAAAGGCCATGAGGACTTGACGTCATCCCCACCTTCCTCCCCGTTATCCGGGGCGGTTTCACTAGAGTGCCCGGCTTGACCCGATGGCAACTAGGGATGAGGGTTGCGCTCGTTGCGGGACTTAACCCAACATCTCACGACACGAGCTGACGACAGCCATGCAGCACCTATACAGCAGTCTCTTGCGAGAAAAGGATATTTCTACCCCGGTCTCCTGCATTTCGAGCCCAGGTAAGGTTCTTCGCGTTGCGTCGAATTGAACCA
>CAVYVX010000014.1:0-49384 GCA_963772155.1 uncultured Acidobacteriaceae bacterium | reverse complement strand
GCCCAAGCTGGAAGTCACCGTCCCGGTAAACGTCACCGTCTGCCCATAATTGGACGGATTCAGCGAAGAGGACAGCGCAGTCGTGGTCGCGACCACCATTTGGATCTTAGCCACAAAGGCGTTGCCGTAGTCGGCGTTGGTGGCCTGCAAAGGGTTCTTCGTGGGAAAATTGGTCGATTCAGTATAGCCCACGACGTAGGCGTTACCCGCGCTATCCACCGCAATGGCATGGCCCGCGTCATAATGGTAGCCGCCCAAATAGGTGGAGTAAATCAAAGCCGTGCCAGAAGTGTTAAACCGGGTAACGAAGGCGTCTTCACCGTATGCTCGATTACAGAAGGCACCGGGCGTGATGGGAAAATTGGTCGATTCAGTATAGCCCACGATGTAGGCGTTCCCCGCGCTGTCCACTGCTATGCCGTCCCCATTATCCGCGCCGCTGCCGCCCAGGTACGCGGAGTAAACCAGCGCCGTTCCCGTGGGGTTGAGCTTGGCCACAAAGGCGTCAGCACCCATCGCACAGTTATTGCCGCCGTTGCAAACTGTCTGGAAGGCACCGGGCGTGACGGGGAAATCGGCGCCAGCCGCGCCGGTCACGTACGCGTTGCCCGCGCTGTCCACGGCAATACTCCAGCCCGTGCTGCCCCCGCTTCCACCCAGATACGTCGAGTAAATCAGCGGATCGATGTACAGCGTCCGGCTCGCGTCATATTTCGCCAGCTCGAAGGTCACCCGATTCGCGGCCGTGATGGCATAACTCGCCGCAATCTCCTGCCGCGCTCCATCTTTTTCCTGATACACCACCGGCTTGTGCCAGCGGATTTCATCCTCGCCCGTCTTCAGCTTGAACACTAACTCGCCCTGCGCATCCCGCCGCATCCGCTTCGCTCCGCTAACCTCGAACGTAATCCGCCGCGGGTCCGCTCCCGGAGCCACTATAAAGTCATACTCCAGTTGCCGCTGGTTGCCGTAGTAAACCAGGTCGATGCCCGAATAAATTCCCTCATACTTCACCTTGGCGTAAGTCGGAACATTCGTCCGCCACTTCGCCGGATCGTTCCCGACAAAGTAGTTGCTCGTGCCCGCCAGCTCATCCATGCCCGTGACCTTGGCCGCGGCATTGGCATTCCGCAACTTCATGCGTAACACCCCGCCGGGCGTGCTTTCGTTCGGCAGGTCGTCGCGACGACCGGCCCCTAAAGGGGCCTTCGATTTCGCAGAGCTTACGGCATCGCTAAAGCGATGCCCTGATACGAGGCTGGACGCCGGCGAGCTTTTCTGCGCCTTCTTCCCGCTCAACGCCAAGACAGCTTCGTCTCCCGTGAGAAACAGCGAATACCCGCCGGTGCGCGACAGAAACTTCACCCGCGCATCGGCCTATCCGTGATTGGCCTCGAAGCTCAGCGGCAGCTTGCCGTAGCTGTCGAGAATCCGGGCTTGAGCTTTCGCGTCGGCCTGGGACGCGCCGTTTGACGGCACAACCCTCGGAGCCGCAACGCCCGGCGTCCGATTGGCGAGAGAAACAGGATTCGACTGCGACAACAGGAATACGGCAGTCAAACAAAGAAAGAAGCAGGCGAAGCAGATGCGCTTCATAAGATTCCTCCGTGGCATACGATGTATCAAGCAACAAAGGGGCCCGGCTCGGCTGCCGGTCAGGGAAGGAATTTTTCGCGGCAGTCGAGGACGAGAGAATTATCCTGCCATGCCGCCCAACGGTCAAGATGAAAAGTTTTGCAAATGAAAGGGTTTGCAGACTCCTGAAGCGGTTGCGGCGGAGGACCGCTGGTAGCCCCGGCAGGAATCGAACCTGCATATTCAGTTTAGGAAACTGAAGTCCTATCCGTTGAACGACGGGGCCGTTAAAAATCAGGTTAGCAGGTTTGGAAACGGGTTGCCAAACCTAAGAACCTCTGAACAAGTATCTCGTTGCCCCAGGAGCACTGTGAAGATACGGCTTTTTCGCGGGCGAGGGCCCCTTCGACTTCGCTCAGGGCAGGTCCGCGCCACACTTGATCAGAGGTTCCCTAAGAATCTGTCCAAAAACTCACGTTTTGAAGGGGACGGGCTTCAGCCCGTCCGTTGAGGCTACAAAACGACGCGGCTTTCAGCCGCTGAGGGAATGAGTTCGCAAGCCATGCCGTCCCTCGGGGGCTGAAGCCCCCTATCATTTTGCGTTCGTACGTACGGGCTGAAGCCCGTACCCTTCAAAACCCAACAGTTTGTAGACAGGTTCTAAGAACCTATGCATTTGTTTGTAGCGCGGGAATGCATAGGTCCTTCCCCTTCGGCTCCGCTCAGGGTCAGGATGACAGGATTAACTTGACTTTTGCGATTTTGAACCGGCACCGCCGCCGACGAAGTGGACGATCTCCAGACGATCTCCATCGTGCAAGGGAGTCTGCGGCCATTGGCCGCGGGGGACGATCTCGCGGTTCAGTTCGATGGCCACGCGGTCTGGCTTCATGCCGAGTTGCTCGACGAGCGCGCCCAGGGTCTCGGCGGACGAGACTTGAGTCTCGCCATTGATCGTTAGATTCATCGAATACATTCTCACCACAGACAACTGCCGAGTTGTGCTCGGCTTGGACGGGCGAGGACGCCCGTCCCTACACGAGCGCGATCAGATCTAACCGGCGGCGCGTAGCTGGAACTTGCGTGTGGCCGTTCGTCCGTCGAAACTCGCTTGCACGAGCACGTCGGAATCGGCGAGCGACTTCTCATCCGCTTGCACGCTCATTTCGGCGTTGCCGCGGGCGTCGGTGAGGACCTGCGCGTAGTAGGGCGCGGCGTTGGGCCGGGCGAAGCGGAGCGTGAGGCGCGCGCCTTCGACTGTGGCGCCGCCGTCGGTGACCCGGATTTGCATGGTCAAGACGCCGCCCGAATGAACGGAATTGGCGTTGATCCACTCCAGGTCAAGCTCCTTCACCGCCGCCAGCGTTTCCGGAGTATCGCGCTGGTTGAGGATGGAGTTGAGTTGGCCATCGCGAATGGCATCGAGCACCTCGCGATGCAGATCGCGCAGCATCTTCTCTTTATCCTGATCGTTGTATTGAGAAATGTTCTGAGATCTGCCGGGAAAGCCAACTTTGCCTGCCGCCGCGGCTGGGCAATAGGAAACGGCGCGCTTTCCGATGCAGCGGCCGCGGACAAAAACCTGCGTCTGCAGCAACTGCTCGCCTTCGCGCGCTTCGCTCTGCACGTGATAGATCGTGTCTTCGTGCCGAATATCGGTGTTAAAGCCAAAAATCATGCGCTTCAGGCTCTCCCCGGCGCTGTCGAGACAGGTTTCGTCGAATGAAGCTGCCGCTAAAACACAGGCTCAACTTGACACTTCCGCCAGCCAAAACTAATCTGTAACGACAACGGTTGCGCTTGACGCAAATTATATATAGCTCCTCCCATGCCCGACAATTATTTTGCTCGCTACCTGCCCCTTTTGATGCATTTTGCCATCGCCACGGCCCTGGCGGGCGCGATTGTCATCCTGTCGTGGCTGGTTGGCCAGCATAAGCCGAATCGAGCGAAGGTGTCGCCGTACGAGTGCGGCGTTCAGCCCATGGGCGACGCGCAGGGACGGTTTTCCGTCAAGTTCTACCTGGTAGCGATGCTCTTCATACTATTCGACGTGGAAGCCGTTTTCCTCTATCCCTGGGCGGTCATCCTGCGCGAACTGAAGATGTTTGGCTTCTGGGAGATGCTGGTGTACATCGCGATCGTGCTGGTCGGGCTCTTTTATGTGTGGGAAAAAGGCGTGCTCGACTGGGGGCGGACGGCCGCGAAGCGAGGAGATTTCCGATGACGCTCACTCCTCCGATCACCGATCTCGAGCAGTTGAAGTCGCATCCCGCGTTGGGACGGCTGCTGCAGTGGAACGCCACCGTGGTGGAAGCGGCGAAGTTCGACCGCGACGAGATGACAATTTGCATCGAAAAGGGCGCTATTCGCGAGGTTTGCGCCATTTTGCGCGACTCCGCGGATTGCCCATTCAATTATCTGGCCGACCTTACCTGCGTGGATTGGTATCCCACGGAGCCGCGGTTTGAGGTGGTTTATCATCTGCTTTCGATTCCGGCGAAAGAGCGCGTGCGCTTGAAAGCCCGGCTGGACGGGTCGAGTCCGGCGATCGAATCGGTCACTTCGGTCTGGCCCTCGGCCAACTTTTACGAGCGCGAAGTGTTCGATCTGTTTGGCGTGCGCTTCACCGGACATCCCAATCTCGAACGCATCATGATGCCCGACGACTGGGAAGGCCATCCGCTGCGGAAGGACTACCCGGTGGAGGGTTATCGGTAGGCCATGACGCAATTTCCCACTGCTGTCGCTGGGGCTGGCCGGGAAACTCCCTCGGGCGGCCGCACCCTCGTCCTGAACATGGGGCCGCAACATCCTTCGACGCACGGGGTGCTGCGCTTGGTGCTCGAAATCGACGGCGAGACCGTGGTGCGCCTCAAGCCGGAAATCGGCTATCTGCACACCGGCATTGAAAAAACCTGCGAAGCGAAGTTCTATCAGCAGGTGGTTCCGCTCACCGACCGCATCGATTACCTCTGCCCTATGACCAACAATCTCGCCTATTGCCTGGCAGTGGAAAAGTTACTGGGGCTGGAAATTCCTGCGAAGGCGCAGTGGATACGGGTCTTGATGAATGAACTGACCCGCATCAATTCGCACCTGGTCTGGCTGGGCACGCACGCCATGGACCTGGGCGCGATGACCGTTTTTCTCTACTGCTTCCGCGAGCGCGAAGATATTCTGCGCTTCTTCGAGATGGTCAGCGGGCAGCGCATGATGACCTCGTACTTCCGCATTGGCGGATTGGCGCTGGAGCCACCGCTCGGATTCTTCGAAAAAGTCAAGAAGTTCGCCGACCGCTTTCCCGGAAATGTGGATGAATACGAAGGCTTGCTCACGGGGAACCCGATTTTCATGATGCGCACCAAGGGCGTGGCCCGCCTCAGCGCGGAGGATGCCATCGCTCTGGGTGCGGGCGGTCCAACGCTACGCGCGAGCGGCGTCGATATTGACCTGCGCCGCGACGCTCCTTATTCGGGCTACGAAAATTTCAAATTCAATGTGCCGATTCGCAGCGAAGGTGATGTGTTCGCGCGATACCTGTGCCGCGTCGAGGAGTTGCGGGAATCGATTGGCATGGTGCAGCAGGCTTTGGCGGGAATGCCGGAAGGCCCCATAAAGGCCGACGCGCCCAAAGTCGTGCTGCCCGACCGCGAGAAGATGAAGACGCAGATGGAAGCCCTCATCTACCATTTCAAGATCGTCACCGAGGGCTTCGCGGTCCCGGCGGGCGAAGTTTACCAGGCAATAGAATCGCCGCGCGGCGAGATGGGATATTACATCGTCAGCGACGGAACGGCCAAGCCCTATCGCGTACACATGCGCGGTCCGTCTTATGCGAACTTACAGACGCTGGCCAAGATGTGCGAGGGCCAGCTAATTGCCGATGTAGTAGCGGCCGTCGGAAGCATCGATATCGTGCTGGGTGACGTGGACCGATAGAAAATTTGTAATTGGCGATTTGTAATTTGTAATTGCGGGACACGTACAAATTTCATGAGATTCTCCGAAGAATTCGAGATGCGGTTTGTGGAGATGCTTTCGCACTATCCAACCAAGCGTTCAGCGCTTGTGCCCACGCTGCTCTACGCACAGGACGAGGTGGGCGCGCTGACCGACGAAGTGATTGCGGAATTGGCGCGGCGTCTCGATCTCACCGAACTCGAAGTCCGCAACGTGATTAGTTATTACTCGATGCTGACCACCAAGCCGCGCGGAAAGTACAACGTGCAGGTGTGTACTAATATCGCGTGCATGTTGCGCGGCGGCGAGGAAATTCTCCACCACTGCAAGAAGAAGCTCGGCATCGGACACAAGGGCACGACCGAAGACGGCTTGTTCTCGCTGGAAGAAGTGGAGTGCATTGGCGCGTGCAGCTGGGGTCCGGCAGCGCAGGTGAATTACGATTATCACGAGAACCTGACCAACGCAAAACTGGACCAGATTCTCGACGAGTATAAGAAGAAGGGAACGTAGTAGATTGGTAATTGACAATTTGTAATTTGCAATTGAAAACCGAGCTGGTTGCGAATCGGGTTCTTCAATTACAAATTACAAATTTCAAATTTCAAATGGCCTCTTTGGTTTCCCATCCCGACGAAGTTCGAGTTATCTCGAAGCGATTTGGTCAGGGCGCTGCGAATATCGAGCGCTATCTCGAACTGGACGGCTATAAAGCCGTGCAGAAGGCGCTGGCCATGCAGCCCGCCGCCATCATCGCCGAGGTGAAAAACTCCGGCTTGCGCGGGCGTGGCGGCGCCGGATTCAGCGCGGGAATGAAGTGGTCGTTTGTTCCCAAGCAATCTGACAAACCCAAATACGTGCTCTGCAACGGAGATGAGAGCGAGCCCGGCACCTGCAAAGACCGCCTGATTTTCGAGCACGATCCGCACGCGGTGATTGAAGGAGTAATGATTGCCGCGCTCGCCGTCAGCTCGCATACCGCGTATATCTACATTCGCGGCGAGTATCGCTATCTGTCGGTGATCATGCAGAAGGCCATTAAAGATGCCTATGCCAGAGGCTTCCTCGGCAAGAACATCTTTGGCAGCGGATACGATCTCGACGTTTATTGGCACGGGGGAGCGGGCGCTTACGAAGTTGGCGAAGAGTCGGCGCTGATGGAATCGCTGGAGGGCAAGCGCGGCGTTCCGCGCATCCGGCCGCCGTTTCCGGCCGTGGTTGGACTGTGGGGCGGGCCGACGGTCATTAATAACGCCGAGACGCTGGCTGCCGTTCCGCACATTATTTTGGGCGGGGCGGATTGGTACGCGAAACTTGGCACGCCGAAAAATGGCGGCACGCGCCTGTTCTGCCTGTCAGGCAATCTCAATAAGCCGGGCGTTTACGAGCTTCCCATGGGTTATAACCTCAAAAAGATGATCTATGAGGTCGGCGGTGGAATTGCGAACGGACGCAGTTTGAAAGCTGTGGTTCCGGGCGGATCGTCAACGCCGGTGCTGCTGCCGGAAGAGATCGATATCCCCATGGATTTCGACTCGCTGGCAAAAGCAGGCTCGATGCTTGGTTCCGGCGGCGTGGTGGTGCTCGACGATACGACTTGCATTGTCAAGTTCGCTCTGCGCACCATCAAGTTCTATCAGCATGAAAGTTGCGGATGGTGCATCCCGTGCCGCGAGGGCACCGACTGGCTGAAGAAAACGCTGACGCGCTTTCATGCCGGCGCGGGGCTGAAGAAAGATATCGACAACATTTATTACCTGGCCGAGAACATGCTGGGAAAAACTTTCTGCCCGTTCGGAGACGCGGCAGCGATGCCGACCATGGCGTTTGTGAAAAAGTTCAGAGAAGAATTTGAAGATCATTTGGATGGAAAACCGTGCCCATTTGAGAAGGAAGGCGCGGCGGAAACGGTAATGGCGTAAGAATATTTGTAATTGGTAATTTGTAACTTGTAATTGGACTCCAACACGCGATTACCAATTACAAATCACAAATTACAAATTCGAAATCATGGTTGACGTAACCCTCACTGTCGACGGCAAGAAGATCACGGCCCCCGCTGGGACGCTGCTGATCGAGGCCTGCAAGAGCGTGGGCATTGAAATCCCCTCGTTCTGCTATTACCCCGGGCTTTCGTTGCAGGGCGCTTGCCGCATGTGTGTCGTGAAGATCGAGAAGATGCCAAAGCTCCAAACCGCCTGCACGACGACTGTGACCGAGGGCATGATCGTCTCGACCAACAGCGATGAGGTGCGCCAGGCCCGCAAGGCAATGGTCGAGTTATTGCTCGGCAACCATCCGCTGGATTGCCCGGTGTGCGACGCTGGCGGCGAATGCGAACTGCAGGACATGGCGTTTTCCTACGGCGCTGCCGAATCGAAATTCATCGAGATCAAGAACCACCGGGAAGAACAGCAGTGGTCTCCGGTGGTGTATTTCGACCGGCCGCGCTGCATCCTGTGCTACCGCTGCGTGCGCGTCTGCGGCGAGGGCATGGACGTTTGGGCGCTGGGCGTGCAGAACCGCGGAGTAAGTTCGATCATCGCTCCCAACCAAGACGATCATCTGGACTGCGAAGAGTGCGGCATGTGCATAGATATCTGTCCAGTCGGCGCACTTACTTCCGGCGCTTACCGCTATAAGACGCGCCCGTGGGAGATGACCCACGTGGGCACGATCTGCACGTACTGTGGGGACGGGTGCAAGACCACGCTGGGTGTGCGCCGTTCGGAAACCGGAGCGGAGATTATTCGCGGCGACAATCGCGATAAGAGCGGGATCAATAACGACTTTCTCTGCATCAAGGGCCGCTACGCTTTTGACTTCGCGCACCATAAGGAGCGCCTCACCGAGCCGCTTGTTCGCAAGAACGGCAAGCTGACACCTGCGACGTGGGGAGAAGCTTTTGAGTTGATCGGCAAACGATTTCGAGAAGTGCGCGACGAAGATGGCGGGAGCGCGATCGGAGTTATTGGCTCTAATCGCACGACCAACGAAGAGAGTTATCTTCTGTCAAAATTTGCGCGGGTTGTGCTCCGGACCAACAACGTCGATCATCATCGGACCGCGGACTACCCCGCCCTGGCGGCGGCGCTGCATGGGAAACCCGGAAAAACGGCTTCCATGCGCGACGCATTGACCGCGCCCGCGGTTCTTCTGATCGGCAACAATCCTACAAATCGGCATCCGCTGCTCGCGTGGCAGATTCGGACGAACGTGCGTTTACGGCGCGCGAAACTTTACCTGATCAATTCCGCGCCCATCAAATTGCGGCGGCAGGCGGCGGGATTTGGACTAATACCCGCGGGCGCGGAAGCGAAAGCAGTCGCGTTTCTCGCGGGCGACGATTCCCCGCTCGATGCGCTTTCCGATTCACAGATTGCAAACGGTTTGACGCGCCAGGCATGGATCGCACTACGCAAGAAGATCAGAGCCGAAAAGAACATGGTCATCGCCTTCGGTGCTGAATTGCGCGGACACGACATCGAGAAGTTGGTGAGTTTTGCTTCGGCTTTGAATGGAGCGAAGCTGATCTGCCTGGGCGATTACGCGAATTCGCGCGGAGCCAGCGATATGGGGCTTTATCCCGACCTTCTGCCGGGATACGAACCGGTTACCAGCGCAGATAGGTTCCAACATGAATGGGGTAAGTTACCTACCGAAGAAGGTCTGAGCTTGCCGGAAATGGTGGAAGCGGCGAAGGCTGGCAAACTGAAGGCGCTTTATGTCGTGGGATCGAATCCCGTCGGCCGTTTGGACATTGACCCTTTTGTGCTCTCGAAGAGTTTTGTGGTGGTGCAGGATATGTTCCTGACCGAAACCGCAAACATCGCCGACGTAGTTTTGCCGGCGGCAAACGCCTACGAAAAAACGGGGACTTACACGAATACCTGCGGCGATTTGCAACTAGTAAAGAAAGCTGGCGAAGTTACGAGCACTAAGCCCGACTTTGAGATGATCGTTCGCATCGCCGACGCCATGGGCTTCGACGTGCGCCGCCTGGTGCCTTTTGGGAGCGGATCGCACTCCGACATGGGGCAAACCCGCGGCGCACAATCGGGCGAGGCGGACCGTCATGCGGTATGGCTCGAAGCGCACAACCTGGAACCACAGATGACGCCGTTCGACCCCATGGCGATGCTCGACGAGATCCAGCGCGTGGTTGCCGGTTACGATGTTTCGCGGGTGACTCTGTTAGCGGGCAACGATCAGCATCTTGACATTGTCGAAAGTGGCGTGAGCGCGAAGCAGAATCCGGAGCTGATCGTTTCGGCCAACGACGATTTGTTCAGTTCGGGCACAATGGGACGATATTCCAATGCGCTTAATTCTGTTTATGAAAATAAGTCCGTAGATACCAAAATTGCGGCTGACTAAGTGCGAAGCAATAAGAGGCGCTAACAGACTGGGATCAAAAGCACGCGGGCAGGAGTGCCCGCGCCACATAGGAACACGTTGAGCATAACAACGTTTATCATCATTTCGATGGTTAAGTCACTGGCCGTAATCGGTGTTCTGCTGACGGCAGTGGCGTACAGCGTCTGGCTGGAGCGCAAGGTGTCGGCGCACATCCAAAACCGCTGGGGGCCCACGCGGGTCGGGCCATTCGGCCTGCTGCAGCCGATCGCCGACGGCGTCAAATTCATTTTCAAAGAAGATCTGACTCAGCCGCACGTCTACAAGCCACTGTATATTGCGGCGCCGATCATCTCACTGGTTTTTGCCATTACATCGATTTCGGTGATCCCTTTCGGTAACTGGGTCGAGGTCGGGCCCTGGGGCACTTACCTGCAGATTACCGACCTGAATATCGGCCTGCTGGTGGTGCTCGGCATTACTTCAATGGGCGTGTACGGTGTGGCGCTTGCCGGATGGTCTTCTAATAACAAGTACGCGCTGCTCGGCGGACTGCGCGCCAGCGCCCAGATGATCAGTTATGAAGTTTCTCTGGGTCTGTCGCTGGTGGGAGTGTTGATTATGTCTGGCAGCCTCAGCCTGCGCGACATTGTCGGTGCGCAGGGCGGAGTGTTTTGGGGTTTCATTCCGCGCTGGAACATTTTTCACGGGCAGACGCTGGCGTTTTTCATCTATCTGATTTCCGCTTATGCGGAGACGAACCGCACGCCTTTTGATCTGCCGGAGGCCGAGTCTGAGTTAGTCGCCGGATACCACACGGAGTACAGCGCGATGAAGTTCGCGATGTTTTTCATGGCGGAGTACGCGAACATGGTCACGGTGGCTTGCTTGGCGACGCTGCTGTTTTTCGGCGGCTGGCTGGGCCCGGTATTTGGGCCGCAGCTTTTGCAGGCAGTATTGCCGGTATTCTGGTTTTGCCTGAAAGTTTTCTTCTTTATGTTTCTGTACGTCTGGGTGCGTTGGACTTTGCCGCGCTTTCGCTATGACCAACTTATGGCGTTTGGGTGGAAGGTGCTGCTGCCTCTGGCGGTTGCGAATGTTCTAGTTACAGCGCTGATTGTGGCGTGGAGAGCGTGAAAGCAGTTCTCAGTTCTCGGTTCTCAGTTCCCAGTCCAAATCTGGGTTTACTGAGAACTGACAACTGAGAACTGAGAACTTGTACAAAATGTTCCATCTAATCTTATTTCTCTTTTTCGGAGCGATCTGCGTGGCGGGGGCGATCAACCTGCTGGCGCAGAGCCATCCCATTAACAGCGCGCTGTCGCTGATCGCGGTGATGGCTTCGCTTGCCGCCGAGTATCTTCTATTGGGCGCGGAGTTTTTGGCCGCCGTGCAAGTTATAGTGTATGCCGGCGCGATCATGGTGTTGTTTGTAATTACCATTATGCTGCTCAACGCCGGCAAGGAAGAGCGCAGCAAGGGCAGCCGGGTTGCGATCTTACTGGGCGTTCCAGGGGTCTTGATCGGCGCGGCGCTCGTCGCCTGGACGCTGCTCTACCGCTCCGACATGCAAACGGCGGTTCCCATCGGCGCGCTCCGGGGCGATCCACAGGCGATTGCGCGGCTGCTCTTCCACGATTTTCTGCTGCCCTTTGAAGTCACGTCGGTGCTGATCCTGATCGCGATCATGGGTGCGGTCGTGCTCGCCAGCCGGCCCGAGGCCGCTTCGCGCGACACGAGAAAGGACGAAGGATAACCATGGTCCCTCTTTCTTACTACTTGTTGCTGAGCGGAATCCTGTTCGCGTGCGGGGCGCTCGGATTCCTGATCAAGCGCAACATCATCACGATTTTTATGTCGATTGAGCTGATGTTGAACGGCGTGAATCTTTCGTTTGTGGCCTTCGCGGCGCACTGGCACGCGCTCGCCGGACAGGTCTTTGTGTTCTTCGTGATGGTCGTGGCCGCCGCCGAAGCCGCGGTGGGCCTGGCAATCATCATTGCCGTTTATCGCACGCGTGAAACTTTGAATGTGGACCGGGTGAACCTGCTCAAGCTATGACGCCGACTCCAAACCCGTTATTGTGGACGGTCCCGATTCTTCCGCTCGCCGGGGCGGCGATAAACGGCTTCTTCGGCAGAAAAGCGTCGAGAAAAGCGATCTCCACGGTTGCGTTGGTATTTTGTGGCGCAACGTTCGCGGTGGCGTTGTGGATTGCGCTGCGCTTTTCTTCGGCATCCGCGCCTTACTATTGCGATCTCGCCCACTGGATGCGCGCTGGGAGCTTTAGCGTCGATTTCAGTTTCTATCTCGACCAGTTATCGCTCGTCATGATGCTCGTAGTTAGCGGCGTCGGTTTTCTCATCCATATCTACTCGGTCGGGTATATGTGGGACGACGACGGTTACTACCGCTTCATGTCGTACATGAACCTGTTTATGTTCTTCATGCTGACGCTGGTGCTGGCGAAGAACTATCTGGTCATGTTTATCGGATGGGAGGGCGTGGGGCTGGCGTCGTACCTGCTCATTGGCTACTGGTTTACGAAAGACTCGGCGGCGGCGGCCGGCAAGAAAGCATTTATCGTCAACCGGATTGGCGACTTTGGATTCCTGATTGCGCTCTTCCTGATCATCAAGCATTTCCATTCGCTGGATTTCACGCAAAGTCTTTGCGCAAGTCGAGCGCATGGCCGACGGAGACGGCGGGCGCTGGGTTACTCACGGCGATTGGCCTACTGCTTGATGGTTGGCGCTGCCGGTAAGTCGGCGCAGATTCCACTTTATGTCTGGTTGCCGGACGCCATGGAAGGCCCGACTCCAGTTTCGGCGTTGATTCATGCGGCGACCATGGTGACGGCGGGCGTTTATATGGTGGCGCGCTCGTCGGCGATCTTCGAGCGCGCGCCGATGGCGATGACGGTGGTCGCGATCATTGGAACGCTCACGGCCCTGTTTGCGGCGACTATCGGCATCGCGCAGACCGACATCAAGAAAGTGCTGGCTTACTCCACCATTTCGCAGCTTGGCTATATGTTCATGGCGTGTGGCGTGGGAGCGTTCTCGGCGGGCATCTTCCATCTGATGACGCACGCGTTCTTCAAGGGCCTGTTGTTCCTCGCGGCGGGTTCGGTGATTCACGGCATCGGCGGCGAGCAGGACATGCGAAAGATGGGCGGGCTGCGGATTTACATGCCGTGGACGTTTATGACGATGGGCATTGCCACGCTCGCCATCGCGGGCATCCCGCCGTTCGCGGGCTTCTGGTCGAAAGACGAAATTCTTTGGAAAGCCTATGGCGCAAGCCCGGTCTATTGGCTGATTGGCGTGATTACCGCTTTCATCACGTCGTTCTATATGTTCCGGCTGATGTACATGACATTCGGCGGCGAGTACCGAGGCGCGGCAGTGCACGCTGCCCATGGCCGTGATGCTAATGGGCACGGTGATCACGATAAGACGCGCGCTGCGCGGACAGGAGTTCCCGCGCCACACGGACACGGCGAGCCGCATGAAAGCCCGTGGGTGATGCTGGGGCCGCTGGTGATCCTGGCCGTGCTGTCGGTCGTCGGGGGATTCGTCGGCTACGGAAATCGCTTCGAACATTTTCTCGCTCCCGTTTTCCAGGGAGCTACGGAAGTCGTCGCAAGGAACTTCCCGCGAAGTCGGCGGCAGCGCGCTGGAGTATCTGCTCATGGGCGTTTCCATAAGCGCGGCTGGTCTGGGATGGCTGCTGGCCCATCTGCTCTACAGCCGCCGCCCGCAACTGCCCGCGCGCATTGCGGCCAGCCTGGGCGGGCTTTATCGCGCGGTGGCGAACAAGTATTACATCGACGAGCTTTACGCCGTGCTCTTTGTCAAACCTGTTATCGACGGCTCGACGACGATTCTCTGGCACGGCGTCGACGAGGGAGCGATAGATGCCACGGTGAACAACTCAGCCGGCGCTGCGCGCCATGTTTCCGACAATGTGCGCCACATGCAGTCGGGCAATCTGCGCTCGTATGCCGGCTGGGTGGCGGCGGGAGCGGCGGTTGTGATCGCTTACATGGTCTGGATGGGAGTGCGATGAATATGGAAAGCCTCAGTCCCATCATTCTTTCGCTGGTGACTTTTATCCCCGCCGCGGGCGGGCTGCTGATTCTGCTGATCCCGCGCCGCGACCGCGACATCAAGTTGTTTGCCTTTGTTATCTCGCTGCTGGCGTTTGTGGCGTCGCTGCATTTGCCGGTGCATTTGCATCGCAGCTACGGCGGTTTTAAGTTCGAGATCGACAAAGTCTGGATCGCGACCCCCAACATTCATTACCACATGGGCATTGACGGAATTTCCGTCTGGCTGGTGGTGCTGACTACGTTCCTCACGCCGCTGTGCGTGCTGATTTCGTGGAATTCGATCCACGAGCGGGTGAAGGAATTCTTTATCCTGCTGCTGCTGCTGGAAACGGCGCTGATCGGCGTTTTCACCGTCGCTCGACTTGTTCCTGTTCTACTTTTTCTGGGAAGCGACGCTGATCCCGATGGCGCTGCTGATCGGCATGTACGGCCACGGACGCCGGATCTACGCCGCGGTGAAGTTCTTCCTATTCACGATGATCGGCTCGATGTTTATGCTGGCGGCGATTCTGTGGCTCTACGCCAAGACTGGCAGCTTCGATTTTGTCGTCATTCAGAATGCGATTCGCAGCGGCAATGTGCCGGGTTTCGAGCGCGCCTCGCTGTGGCTTTTTCTTGGATTCTTCATCGCGTTCGCGGTGAAAGTCCCGCTCTTCCCGCTTCACACCTGGCTGCCCGACGCGCACGTGGAGGCGCCGGCGGCTGGATCGGTGCTGCTGGCGGGCGTTCTGCTGAAGATGGGCACCTACGGGCTGCTGCGCTTCGATGTCGGCCTGTTCCCCGAGCAGGCCCGCCGCAACGCTTCATGGATCATGGTTCTGGCGCTGATCGGCATCATCTATGGCGCGCTGGTTTCGCTGGTGCAGCCGAATATGAAGAAGCTGATCGCCTACTCGTCGGTCAGCCACCTCGGATTCGTCGTGCTGGGAATTTTCAGTTTTACCGCGGCCGGGCTGAATGGGGCCGTCTTCGTCATGCTGGCGCACGGAGTCGCGACGGGAGGACTCTTCATGCTGGCGGGCATTCTCTACGAACGCCGCCACACTTACGAGATCGCCGAGTTTGGCGGGCTCGCTACGCCAATGCCCAAATACGCCACGTTCTTTCTAGTAACTGTGCTCGCTTCGGCCGGGCTGCCGCTGCTGAACGGCTTCATCGGAGAATTCCTGGTGCTCAGCGGAGCATTTCAGGCGCGCCCAATTTATGGAATCCTGGGCGCGACCGGCGTGATCTGGAGCGCCTGCTACCTGCTCTGGATGTATCAGCGAGTTTTCTTCGGCCAGGTGAAACACGAGATCAATAACACGCTGCCCGACCTCAACCTGCGCGAGAAGGCTGCACTTTGGCCGATCGCGGCCGCTGCTCTGGTGATGGGCGTTGCGCCCCTGGTGTGGCTTAGCGCGATTGATCCGGCGGTGCAAGCCGCGCTGCAGGCCGCGCTTTCTCCCTTCATACAATTGGCCAGCAAGGCGGTGGGCCAATGATGACCATGACGACGATGGCGGCATTCTCGCATTCGTTGTTTCTGCATTCCTGGCCGGCCCTGCTGGCGCAGGCGCAGACTTCCCTGCCACAAACCCTGCCGCAAACCGCCGATTACATGCGCATCCTGCCGGAGTTGGTGCTTTCGATCTTCGGGATGCTGATCATGGCTGTCGATCCGCTGCTCGATGAAGAGAGCAGCCACGAGTCGCTGGGTACAATCGCGCTGATCGGCACGCTGGCGGCGCTCGGGTCGGCGTTTTGGATGGCGCAGTATCCCGGGACCGCCTTCTGGAACATGGTGCGGGTGGATGGCTTCAGCGTGTTCTTTCATGTGCTCGTCATCGCCATTGCCGCGGTGGTGATTCTCAGTTCATACGAATATTTGGCGGTGCAGCGCATCAGCGCCGGGGAATACTACGCACTCATTCTCTTCGGTACGGTTGGCATGTGTTTGATGTCGTCGGCCATCGAACTCGTGCTTATTTTTATTGCTCTGGAAATCTCGTCGATCTCAACCTACGTGCTGGCAGGCTTGCGGCGGCGCGACGCAGCCAGCAGCGAATCGTCGCTGAAGTATTTTTTGCTGGGATCGTTCGCCACGGCGTTTTTCCTATACGGCGTTGCGCTGATGTTCGGCGCGACGGGTTCCACCAACATTGACGCGATCAGCCAGGCGCTGCGTTCTGGCAACGTAACGCTGCTGGCGTATGTGGCGACGGCGCTCATGTTTGTGGGCTTGGGTTTCAAGGTCGCCGCCGCGCCTTTTCATGTGTGGACTCCGGACGTTTACGAAGGCGCGCCCGCGCCCATCGCCGGACTGATGTCGACCGGCCCGAAAGCGGCGGCCTTCGCGGTCTTGCTGCGCGTCATGTTCGAAGCGAACGCTCCCGGACGCTTCTGGCTGATCTGGGCCTCAGCCGCGCTGACCATGACGCTGGGAAATCTGTGCGCCTTGGTGCAGAACAACGTCAAGCGCCTGCTGGCGTATTCCTCGATTGCCCACGCGGGATATCTGCTGGTTGCCTTCGCCGCACAACCGGAGCTGGGCGCGTCGGCGGCGATGTTCTACACGGCGGCCTACGCGGCGATGAACGTAGGCGCGTTTGCCGTCGTCAGCCATTTCGCCAACGCGGGCGAGAAGTATGTCGCGCTGGAAGACTACGCGGGCCTGGGCAGGAAGTCGCCCGTGCTGGCCGCGACTTTCACATTCTTCCTGATGTCCTTGATCGGCATTCCGATCACGGGCGGTTTTTTTGCGAAGTTCTACGTGTTGACCGCCGCGCTGAATTCGAATCTGGTTGGCCTGGCGATTATTCTGGTGCTGAATAGCGCGGTGGGCGCTTATTATTACCTGCGCATCATCGTCATGATGTACATGCGGGAGCCACGCGGCGACGTGCCTGTCACCCCTGTGCCCGCTGCGGCAGGGCTCGCCATGGCAGTTTGCGTGCTGGCTACGCTTTATCTCGGAGTGCTGCCGGGACGCGCGCTCAATTACACGGCCCAGAGCGCCCGCCAACTGGTGGGCAATGCAGCGGCCCCGACGGCGCCGCCAGCTTCGTCCAGCTCCGAATCATCCTTGGAGACAAGGCTGGCAGCCAACAAATCCACTCGCCTTTCCGGGGCGTGGTGAAACCACGACCAGTACCGTGACCGCGTGATTGTTATTACGGTCGATCCATTTTTTTTGGTGGAGCGCCGGGCGTCCCCGCCCGGCGGGACGGGCGAGACGCCCGTCGCTCCACCGTGTACTTCTTCACGCGGTCACGGTACCAGGGGGCATTTCCAAGGTGGTATGACGCAGGGGACAAACCCGATTGACTTCCCACCGATTTCGCGGGAAACTCGCCTCTGAGCTTGCATTCCCTGCGCGGGCTTCCGGAACAAATCATGTTCCCGCACTCTATATCGAAATCCGAGCTTTACGCGGACGATTCGTCTCACCACCCGGCCAGGACCAGTGCCCCTGATCGCGTCGCGCCTGGTCCCGTGCTCCTGGATTCCTTGCCCGCCAGCTCTCCGCCGGCGACCCGCCCAAGTTACAAAGCCTGGACTCGAGTTCTCGGAACTCTGACGATCCTCGCCATCGTCGCTGTCAGTTTTCTCATCGGCTCCCGCATAGGATGGTTGGCCCCGGCCAGCAGCGCACCCGCAAAGTCCCATGTGGGGACGGGCGAACTCGCCCGTCCAGCCGAGCAAAGCGAAGCAGCCAAGACCTACCGGGCAAATCCAGCATTGCCTGGAGCAGTGTTGGGCGCTGACTCGAAGAAAACGTCTAAGCCGGCGTCGAACCCTCCCGCCGCGGACGAGTTAGTCGTTTACGAAAAAGGCAAAGTTGTTTTTCGCATGAAGCCCGCCCCCGCCCAGCCCGATTCCACTAAGCCCATCGGCAATTCCATCGTAGCGGCGTCGTCCAGAACCGAGCTTGCCCCGCTCCAACCCGTCTGGCTATCTCCCGAAACGGCCGAAACCCGCCTTCTAAGCCGCACAGAGCCCCAGTATCCGCCCGAAGCCCGGGCCGTCCACCGCGCCGGCAATGTGGTTCTGGAAGTCCAGGTCGCCGAAGACGGCTCCGTTTCCAGCATCCGCACGTTAAGCGGAGACCCAGTTCTGGCCACAGCCGCAGCCGCGGCCGTCCGCAACTGGCGATACCGGCCCTTCCGCCAGCACGACCACCCCGCCCAGTTCCAGACCGATGTGACCTTGACCTTCACGCTCCCTAACTAGAGCGTGTTTCAAAAATAGGTTTTGGGTAGGGCACGGCTTCAGCCGTGCCGTTTAGGGCCAAGAAAAATGCGGGCTTTAGCCCCTGAGGGACGCGCCTTCCGAGCTAAAAGGTATTTTTGAAACATGCTCTAGCTAGGTTCCTTCCGCCCACCCCGCCAAGTATTCTTCCTGCTCCGGGGTGAGGCGGTCGATCTTTATGCCGAGTGCTTCCAGCTTCAGCTTGGCCACGCGTTTGTCGAGTTCCGGCGGAACCGTGTACACCTTCTTTTCGAGAGACGCGTGGTTTTTCACCAGGTAATCGAGCGATAGCGCCTGGTCGGCAAAACTCATGTCCATGACCGACGCGGGATGCCCTTCGGCGGCGGCCAGATTGATGAGGCGGCCTTCGCCGAGCAGGTTGATGCGGCGTCCGTCTTTCATGGTGTATTCGTCGACGAAAGTGCGCGTGGTGCGTTTGGAGGACGACAGCTTTTCGAGCGACGGAATGTCGATTTCGACGTTGAAGTGGCCCGAGTTGGAAATGATGGCGCCGTCTTTCATGAGTTCGAAGTGCTGCCTAGCGAGCACGTTTTTGTTGCCGGTAACGGTGCAGAAAACGTCGCCGATCTTGGCCGCCTCTTCCATGCTCATGACGCGGAAGCCGTCCATGACCGCTTCCAGCGCTTTGGTCGGATCGACTTCGGTGACGATGACTTCCGCTCCGGTGCCGCGGGCGCGCGAAGCGAGACCGCGTCCGCACCAGCCGTAACCGGCGACCACGAACTTCGATCCGGCAAGCAGAAAATTCGTCGCGCGGATGATGCCGTCAATGGTCGATTGCCCGGTGCCGTAACGATTGTCGAAGAGGTGCTTGGTATCGGCGTCGTTGACGGCGACGATGGGATAGCGCAGCACGCCTTCCCTGGCCATGGCGCGCAGGCGAATCAAACCGGTGGTCGTCTCCTCGGTGCCGCCCAGCACATTGGCCAGTTCCGTCTGGCGCTTGGTGTGGAGCACGGAAACCAGGTCGGCGCCGTCGTCCATGGTGATCTGCGGCTGGTGATCGAGCGCCGCCATGATGTGCGAATAGTAGGAGTCGTTGTCCTCGCCTTTGATGGCGAAGACGGGAATGCCGTAGTCGCGCACCAGGCTGGCGGCAACGTCGTCCTGAGTGGACAGCGGGTTGGAAGCGCAGAGCGCCACGTCGGCGCCGCCGTCGCGCAGGGCGATCATTAAATTTGCGGTCTCAGTGGTGACGTGCAGGCAGGCGGAAACGCGGATGCCTTTAAGCGGCTGGTTCTTGATGAATTCCTTGCGTATGATCTGCAGCACCTTCATCGACTGGTTGGCCCACTCGATGCGTTTCTTGCCCAGGTCCGCCAGTTCCAGTCCTTTTACATCGCTGCTGATGGATGTCGTGGCCATTTTTCTCTCCCCATTTCCCGGATGATGACGGGATGAAAGCTGTTGGCTTTTAGCTCCTGGCTTTTAGCTAAAGGCCAAGAGCCCGTGGTGAAAGTGAGAACCCGCAGTTTCACCCTCAATTCACCTAATTTTGTCATCCCGACCCCGAGCGTAGCCGAGGGGGAGGGATCTGCATTTCCGCGGCAAACTACAGATCCCTCGCTGCGCTCGGGATGACAATTCATAAAAAGTGTTACATGTCTGCTGCTCTCCGACTTTCACCACGGGCTGCCAAGAGCCAAAAGCGATTCTCTCTGGGGTGGCGAAAAAACTACTTCCGAACGCCAGAGTGCTCCCGCTTCAAACCGGCGTCGGCAGCCAGTTTGGCGGCTTTGTCGGTCGCCTCCCAGGTGAAATCGGGGTCGCTGCGGCCGAAGTGTCCGTAGGATGCCGTCTTGCGGTAAATGGGACGGCGCAAGTTGAGCGTTTCGATGATCTCGCGGGGTTTAAGTTTGAAGTTTGCCCGCACTAAATCCGGAATTAGATTGGCATCGATCTTCTCGGTCCCGAAAGTATCCACATGGACGCTGACGGGATCGGCGATGCCGATGGCGTAGGCGAGGTTCACTTCGCAGCGCTCGGCGAGGCCGGCGGCCACGATGTTCTTGGCGATGTAGCGCGCCATGTAGGCGGCGGAACGATCGACCTTGGTGGGGTCCTTGCCGCTGAACGCGCCGCCGCCGTGACGGCCCATGCCGCCGTAAGTATCCACGATGATCTTGCGTCCGGTCAGACCGGTGTCGCCCATGGGGCCGCCGATGACGAAGCGTCCGGTGGGATTGATGTGGTATTTCGTGTCTTCATCGAGCAGGTTGGCCGGGATTACGGCCTGGATCACGTGCTTCAAAATGTCGGCGCGGAGTTCATCGTTGCCCACGCTTTCGGAATGCTGAGTGGCAATGACCACCGCATCCACGCGCTTTACTTTCTTCATGCGCTGCTCGTCGTATTCCACCGTGACCTGCGATTTTCCATCGGGCCGCAGGTAAGGGCAGGTGCCATTCTTGCGAACTTCGGCCAGCTTCAAGCAGAGCTTGTGGGCGAGCGAAATGGGAAGCGGCATCAGCTCGGGAGTCTCGTTGCAGGCGTAGCCAAACATCATTCCTTGATCGCCGGCGCCGCCGGTGTCGACGCCCATGGCGATATCGCCGGACTGTTTGTTGATGCTGGAAATTACGGCGCAAGTGTTGGAGTCGAAGCCGTAGACGGCGTTGTCGTAGCCGATGGATTGCACCACGCCGCGGACGAGATTTTGAAAATCGACGTAGGCTTTGGTGGTGATCTCACCGGCGATCACGACCAGGCCGGTGCAGGTCAGGGTTTCACAGGCGACGCGGCTGGTGGGATCTTCACGCAGGCAGGCGTCGAGAATGGCATCGGAAATCTGGTCGGCGATTTTGTCCGGATGTCCCTCGGTAACGGATTCCGAGGTAAACAGAAAACGATTCTTTGCGGGCACGCTGGTATCTCCTCAAGGTAATTTTGAGCCTTTATGTCCAATAAGGGAGGCCTCTGGAGCCAAGGCTCTTGACCAAGTTTGGCCAATCTTGGTTTGGCTTTATCTTCCTTAAAACCGTACCAGAGATGGCCGCCTCAACGCAACGGAATTGGCCAGCAAATGATGGAGATGACATTGAGTGGGGGCCCGTCGGCGTTGAACGGCGGAAGGCGGGCGGCAAATGGAGAAAAGGAAAGCGGCAAACTCAAGGCGTCGCAGGCGGTTCCGAGGCATTGGGCAAGATTCCTCGAGGGCCGAACGTAACCGTCCTGACCTCTCCGGATGCGCCGCCGGTATCGAGCTTCTTGCCATTGAATAGAAAGTCGATGCCACCGGCGTTTCCCGTCTTGACGACGATTTCTTTGCGGCCTCGAATGGCGCGCTCGCTGCCGGCCGGCAAAGTTTCGCGCGCGATGGTCTTGCCGTCGGTGGTGATGCCGATCCAAGATTTTTCGCGGGCATGGATGACAATCGTAAACTCGCCCGGAGCTGCGGGAGCGAGGGCCGCTGAGTCCCGAGGTGTTTCAGAAGCGGGGGATGGGGCGGATTCTCCGGGCGGCGAGCCGGTTGCCGGCGAACTGGAGCTGGGCGAACCCGTGCCGCTGACTTCGCTGCGCACTCCGCCGGCTGCTTCGCCCGGCGCCGGCGCCGACGACGGCGTCACAACGGAGGCCGGAGTTGGAGGAGCAGGCTGCTTCGCGTGTTCGCGGCGGCGATGGTTCCAGGCGGAGAGTACGAGCGCGACTACGAGCAGGAGCGCGGCGAACAGGCCCCAGGGGAGTTGGCGGGCAGGCGTGTCGGAGATGGATTCCAGGCGGCGGGCGGTTTCTTCGCTTTCGCGGTCCCGGTCTTCGCGCGCATCGATTTCCGTGGAAGCGGGCGGAGCTTCGCCGGAAGCTGCCAGGTACTCGGCGACGGTTTGATCTTCGTCGAGGCCCACGAAGCGGGAATAGGCGCGGACGAAGCCCTTGTTGAAAATGCCGCCGGGCAACTGGTTGAACTTGTCGGCTTCGAGCGCCTGCAACATGCGCGTGCCGATTTTGGTGGAGAGGGAAATCTGCTCCAGTGTGATGTGGCGCATCTCGCGTTCTTGTTTCAGTTTTTCGCCAAAAGAAGGCAACCCAATCCCCCGCTTTCGCCGGACAGCGAACGGAATTTTATCCGGTCGAGAAATAAGATCATAGGCCATTCCAGCGGTTGCCGACAAACGGACATATAAGGGTGGAGGGCCGCGAGCTGGGAGCAATCCGGCGGGCCGCGACTCGCCGGCCGCAGCTCGCAGCGGTTGGTGGCGGATGCGGCGGGTTGGCGCGACTGGTACCGGTTACCTACGTTCATTGCCCGAGAGGCGCGGCCAAACCTATAATTCCCTATTCATCCACTGGGCCGAGGAGTGCATGTCGAAGGCAGCGGGCACATCCGCAAATCGCCTGTCGCAAGAGCTGACCATCTTTCACGATGTCGCCAAAACGCTGACATCGTCGCTCAACCTCGATTCGATCCTGCAGACGATCATGGAAAAAATGGCAGAATACTGCCGCCCGGACACGTGGTCGCTGCTGATGGTGGATGAACAAAAGAATGAGCTTTATTTCGCCATCGCGGTCGGTGCCGCGGCCGAGACCCTGGCGAAGGCGCGGTTGAAGGTTGGGGAGGGAATTGCCGGTTGGGTTGCCCAGCACGGACAGGCGTTGATCGTGCCCGATGTGCGCAGCGATCCACGCTTCTCGTCCCGGGTGGACGCGATGACGCGATTGCAGACCCGCTCCGTGATCTGCGTGCCGCTGCGCTCGAAACACCGCGTGCTGGGCGTGATCCAGCTGATCAACGCCGACGTGGAAATGAGCGAACCGGAAATGTTCTTCCTGCAGGCGCTGTGCGATTACGCCGCCATTGCCATCGAGAACGCCCGGGCGGTCGAGAAAATCCAGGAACTGACCATCACCGACGATTGCACGGGCCTGTTCAATGCGCGCCATCTGCACAAGACGCTGGAAACCGAGGTCTACCGCTCGGCGCGCTTCGGCTACCAGTTCAGCGTGATCTTCATCGACCTCGACTACTTCAAGCTGGTCAACGACACGCATGGACATTTGGTGGGAAGCCGTCTGCTGGCCGAAGTCGGCTACGTGATCAAAGCGCAGTTGCGCCTCATCGATTTCGCGTTCCGCTATGGCGGAGACGAGTTCGTGGTTCTGCTGCCGCAGACGAGCAAAGATCCGGCCGTGGTGGTCGCGAAACGTCTGCAGGATTCCCTGCGCGCGGGGATCTTCTGCAGCGACCAGGGTTTGAATCTGGCCGTGCGCGCCAGCATGGGACTGGCGACGTTTCCGCACGATGCGCAGACGCCGCACGACATCATCCGCCAGGCAGACGAGATGATGTATATGGTGAAGAACACCACCCGCGACAACATCGGCGTCGCCTCGCGCGGGCTGCTGGAACGGTGACCCATCCTCGAAGCCATCTTCATGAATTGTATTGGTAAGGGTGCGGCTTTCCTGGTTGCGAGAAGAGTCTTGACTGCGTCGGTTGCGTCACCGCAGCCTGGTCCGCCCCCCTACGAGCCATCAACAAAAAAGGGACACCGCTGCACGCGGTGTCCCTGCCTACCAGTCAACTTGTTTACTTATTCTCGTTGAGTAATCCGGCGCCAAACTCCTTGTGTTGGATCGCGGGACGCGCGGCCCTGGCTGAGGCTACGGCGGGCATGGCTGCCGCGGCCCCGTAGCGCTCGAGCAGCACGGGTACCATGGCGCCTTCGGCTTCTTTTACGAAGGTGAGCTGGCTTTTGCCGAGCAGCTCGACGCGGACAAAATCTCCCAGCTTCACCTGCCCCGTGGCAACCAGGTTCGCCAGCGGAAACACCAGATGGCGTTCAATCGCCCGCTTCAGGTGGCGCGCGCCGTACTTGGGATCGGTGCCCTCGGCCAGCAGGAAGCTCTTGACTTGCGGCGTGCAGTTGAACACGAACTGATGAGCGCCCGCCGCCATCAGCACGCGCTGCTGCACCATGCCCAGCTCGATTTCCAGGATCTGCTCCAGGTGCTCGGCGCGCAGTGTTTTGAACACGACCACTTTGTCGAGGCGGTTCATGAACTCGGGCGCGAATTTGCGCCGCGCCGCATCCACCGCCGAGCGGCTGATCTTATCGTCGAGCGAGTCGTCGACCGGCACGACCCTGGGAGCGAAGCCAAAGCCGCCAGCGACCAGCCCATTCATCTCGGTGGCGCCCAGGTTCGAGGTCATGATGATGATGCAGCTGGAAAGATCGACGCGGCGGTTGTCGCCGAGCGTCAGCGTCGCTTTGTCCAGAATTCCGAGCAGGAGCTGCCACAGCGAGTCGGACGCCTTCTCGATTTCGTCGAAGAGCAGGATCGACAGTTTCAGCTTTTCCGTGTGCCACTGGTTGAGCGCTTCCTGGGTGAGCAGCGGATGCGTCTCGCGGTGCCCCAGATATCCCGGAGGCGAGCCAATGAGCTTGGCGATTTCGTGCGAGTGCTGGAACTCGGCGCAATCGATCTTGATGCAGGCGTGCGCGTCGCCAAAGAGCGATTCGGCCACCGCCTCGACCACCCGCGTCTTGCCCGAGCCGGTCGGCCCCAGGAACAGCAGATTGCCAACGGGACGGTTCGGCGCATTCAGTCCGGCGAGGAACATCTGATAAATTTCCGCGACCTTTTCGATGGCCTGATCCTGGCCGACAATTTTGCGGCGCAGGGCGGCTTCAAAATCGCGAGCGTCGTTGCTGCGGCGGCTCGGATCCAGTACGGTGGCCAGGTTCGTTCTCATCTTTTGGGGCCCTTGCGCCCTTTCCGGGAACTGCAAATTCTCTGCGTAGCTGCTCATTTTTTCACCCGCTTGCCACTAGGTAAGGAGGTCGCATTCCCTTGCCCGCTCTCTCCTTGTGCAAGCCGTTCGCCATCCGCCGCATGCTCCGTATTTCCCGAATTCTCAGTACTTTATGCGGTTTAGACGCGGCCAGCCCACCTCATATCAGGTTGGCCAAGTCAACCACATTTTCCTTAAGGGAAATTGTTTGCAGCCTGCGGGGGAACTTTACCTCAGCACCCCCGACCACGGGTGCCGCCCGCCACACCCGGAAAATCTGGCGCCAGCGATCATTTCGCGGAAAACTTGATCTGGAGTATGATTCCGGGTCATAGCAGGCTGCGGAAAAACTCCGATTCGGACGGGTTTGGGGAAGGGCACGAGTTTACTCGTGCCGCTAAGTCGTTCAAAATGTGTCCGCGCTTCAGCGCCTGAGGTGCGCTTTTCGCGCTCTTGATGACTTTTTCCGCAGCCTGCTAGTGCGCTTCCGCGCCGCGCCAGCCGCATTGCCTCGGATAGGGATTTGCAGTCTGTGCGCAACTCTTTGCAGTCGTGAAAACTCCTTGTAGTCGTGCTAATTTTTAATTGCGTTCGACCCGCCATTCGTGATACAGTGCGGCCCTTGGCAGTTTGCTTCGAACATCGTGCCCGAGCGTCAGGCGCGTACAACCCAGGTGGAGGAATATCAATGAAAATCGCTCGCAGTTTCAAGTTCTCTTGTTTGGCTTTGGTCGTGCTGATCGCACTCAGTGGATATGCCTTCTCCGCTACAGTTGCCGTCGGCACCTGCACAAAATTTGTCCACTTCGCAACCATTCAATTGGCGGTAAATTCCGTTCCCGCCGGAAGCACAATCGATATTTGCCCCGGCAACTACCCCGAACAGGTGGTAATCGCCAAGAACCTCACCCTTACAGGAGTTGCAAGCGCGAGTGGGAGTCAGGCGGTCGTGATTTCGCCTCCCGCAGGCGGCGTGGTCCAGAACGCGACTGGTCTGGATACGCCTTGGCCCGCCGCAGCCCAGATATTAGTGCAGGGCAGCGCCGTGGTCAAGATCAACAATCTCACGGTTGACGGTAAGGGGAATAACGTCAACGACTCCGACTACCGATTTAATCGGCATCCTGTTCCAGAACGCTTCGGGCACGTTGAATCACGTCGTCGTGCGTAACCAGTTGCCAGACGACACCGTGCAAGGCGATTCCGGATACGGACAAGGTATATACGTGCAGACCACGATAGGTCCCCAAACCGTGACGGTCCAAAATAGTTCGGTTCACAGTTACAACAAAAATGGAATCACGGGAAATGACACCGGCACGACCCTGATCGTCACTGGGAGTTTTGTCCAGGGAAATGGCGCACTTGGGTATGGCTATGATGCTCAGAACGGCATCCAGGTTGGTTGGGGAGCCGTGGGAAAAATCTCCACCACTAAGGTGATCGATAATTCCTATGTGGGTCCAACGTGGGTGTGCATCAAGTATTTTGTTCTACGACGCGGCAGACGCCGGAAACGTGATCAAACAACATACTCGGCAACAGCCAGATTCCCATCGGGTTGTATGACGTACCCTGGTGGCGACGATGACAACTTTACCGTTACCGGCAACACGATCTTTGGCTCGTTGGTCTGGGATGCCATTGACGCCTGCAACAACAATAATACGATCACGGGCAACACGATCGTCAACAGCGCCAACTCCGGCCTGCATTTGGACGGTGGCTGCGGCGCCACTGGCACCGGCAACACCGTAAACAAAAACACCTTTGTGGAAAGTGCGTGCGTCGGCATTCTCTATGACTCCGTTACAGCCCCCGACGTTGGCACTGATACCTACTACGCGGTGCCATTTCCACTCGCCGACGCCACCATCGCTGCTTCTTGCGTTCGTTCAGATGATAACGGACCGATGAGGCATAATAAGCCGATACCTAACCCGAAGAGGTAACGCGCCGCAAGACTGGTGTAAGTGCCAGCATAAAAAACAACGCCGGGAATCGGGTCCCAGATTCCCGGCGTTTTCAGTGTCCGTTCACCGCGCCTGCGAAAAATCCTCGACCGCGAATAACCGGCCGCCCCGCTCCACCACACCCACTCCAATCGAATCCATGTCCCGATCCAAAATGTTGCTGCGATGTGGAGGCGACCGCATGAACTGCGCGCGGATGAACTCCGGCGACGGCCCCTGAATTACGTTTTCCAAGAGCCCGCGGAAATGCGCGCCGCCAAAGACAAAGATTAAGATTAAAGATAAAGATTAAGACCGCTACTTCCACGGCGACGAAGTGGGCGGCAAGCCTGCGGCGGCCCGAGCCACCCCGGTAGCCTCAGTCGCCGCGCCCAGCAAATGTAGAGACCGGGCTTGCCCCGTCTCCCACGGGCGCCGCCCGCCACGCCCAGAAAATCTGGCGCCAGCGATCATTTCGCGGAAAACTCGACCTGGAGTATGATTCCGGGTCATAGTGCGCTTCCGCGCCGCGCCAGCCGCATTCCTTCGGATAGGGATTTGCAGTCTGTGCGCAACTCTTTGCAGTCGTGCAAAACTCCTTGTAGTCGTGCGTGACTTCTTTGAGTCGTGCGTAATTTTTAAGTTGCGTTCGATCCGCCATCTGTGATAAGGTATTTTGACTTTACTTTTGCTCTTCGAACATTGGCCCTATGTGTCAAGCACGTGCAACCCAGATGGAGGAATATCAATGAAAATCGCTCGCAGTTTCAAGTTCTCTTGTTTGGCTTTGGTCGTGCTGATCGCACTCAGCGGACAGGCATTTTCCACTACAGTCGCCGTCGGCACCTGCACAAGATTTGTCCACTTCGCAACCATTCAATTGGCGGTAAATTCCGTTCCCGCCGGAAGCACAATCGATATTTGCCCCGGCAACTACCCCGAACAGGTAACAATCAACAAGAGTCTCACCCTCAAAGGAGTTGCAAGCGCGAGTGGGGATCAGACGGTCGTAATTCTCCCTCCCGCATCAGGCATGGTCGCGAACGGGGCTAGTGCGTTCAGCGGCGCTCCCATCATGGCCCAGATCGCGGTGACAGCCGGTCCATTCTCGATCAGCAATATCACGGTTGACGGCACAGGGAACGGGATCTCTGACTGCCCTAATTTCGATGGCATCCTGATCACAAACGCGTCGGGCACGATCAATCACGTCGCTGCGCGCAACCAGGTCCCCGGCACCGCTCCCAGTAGTTGCGGGTACTATGCCAACGACGGGATAGGCATCTACGTGCAAGCCGTGCAGAATTCACCATCCAAAGTGACGATCGAAAACAGCTCAGTACACAATTACAACTTGGGCGGAATCGTGGGAAATCTCCCCGGTACGACGCTCAACGTCACCGGGAACTATGTACAGGGAGCTGGCGTAGTTCCGTACCCGGGTATGCCCCAGCTCGGAATCCAATTAGGTTTTGGTGCGGCGGGAACTATCAATAACAACACCGTGATCGACAACATCTATGGGGATCCAACGGAAGCGACCGCATGCAATATCATACTCTACGAAGCGCTAGATGGCACCGCGCTGAAGAGCGCGATCACGATCTCCGGCAACATAGTCGGCAACAGCCAGTGTCCCATCGCCCTGGTCCACGATTCTTCTGATTATTGGACCGGGCAGGGTTTCGGTGTGCCCCCGTACGATAGTGACTACGTAACCGTTACCAGCAACAAAATTTTTGGTTCGTCCCTCGGAGTTTATGCTCCCATGGAAACCGCTGACGGCATCGATGTTTGCTCCACTGGAAATACGATCACGAAAAACACTATCTTCAATAGCGCCGAATCGGGCGTGCATTTGGACGCTGCCTGTAGCCTTTACTTCGGCGACAGCGGCGTCACAGGCAACGACAACACCG
This sequence comes from uncultured Acidobacteriaceae bacterium, assembly GCA_963772155.1. Lineage (GTDB taxonomy): Bacteria > Acidobacteriota > Terriglobia > Terriglobales > Acidobacteriaceae > Acidiflorens. Next base: position 20,521 of record CAVYVX010000014.1, on the reverse strand, counting down.
TAAACGGGAACACGATCCTGGAAAGTGCATGCGCCGGCATTCTCGATGACACCGGCGGCGCGACCAACACTTACGGCACCGAAATCTACTACACGGTGCCATTCCCACTCGCCCTCTCCACCAGCGCATGCACCGGACCCCATGTGCGCGCTACAACTGCGCACAAGTTCAGCGTAGCAAGATAGGGCCGAACAAGATAGAACGCCAGCAGAAGAAACAACGCCGGGAATCGGGTCCCAGATTCCCGGCGTTTTCAGTGTCCGTTCACCGCGCCTGCGAAAAATCCTCGACCGCGAATAACCGGCCGCCCCGCTCCACCACACCCACTCCAATCGAATCCATGTCCCGATCCAAAATGTTGTTGCGATGTGGAGGCGACCGCATGAACTGCGCGTGGATGAACTCCGGCGACGGCCCCTGAATTACGTTTTCCGCGAGCCAACGGAAATGCGCGCCCGTCCGCTTGACTCGCTCCGAAAGGCTGGGCTCACCGTCAAACCCATGCTGCGCCGATCCATGTTCGGCCATGGCCTGGGCGTGACGCCGCGCGGCTGCCGCCAGCGACCCATCCCAGCGCAACGGAGCCAGCCCCTCGGCCCGCCGCGCCTGGTTGACCGACGCGAACAGTTCCCGCTCTGCCCGCACCGCTGGCGCCTGGCCGTACGCCGGCCAACAAAGCACGATTCCCGCCATCACCGCCAGCCCGGCCCCGATTCGCATGATCCATTCTCCATAATCGATGGAACGCGGCCCGCCTCGCTTCGGCAAGTTACCAACGTCGCAATGGCGTTGACACATTGATGTTACTCGGGCAACCATCTCTTTAAGAATTGCCATCCAGCAAAGCGGGGGCGTTTGCAAGCGGCTGATGAGTTACTGCTTGGGAGCGTAGTAACCCTTGCGGGTGCGCACCTTGAGGCCCTTATCCTGCGCCAGGATTTGGATCGTGCGGTAACGTCCATCGGCGACAAAATTCGCCGGCTTATAGGCCACCGCGTACTGGCTGCGCAATTCCTCCTGAATGGACAAAAACGCGTCCGCCACATCGCGCATTTGGAAGGGGAAAAACGTGCGGCCGCCGGTGGCTTCCGCGATGCGCTCCAGCACTTTGTCGCCCTGGCCCTTCATGCCGCTGATGTTGGTGCTGATGGTGTAGACGATGACATCGGCGCGCTCGGCCATTTCGATGGCTTCCTCGCGCGACACATGGCTGGAATTGTCTTCGCCATCGCTTAGCAGAATAATGGCGCGGCGCACCGGCCCCGTCTGCTCCTGCTTCATCAGCTTGTCGCGGCAGGCGAAGTAGAGCGCGTCGTACATCGCCGTGCCGCCGCCCGCCCTTAACATGCGCACGCCGGTCGAAAGACGTTCGGTGTTATCGGTGAAATCCTGCGTAACTTCAGGCGTGGAGTCGAAGCCGATCACGAATGCCTTGTCGTAGCCCGGACGAATGATGGCGTTGAGAAACTCGATGGCCGCTTCCTGCTCGAACTTGAAGCGGTCGCGCACCGAGTTGCTGGCGTCCACCAGCAAGCCCACTTGCAGAGGCAAATCGGTCTCGCTGTGGAAGCTGCGCAGCTCGGCGGGCTTGTTATCGTCGATCACCTGGAAGTTGTCTCTTTTCAGGTCCTTGATGTAGCGGCCGTGCCGGTCGGTGACCGTGAACACAACGCGAACTTCGTTGACCACATGCACGATGGTCGCAACCGACTCATCGGACTCGGACTTGGCGGGAGGCGCGGCCGCCGGCGGAGTTTGCGTCTTGCCGTCAGCCGGGGCGCTGGTTTTCGCCGCCGGCTTCTGCGGCGCAGCCGGCGTGGGAGCGGGCGCCGTCTGGGCGATCAGCCAGCCAGCCAGCACAAGAAAAACAACTGGAAGCGAAAAAATGCGCGATTTCATCGGGACGAATTGCTCGGAATTTACTTTTTCATTATAGCTTGCGGCCCCGTGCCCGGAGGACGGCCCGCGCTTACCGGCGAGGTTCAATATCTGCTTTTCACAAATTTCCTTGACGGGGCTTGCTCCGCCTTAGCCGGCGCGATAATGCCGAGACGCGGCAATCCGCGTCTCTACAGGAAATCTCCAATCAAACCACCACCCGCAATGCCGATGGCAGCACTTCAATCGCCCGGCATTCCAGCGTCAGCACCTCGCCGTCCACCATCACGTCCACCGGCCGGTCGAGTTGAAATTCCACCCGCCGCACAGCCTGCCGCTCGGCCAGCGGATGCCGGATGTGCGTGCCATCGTAGAGCGTCGCCAGGTTCCGGAGCAGCCCCACGCGCCCAATCGGGCCCCAGCGCACATATTCGATCAATCCGTCGTCGGTCGCCGCGTCGGGCGCGATCATCATTGTTCCGCCCGTGAATTTGCTGTTGTTGAACGTCAGAAACAAACAGCGCCGCAAGTCGAATTCCCGCTGCCCTTCCACCCGCACCGGAAACGGCCGCCGCTTCAGCCGCGCCAGCGAAAGAAAAATCGCCAGCAGATACCCGGACCGCCCCAGCCCCAGAAACCGCCGGTGCCGCAACGCCGCCACATCCGCCGCAAAGCCGACGCTGAGAACGTTCGTGTAATAGATCGCTCCATCCTTGTGCTCCAGCCGCAAAACGTCGCAAGGCCGCGAACGCCGCGCCTCCAGCGCCTGCATCGCATGCTCCAAGCCGTCCGCGCTGGAAGTTCCCGCCACAAAGTCCCGCAGAAACGAATTGCCGGTTCCGAGCGGAAGAAACCCGAGCGTAGGGGTCCGATCTTCCACATCCGATGTTTTCTGAGAACTGAGAACTGAGAACTGAGAACTGCATTCCGGAAACAGCCCGTTGACGATCTCATAGGAAGTCCCGTCCCCACCCACCGCCAGAAACTTCCGATAGCCGCGCCCATAGGCCTGGCGCGCAATGCGAGTGGCGTCACCCGCCGAACCCGTCTCCGCCGTCTCCAGCAAAATCCCCGCGCGCCGCAGCCGGTCTAAAGCCGCGCCCACGCGCTCTCCGCACCGCCCGCCGCCCGCCGCCGGATTGATAATGGCAAGAAAAGTTTGGTTCATAAGAACAGTTCTCAGTTGCCAGTTCTCAGTTCTCAGTTCGAATCCAGCAGGGACAGGGCCGACCTCAAAAAGATAGCCTGGTTCTACTGAGAACTGAGAACCGGGAACTGAGAACTAGATCTCCACTATCGCTTCCCGCGCCGCGCCCGCCCTGATCTCCGCCGCCAATTCTTCGCGCTTGATCTTCAGCGACGTTGTTCGCGGAAAATCTTTCTCCCAGATCAAATACCCGCTCACGCGCTTGAAGTCGGCCAGCCGCCGGTTACGCGCTACCATCTCTTCGCGCAATTTATCCTCGAACTGCCGGTTCGGCTCCAGCCGCAGCACCAGCACCAGCGTTTCGTTGCCGGGCGTCTTCCGCGGCCACAAATAATTCGCCGCAAACACGCTGTATTCCTTTACCGGCAGGCCGTCGAATACCGCCTCAATATCTTCGGGATAAATATTCTTGCCGCCCGCAGTGACGATCATGTTTTTCTTGCGCCCAAAAAGCTGGAGGTGGCCGTGCGCTTCGAAGCGCCCCAGATCGTCCGTCAGCAGCCAGCCTTGGACGATGGTTTGCGCCGTCAGCTCCGCATCGTCCAAATAATGCGACATCACCGCGCGGCTCCGCACCGCGACTTCCCCGATTCCGTCGCCATCCGGATTCAGCACCCGCACTTCGGTCCCGGGCAGCGGCTTGCCCACCGTATCGGCGCGAAACGGCTGCAAATCGTTGAGCGTCACCGCCGTGCAAGCTTCCGTCAGACCATAGCCGCAAGTCACCGGGATTCCCAAATCGTAGAAAAATTGCATCGTCGAAGGGTCCGCAAAAGCTCCGCCCACGATCAGCGCCCGCAGCTCTCCGCCGAACGCCTTGTGCACCTGCGGCAGCAGGAGGCGGCTGATCTTCACGCGTGGACGCGCTCGCGTCAGCATTTTGTTGATCCCGATCAGGCGGTTAAGCACCCACCGTTTCCCCGGCTTCAATTCATCGAACTTGGCGCGCAGTCCGCGTTCCAGGTTCTTCAGCACCATCGGCACCAGGCTCACATAGGTGATGCGATAACGCACAAACGCATCGCGCACAAATTCCGGACGCAGCGTCCGCAAATGGACCACGCACGCCCCGCACACGAACGGCCCGATGAATCCCACCATGAAATCGATCGCGTGATTGGTGGGCAAAATACTCAAATAGCGCACGCCCGGCCAAAATGGATACCACGCCGTCAGCGAAGCGCACTGCTCCAGATAGCTGTCGTGCGTCAGCACGCATCCCTTCGGACGCCCGCCTGTGCCCGACGAATAGACGATGCAGGCCACGTCTTCGCGCTGCCTCGCTACGAACCGCGGCTCGCCCTTGCGCCGGAATTCTTCCCAGCGGTAAGCGCCGCGCAAGTCCGCCCCCGCCGGCGCTTCCGTCACCAGCACGATCGCGGCCGCAAGTTTCGCGAACTCCGGTGACTGCGCGATTGCCCGCCACAAGTGATATTCCACAATCAGAAACCGCGCCTTCGAATGCGCCAGCAATTGCAGATGCTCGGCCGCGGTCAATTTGTAATCCAGCGGGACCAGCACGCCGCCGCAGAAAAAAATCGAGTATGCCGAAATCAGCCACTTCGACTGATTGGTCATGATAATGGCCGCGCGGTCGCCCGCCTTGAAATCGGCGTCCTCGAGTGCGCGGCAAAGCGGGCGCGCCATTTCCTTGAAGTCGGAGTAAGTAAGCCGCACTTTTTCGCGGTCGCGATCGGCTTCAATCAGGCAGGTTTCGTTGGGCCATCGCTCCAGCGCATCCTTAAGCGCTGCGCCCAAACTCGTATATTGGCGGAGATCAAGCATTCAGAGTTTCTCAATCCAACAGGCTTTGTCATCCCGACCCCGAGCGTAGCCGAGGGGGAGGGACCTGCATCTTGCGGCGAACTGCAGATCCCTCGCTTCGCTCGGGATGACAATTCATGAAGGGTATCTCTACAACCGCGCCTGGATCCGGCTCGCCAGCGTGCGGAAATCCGAAACGCCTTGCAATTCGTAATCCGGCAATTCGATGGAGAAGTGGTGCTCCAACCGCGTCAACAAATCGAGCGCCTGCAGGCTGTCGATGCCCAAAGTCTTGAAAAAATCATCGTCGGGCGTGAGCTTCTCTCGCGGGACCTTAAAATGCGAAGCCGCAAGATTCAAAATTTCATCGAGCGTGCGATCGGCAGTAGGCGCTGACATAGTGTGACGTCCTTCAAATTACAAATTACAAATCGCCAATTACAAATTCACGGCAAGTACGGCTGTGCGTCCGTGCTTTCCACAAACTTGCGCAGCCCTTCTTCGACGGCTGGACGCGAAAACAGGTCGCAGAAAATATCGATCTCGCGTTTCAACTCCTCATACGGGATCGGCTTCACAAACTGCTTTGCCGCCGCCGCCGTCCGCCGGTCGAATTTTCCCACCTGGCTGGCCGTGGCGCGCGCTACCCGCAGCGCCTCGCCTTCGGCGGCAATCTGGCTCACCAACCCGATCTGTTGCGCCTTCATGACATTGAAGCTGCGCCCGGTCAGCAGCAGATCGCGCACCACCGCGTTGCCTAAATCCCGCTTCAGACGCGGAATTCCGCCGAACCCCGGAATCAACCCCAGGCGCAATTCCGGAAAGCAAAATCGCGCCATGCGGTCGGCAATAATAATGTCGCAAACCAGCGCCAGCTCGAAACCTCCGCCAAACGTCACGCCATGCACCGCCGCAATCGTCGTTAGGGGCGCCGCATCGAGCGCGTTCATCACGGCATGAATACGCTCCAAAAATTCCCTCACCCCGCGCAGAGCCACGGCCTTTTCCACCTGTTGCGAACGCTGAAACAATTCGCGCAAATCGGCTCCCGCGGAAAAGCCGGCCTTCAACGTCGAATGCACAATCAACGCATGCGCTTCATTTGTCAGTCCGGGCAGGGCCGCCACGAACTTCTCCAATTCCTCCAGCGTGAGCGACCCAATCTCGTTGCAGGGATCGCGATGCAACGCCAGCTCAATCGCTCCATTGACGATTTGCCACGAAAGCGTTTGCCCCGCAAAGCTATTCATAACGATCCCTCGTGAACAACGCCTCGCGCAGCGAGCAGGTCTGGCTTCAAATCACCGTTCTTGAGACTTTGTAGAGAAGTGAGGGTCTCCTGAAGCTCTTGCTCGTTGAGAAAGCCTTCGCGATACAGAGAGCGGACATATGCCTCTGCCAAAGTGTCGCCCTTACGGTTATTGCAGCTGCGGCAGGCGGCCACAACATTGCGGTAGCTATTGTCACCATCCGGACGCGAAATAACGTGTTCTATAACCCAATTAGGGCCATTGAGTGCGCGACGGCAATAAAAACATTTCTCACCCTCTCGCGCCAGAATCAGTTTTCGATTCTCAGGAGTCTCGAAAAAATCCATCTCCTCAAGCTTTTGCACTATTTCGCTTTGGTGCTCTGGAATGGTACCGGGTATCTCGGACGGGAGCCGTAAACCTATTCTCGTACCGTTAGTCTCAGTCCCAAGAATAGTGAGGCACTGTTTGGTTTCCAAAGACCGCAGCTTGTCGTAACAAGTGTCCGCCGACATGGGAGCGTCTCTGTAGCCAGATCCCAATGCCATCCGGCGACGCGCTGACCTGAACCCAACAACGATTTCCGTCTGGCCAAGAAGCCTGCTATGTCGGAACAGGTACAAATAAATGGCCTGTTCGTAGACATCAAGTTTCGGCGCTAGATAATCCTGAAATTGCTCAAAAACTACCTTTAAGTTCGTGGCGTGCTGATCCGATGTCATGCCGTCTTCACCGCCTGGCTCTTCGAGGCCTCGTACATCGCGTCGATTTCCTTCCGAAACCGCTCTGCGATCAGGTCGCGTTTCAGCTTCCCGTTCGCCGTCAGCAGGCCGCTTTCAATGGTGAACGCTTCTTCAATCAGATGAAACACCCGCACCTGCTTGTAATGCGGCAGCCCAGGATTCACAACGTCCAGCGCCGCCTGCATTTTCTCGCCGCTCACCTTGCCCGTGACCAGCGCCGCCAGATATCCGCGCCCATTGCCCACCAGCACCACCTGGTTCGCGTCCGGCAGCTCTTGCAGAATTTTATCCTCGATCGGCTCCGGCGCAATGTTATGCCCCGAGCCAAGAATAATCAGGTTCTTGATGCGGCCGACAATCTTCCAGTTTCCGTTCGCGTCCACTTCACCCTGATCGCCGCTATGAAACCACCCGTCGCGCAGCACTTTCGCCGTCTCCTCTGGACGGCCCCAGTATCCCGGAAAAATATTCGGCCCGCGCACGACGATCTCCGCATTCTCCGCGATCTTCATCTCCACGCCCGCAATCGCCGGCCCCACGCGTCCCGGAATTACCTGCGCATCCGGATCGTCCATGGCGCAGATTGCGGTTGTCTCTGTCAGTCCGTAGACCTGCAAAACGGGGACGCCAAGCATCGCAAAAAAAAGTTGCGTCTCCACATTCAGCGGCGCCGAGCCGCAAATCAGCGCGCGCAGCCTGCCGCCAATCATCTTCTTGCGGATCGTCGGAAACACGAGCCGGTTCGCCAACCCCAGCCAAATTCCGTCCCCGGCGCGCGATTTCCCCTCCTGCCGCCGCATCCACGCGCCCTTCGCCTGGGTGTAGACCTTCCGCGGGAATCCGCCCGTCTTCCAAAGTTGCTCGTCCACGGCCCGGCGCATGCGTTCGAGAAGCGCGGGAACGTTCAGAAAATAGTCCGGCTCTGCTGCCCGCATCTCCGCCGCAATCTTTCCGAGGTCGGTGTTCAATGTCAGCTTGCTGGCGCGCAGCAGGCAGGTCAGCATCATGATCCACGAGCCCGCAAAACTAAACGGCAGGTAATGAAACACGGCGTCCTGTGCCGGACGTGCCTTTGCCGGATCGGTCCGCATAAGTCGATCCAGCCGCTCCGAAGTGCAGCCCAGCATGTGCCCGACGTTGCCCGCGTTCAGCATCACGCCCTTCGCCTCGCCCGACGTGCCCGAGGTGTAGACAATCGTCACCACGTCTTGCTCCGCAACCGCCGGCGGCGGGTTCTCTGCCGCTTCGCGCCCCGCTATGAAAACATTTTCGAAGCAGAAACACGGCGGCGCTTCCGGCCACGCCTGCATGATCGCATCGGCCAGCGGCTGCTCGCCGCAGGCTATGAACGCCGGCCAGCAATCCTTCATCATCGCAACCAGTTCCGCCGGCGCCTGCCGCGCATAGAGCGGCACCACCGTCAGCCCTTCCGCCATGATGGCCAAATCCATCGCCACCCACTGCATCGAGTTATGCGCCAGCAACGCGCAGCGCTCGCCCTTCTTCAGCCGCAACCGCCGCAGATAAGCGCGCGCCATTTGCACCTGAGAAAGCAACTGCCGCGCGGTGAGCGGAACCGCCTGCCCTTCGCGCAATTCCTGCAGCACGACGGCATCGCCGCCGCTCTCCAGGCCGGCAAAAATTTGTTCGAGAAAAGTCATCGGCGTTTTTGGATCGTCATCCGATTTCCCGTAGAGACGGGGCTTGCCGCATCTACGGAGACGGGGCAAACCCCGTCTCTACACGTTCTACCCGTAAGCTGCGACCAGCTCCCGCAGCCCCTTGCTCATCGGCGGCAAATAATCTTCCCAACTCCATTCGCCGCGCCGCGTGGGAAATTCCGGATACCGCCGCTGCACTTCTTCTTCGAAGTACACGCCCATGCGCGCCATCGCTTTCAAATTCCGCACCACGGTGCGCGCGATGCCGTCGGCAATCCGCTCCCTGTCGCGGTCCAGGAATTCGAGCGCCGCCAGAATCCGCGCCTCAAGATCGGGATCGTCCACATTCATCAACAGCTCCCGATGTCCGCGTTCGTTCATCAGATTCCGTATGCGTTCATCCATCGTGATCCCCGCCGACGCCACCAGCGCCGGCATCGACATCACGATCCCGTGATAACGCGAAGACACCATCATGCGGCAAGCGCGCAAAATGCCGACTAATTCGTACATGTTGTAATCGTCCGAGGTCAGCACCGGCACTCCGCCCAGTTTCTCCGAAATACGACGGCAAGGCCGGGCATCCAAGCGCTCGCTCGCCACCATGATCACAAAAATATTTTTCTTTTGCCGGAACGCAGCCACGGCATTCGCAATCGAACTCAAATAATGTTCGTAGGCGCGGCTGGCCTCCGGCCCCGAATGATGAAAGTAGGGCCCGCGGTAGTGGCTCTCTTTGTAGGCGCCGGTCAGGCTGTGCAGCGCGGCCTTCGCGAGCGACGCCTTCACCGGCCACTCGAACGGATTGATTGGACACACCGCCAGCACCGGCGTCTTCCCATCCCAGCCCACATCGCGCAGCGCTTTTTGGCCATACTCCGCGCCCAGCGGCTCGAACGTCCACGCCGTGTCCGTGCCCAATTCCGTCGGCACGCCGAGCTCGCGCAGGATTTTCCGCGACTCTTCGTTGCGCGTGATCACCAGCGAATTCTTGCAATAGCGCCCGCACATTTTCGCGACCAGCGGGTCCATCTGTCCCGCTTCCGCGCCGTAGCCCACCGACAGCTTGTTCTCCGCCGCCGCAATGCCCAGCGATCCGATCATCATCGTCGCCAATGCATTCGCGAATTTCGATTTGAACATCGAACCTTCGCACGCCACCACGCCGTGATGTTTGGGCACCTCTTTCGCCAGGAACGGAGGGAAAATATCCGGCAGCCGCACCTGCGTCGTGCCGTCGAAATATCCGCGCGACCGGTCGAAATTGAACGTCATCATGCTGAGGTCGACGTTCTCCGGCCCAAGAATGCGCCGGACCTGCCGCAACATCTCCTCCACTCTTACATCCGCTCCCGTATTGCGCGTCCCGTTGTAGCCCGCAAACAGCAGCTTCAGTTTTTCGCCCGGCTGCCACGGCTCGCGCTTGCCCATCATCCACTGGATTTTCTTGCCCTCGATGATGCCCGATACCCATGCTTCCAGAACGAAGTCCATCATGCGGCGGACCCTCCCACTTTCGCGCTCTCCGGCCACGGCCGATAAGGATATTCAAACTTGTGCTCGCGGCTGAAGCGGAGCAGCGGAAAACTGTATTGCGAAAACGGCACCGGCTTCCGTCCCAATTCCGTTGTGACCCGCGTGTTGTCGAACACCGTGTTCCAGGTCAAATATGGCAGAAATACCTTCATCAGCGCCGCGCCGCGCCCCACCGCTCCTTTGCGGTCCGCGAGCGTGTTGACGAGGGCAGCGAACGTCCCTTCAAGGACCGGCAAAAACACCGGCCCGCGCCGGTTCTGCTCGGTGGCCAGCGCTTTCGTCAATTCCCGGAACGTCTGCGCCCCGTTGCCCGAAGAAAGATGATAAGTGTCGTGCGCCGGGTCCGCCTTCATGTGCAAAGTGGAAATCGCATCCGCCACGAAGTCCACATTCACAATGTCGATCTTGTCGTGTGGACGAAACGGCAGCACCGGCAATCCCGCTAAAAATGCGAACGAGCGCACCATATCGAACTGCGTCGTCTGCGGATACCGGCTGTCTCCCAGCACGATGCTGGGCCGGAAAATCGTCAGCGGCACGTCGGGCAGCAGCTCGCGCACCATGTGCTCGCAGAATTTTTTCGTCCGCGCATACGGATCGTAGTCCGACCGCGACCACTCGATCGCCTTGTCTTCCACAACGATTTCGTGGCTGCGTTTTCCCGCCACGGCCACCGTGCTCACATTCGAAAACCGCCGCAGCCCGTGATAGTGCTGCGATTGGCGCGCCAATTGCACCACTTCCAGCGCCCCGCGCAAATTCACATTCAAGCAGCTTTTTTCAGACCGCCGGTTCAACGAAGCCGCGCAGTGGACCACCGAATCGGTGGTGTGCACGAGCCGGTCGTAATCGTCCGCTTCGAGCCCGAACCGCGGCGACGCGAGATCGCCGCGGAAAATTCTTATCTTCGCCTGCAAGTATTCATAGAAATTGGGAAACGGCAGGTGCAACTGCAAGGCCTGCCACAGGCGCAACTCCGCGTCGCGCGGGTCGCGGCTGCGCACCAGCAGGTTCAAGGCCGCGTCATGCCGCTGTAGCAGGTTCGCGGCGACATGCGCGCCGATGTACCCGGTCCCACCGGTCAGGAATATCGCCACGTTGCTCCGCCCGTTCCCGTCTTCATCGCATAGCCATTTTCGCGCGTTGTCGCCGCCGCCGGTGCCGCCGGCATGTGCAGCACACGCGGCGCCCGCGCCTCCAGCGGCCGCCCCTCAATCAGCGGATACGTCCACCGCCGCAATGCCGGAATATGAATGTCGATCCAATACTCCCACCAGTCCAGCCCCGCCGTGTCGTAGCCGAAAATTTCTCTTTCTTCCGGCGGCAACGCCTGCGACAACTTTTCCACATTGTCCGCGATAAAATCGTGTTCGTTGTGCAGAATAAACGGCTCGAACAGCTCGACCAATTTTTCCACGCGCTCCAGGTTGCGCTCGGTTTTCTGGAGCGGCTTCTTCATCGGCAGCGGCGACATCACGCGCTGAATCGACTTGATGATCGCCTTCTGCGCCGGCGCCGACATCCGGTTATAACGCTCTTTCGATACGGAAATCGCATCCATCCGCAACCGCAGCCAGTATTCCAGGCCTTCCTGCGCGCGATAGTGGCGCCGGTGCCCCAGGCTGGTCAACTCAATCGACCGCCCCATGTCGCACGGATTCGTCACCGACGTCGCCAGTTGATACAGCGGATCGTGCCGCCGCTCGACCAGCGCCGCGCCGATCAGCGTCATTCCCGCGCACACCGCGTCCACCGGAACAATGTCCAGCCGCTTGCGCTCGTTCGAGGGCAGTTGCCGGAAGGCTGTCCCCAGCAGATACGACAGCGATGCCGAAGTGTTGATGCCCTCATTCCACCCGCGAAACGGCTTTTCGACCGAGGTCTCGACAATCGACGGGCGCACAATCGCAATCGGCAGCCCCGCGCCATATTTCGCAATCAGCGACTCCGCCAAACTCTTGGTGAAGGTGTAAGTATTCGGCCAGCCCAACTCTTGCGCGCGCCGCGTGGCTTCTTCCGTAAGATAATTCTTCAGCCAGCGCACCCGGTTCTTGCGCACCTGGATTTCCAGCGCCTGCCCGCTCAACCCCTTCGCCGCGTGCTCTTTCTCCAGCGACTGCTTCCGCAGTTCCTCGGCGATCTCCGGCCCTTGCGCCCGCGCCTCCGCCGACTCCACCAGTTCGTGCAGCCGATACCACTCCTTTTGCGCGTCGAAGTCCTGCAAGTGCATCGGCGTGTAATTGGGACGCACCCGCTCACCAACGCGCCCATCGCGCTGTCCGGCCACATAGCAAGTCGAAAGATGCAGCAACGCCGCGTGCTTCGAGCCGCGTATGAATTCGATCAAGTGAAAAGCCGAATCCACATTCACCGCCAAAGCATCCCGCAAATCCGGATTGAAATCCGTTAACCCCGAGCTGTTGACGATCAGATCGAGGTCCTGGCGCAACCGCGCCGCCGTCCCGGCATCCAGTCCCAAGCCCGGCTGCGAAACATCGCCCTCCACCACCTCAATTTTTTCCGCCAGCAGCGCGCCCAGCCCGTCGCCATATTTCTCAAATAACGGATCGAAAACCGGCGAGCCTTCGATCGTCTTTTCAAATCGCTTCTGCGCCGGACTCGACTTCTGCCGCCGCAGCAGCAAATAGAGTTTCCCGATCTCCGGCAGATCGAGCAGCGTATTCGCCAACCACACTTTGCCGATAAAGCCCGTAACGCCGATCAGCATTATGCGCTTTCCGCCCAGCGCCTGGCGCACCGAAAACGGTGCCGTATGCCGGGTTTCATAGAAATACACAATTGGACGCACCCGCGGCGTTTCCACTCGCACCGCCGGCACAATCGCCGACGCCAGCGCCTTCGGCCCGCGCAACCCGAGCGCGCGCACCCAGCGCGCCGGACTTTGCCGTCCGTCCGGCCCCGCTTCGCGGATCCGCGCAAACAATCCTCGCGGCCGGATCACCGGACTGAGCAGCCGTCCCGTGGCCACGCCATTGCGGAAATCGAGCCGGTTCGCGATGATCCATCGCACCCCCAAATGCCGCGCCAGTGGCCGCATCATGTGCTCCAACCCCTGGCCCACCAACACCACGTCCGCGCCCGTCGCCTGCAACGCTTTGAGTTGCCGCACTCCTTCTTCCTTCAGCAGCGGCTTCAGCTTGTACTCGAATTCTTCCTCGCCCAGCAGATCGAGCCGGTCGCGCGTGATCCCGCGCAAAACCGCGTGGACGATTCGGGTCGCCGCCACGCGGTTCGCCGCATATAAAAACGGCCGCAGCACGGCCATCAACAGCACCAGGCTGCGGCGTATCGCCCGCGAAATATATGTCTGGCTGTTCCAGGTAAAAAACGCGATCGGCCGGACCGTGGTCAGTTCCAGCAAACTTCCCTCGACCCGCCAGTAAACCGGCGAAGAAGGCCGCGCCCGTCCGGGCGGCGAAGCCATGGACGACGAGGGCACAGCACCAGCGGGTGCGCCGCCGTCAGGCGGCGTCCGCACTGGCCCTTCATCGAGATTGTTCCGAGGTTCCACGAATCAATATCCGGAAGCAGTCACACTATCCCCAGAAAGCGGCCCGGAATCATCCATTTTAACCTCTCCGCCGCAAACGACGAAAAATAACTGCCGACCAACAATGTCCTATGCCAGTTGCACAGATATTGCAAACTGGCATCCCCGCCGGCGAAAGGCGGTTGGAATAGAAAGTGTATAGAAAGCGTGGCGCGCACAACCCTTGTTTTCGCTTCGGAGCGCCGCCGCCCCGTCACTTCACCGAGAAGGCAACAATGGAAGACTGCCGGGTTCGCCCATACTCGCAAGAGTGGTATAGCAACAACGGGAGGCGAGCGTGATTTCTGTCGCCGTCGTGCTCGACGCCGCCAGTGCCCGTCAGCGTAACTGTGTCCTGTGGGAGGTTGCAACTTTTCGGAGTCTGGCGTAGCAGCTGAATTCGGATCGAAGAAAAAATCGGACTGTGGGCTGCTCAGTTATGCTTTTCGCAGTTCAGTAAGTTCGCTCCGGATCTCTTCTAACCGGTCCTGTCTGCGGTAATATTCTGCCTTGGCGGCGGCGCTGGGGTTCGCCTGTCGCCAATACAGCTCGTTGGTGTAATGGATGAAGTCTATCTCTTTTTCCAAGACCGCGATTCTCGCTTTTCTCGTGGCTTCGGGGTCCATTGTTTAATCCCTGCCTCCATTTCATCGGCACGTCCTCCAAAAACATTACAGTCCGGCTAAAAGGCGATTCGCCCGCCAGTCTCTGGGCGGGAGGGAAGCAAATTCAGCCACTACCGAGTCTGGGCATTAGGTTGAGACTGGCGAGCAACCGGTCGTGAAACTCGATTGGCGTAACTGGAATGGGCACTACAGGCGGCGTTAGTCATATAAAGAGCAGGGTCGGCGTGGCCTGAGGAATCTTCCGCGAATCGGCCAGCGCGCCGCCGATCCTTCGTAACTGTTACTGCACCAGGCTCTTCAGCGGTACGGCGGTAAAGTCATCGGCAGTTGCGCTCACGACAGTGAAATGCCTATTGGGAGGGGGCCTTCTTTCCCAGCTCTTGCAGGCCCGCCTCGACTCTGGCAATGTCGCCGGCATATTTGCTGGTCACCTTGGGCAGCTTCCGGTAGATGGTCATGGCCTCGGTGTAGTGGGCGCGGGATTCTTCGATCCGCTTCTGATTTCTATCAATGACACCCAGGTTGTTCAGTGTCCCTGCCACATACGGCAGATATTCATCCGGATTTTGCTGCGCCAGTTGACGGTAAATTTTCAAGGCCTCCTCATAGTGCTGGCGGGCTTCGTCCATCCGGTTCTGGAGTCGATCGAGGAAACCCAGGTTTTCCAGAGTCCCTGCCATATCCGGTGCGTACTTGTCCTGATATAGCTGCGCCAGTTGATGGTAAACCTTTAGAGCGTCCTCGAAGTACTGACGGGCTTCGTCCATCCGGTTCTGAAGTCCATTCAGTTTTCCCAAGTTGTTCAAAGTTATGGCCAAGTCCGGCAGGTAGATGGCCGGATATTGCTGCGCCAGTTGACGGTAAATCTTCATAGCGCCCTCGAAGTGCTGGCGGGCTTCTTCCGTCCGGTTCTGGAGCCGATCCACGCTCCCCAAATTGTTCAGCGTCCCGGCCATGTCCGGCAGAGATGAGGCTGGGTTTTGCTGCGTCAGTTGGCGGCGCAGTTCCAAAGCCCGCTCGAGGTGCCAGTGGGCTTCTTCCAGCCGCTTCTGCTCTGTATCCAAGCCCGCCAGGTTATTCCACGTCATTGCCAAGGCGGGGTTCAGGAGCGCAACCGCCAGGGCGTCATGCGCTGAAGGATTTCGCTCTGTAACTGCCAGGGTGTGCGTCCACAAGGTGTACTCGTTCTCCCAGTAGCTCAACTGCCGGATGGTCGCGAAGCCGAGCGCTGCCAACACGCACAATGCCGGGATTACCCGCCAAACCGCGCCGACTACTTTCGCTTCCGCCCAATCGTCGAGACTCCACGCAATCATCACAAAGATTCCGATCAGCGGAACGTAGGCATAGCGATCGGCCATGGCGGCATCTCCCACCTGCACCAGGCCGATGACCGGAAATAAAGTACCCAGAAACCAAAACCATCCCACCGCCAAGTAGCGCTTACTGCGAAAAGCAACTGCGAGCGCAGTGACACTGATTAAAACCAGCGCCGATAGAATCCATTGCCACGCCGGGAGTGCAACTGCGGGATGGGGATAGAAAGGAGCAAGCCGCGCTGGCCAGAACATTTTCCAGAGATACAGCGCATAGGCCACGACGGCATTCTCGATTCGTAAGGCGAACGCGAACTCTTCGAAGGTACGCACTGCGGTTTGCTGCGTCTTTAGGGTGATCCATGCACTGGCGGCCGAGAGAAACAGCAACGGGACCTTCTCCAGCAGCAGCCTCGAGACCGCCAGCCGCGGCACGCCGTTCGAGGTGGCCGGGCCGCTCGGAGTTCCATCAAGCGGCGTTCTGTCCAGCGGCCAATAATCCAGCAACAGCAGGACAAAAGGCAGGGTGATGACCATGGGCTTGGCCATCAGTCCCGCGGCAAACAGCGCCGCCACCAGCAGATAGCGCCGCCAACCCGGTTTCTGCATGTACCACACATAAGCGCCGATCGCCAACAAAAAGAACAACGTGCTCAGCACATTCTTCCGCTCCGCCACCCACGCCACCGACTCCACGTTGATCGGATGCAAGGCGAACAGCGCCGCCACCAACAAGCTCGGCCCCACGCGCTTGGTAACCCATGTCAATAGCAGAAATAACAGCACCGCATTGAGCGCGTGGATCAGCAAGCTGTCTAAATGATGGCCCGCCGGGTTCAAACCAAAAAATTGGCAGTCGAGAGCATGGGAAAGCCAGGTCAGGGGATGCCAATTCGCCATCGCCGTCGACGTAAATGCCCACTTGACGGTGCTCCAGGTCAAGCCATCATGAATGCGGGAATTTGCAGTGACGTAGCCACCATCGTCCAAGAGGAGAAAAGCGTGACTTCTCGCCGGACTGTACAACGCGATGGTCACGGATGCGAGTAGAACACAGAGAATGGCATTCAGCTTTTTGCCGGCGAGAAATGGCCCTGTGGCCGCAGGCGTTTTTTGGCTCGGCCTCTCGCCCCTCTGGGCGCGTGTTTTCGAGAGATTCTTGGCGCGGCTCATTGCGTTTACTCTATTGGGAGGAGGCTTTCTTTGCCAGCTCTTCCAGGCTCGCTTCGACAGTGGCAACGGCGCCAGCATATTTACTGGGGTCGCCTTGGGACAGCTTGCGGAGAATGTTCAAGGCCTCGGTGTAGTGGGCACGGGATTCTTCGATCCGATTCAAGTTCCCCTCCAGGAACCCCAGGTTGCACAGCGTCTTTGCTGCATACGGTAGATACTCGTCCGGGTCTTGCTGCGCCAGTTGACGGTAAATCTCTAGAGCGCCCTCGAAGTGCTGGCTGCCTTCGTCCATCCGGTTCTGGATTCCATCCAGTATCCCCAAGTCGTTCAGGTTTAACGCTAAGTAGGGCAAGTACGCGTCCGGATTCTGTTGCGCCAAGCGACGGTAAAACTGCAACGCTTCTTCATAGTGTTGTCGCGCATCGTTCGTTCGGTTCTGGAGTCTATCCAGGACCCCCAAATCGTTCAGAGTCGTCGCCAAGTAGAACAGGTACGCGTCCGGATTCTGCTCCGCCAGTTGCCGGCAATACTGCAACGCTTCCTCGTAGTGCCGCCGCTCATCGTCGGTTCGGTTCTGGATTCTATCCAGATTCCCCAACTCGTTCAGAGTCACCGCCAAGTAGGACAGATACGCGTCCGGATTCTGCTCCGCCAGTTGCCGGTAAGACTTTAACGCTTCCTCGAAATGCCGGCGGGCTTCGTCCAATCGCTTTTGCTCTGTATCCAAGCCCTCCAGGTTAGCCGCCGTCATTGCTAAAGCGGGATCCATGAGCGCAGTCCCCATATCGTCATGCGCAAAGGGATTCCGCTCCGTCACCGCCAGTGTGTGCGCCCACACGGTGTACTCGTTCTCCCAGTAGCTCAACTGCCGGATGGTTGCAAAGCCGAACGCTGTCAACACGCACAATGCCGGGATTACCCGCCAATCCGTGCCGACTGCTTTCGCCTCCGCCCAATCGTCAAGACCCCACGCGATCATCACGAAGATTCCGATCAGCGGCACGTAGGCATAGCGATCGGCCATGGCGGCTTCCCCCACTTGCACCAAACCGATGACCGGAATTAAAGTGCCCAGAAACCAGAACCATCCCATCACCAGGTAGCGCTTGCGCCGAAAAACTACTACCAGCGCCGTGACTCCGGCCAGAATGAGCGCGGACAACGTCACCTGCCACACCGGCAACGTGTTTGCGGGATAGGGATAGAACACAGCCAGCCGCGCGGGCCAGAGCATTTTCCACAAGTACAGCCCATAAGCCACCACGGCATTCTCAATTCGCACAGCGAGCGGGAACTGTTGCAAGCTGTGCACAGCATGTCCGGATCGCTGCGCCCTTAGCGTGATCGCCGCACTCAAGGCCGAAAGAAACAGCAGAGGCACTTTCTCCAACACCAACCGCGAGAAAGCCACACGCGGCGCCCCGGCATCGCAGGCTGGGCCGCTCTGGCTTCCAGCGATCGGCGTTCTGTCCAGCGGCCAATAATCCAGCAGCAACAACACAAAAGGCAGCGTGATGACCATCGGCTTGGCCATCAGTCCCGCGGCAAACAGCCCCGCCACTAGCAGATAGCGCCGCCAATCCGGTTTCTGCGCGTACCAGACATACGCGCCGATCGCCAAAAAAAAGAACAGCGTGCTCAGCACGTTCTTCCGCTGCGCCACCCAGGCCACCGACTCCACGTTGATCGGATGCAAGGCGAACAGCGCCGCCACCAGCAGGCTCGGTCCCACGCGCTTTGTGACCCACCCCAACAGCAGAAATAACAACGCCGCATTGAGTGCATGGATCAGCACACTGTCCCAATGATGGCCCGCCGGATTCAGAGCAAAGAGCTGATAGTCGAGTGCATGGGAAAGCCAGGTCAGCGGATGCCAATTGGCCGCCTCTGTGGACGTGAATGCCCACTTGATTGTGCTCCAAGCCAAGCCGCCATGAATGTGGATGTTTGCGGTGACGTAATCCTGATCGTCGAATTTGAGAAAGCCATGGCCGCTCACCGGACTGTAAAACGCGATTGTCGCTAGCGCGAGCGCAACGCAGAGAATAATATTCAGCGTCTTGCCGGCGAGGAATGGCCCGGTTCTCGGAGGCGCTTTGCTGGGCAGCTTCCTGCGGCTTTCAGCATGTGCTTTCGCGAGAGTCTTGGCACGGCTCATTTCGTCTACCCGAGGACATACTCGCGGGCTTCGACCCAGAGATCGTAGTCATCGGGGAAGTCCCGTCGGAGCATCCGCACTACTATTCAGGCTACAACACAATGACCCAAAATTCCGCGGCAGACAGCGCTTTCAAGGAAGAGGATTCGACTGGGACATCAAAAATGCGGCGGCCAAACTCAGAAACAGGCAAACAACGCACAAGCGGCCCATTGCAGGCCTGCGCCGCATGGCTGGCGCTGAGGAAGCAACTCCAAAACAACGGCTTGAGAATTACTGCTTGAGCGCCGCGGCTCGCCGCTGCGCCAGCGAGGCAGCCTCGCTGGATGGATTCTCCGCTCGCACCTGGTCGTAAATATTCTTGGCGTCGCTCAACCTCTTCCGCGACTCGTAGAACCCGGCGAGTTCGAGCTGCGCCGTCGCTTTGCTGACGACAATCGTAGGCTTGTCGATCAACTGCTTATAAAGGTCGACGGCCTGCGTGTCCTTGTTCTCTGCGCGATAAACGGAAGCCAGCGCGAACTTGCCGAGCGCCGCCAGGTCGGCGTTGGAAGAGCCGGCTGCCTCCTCCAGATCGTGCTCCGCGGCCGCGTTGTCGTTGAGCTGCGCCGAGGTCAATCCCACAAAATAGCGCGCCATGCCGGCGGTGTGAGTGTGCGGATACTTGTCGACAATGGCCTGGAACTGCTTGCGCGCCGCCGTGGCCCGCTCCTCCGCCGACGCGAAGCTGTCGTACCCCGCTTGCGGAGGCATTCCCGCCGGACGCACTGCCGTTTCAAATGTGCGCACCGCCGTCGAAAGCTCGGCGCTCGCCTTTTCGTCCTGGGTGTTGACGTAGTACCAGCCGCCAAACGAACTGGCTGCTATGACGGCAACCGCAATCGCGGCAACCACCAGTTTCGTCTGGTGTTCCGCAGTCCAATGGGCGGCGTTCTCCGCTGCCTCGATGGTGACCTTGCTGAAGCGGTCTTGTTTCAGTTGATGCCGGGTTTCTGCGCGCACAGGGTTCCTTCTTAGCTTAAGAGTAGGCTGACAAGCGTTCAGTCTAACAGGCGGATTTCCAGAGCGTCAAAGCGAATGCCGCCGCCGCGGCATAATCGCGACCGGCTGACTTTAGTTGCGCGGGCCTCGGCCTGGTGCGGAGTTCAGCGCGAAACAGACGTTTCCGCACCAAAATTTTATTGCGCGGTTTCGAGCTGGCCCTTCTCGGCTTTCTCCTGGCAGTCGATGCAGTGGCGGGTCCAAGGCACGGCATCGAGGCGCCTAGCGTTGATGTCCTTGCCGCAGGAGACGCATTCTCCGAAGTGGCCTTCGCGAATGCGGGCGAGCGCGGCATCCACCATGTTGAGCAACTGGCGGTCGTTGTTGCTCTGGCTGAAAAGGAATTCCTTGTTGTAGGAACTGGCGGCGCGGTCGGCAACGTCCTGCGTGGCCTCATCGTCGACGGTGCGGCCGTCCTGCTGATTGCGGGTCACCATCTGGCGCAGTTCCTGGCGCCGGGTTTCCAGCCTTTTCCTGAACGTCTCTAGTCTCTTTTTATCCATGATTGATGCTTGCCGTGACACCAACGTCGCGCCTCACGGGACCCCAATCCACATGAAGTCGAACGAATATCCTAAGCGCGGCAGAGACCGGCGTCAACTGGGGAAAATGTGGGTG
>CAVYVX010000013.1:0-15298 GCA_963772155.1 uncultured Acidobacteriaceae bacterium | reverse complement strand
GATCGTGTGGGGATGGGTGCTTGTCGGGTGCCCCATTCTAAATTTCGCGCTCTTCGCGAAATTTAGAGTAGGGATTTTGCGTCAGAGATCGAGTCGGGATAGACGCACGAAAACACGAAAGAGCGGCATGAAGATTCTGTCCAGCAGTGGAACTGCCCTACTCAAACCAAAATCAGGCTGGAGTGGCCCACCCGTCCCGCTCGCCTGGAATATAACAGCTTGTTTTGAAAATGTTCTTCTATGTGGAGTATACTGTGGAATAGATTCCACATATGCAAATCGTTCAAATCGTGCTGGATAATAAGCTGTTACACGCCGCCGACCAAGCCGCGAAGCGCACTCGGCGGAACCGGTCCGCTCTGGTCCGCGATGCCCTGCGGGAACATCTCCGCCGGTTGGCACTGCGCGCCAGTGAAGAACGTGATCGCCAGGGCTACTCGCGACAGTCGCAAGCCGACACGGAAGCGCGGGCTTGGGAAGCGGAGGCCACGTGGCCGCAAGAGGAAGAATAGCCCGCGGCCAGATATCCCGAGGCGAAGTTCGTCTCTACCAGTTTGCCGCGCCCGACAAAAAACGACCGGCCCTCGTGCTCACCCGCAACAGCGCCATCGCCTATTTATCCACCGTCACGGTTGCGCCTGTCACTTCCACCATTCGCGGCGTACCATCGGAAGTCGTTCTGAATGAGGAGGACGGCATGAAGTCCCCGTGCGCAGTAAACCTGCACAATGCAGTTACAGTGTCGCAACAGCGCCTGGGGAAACGTGTGGCCCAGCTTAGTCCCGCACGAATGAATGAGGTGTGCGCTGCTCTGCGCTTCTCTCTGGGTTGCGATTCAAACTAGCTTCTGAGAACGTTCGGTCCTCGAATTTATCGGCCTAGTTCTGAATTTCCCCACTCAAGCCAACAACGGGCTTGAGTTGATTGGATAAGAGGGAAGGCTCGATAGAATCCCGGTAGTCTTGAGGTTGAGGACCGAAAGACGCTGGGAAGGTAAGGAGCCTTCACCATGATGATTATAGGGTGTGATTTTCATCCGAGGCTGGCAACAAGTGTCATGGGTGGATACGGAAACGGGAGAGACCGGGGAGCGGAAACTGGTGCATGCCACGGGAGAAGCCGAGCAGTTTTACCGTCAGATGCCGGTGCCAACGCTGATCGGCATGGAAGCGACGGGTAACAGTCAGTGGTTTGTGGAGCTCGTCGAAGACCTGGGCCACGCTCTGTGGGTTGGGGATGCGGCGCAGATCCGGGCGAGTTACGTGCGCCAGCAAAAGACGGACAAGCGCGACGCGGGGCACATCCGAAAACTGATCGAGGAAGGGCGCTTTCCGAAGCTGTGGACTCCGGATCGGGAGCAACGCGATCTGCGGCAGTTAGTGCTGCACCGGCACAAGCTGGTCGAGATTCGCAGCCGGGTAAAAAACGAACTGCAACACCTTTCCCTGAATAAGGGAATGCAAAAGCAGAACAAGTTATGGAGCGCAGCGGGGCAGAAGGCGTTGCGCGAGTTATCGCTGAAACCTTGGGCGGCGTGCCGGCGGGAGGATTTACTCGGGCTGCTGGCGATGTTAGACCAGCAGGTCGGGAAGTTGGACCAGGCGGTGCAAGAAGCCGCGGAGCAGCATGCGCAGGCCCGCTTGCTGATGACGCAACCGGGGGTCGGTCCGAACACGGCGCTGGCTTACGTGCTCACACTCGGCGACGTCAGCCGCTTTCCGCGCGGCAAGCAAGTGGCGAGTTACTTGGGGCTGATTCCGCGCGAACACAGTTCGGGCGGGCGTCAGATGCTGGGATCGATCAGCAAGCAAGGCAATCGGATGTTGCGCGGTTTGCTGGTGGAAGCGGCGCAGATCGCGGTACGCTTCGACCCCGGAATGAAGAAAGAGTATTTGCATCGCTGCCATCAAAAGCCAAAAGGCGTGGCCAAGGTGGCGGCGGCGCGCAAGTTGGCGGTACGACTCTACTGGATGCTGCGCACGCAGAAGCCGTATCCGGAGATCGTTCGCATCGAGAGCAGCCCGCGGGTGGCCCTGGTCGGCGCGAGCTAGACCGCTGAGTTGATTGGGCGCTCTCGCATCCCGTAGGGACGGGATGTTCGCATAGAAGAATCATGGTCGCGGTAGAGGCCGAATCGATGGTTGGTGGAACGATCTTCCGCCGGAATGTGATTTGCGTGAGATTTCCAGAGTCCTGGTCCTCAACCTCTCTGGCGAGCACGGCGGTCCCAAAAACCGCAAGGGAGAAGTTTGTCCTTGACAGAGCCTTCCCTCTTATCGATGATTTGCGTGAGATTTCCAGAGTCCTGGTCCTCAACCTCTCTGGCGAGCACGGCGGTCCCAAAAACCGCAAGGGAGAAGTTTGTCCTTGACAGAGCCTTCCCTCTTATCGAGGGCCATCCGTCCAGCGGAAAGTGAAGCACTGTGGAGTATAATGTCGACTCATGGATGGTCCAAACTCAACACCTGATACACGGCGTTTCGAGGTCGCGCTGCAGACGCGCCAACTTGAAATTAGCCTTTTCTGGCAAAGATCGCTGTTCTTTTGGGGTTTCATTTCGGCAGCGTTTGTCACTATAGCCGCTTTGAAGAACGATCAACCGATGCTTTCTTTATTGGTCTCAGGATTTGGGTTCGTTTGTTCTTTCTCATGGACTTTGGTTAATCGTGGCAGTAAATATTGGCAAGAGCAGTGGGAAACAAAGATTGAGATGGCCGAGAGGCGTGTAACTGGGCCATTTTTCCGTATTCGCGTGTAAAAACAACGTAAGGGATGGTGGGGTGGGCGAGAGTATTCGGTTAGCAAAGTCACAATCGCAGTCAGTGATTATGTTTCTTTCGTTTGGTTTTGTATTTTAGTGCGTCAAGTCTGGATTTGCTTGGACTTCTTTCAACCTGATAGATGTAAACTTTTTTCGATTTACGCCTTATCGGTCATTCCGCTGGTGTATGTGGCACTCTTTCTTGGTCTCGGTCGAGTAACACCTGCTAGTAAAATAATCCAAGGATATGGCGGCGATGAGCCAGAGACGCAGCAGCCCACCCCAACGAATCCTTAACCTTTTACTTACGCAAGGCGCTACGCTTGGTGCCGGATTATTACCTGCATGTCCCAAACCGTTACCATCGCCGTCGGCTGTTTACCACGGACGCAATCCCGATTTTGCCAAATCTTGTCAACCCCCCATTTTGACGATTTTCCGTGTAAGTCATTGCATTAGCAGCGATTATAAAGTTGGAAATTTTGTCGGTGCAGGTAGGTCGGAATTGATATAATAAAACTAAGAGATAAAAATTAAGAAAAGGGTGCGGCTTCACTCCCGCACCCTTTTTCTTTGTGTGCCCGTGTGGTTTTTCTGGATACTGGGTACTGGCTACTGGATACTGGGTACTGGCTACTGGCAACTGCTCTTAAGTCCTTATTCCTGAATATTTTCCATATAAGTCATTTAGACTCAAGATTTTGACGATATTCCCCGCTAAACCAATGATTCTAATAGATCGAAAAAAGGGGGGGTGGGGGTATCCCAACTTACAGGCTGTACTAACGCTCAGTGACCAACGACCGTTCCCCAAACGGCCACTCGCGCCGCCGCCACACTCGCACGCAATAAACGACAATCCCCACGACAAGTATCACCGCGCAGCAACTCAACGAGCTTGCGCGGCGATAATCCGAGCGGAAAAGAAACGGCGGGAAAATCGTGGGGAAGCCCCGCGCCAGGCAGCGCCGGGGCTGTTGGTGGAGCTAGGGTGTGGTCGTCGACAAGCTGCTTCCGACTTCCGAAAACACGTTATTGGCGCTGCCGCCGATCAGTTTGACCGTGCCAATCACGATCACCAGGATTACCGCGAGCATGACCGCGTATTCGGCGACGTTTTGACCACTTTCCTCAGCCCAAAGTCGATGGATTGCTTGGATCACTGTCTGCTCCCCCAATCCACGACACGCCCAAGCTGGCTCATTCCTTGGGGCATTAAATTGCCGTCGTGTGATCGTAAAATACCGCAAACCGGCCCTCTGCCCAATAGCACTCCAGTGCCTGTAATGGCACTATCGTGCCATTCCGCAGAGATTTCCCATGGGAGTATTGAGACCGGGCCTGCCCCATCGCTGGAGACGCGGTAAAGGAAACGTGGCAAGCCGCGTCTCTATGGTAGATGAGGCTGGGGGAGATTAGGCTGGGCATCGATTTTTCCGCAGCCTGCCGGATCACACGATCGTTTTCAGCGGCAGCCCCTGGTTCACCGCGAACAGCGCCAATTCCAGCCGGGTCGAGACCCCAAGCTTGTCGAAGATATTACTGAGGTGATGTTTCACCGTGTCTTCGCTGATCTTGAAGTATTCGGCGATTTCCCGGTTGGCATAGCCGGCGACCACCGCCGAGACAATCTCCAGTTCGCGCGGCGTCAGCCCGAATTTCTTCTGCTTCGCTTCTTCGTTCGTGCTCTGCATGAGGCTGCGCAGGTACTGCACCAGATTCGAGACGCTGTCCCGCCCCACCCAGTACTCCCCGCTCATCACCGCATGAATGCTCTTGAGCAGCAGTTCGGTGGCGGAATCCTTCAGCACTACGCCGCGCGCCCCTAACTGCAACGCCTCCACCATCTGCTTCTTTTCCACCGCCGCCGTCAGCAGGATGATGCGCATCGCTCCAGCCGCGCCGCCGCTCGCATTCAGGTCGCGCAGCGCATCCAGACCGGTGTGGTGCGGCATGGCCAGATCGAGCAGCAGAATGTCGGGCTTGATCTCCGCCGCCAGCTTGACCGCTTCATAGCCGTCGCAGGCCTCGCCCACCACCTTCAGGTCGCCTTCCGATTCCAGCAGGCGCCGCAGCCCGTCGCGGAAAATGGGATGATCGTCGGCAATCACAATGCGTATGACGTTACTTCGTTTGTCCGTTGTTGGCGTGTCCATAGTGGACCGATCCACAGCCGATCTATCCGTTCTTGGCTTATCCATGATTGATCCTTCTCGCCGGAGGAATCCGCACTTCCAACCGCGCGCCGTGGCCCGGAGTCGATTCTATCGCGAGTTCGCCCGCCAGCAGGCGCACCCGATCGCGGATCACCGCCGGTCCCTTGCCGCTCGTCTCCAGTTCCGCACCCGACAGCCTTCCGGAAAAAGGAAATCCTTTCCCGTCGTCCTCCACCGTCAATTGCAGATTTCCCGCCCGCTGCGCCAGTCGCACCAGCACGTGGCGCGCCCCACTGTGCTTGCGCACGTTGACCAGGCTCTCCTGCACAATGCGCGCCAGTTCCCGGCACACTCTCGGCGTCAGATCCACCCGCTCCAGTTCGCTCGCGAATTCCGCTGCGATCCCCGTCTCCCGCCGGAAGCGCTCCACCGTGTCTGAGATGAAGCCCACAAGCCGGTCGGCATCGACTTCGAACGACTTCATCGTTTGCATCAGCTCGCGCAACTTCAGGACTTCTTCGCGCAGCAGTTTCTGGATCCGTCCCAGCTCCGCGTTGACCACGGGCGACTGCGTTCCCGACTGGCGCCGCAACACGTCCAACTGCATTTCCATCCCGATCAGCGATTGGATCGCGCCATCGTGAAGAGCGCGCGCAAACCGCCCCCGCTCCAGCGCCCCCGCCCGCTCCCGCAGCCGCCGCATCAGATACACGTTGTAGATCGCCGGAGCCACCTGCTGCGCGAACTCCTGCAGAAACCGCAGCTCTTCTTCCGGTGCACCCATCATTTCCGGATCGAACAGAAACACCCGGCCCGACCACTCCGTCCCGAACGCCAGCGCCACCGAAACCACCGCGTCGAATCTTTCCACCCGCGCCAGCGCATCCACGAATTTCGCGCTCCCGTCGCGCAGCCGCCCGCCGTCGCGATCGAGCAGCACCGTGCGGAAACCCTGGCCCTGGCGCGCCGCGTAAATCGCGTCCGCCGGCGAATCGAACAGGTACACTTTTTCGTTTTCCGGCAACGCCTCGCGCCAGCGCAGCGCTTCCATGCCTTCCGCGCCGCGCTTCACCTCGGCCAGAAATACCCGGTAGCTGTGCGTTTCCTGCGAGGCGCTCAATGCCCGGCGCGCGCCGTAAATGCTCGTCACCTCCCCGAGAATCCGCTGCAAGGTCCCGGTCAGCCCCGCCTCCACCCGCGTCGCGCCGAGCGCGCGCGTGATTACGGCGCGCTCCGCCCGCACTTTCTTCTCGTTCTCCGACATATAGCCCAGCAAAAATCCCAGCACAATCAGATACACGGAGAACATGAAGAGCTGTTCCGGTTCGAGTTCGCGCACGCTCACAGCGAGCCGCGGCAGATGCGCCACGCGCAGCCACCGGTACGCCGCCGGCTCCAGTCCAGCGCGCACCACGTATCCTTCGGTCCACAGCAAGACCACCGCCGTGCCCGCCGTGCCCATGGTCTCCCACAGTCCCCAGCGATACGCCGCCGCCGCCATCGCGAAAACGAAGAACAGAAAGAATGGCCCCTGCTGCGCCGTCGCGAACAAGGAAATCAGCACCGGCCACAGAATGTCCACCGCGTGCACCACCAGACGGAAAGCGAGGGTCGATTGCGGCCGCAAGCGCACGAGCAACATCACCACCACCGCATGCGCCAGGTACACCGTCAGCAGCCAGTACAGCCAGCGCGAGTACACGAATCCGCGCGCCGGCTCCATCCACAGCGTGACCTCCGCCGCACAAGTCAGCGCCACCCGCGCCGACGCCAGCCAGCGCTCCGTGCGCCGGATTTCACTCGCGCTCAACGGCGCCCGGAAGCGCCATAGATCCCGGTATCGACGAAGTATCCTGGACAAGAGAATCTCGCTGTCGAGCAATTCGTTCTAAAGTGAAGCGACTAATTCTAAAGGCAATCGCCGCGAAACTCCATCGGCTTTTTTCTTTCCAGCCTCCAACTCTGCTTCAATTTGGTACAATCCCCGCAACAGCTCGCCCGATTGACGCCCGATTGACGCCCGATCATTGACACCTTTCTCGCCGCAGTGTTACTTTGAAATTTTTAGGGGAAGCTCCTCTTCTAAGCGGATCAACCAGTTTAAGATCGGTAAAGATTCGATCGTCTGCGCGATCATCGGAAACGATCATCGAAAAATGGATCAGACACTCCAACAACTAGGCGAATTACTGCTTGGGGCCGTGCCCACGGTCATCCTGCTGGGGGCGCTTTACATTCTCTATACCTTCCTCGTCCATCGCCCGCTGACCGCCGTGCTCGCCGAGCGCCGCCACCGCACTCAGGGAGCGATGGAAAAAGCGCGCGCCGATATCGCTGCCGCCGAGGCCCGCACTGCCGACTACGAGCAGCGCCTCCGTGAAGCGCACCAGAAGATTTTTCAGGACCAAGAGGCCCGCCGCCAGCAGGCCAGCCAGTCGCGCAGCCAGGCCGTGACCGAAGCCCGCACCCGCGCCCAGGAACAAGTCAACCAGGCCCGCGCCGCCATGGAGGAAGATAAAAAGCAAGCCATGTCGAAGCTGCAAGCGGACGCGGCCAGACTTGCCAGCGATATTGTGCGCACCGTGCTGCGCCCCATGGCGTCGCCCAGCCAGGCTGGTGGTCAATGAAAACGATATCGGCAATCTTCCGACTGCTGCTGGCGATTGTCCTCTTTGGCTGCTTGCTGGTTGCTTCCGCACGGCTTGCCCACGCGCAGGAACAAACCGCAGCCCAAACTTCCGCACAATCGTCCGCCGATCGCCAAGCCGCCGCAGCCAATCAGCCCGCGCCCGAGCCCGCGCAAAAGTCCGCCGGAGAAGACCAGGAAGAAAACGCCAATCTAAAGTACGCCGCGCCCGTCCAGTGGCTGGCGCGCATGACAGGATGGAGCGCGCATCGGGCCTACATGCTGGCGCTCTTTCTGAACTTCGCCATCATTGTCGTAGTAGTGTTCTGGGCCGCGCGCAAGTTCGTGCCGGGAATGTTGCGCAATCGCAACGCAACGATCCAGCAGGCCTTGCAAGAAGCGCGCGCCGCCAGTCAGGATGCGAACCGCCGTTTGGCCGAAATCGAGAATCGTCTCCGCCAGTTGGCTGTGGAAATCGGCCAGATGCAGGCCAGCGCCGAAAAGGAATCCAACGCCGAAGACGCCCGCATCCAGAAAGCCGCCGAAGAAGACGTTCGCCAAGTGGTCGTCGCCGCCGAGCGGGAAATCGCCGCCGCCGCCAA
The DNA here is from genome assembly GCA_963772155.1 of uncultured Acidobacteriaceae bacterium. Lineage (GTDB taxonomy): Bacteria > Acidobacteriota > Terriglobia > Terriglobales > Acidobacteriaceae > Acidiflorens. The sequence continues at coordinate 7,153 of CAVYVX010000013.1, read as the reverse complement.
GCAGGCCCGCCGCGAACTCACTACCCATACCGCGGACCTGGCCATCGCCCTGGCCCGCCGCCAGATCAACGTTGATTCCAGCACCGATCAGGTACTCGTCCGCGCCTTCGCCTCGAAGCTGGCTCCGAATCCTTCTTCGCACGACCATGAGAAAGACGGCGGAAAGGACGGACACTAGCCATGGCTTCCGTGGTCGGCGTCTATGCCCGCGCTTTCGCCGATGTAGTAATGTCGCCGAAGAACCAGATCGATCCCGCACGCGCCCTTCAGGAATTGCGCAGCATCGACGCCCTGCTCAAGGATAGCGACCAATTGCGCCGCGTGCTCGAAAATCCATCCATCCCCGGAGACCGCAAACGCGCCGTGCTCGACGCCATCGCCGCGCGCCTGGGCACAATCAGGCAAGTGCGGAATTTCGTCGCCGTAATCACAGACAACCGCAGGCTCCCACTTTTTAGCGAGATACTGAAACAGTTGGAACAGGAATTGAACGACCGCCAGGGCTTCGCCGAAGCGCAAGTCAGCGCCGCGCGCCCACTGAGCGACTCCGAGAAACAAATGCTGGAAGCCGAGATCGCAAAAATGACTGGCAAGAAAGTCCGGGCTAGATACGAACAAGACGCCACATTATTAGGCGGCGCCGTCGTCCAAGTAGGCAGCGCCATCTACGATGGCTCGGTAAAGGGCCAGCTGGAGCGGATAAGGGAGCAGTTGATGGAAGACTGAGAGCTGCGAGCTGCGAGCCACGAGCTGCGAGCAATCCAGTTCGCTCGCAGCTCGTAGCTCGAAGCTCGAAGCCAGTCGGGACGCAGCCAAGAGCGTCCCTGCAACGAAAGAACTGGGAGCTGAAAACTGAGAGCCGATAGCTGACTTATATGGCACAAATCAAAGCAGACGAAATCACCCAGCTTATCCGCGAGCAAATCGATAACTACGAGTCCAAGATCGCGGTCGACGAAGTTGGCACAGTCATCACCCTCGGCGACGGTATCGCCCGTGTTTACGGCCTCGATAAGGTCATGGCCGGCGAGTTACTCAGCTTCCCGCACGGCGTCGCCGGCATCGCCATGAACCTCGAAGAGGACCTGGTCGGCGTCGTCATCCTTGGCGAATACACCGGGATTGAGGAAGGCGACGAAGTCAAGCGCACCGGCCGCATCATGAGCGTGCCCGTCGGCGAAGCCCTCATCGGTCGCGTCGTCAACTCGCTCGGCGTGCCGATAGACGATAAGGGCCCCATCGCCACCGATAAATTCATTCCCTTCGAACGCCTCGCTCCCGGCGTCGTTGAACGCCAGCCCGTGCGCGAGCCCATGGCCACCGGACTCAAGGCCATCGACTCCATGATCCCCATCGGCCGAGGACAGCGCGAGCTCATCATCGGCGACCGCCAAACCGGCAAGACCGCCGTTGCCCTCGACACCATCATCAATAACAAGGGCAACGACCTCATTTGCATCTACAACGCCATCGGCCAGAAGCGCAGCTCCATCGCGCAGGTGGTCAAGATTCTCGAAGATGCCGGCGCCATGGAATACACCATTGTGGTCGCCGCGTCGGCCTCCGAACCCGCTCCCATGCAGTACATTTCTCCTTACGCGGCCTGCGCCATGGGCGAGTATTTCCGCGACAACCGGCGCCACGCCCTTTGTATCTACGACGATCTTTCCAAACATGCCGCCTCTTATCGCGAGATATCGCTCTTACTCCGCCGCCCTCCCGGCCGCGAAGCCTATCCCGGAGACGTTTTCTATCTCCACTCGCGTCTGTTAGAGCGCGCCGCTAAGTTGAGCGATAAGAACGGCGGAGGGTCGCTTACCGCGCTTCCCGTCATCGAAACCCAGGCGGGCGACGTTGCCGCTTACATTCCGACCAACGTCATTTCCATTACCGACGGCCAGATTTATCTGGAAACCGACTTATTCAACCAAGGCGTGCGTCCCGCCGTAAACGTTGGACTCTCCGTAAGCCGCGTCGGCGGCAGCGCCCAGATCAAAGCCATGCGCCAGGTCGCCGGAAGCCTGAAGCTTGAGCTGGCCCAGTACCGCGAACTGGCTGCCTTCGCGCAGTTCGGCAGCGACCTCGACAAAGCCACGCAACAACAGCTCAACCGCGGCAAGCATCTGGTGGAACTCCTGAAGCAGGGGCAGTTTTCGCCGCTGCCGTTCTCGAAACAGATCCTAATTATCTTCGCCGGTACCAGCGGAGCGCTTGACGATCTGCCGGTCGAACAGGTGCGCGACTTTGAGAAAGATCTTTATAAGTACGTCGAAACCGCGAATCCCGGCCTGCTCAATGCCATCATGGAAAAGAAAATACTCGACGATAATCTTAAAGCGGAATTGTCCCGAGTAATCAAAGAAGCCAAACAGCAGTTTGTGGATTCAAGAAAAGTAGTAGCAAAGTAAAGTTCTCGGTTCTCAGTTCCCAGTTCCCAGTTAACCCAAAACCCGGGAGAATTTGACTGAAACTGAGAACTGAGAACTGGGAACTGAGAACTCGTAAATGCCCAACGTTCTCGACATCCGGCGCCGCATCCGCAGCGTAATTAACACGCTGCAGATCACCAAGGCCATGAAGACCGTCTCGGCGGCCAAACTGCGCCGCGCCCAGGAAGGCGCCCTCGCCGCGCGTCCCTATTCGCGGATGCTCACCAACGTTCTCAAGTCGCTCGTCTCGCGCGCCGATATCTACGATCCGATCACCGGAGAGCCGCGTCATCCGCTCCTCGCCGAACGCCCGGAAAAAACCATTCTGCTGATCGTAGTCACCGGAGACAAAGGTCTGGCCGGCGCATTCAACACCAATATCCTGAAGATGGCGATGAAATTCATCCAATCGAAGCCCGAGCAAAATATCGATGTCGAATGCATCGGGCGCAAAGGCCGCGACTTCATGCGCCGACGTTATCCGATGGCACCAGAGAGAGCTTCTGCCGATGGGGCACAAGGAAATGGAGAGACGGGCGTCTCGCCCGTCCAACCAGACAATGCAGCCGTTGCCCGCTCCGGCCGCGTGCAAATCGTCGGCGAATACGTCGGAGTTCTCGGCAAGGTCGAACACAATTTCGCCTCCACTTTAAGCGAGAGCGTGATCGCCAGCTACACCCGTGGCGAGATTGACGGAGTATATATTCTCTTCAACGAATTCAAATCGGTCATCGCGCAACGCCTGGTTGCCGAGCGCCTCTTGCCCATCAAGGAAATCGGCGAAGTCGATATCCAAATGGCCGAAGAGGCTTCGGAAGAAGAACGCATGCAGCGCATCGAAGCGGCGAAGTCGGCCGGCGTCGGTATGCGTCCTGCCGATACCAGCGCCGTCGATAAGGCCGCCGCGAAGTTTGCCACGTTGCCCGTCGATTACATCTACGAGCAGCCGCCCGAACGGCTTTTTCAGGGAATTTTGCCGAAGTACCTCGGCATCCAGATATTTCACGCGTTGCTGGAATCCGTCGCCGCCGAGCACGCTGCCCGCATGACGGCAATGGATGCGGCCACCACCAACGCCAGCGATATGATCGATGCGTTGACCCTGGCAATGAATCGCGCGCGCCAAGCCAAGATCACAAAGGAAATTATAGAGATAGTAAGTGGAGCGGCAGCGCAAACATAGGGAGGCTGCGAGCTTCGAGCTACGAGCTTCGAGCGAACAACGCCGGCGTTGATTTGAGAGAAGATTTTGGGAAGGGCACGACCTTGGTCGTGCCTATGATGCAGTGAAGAAGATTTGGGTTTTTAGCCCCTGAGGTTTTTTATTTTGCTTGCTCGGAGCTCATAGCTCGAAGCTCGCAGCTGAGGTCTTATGCCAGAAATCATCGGACATGTAATCCAAATCGCCGGCCCCGCCGTCGACGTGCAATTCACCGAAGCCGCCATGCCTCCCATCTACGAGGCCCTCCGCGTCGTCGACGAGGGTTTCACCGTGCCTTCCCCGGTCAACGTAATCCTCGAAGTGCAGCAGCACCTCGGCGAAGGCCGCGTCCGCTGCGTCGCCATGGAACCCACCGACGGCATGGTGCGTGGCATGAAGGCCATTGATCAGGGTGGGCCGATCTCCGCGCCTGTCGGCCGCGGCACGCTGGGCCGCGTCATGAACGTGATCGGCGAGCCCGTGGACAATCTTGGCCCAATCGTCCATGAAAAGCGAATGCCGATCCACCGCCTCGCGCCCGCTTTCGATGAACAGTCCACCACCGCGGAGATGTTCGAGACCGGCATAAAAGTAATCGACCTAATCCAACCGTTCTTGAAAGGCGGAAAGGTCGGTCTTTTCGGCGGCGCCGGCGTCGGTAAGACCGTGGTCATCATGGAACTGATCAACAACGTCGCCAAGCAGCATGGAGGATTGTCCGTGTTCGCCGGAGTAGGTGAGCGCACCCGAGAAGGCAACGACCTCTGGTTGGATATGAGCGAGTCGGGAGTTATCAAGCCCGGCAAGCCCGACGAGTCGAAAGCCGCGTTGATCTATGGCCAGATGACCGAGCCCCCCGGAGCGCGTCTCCGCGTGGCGCTCACTGCTCTGACCGTAGCCGAGTATTTCCGCGACGAAGAAGGCTCCGATACGCTCCTCTTTATCGACAATATTTTCCGCTTTACCCAGGCCGGCTCCGAAGTGTCCGCCCTCTTGGGCCGCATGCCCAGCGCCGTCGGTTATCAGCCCAACTTAGCCACTGAAATGGGCGAGTTACAGGAGCGGATTACTTCTACTAAGAAGGGGTCGGTGACTTCGGTGCAGGCGATTTATGTGCCAGCGGACGATTTGACGGACCCAGCTCCAGCAACTACCTTCGCCCACCTGGACGCGACGACCGTACTTTCGCGCGCACTCACGGAGATTGGAATTTATCCGGCGGTGGATCCGCTGGCTTCCACTTCGCGCATTCTCGATGCTCGCATCGTCGGCCAGGACCATTACGATGTGGCGCAGATGGTCAAGAAGACTCTGCAAACTTACAAAGACCTCCAGGACATCATCGCCATTCTGGGCATCGACGAACTTAGCGAAGACCAAAAAGTGACGGTCGCCCGCGCCAGGAAAATCCAGAAGTTCCTCTCCCAGCCCTTCTTTGTGGCCGAGCAATTCACGGGAACCCCCGGTCGCTATGTAAAAATTGCCGACACAGTCAAAGGTTTTCGCGGCATCGTGGAAGGAAAGTACGACGACATTCCGGAGCAGGCGTTCTATATGAAGGGAACGATCGAGGAAGTGCTGGAGACGGCGAAGAACATGAAAGGCGCGGCAGCGTAGCGCTCTTTGTTTTGTCATCCTGAGCGAAGCGAAGGACCTCTGCATTCCGGCGCTGCAAGCAAATGCATAGGTCCTTCGCTTCGCTCAGGATGACAGAGTGAATTTGTTCTGAGAACCGAAAACTGGGAACTGAGAACTGATATCTGTGACTAACACTTTCCAACTCGAAATCGTTACTCCCTCCCGCCTGCTGGTGAAGGATGCGGCGGAGGAAGCGCAGATTCCGGCCTTGGGCGGGTATCTGGGGATACTTCCCGGGCACGCTCCTCTGATTACCGAGCTTGCCGTCGGCGCGATTACTTACCGGGCGAGCGGCGCCGAGCACACGCTCTCGGTGGCGTGGGGGTTCGCGGAAGTGCTGCCGGACAAGGTGACGATCCTGGCGGAAGCGGCGGAGCGTCCGCAGGAAATCGACATAGAGCGCGCGCAAAAAGCCAGAGACCGGGCCGAACAGCGCCTCAAGAGCAACGATCCGCAGATTGACTACACGCGGGCCGAAGACGCATTGCAGCGCGCGGCCACACGTTTGAAGATTGCGCAGGACGATGCGAAGGAAAAGTGAATTTCCGCCGCGTTGGGACGTTATAATTCCATCCTGGAAGTCAAACGCTCTTCGGTCGTTCTAGTATTGCAGTATCGGAGAATTCATAGCCCGCTTCCGCTAATTTCTGTGCGAAGGAGTCTGCATGCCCATCGAGAAAACGGACAAAATCTGGCACAACGGCAAATTTATAGCGTGGGATGACGCTACGTTGCACGTGATGTCTCATGTTGTGCACTACGGCTCATCCGTGTTTGAAGGCGTTCGCTGCTACGCGCTGCCCAGCGGCCCCGCGATTTTTCGCGCTGCGGAACACATGCAGCGGCTCATTGACTCGGCCCGCATTTACCGCACCGACGTGCCTTTCACGCGCGACGAGCTCGTGGACGCCATGGTGAAGCTGGTGAAAGAGAACGGCGTGTGGCCCTGTTACATCCGGCCCATCGTGCTTCGCGGATACGGAGAAATGGGTGTTACTCCCTTCAACTCGCCCACCGAAGTTTATATCGCGAATTTTTCATGGGGGAAATATCTGGGGACGGATGCGAGCGAAGGCGTGGACGTTTGCATTTCTTCGTGGACGCGGATCGCGCCCAACACTCTGCCGGCGATGGCGAAGGCGGGCGCGAATTACATGAACTCGCAACTTATCAAGATGGAAGCGATGGTCAACGGCTATTCCGAGGGCATCGCGCTCGATGTGAACGGATTCGTGAGTGAAGGATCGGGCGAGAACCTATTCGTGGTTCGCAATGGCGTGCTGCACACGGCTCCGCCGGGCAACTCTGTGCTGCCGGGCATCACGCGCGACTCGGTAATGCAGATTGCGCGCGATCTTGGCATCAAGATCGTGGAGCAGCAGATTCCGCGCGAGTCGCTCTACATCGCAGATGAAGTGTTCTTCACCGGCACGGCCGCGGAAATCACGCCCATTCGCTCGGTCGACAAAATCGCCGTGAGCGAGGGCAAGATCGGGCCCGTGACGAAATCTCTGCAAGCGGAGTTTTTCGGCATAGTTTGCGGGGAGAAAGCGGACCGCTATCGCTGGTTGACTCCGGTCCCGGTGCAAGCGAAGCAGCCGGTGGGCGTGTAACTTCCCCATCGATATCGCGATCGCCCGAGAACCTGTCCAGAAACTGTTGGATTTTGAAGGGTACGGGCTTCAGCCCGTACGTACGAACGCAAAATGATAGGGGGCTTCAGCCCCCGAGGGGCGGCATGGCTTGCGAACTCATTCCCTCAGCGGCTGAAAGCCGCGTCGTTTTGTAGCCTCAACGGACGGGCTGAAGCCCGTCCCCTTCAAAGCGTGAGTTTTTGGACAGGTTCTGAGAAATCAAGCGCGATGGATTCGGACGATAAAAAACG
>CAVYVX010000012.1:0-395566 GCA_963772155.1 uncultured Acidobacteriaceae bacterium | reverse complement strand
GCAGGGTACATACCGTAGCGTCGCACCTCAAAGGTTCGCAGCCTAGGGAGGCTCCCTGATCCAAGTGTGGCGCGGGCGCCCTCGCCCGCGAAAAAGCCGCATCTTCACAGTGCTCCTGGGGCAACAAGATACTTATTCAGAGTTTCCCTAGCAGGCCGCCGAAAAACTCGATTCGAGCGCTCGCTTTTGGGTGGCGCAGCGCCGGGGTCCCCAGCACGCCTGGTTTTGGCGTGATGGGGTGGAGCGCTTCAGCGCTGCGGTAACTGCGCTCTCTTTATGCGGCCTTAGCCGCCTGTGGTAAAAGTCGGAGAGCAGCGGACAGACAACACTTTTCATGAATTGTCATCCCGAGCGAAAGCGAGGGATCTGTAGTTTGCCGCGAAAATACAGATCCCTCGCAAGGTGTCCCTGAGCCTGCCCTTTTCAAGTGGTAAGAGTGTATTTTGTTCTTGACAGTCGGGCCATATGATGTGGTATATAGCGTATATATGACAATGATTGAGCCGGGGCAGCTACGGCAGTGGGAGCAAGAACTTAATGCTCAAATCGAGGCGCTTCGGCAGCGCTACAGCGAAGTCGAATCAGAACTCCAGCGTTCTGTGCGCAAGCTGGAATTAGTGCGGCAGATGTTGGCCGTGGATGAAAAGGGCATCGAACCTCAGCAGATTTGTGCAGTCGATAGCTCTATTCTCAGGCCGACCGCTGTCACTGTCAGAGACTCTGTAAGAAAAGTATTGGAGGATGCCGGCAAGCCCCTCCACATCAGCGAAATTCATCAGGAATTCCTCCGTCGCGGATACCCAATACCCGGGGGCGGAACTCCCTTCAACATATTGGCGCACATAGTAAAGAACAGGGCTTTCGTCCGACTAGCACGAGGGACATATGCTCTAAGCGAAAACGTACCTGCGGACCAAATTCTAGTTGCCCGAGACGGAAAGCGGAAGCGACGTTGCAGCAAGCGCCAAGAACCTCCGGTTTCTTGTACCGTAAAACAACGATTGAGCGCCTAAAGGAGCTATCCATGACTTTACAACCAAGCGTCGATGATGCAGAGCGTGTGCTACGTTTTGAACTGGGGCGGCCATGCCGGCTCGACTTGGCGCGGAACAGTTAAAGGACGAAACGACAGCGGTCATTGAACTAGTAAAGAACGCATACGACGCAGATGCAACCTGCGTTACAGTCCAGTTCAGCGAATCGGACGAACAGCGGATCGAAATCCAGGATAACGGCAGCGGCATGACAGAGGAAGACCTGAGTTCAAAATGGATGTGGCTGGCTACAGAAAATAAAGTGAGGGAAATTCGTAGCCCGATTTTCCACCGCAGACGACTTGGCCTAAAAGGTGTAGGACGTTTTGCTGCGCATAAACTTGGCCACAAGTTGGTTCTCCGAACACGAACAGCAGGGCAAAGTCATCTGTTTAAAATAGTATTTGATTGGGATGAGCTCGATCGAGAAGCGGGAATTGAGCGACTATACATATCCTGTGAAACGAAAAAAGCCAGACAACTTTGAACCTGAACAAGGAACCCAATTAACGATATACCCCCTCCGAACCCATTGGAAAAAGTCGCGTCTTCAAAAACTCCGCGCCCAGCTTGCCTATCTGATTGACCCCGAAGTTGCTGCAACAGACTTTAAAATTAATTTCCAAACACCCTGGCGAGACCTTAACGGCACTTTGGAGAACCCTCTTGCAGGAAAAGAAACACATCGTTTTGAGTTTCAAGTTGCCGCAGATGGTCAGGAGACTACACAGATCTATGTGCAAGATCAAGGTACCGAAAGAAAGACCAATCAGATCGCTCGCCACCTTTCGGGGCTATACAAGGAAGACTTAGATACTTCGGCCAAGGGTTAGCGCCATCGGAACGAGCCAGGGGAGGAGACGCGGATGCTGACTGGAATGTCGGAGTAAGGATTTTTCGTGACGGCTGCCGAGTCAGACCCTATGGCGAACCTGGACCTGAAGGTGATTGGCTGCAGATTTACGAATGCGCTACTTGAAAGGTAGCCGATTTCGGCTAAAACCCAACTATTTGGAAGGAACGATACATATCTCCAAAGACTGTAACCCACTACTTCAGGACACGACCAGTCGTGAAGGATTAGATGAGAATGATGCGTATTTCGCATTGGTGGAATATGTGAAAGACAAAATCGCCTACTTGTCCGAGCTATTGCGTGAAGAGGAACTCCGAGAGGAACATTCACGCATCCGCGAAAGACACTATAAGGCTCTGGAACCGCTCACTGCTGGCCTTAATCGTGTGCGAAGCGAACAGTACCGGCAGGCGGTTGAGAACGCGGATCGTCATATGCGAAATAAAGTTCTGACGCAACCTATCTTCATCGTTCGCAACACTCATTGGGAGTGTTTGGATTGTCACGACTCATGGAAAGTCCGAAAGGAGCTTATGCCGAAATACTGCCGAGAATTTTCGGTGGGCCGCGATGGTACCCCCACTAATAAACCCGGCTGTGGGAGCACGAACATTAGACACAAAGAAAACGCCCCGCGCGGCGAGACGGAAACGCCTGCAACGCCTATGTCGTTGGAAGACATAATGACAGGTACACCGGCCTATGTTTCAGGCATTCAGTTAAGGCCAACTATTGACTGGGATATGGGGGAAAATGACGACGAAGCGGAAGTGCGTGAGGAACGTCGAGAACTGGCTATTAACGGAAGACATCGAGCCTTCATAGCTGCCGATGCGTTGGATGGGAATGTCACGGTTGAAGGTACTACTTTTGAAGCCTTACGCGGTATAGCGGCGCTTACGATCCATGTGATTGATGCTGCTTCATCCGCTTGGGGACGCTGGCATTGCAAACGAGAACACAACGATTTTGATGTGTTCTTGACAAAGTATGCCGAATTGAAAATCGCGTGTCTGTCAAATCTTGTTACCCTTAGCCAGTCTGATGTATTAACGCAAGCAAGCTAAGAGGGCCTGGTGCCCCAGAGCCTGCCCTGAGCTTGTCGAAGGGTTTGCGCCCGTCTTTTGGGCGTTAACCTGGGTGCTTGTAGCTCGCAGCTTGCTGCGCCACTATCTAAAAACGCTATTTACCCCTTGACAACAGAGTTATAATAGTACTTAGATAACCGCTCAGTGCGGGCCTCAAATTATTTTCTAAGTTCTTTGAAATCAAGATTTTGCCAGCATCTCATGCCGTAACCCTTTGATTCTAAAGGAAGGCGAAATTTCGCCATACCACCAACTCCTTTGCTATCAAGATTTTACCTCTAACCCCTTTGTTGTGAAGATTTTGAAAATAATGTCCTTTAGATTCAAGATTTTAGAGAAATAAGGGGGGGTACCCCTAAGCAACCAATGGTCAGGGTTACACCAATAGTCCAAGACGACAATTCCATTTACGGTTGGACAGTCGGTGCGTCGGCTGCGGTTCGATTGCCTTCTCTGTGGCTGACGAGGCGCGGTTTGGCCAGCGTTCCCGTGAGACTCCACGATTGCTTGTCGCCACGCGTCAACACGAAGTCAAACCCGGTGCTCGCGGATGCCGTTCCGCTGACCAGATAAATTCCGTCGCGCGATTCCAGTCTGGCGGCGGAAAGTTCCCAAACGCCTTTTTTCAGATGCAGCTTTCCCGCGAACCGGTGCACGGGCAAAGGCGCGGGCGAGCCGGGGATGGCAATATGCGTCAGGCTGCCGTTCCGCATTACGAACCGCAACTTGCCGTCGGAGCGCGCCAGCAGATCGCGAAAGCTGTCGCCGGACCCATCCAGATCGAAGTCTCCGTCGGCGGTCCCGGCGATCCAGGCATCGTTCGTATTGCTGAACGACGTATTGCTCGACGTATTGCTCATCGTATTCGAACGACGCGCCCACCTGCGCCAGGGAAATGCCGCGCAACGCGCCCGTGCCGTGGTAGTGCACGGGCCCGGTCGACGCATCGTGAGCTGACGCATCATGAGTTGACACATCATGAGCTGACACATCAATCGTCCAGTTCCCCAGATGCGTGCCTTGCAGAAGTTGCGCGCGCAGAGCGTTCAGTCGAATCCTGCCGCGATCGACGTTCGACTGCGGCCGCTACCTGCGTAGCGGACACCTTTTTCAATCCGAACCGCCCGACATGCAGGGCGCCGCGCGCTTGAAGGGCGAGCAGCGGCGAGGCGCCTGGCGTTTGGCTCGAATTCAAAATGCGGTACCAGGGACGTTTGGCGGGATGCGGTGTGAACCAATCGGCGAGATCCGCGGTCGAAAGCTGGTCGGCGGTGAGATCGAACTGAAAGACGCAATTCGGGGCGGGGCCTGGAACGGCGCTCGGAACGAAATTCGGAGCCGCGCTCGGAGCGGCGCAATTCCGGGGCGCCGTAACTTCGCCGCTCAATGCGTGTCGCCGATGCGGGCGGAAATCTTCCGCATCGACACCGCGTCCGGAGTGAGAGACAGAGCGGCGGAGGCAATCTCAATTGGCGCGTTCAGTCCGCGCATCTCGGCGCGCACGTCGCGCAATTGCGCAGTCCCCAAGGCAGCGGGAACGGCAAATCCCTGCCACGGGCCAGAGACGCTGACATCCACTTGGGCCGCGCCTTCCGCCGCCGGGCGCGCAAATGCCAGGCCCAGCGCGTCCTCCAGACGGAACAGATCTTTCAGTTCGATATCGCCGCGCAGAAAAAAGCGATAGCCGCGAGCGGAGATCCAACCGCCCGCGTTCACCGGCGCGGAGGCGTTTGTCGTCAGTGTAACCGGGCCAATGCGCAGGCAAGGTCCCGCGGGCTCCTGCCCTTTTCCCGAGGTGCGTCCTTGTGGGAGCGAGCGAGCCGGCTTGCCGCGCGGCAACACCTCCGGCGAATCGGTGGCCACGAGCGTCAGCGGAATGGCTCCGAATTCAACCTCGCTCTTCCGCGCCTTCGACGACAGGCGCACATTGGTCGCCGCGCCGCTTCCGGTCCATTCCTCCAATGGGGCTTGCGATGGGGTCTGCAATGGGCGCGACACTAATCCGCGCCGCGCAGTGGAGATCCTGGCGTACTTGCCCGGCTGGACGGGCGAGACGCCCGTCGCTCCACCGTCCTCGCGAACATCGGAAACGCCGCGCGTGGCGCGGAACTCGGCATTCAGCAATCCACTGGTGGTGAGATCGCCGGGAAGCTGCTTTTTCGCCTGGCGCAGCAAGCGCAGCGCGGAGGTCAGCGGCACCTTCTCAAGCTTGAGCGTCAGATCGTAGGTGGGCGCTGGCGCGAACAGGGCCAAGCTCCCACGCAGGCTGAGGGTCCCGCTGCCCACACGAGATTCGCACAGCAGATCGGCCAGTGTGCTCACGACCGCGTTATACCGTCCCGAGCAACTGGTCCCCAGGCGCACGCTTTCGTTGCCAACAATGTCGTAGCGCCGGAAATCTTCGATTGCGGCCTGGCTCTCGATGCGCAGCGCTTCGGGAGTGCCCGATAATTTCGCCGTGAAAGTCACTCCGCCGCGCCATCCCCGGTCTTTTCCGCTCAGCAATTGCGTGATCTGTCCCAGTTGTCCATTCTTCCATTGCATCGCGATCCGCAGCGGGGTCAGCCGCAAGCTCCCAGCGCGTTGCCACGCGGCGTCGATCTGGACGAGGCCGGTATCGGTGAGATTGAAGTCCGTGCGCACGGGCACGGCCTTGATGCGACAGCGCCAGGAATTTTCCGAATCCTGCCAAAGCGCCACGTCGGCATCCGTCAGCGCGTAGGATTTTTTCGTCTGTCCGAGTTTGAAATTGATGCGCGCGCCGCTGGCTTCGAGGTAAGGGAACGCCGGACGGCGCTCGGAAGCCGGTTTTCCGGTGGGAGCCGCGGGAATCCGCGCGTTGCGTTCCATCAGGCCCGCCAGATTCCAGCGTCCTTCCCGGTTGCGGACGAGATTGACGCTGGGATCGGTCGCGCTCAGGGTCGCGATTTCGAGCCGCCCGCGAAGCAGGGAACGAAAGCGGATGGCGGCGGAAACTTCCTGCGCGCGGATCATCGGCTCCTCGCCGAATGCGGGATCGTCGTAGACGACGAGCCCCTCAAGCTCGAAGCCCGGCCGCGGCAGAATGCGCAAGCGCACGTTATCGAGGGCGACCCTGCGGCCCAGCGCTCTTCCGATGGAAGTCGAAATCCGGGTCCGCAACTTGTACACGCCCGGCCGGTACAGGAACAAGACCAGCACGAGGGCCGCGACCGCGGCCAGCCCGCGCCTGGAAAAAAGAAATTTCACTTCACCATCCTGAGGGTGCGCGACCAGCGCGTTTCATCGAAGAAGTGAATGACGATGTGCGCCAGGAATTTCACGCGGTCGTCCCAATCGCGCATTTCGTACTGGTCGCTCGGGGTCTCGAACGACCAATAGACGAACATGGGGCGGCCAATCACGTTTTGCCGCGGAATAAAGCCCCAGAAGCGGCTATCGTAGCTTACGTCGCGGTTGTCGCCCATGGCAAAGTAGCTGTCCGGCGGCACCACGATGTCGTCTCCCACGACATGCGAAGGCAATTCCTCCGCCCATTTTTCGTTTCTCACCCCGTAGTATTCCAATGGCGGAACGGCGGGAAAATTATCGGTGTAGAGGTTGTGTTCCTCCCGTTTATGGCGGACGAACGGCTCCACGAGTTTCTCGCCGTTGCGGTAAACGACATCGTCGCGCAGGTGGATGCGGTCGCCGGGAATGCCTATGATCCGTTTCACCAGGAACAGGCCCGGCTGTTCGGGCGACATGAACACGGCAATTTCGTCGCGGCGGACATCGCGATAGGGCATCAGCCGTCCCATCCAACGCGTCGGCGGCGCGAACTGCTCGCGGTTCACGAACAAGTGGTCGCCGATGAGCAGCGTGTCCTCCATCGAACTCGATGGGATCTCAAACGCCTGCAGAACAAATGTGATGATGAACAGGCCCGTGACCAGCACTCCCGCCAGCGAGGCCAGGAATTCCACCGTGGTTTCGCGCGGCTTCTCGTTCACCGGCTTTTCGCCGGCCTTTCCGTTAGCCATGACTTCTTCTTTTTCCTTTTTTGCCACGTTTGCCATCCATTCGAAAAATTTCTTCAGCATCGGCCTGCCAGCCTCAGCGCACCAGCCTGAAAGCACGTCCCCAGCGCGTCATCTGGAACACATGAGTGGCCGCGTAGGCGAGGTGATAAAGTCTATCACCCACGCTGGGCGATGCGGGAAGATCGTTGCTCAAATTGGCCGACGACCAGTAAATCAAAAGCGGGCGCCCAACGATATTTTCGCGCGGCACGAAGCCCCAGTAGCGGCTGTCCTGGCTGTCGTCGCGATTGTCGCCCATTACAAAATAGTGGCCCTCGGGAATAATCAACTGGTGGTCTTCGACCAGTTTCGGCATTTCCTTCCACCATTTCGCATCCACTCCGTAAGCGGGAGAATCGGTGCGCGGAAAGTCGTCGCGATAAGAATCGCGCGGCGCCGGGCTGTGTTGCGCATAGGGCTCCTGCGCGGCGATGCCGTTGATGTAGACGCGCTTATTGATGAGGCGCAGGCGGTCTCCGGGCAAGGCCACGACCCGCTTCACGAAGTCCTGCGCGGGATTCACCGGATAATGGAAGACGACGATGTCGCCGCGCCGGACCTTGCGATAGGGCAAGAGGCGCAAGAGACGGTTGCCGGCGTTGCCGCCGAAGCAAAATTTATCGACCAGCAGGTAGTCGCCGATCAGCAGGGTTTGCTCCATGGATTCCGAAGGGATGGTAAACGCCTGCGCGAGAAACGTAACCACGAAAACGGCGATCACCACCGTTCCCGCCACCGATTGTACGGTCGCGGGCCAATTCCCGGCGAAAATCTTTTCAGTCCACGACATGATTCTTCTGTAGAGACGGGGCTGGCCCCGTCTCTTGCGTGGGGCGCCCCGAAATTTGCGGCCGGAGCGAGACACGGCAAGCCGCGTCTCCACGGGAAATCAGGTGCACCCTTGCTAGTGCCGTGACCGCGTGATTGTTACTACGGTCGATCCATTTTTGTTGGTGGAGCGCCGGGCGTCCACGCCCGGCGGGACGGGCGAGACGCCCGTCGCTCCACCGTATGACTTATCACTCGGTCATAGCACTAGAACGTGCCGCCGCCTTTCCCGCCATTCGATTGCCGCGCCCCAGGCAACGCCGCCAGATGCTCCAAAGCCTGGCGCGCCGCTTCCTGTTCCGCGCCCTTCTTGGTCGCGCCCTGAGCGCGCCCCACGAATTGTCCCGCCTCCGGCAATCTCACCTCAACCGTGAAGGTCTTCTTGTGTTCCGGGCCTTCTTCCTTCACCAGCGCGTAAACCGGCTGCAATCCGTCTCGGGCTTGCAGGGCTTCCTGCAACGCGGACTTGAAATCCATCACGGGAATGGCGCTGGTTTCCAAATTCATGTGGGCCAGTTCCGGTTCCACGATCGCGCGCACGATAAAATCCCGCGCCACCGTCCATCCGCCGTCGAGATAGAGCGCGGCCAGGACGGCCTCCAGCGCGTCCACCAGCAGGCTGGCCTTGTTGCGGCCGCCGCTTTTTTCTTCGCCGCGGCCGAGCCGCATGTAATGGCCAATCTCAAGCCGCTCGGCCACCTGTAGCAGATGGCGCTGCCCCACTAGATGAGCGCGCAGCTTGGAAAGATGCCCTTCCTGGAATTCGGGGAAGCGGTGAAAGAGTGCCTCGCTGGTGGCCAGCCCGAGCACGGCGTCTCCCAGGAACTCGAGCATTTCGTTGTCCCCGGCAGGCGGACCGCCGCCCAAGCCCAGCGCCTCCACTTCGCGCGCTTGCGAGCTGTGGGTCAGCGCCTGCTCCAGCAGTTCGGGGCGCTGGAAGCGGTGACCCAGGTTTTCTTCGAGCGTCATGATCTCGCGTAACTTCATTGGGTAGAAACACGGCTTGCCGCGTCTGAGACTTGCCGCGCTGGAGACGGGGCAAGCCCCGTCTCTACAAGAGCGGCGGTCAATTCTTTGGCGGAGTCTGCGGTTGAACCGGGGCCGCGCCTCCGGTAAGCTGCTGCAGGCGCGCGCGCTCGTTGCGCGCTGTAGTACCAGCCTTGGTATTGTCCTGTGTCAATTCCACCGCGCGGTTCGCCACCTTGAGCGCATCCGCATACAACTTTTCCGCCAATTGCTTATCTCGATCGACAGCCGCAGTTGCCTGTTTGTCAATCGCCAGCGCCAGACGCAGAACCACCACCGGATCCGGGTCGCTGGGGTACGCGTCGATCGACTTCTGCAGGTTCTCCTGCGCGGCTGGGTAATTCTCCTTCTTAAACGCGATGGTGCCGAGAATCGAATACGCGTTTGAGCGCAGCAGCGCCTTGTATGCGTCGATCTTGTCCTGCGGCGTGCCCGTTGGCACTTGGATGTCGGTGTCCACGGTTCGCGTGGCCTTCTGCGCCATCGAGGTCGCTTCGGCGAAACGCTGGTCTGTGTCGATTAACCCTTCGTGCGTGTTCTCGGCGATCACCTCGGCTACGATCACCAAAGCTTCTGGGTCGTCTCCATCGAGGCTGAGCACTTTGCGTCCCATGGCTTCGCTCTTATCGGCGTTGTTGGCATTCTGGCAAAGTCGCATCGCGGACTTGTATAGCAGCACGCGAAGTTCGCTATCTGGGAACTTGGCGGCGAAATCGTCCGCCGCCTTTGCCGCCACTGCGGGATCTGTGATTGCCGCCGCCGCTTTGTAGGCGTCGAACTCCGGCTGGGTCTTGGCTTGCGGTGCGCGCTTCACCGCAGGCGCCGCCGCACCCTGTGCTGGCGCCTGGCCCGCTGCTGGCGGGTTCTGTTGCGCCGGTTGTCCGCCGCTCTGCGCCCCGGCCCACAACGCGATACTGAGGACCGCTGGAACCACTGCCGCTCGTTTCATGCTGTCTCCCTTACTGCGAAATTTCAAACCTTAAGATTTGCCACTCCGTAAATCCTTCGCCGGCAGAGACGGGGCAAGCCCCGTCGCTACACAAAATCGTCCCCACTACTCCGGCTGTTTCCCGACCGGAGGCTCATACGGCCGTTCCATGCCGCGGCGCGCCGCCAGCGCCGCTTCCGGCAGCTCTCCGCGGGCCACGTCCAGCGCCGCCCGATAGTGGTCGAGGGCGGCAAACCGGTCTTCCTTCAAATCGAAAATGCGGCCCAGGTAAATGTGCGACCAGGCGATCAGTCTGGGATCGTGCGCCGTCTGCAAGGCTTGCTCAAAGTATTTGCGCGCCCCTTCCATGTCCCGGTTGGCAGTGGCGACCTCGGCCAAAATAAAGAACGCGCGCCCCGCGTCTTCGTACTGCTCGTCGAGTGCCTTTTGCGCGAGTTTTTGCGCGGTTTCCGGATCGCCAGCCGCCAGCCGCCGTTCCGCGTTCAGCAGCAGGCGCTCGTCCGGGCGGCCAGCCAGGTGGAGAAGTTCCGAGGCGGCTTCGCCCGAAAATTCAATCAGCGATGCCCGCTTCTTTTCCTTGCCGATATCGATCATGCCGACCATGTCGCCAAACGCAGCGCGCATGCCCGCCGGGTCATTTTCGAACTTGACGAGCGCGTCGTAGAAATAACGCGTCAGCACGTACCCTTCCCGGTCGGCCTGCTCCATGGCCTTGGCGCGCTCCGGCTCCGGGACCTTGGCCAATCGCTGCTCGATCGCCCGTATCAGGCATTCGGTCACCAGCAGCGATATGTTGCTTTTGAAAGCGTCATCCATGGGAGCGTTCTTCACGCTATCGAGCAAAGGCTCGAGGCGATTGAACGAGCCGCCGTTTTTCAGCACCAGCGGATCGAGCAGATAATGCAAATACGTATGCCGGATCTGCTGCATCTTGATCGCCGTGCCCGAGGCCGGCGAAATCACCACGTAGTAATCGGAACCATAGTTGCGCGCGTTGGTCTGTCCGGGCGAGCCCATGGCATCGAGATAGACGGTGAACTGGCGTCCCAGGTAACCTGCCGAGGGCATCTTCAAATAGATCTCGGTGTCGAAGGTCATCTTCGCCAGCGGATTGTGATAGACCTCGGTCAACTCCGTATAGCGCGCGCGGTGGCGTTCCCAGATGGCGTGCAAGCCGATTTTTTCGTAGAAGGCCAGCATCGGCGGCACAAAGCCCGCCACCGTTTCCGCGTCGGGCGGCAACTCCACCGCTTTCACTTTGAGCGCGAAAGCGGGCGGCTCGCCGAGATACAGGGCCAGCGAGACATAGTGCGACAAGTCGCGTGCCGGATCCGGCACCTGGTGCTGGCGGTAGAACAAGCACATGGGGCCGACCACGTCCTGGGCTTCGGCGGTGTTCTCGACCGCCTTGGCGACTTCCGACCGGATCTGCGCGCGCAGCGGATCGGAAGCGCTCAACTCCTGGTCGTAGCCGCAGGTATTGATGGCGGTCAGCACCGTGAAAAGCGTCTCGCTGGTATCGAGAGAAACCGGCGGGCGGTTTTGCGCGAAACTGGACGCCGCCCCGAGCATGATCGCCAGGCTCACAGCGAACGCCATGCGAACGCGTTGTCCCAGGAAGTTCCTACGGATATCGGACATAGACGGATGCGCTAGACGTAGTGTACGAACTGGTCAATTCGCGGTCAAACCGAAGGTACCCATGTAGGGACAGCCGCCCTCGGCTGTCCAGGCGAGCGTAGCTCGCCGGAGATCAATCGCATGACCCGTCCACGTCGCTCCTCCGCCGCAATCGGAATCAATCCGCGGAGTAATCTCACATCCGGGCAGTGACAGGTGTCACCGAGCTCTCAAGAGCGGTTGGTTCATTCTGAATCTGGAATATTTTTATGCCGAAAGCGTTCTACCGGCGCAAACTTCCCCACCTGCAGCGCGACAACAAGCCCCATTTCGTGACCTTCTGCACCGACCGGCGATGGACACTTCCCGAGCTGGCGCGCGATCTGGCGCTCGAATGCTGCCTCCATGACAACGAGCAAAAGATTCGCGTTCATGCGGTTGTAATCATGCCCGATCACGTCCACACGATCTTCACGCCACTGGTGAACGAACAAGCCCGCGAGGTCTATGCCTTGGGCGAAATCATGGATGCGATCAAAAGCGCTTCGGCGCACAGGATCAATCGGCAGTTGGGTCACACCGGGAAGGTATGGCAAACAGAATCCTTTGATCGGGTGCTGCGATGCTCGGAGAAGCTGGAGGAGAAGATCCAGTACATCCTCGACAACCCGGTTCGCAAAAACCTGGTATCAACTTGGGCGGAGTATCGCTGGCTTTGGTACCGGGAAGCAAAGAACCCGTAGATGCCGCCGAGCTGCGCTCGGCTGGACAGCCGGGGCGGCTGTCCCTACGTGGGCATTACAAGCCGAAATGGGAGCGCGCTACCCCTTCACGACAATCTTGGAAAACGACAGCACCGCCGTCCCCGTCGTCGGCCGTCCCATGGAAAGCGCCGGATGGAACGTGGTGAAAATCAGCAGGTTCTTCAACTGCGGCAGCACGGCCTGGGCGTCGTCGGGTTGCGACAGTATGCGGTAATCTTCCACCCGTCCGTTGGCATCGACGTAGGCTTCCACCACCAACGCATCGTCGCCCATATTGCCGAGCGATGTGCCAAACGCGGACCGGTCCAGTTGCGGCCCGATGTAGAGCATCGATGGAACGTCGGCGTTGCTGGCCCGCAGTTCGGCGGGCAAGGCAAAGAAGCCCAGCAGCAGTCCAAAGCACAACACGGCGCTGACCAGGCCCGCCGTGGCCGGAACCATGAAAGCGTTGAGCGCATTTTCCAGCCGCACCACCACCCCTTGAAAGCGCGGACGCCGCGTCTGTGCCGCCTCGCGCGAAATCGCGACCCGCAATTTCAACGCCAGGTCGGCCGGGGCCTTCTTCGGTTCCAAACCGGCCAGTAACTGTTGCACGCGTTCGGTCGCGGCAAATTCCCGCGCGCAAGCCGGGCATTGTTCCAAATGGCGCGTGAGTGCGCGCATCTCCGGCTCGCTCACCCGGCCGTCGAGACACGGCGAAAACAATTTCCCGATCTCAGCGCATTTCATGGCGTCACCTCAAGCTCTATGTCACTACCCGGTCCCCTAATCGCGCTCCTCCGCCTTGCCTTGCCGGGAAGGTCTGCAGGAACGGCGGCAGGAACTAACAGCCCCAACTCCGGCCCCACTTCCCGGACATACTCGGTCAATTTCTTGCGCAGCGCGTCGCGCCCGCGGGTGATGCGCGACTTCACCGTGCCCAGCATAATCCCTAAAACTTCCGCGATCTCCTCGTACGACATTTCTTCCAGGTCGCGCAGAATCAGCGCCGTCCGATAGGGCTCGGGCACTTGTCGCAGGGCCCGCTCCACCGCCGCGCTCACTTCCGCATGCGCGAATTGTTCAAACGGCGATTCGCCGGGGTCGGCCAGCCGTTCTTCCCCGGGAAATTCGCTTTGATCCGCGGGGATGGGAGCCATCGGCGTTTCCTGCGCCTTGTGCCGGAACCACCAGCGCCTCCGGTTCGCCGCCTCGTGCAATGCAATGCGGTAAATCCACGTCTTCAGGTTCGACTCCCCGTGGAAATGCTTCATGCCACGGAACACCTTCAGGAACACTTCCTGCGTTGTGTCCGCCGCGTCCGACGGGTCGTTCACCATGCGGTAGATGAGACCGTAGACCGGCTGATGGAACTCGCCGATCAACCAGGAGTAGGCCTCTTCCGAACCCGCCTTCAATTCTTGAATGACGGCGGATTCCTCGGCTCGAACCCCGATAGCGCTGGCTAGATCGCCCAATGTAGTAGCTCCCGCCATGACGGCGTTGCCCTCCATTATAGAGTCTCTCGAGCCCCGGCGCCGGAAACCTCATTCCTGCTGCATCGGCTTCCCGGCGATCTTTCCCGCTTAATTACTTAGACTCCGAAACGGGCTGTGGAGTTCCCGCCCTAAGCCCTTTATTTGCAACACTGGCATGACGCGCGCCGTTTGGCTCCTGGTTTTAGCTCTTAGCTCTTAGCCTTTAGCAGCCTGTGGTGAAAGTGAGAATCTGCCGTTCCAATCTCAATTCACCGGATTTTGTCATCCCGAGCGCAGCGAGGGATCTGCATTTCCGCGGCAAACTACAGGTCCCTCGCTTCGCTCGGGATGACAATTCATAAAAAGTGTTACATGTCCGCTGCTCTCCGACTTTCACCACGGGCTCTTAGCCTTTAGCTAAAAGCCAGGAGCCAAGAGCGTTTCCCTCCGCCACGAATTTTTGGAGGACAACACTACGGACAATCGGATACAGTGGCGCTATGAAAACCGCTAAATTGCTCAGTCGCTACCGCATCGAACACGGGAAACACTTCCGCATCAAGGACTACGACCCGGCGGACACGCACGGGCTGGGGTCGGAATTGAAGCCGCGGGCCAAGGAACTGCTGGCCAACGGCGTCAAAGAACTGAGCCGCCTGCAGGACATCCTCGCGGCGCAGGACCGTTGGGGCCTGCTGCTGATTATTCAAGCCATGGATGCGGCCGGGAAAGACGGGACCATCAAGCACGTCATGTCGGGTGTGAATCCGCAGGGCGTGGGCGTGTCGTCGTTCAAGGCGCCGTCGGCGGAAGAATTGCACCACGGCTATCTGTGGCGCTGCATGAAATGCGTGCCGGGACGGGGGCGGATCGGCATCTTCAACCGTTCGTATTACGAGGAGGTGCTGGTAGTGCGCCTCCACCCCCAGCTTCTGGAAAACCAGAAACTGCCCAAGCCGCTGGTCACGAAACATATCTGGCAGGAGCGCTTTGAAGATATCAACAACTTCGAGCGCTACCTTACCCGCAACGGCATTGCGGTGGTGAAGTTCTTTTTACATCTTTCCAAAAAAGAACAGAAGCGGCGCTTCATGGAACGGCTGGATACGCCGGACAAGAACTGGAAGTTTTCTTCCGCCGATGTGAAGGAACGCCAGTGTTGGGACGCATATCAGGAAGCGTACGAGGACATGATCCGGCACACGGCGAGCCAGTACGCGCCCTGGTATGTCGTGCCGGCGGACAACAAGTGGTTTACACGGCTGGTGGTCGCCGCGGCGGCGGTGGATGCGTTGCAGAGTATGAATTTGAAGTATCCGAAAGTGAGCGGCACCGAAAAGGCCGCGCTGGCCAAGATGCTTGCGCAAATCGAGAATGAGTGAGGCGCGAGGCGGGCGCTAGATGGTGGAGAGCCGGGCGTCCCCGCCCGGCGGGACGGGCGAGACGCCCGTCGCTCCACGATGTGTCATTTCAAAATCACGGGTAACGGCTGGTCGTAGGGTTGAATCGTGACGGTCAGGGACGCGCGCCGGTCGAAGGCTTCTTTTGCGACTTTGAAACCGACGATGATGCTTCCCCGCTGTGCCGCTCCGGCCAGCAACTTGGTTTCGGGCGCAAGCGGCGGCTCGGATCTTTCTTTCAGCGCCGGGAACGCCTGGAAATAGCGGTCGAGATCCACGACCGAAGCGGCGCTATCGTCGAAGGTATTGCCATCGGCGGTGGTGAGCCGCGCTTTTACCGTGTGAATCCACAGCGGTTTCTGCGCCGTATTGCGCAGGGTCACGGTGATGGCGGCCAGAACCATGTCTTGGCCGGGCACTTCGACGGCGGATACGAAATCGATTGAACCCGCGCCCTGCGGTTTCTGCCGTTCCGTGAAAGCCAAAATTCCCACGATCAACGCGACGGCGGCCAGGCAGATCAGGACAATTCCGGCGGGAGGAAGACTGCGCTTGGCAGTCCCGAATTCCTCGCCGATGTGAAACTCGGCGATCGGCCCGCACGGGGATGGCGGCGGAAGAGGCGCTGGTTGATCGGAGATTTGATCGGACATGGGGAGATTGTAGACGCGCGATGCTGCGCCAGCGATACCTTTCATGAATTGTCATCCAAAATTATGGATTGTCATCCCGACCCCGAGCGCAGCCGAGGGGGAGGGATCTGCATTTTGCGGCGACCTGCAGACCCCTTACTACAGGCTGACAGGCGCGCGCAATCGGACAGAGGCTCACGTCCGTTCCGTGCAGTGACTTTAGTTACCTTGCCTCGGGTGACGGATGCTGCGACGATGCGGAAGATTCCTTTTGGAGGTACTTGGCGGTGAATCGTAAAACTCTCTTTATCATGCTGGCCTGCGCGCTTCTGGCCCTTACCACGATCGGCTGCGGTGCCTTTCAGGGAACCACCAATCACTTTCAGTCCATCACGCTTGACGTAAGCTTGATAAACGGCGTGGCTCCTACGGGTCAGTCCGGCTTCGTCACCCTGGTAGGTAATGGGGGCACAATCCAGTTGCAGCCGATTGGCAACTACAGTAGCGGCGGGACCAAGGATCTCACGACCGTGGCCACTTATACTGTGATCGTCGATCCGGTGCATAATGTGGATGCGTTCGGCAACATCTTGCTTCCTCCGTGCCAGACTCCGTGCCAGACCGCAGGCGAGGGAACCGTTGAATACAGTGTCACCGGCTTGATCACCGCAGTGGAACCCGCCACCTGCACATGGGTGGATATCGACCCGGACCCGAAAGAGCCGTCTTGGTTCTATACGGGTGATTACGAGGTGACAGCTACGTATGATGGGATCACTTCTCAGCCAGTGTATATTCCGGTTGCCTCGTCGGCTGGCAACCAGTATTACGATGACGTTGAGAACAACCCTAGTGGTGCTTGCGGACCTTCTTCTTCGAGCTAGCGATCGGCTGACGATCAGGTGCACCTAAGATTTTACGGGGACGGCGGCATGGCTGCCGTCCTCGTTTCGTTATAGAGCCTGATCAGTTCGACAGCCGTCCGCTTTGGCGCATTCGCTTTCCAGCAGAAATCCGTTGGCTTCTTCCTCCGCAGCAACCAGCCCTTCCGGCAAGCTGCCGCGGTTGTACTCGGTCATGCGATTTTTCCACTTGAGAAAATCGGTGATGCTCTCCGGTGCAATGCGGATTTCGACCCGGCGCAAGCTCGCCAGCAGAAGATTCATCTCGTACTGAAAGCCGGTCTCCGAGCGCAGGTCCTTCGCCGACGGCTTCGCCCGCTCGATCTCGCGCCCGCGCACTTCCAGCAGCCCCCATCCCGCGGGAAGCTCCTCGGTGCGTATCAGGCCGCGCAGCGCCAGGTAATAGCGCTCGCTGCCAACGCCGGTCTCCGGCTGCTGGCGAAAGGGCTTGTCGCGGTCGGCGAGAAAATCCGCGCGCGACGCCTTGCACTCGACCAGCACCGAATGGCAGGCTTTTTTCCAGCCGATGGCGTCCGGCATCTCGCCGCTGACCAAGGCCTGCTCGCTGAGCACCACTCCGCAGCGATAGCGCCGCAACCACCGCACAGCGAGCGCAACCAGTTTTGCGTGGGTCACAAAAGAAGTTTGCAAGGAGAACGCGGTTCTGAGAAGTGTCAGAGGAGTTTCTCGCTGGCGTCGCCGGATGACGGGGAGAATCCAATGGCTAAACCCCACATGGCGCGGCCGGCTGCCGCCGCACACCGAATATGGTGTTATCGAACGCGGAACCTGCGGTGGATTACGTTCGCTGCTTGACGCGGTCGAGCAGCGTGAAGATCAGTACCCCGAGCACGGCATTCGCCACGCCCGACAGGAGTTCGTGCGGCCAGCTCCACGCCATCTGCAAGCCGACCAGGCCGCGGGCGATCAGGAAGTACACCACTTCGTGCACCACGTAAAAGAAAATCGTCAGCAGGAAACGAGCGCCGGCGTTTTCCACGTCCAGCCTTATTCCCAGCGAAGACGCGCCGAATCCCACCACCGTTTTTGAAATTCCATACAGTCCGATGGGCTGGTGCGTCAGCGCGTCTTGCAGAATGCCGATCAAGCCGCCCGTGACCAGGCCCGCCAGCGGATTGCGCCGCGCCGTTGCGAAACCGATCACAACCAGCAGCGGAAGATCGAAGACCGCGAAGAAAGGAAAACGCAGCGGCAGCCACGCTTGCAGGAAAACCGCGGCCAGCGGAATCAGGACGGTTGCGGGCACGCTAAATCGGTAAACCTCAACCTGCTCTCCCGATGTGTAGGTAACGGCCATGTTAGTGCGGGCCATCCTCTGCGGCGGGTCGTGGTTTGGGTGCGGGCGGGGCCGGCACGGGTTTGGGCAAAACTTTCGTGGTCGCGGCGCCGCTGTTTGCCGGGGCTGCGCTCGTGGCGGAGACTGCCGGGGGCGTGGTTTTTGCTTTACCTTCCGCGCCTGGGCCCGATGGTGTGGCAGATCCTGGCGCGGCCGTTCCCGGCGCGCCGCCTTTCCCGGCATCGTCCGGTTGGGAAGGGGCTTTGTAAGGAACGCCGGGCAGGCGCTCGGCCAGAATATCGACGGCACGCCCTGCGCCCGTCTGATCGGGCTCGGCCTGCCTTTGATCGATCTTAGTTACCACCAGCACTTCTTCCAGCTTGCTGAGATCGGCGGCGGGACGCACATGAATGTTGAGAAACAGATCGCTGCCCTTCGCGACCTTGGTCACCGTGCCCACCAGCAAGCCCTTGGGAAAAATGCCGTCTCCGCCGCTGGTCAGGACCATTTCTCCGGCGGGCACGCTTTCGTCGCTCATCACTTTTTCCAGCACTACCTCGCCTGACGGCGTGCCGCGCAGTATGCCTTGCAGCCGCGTCTTGTCGAGGAGCGCGCCCACTCCGCTGGTCTGATCGTCAATCAGGAGCACCAGCGCCGTGGAGCGGTACACGCGCAGCACCTTGCCCACGATGCCATCCGCGGTGATGACCGCCATGTCGGGCTTGATGCCGTCGCGCTCGCCCTTGTCGATGTACACCGAGCGCGACAACTCGCTGCCGCTTCCGCCGATCACCTGCGCCGCCATGGTCTGGGAAATGAACTGTTCCTTGAAGGCGAGCAACGCCTGCAAACGCCGTGCCTGATCGGCGTCCTGGCTCATCCGCACCCGCTCCAGGCTCATGCGCTCAATCTGCCGTTTGAGGTCGCGGTTCTCCGCGCGCACGCCGCGCAGGTACAGGTAGTTGTGCCAGGCGTTGCCGGCCAAGGTTTCGCTCCACACCAGCGCCTTTTCCAGAGGGGTCACGGCGCCAACAGCCCAAATGTGGATCAGGCGCGTCGGTTCGCTGTCGGTCGTTCGCTTGACCTGCACGGCCAAGCCGAGTACCTGCGCGAACAACACTCCCACCAGCACGATCAGGTTGCGGTAGCGTCCCAGGACGTCCATAACACCAGTTCTCAGTTCTCAGTTGTCAGTTCCCAGAAGGACAGCCGCGAGCTTCGAGCCGCGAGCTTCGAGCAAGCACTGCAGATTCCTCGCTGCGCTCGGAATGACAATCGTAGACCTGGAATCGCCGCTGTATGTTTCGCTCGCGGGCCGAAGCTTTCAGCTTGTGGCTCGAAGTTCCAAGCTCGTGGCTCGTAGCTCGAAGCTCGCAGCTCACTCGATCGAAATCTTGCGCAGCAGCTTGAAATCCGAGAGCATCTTGCCGGTGCCGAGCACTACGCTGCACAGCGGATCGTCGGCAATCGAGACCGGTAATCCCGTCTCCTCGCGGATGCGCTTGTCGAGGTTTTTGATCAGCGCGCCTCCGCCGGTCAGCACGATGCCGCGGTCGCTGATGTCGGCGGAGAGTTCCGGCGGCGTGCGTTCCAGCGCCACGCGGATGGCATTCATGATGGTCGAAACGCATTCGCTTAGCGATTCGCGGATTTCGCTGTCATCCACAGTGATCGTTTTAGGAACGCCTTCGATCAGGTTGCGGCCTTTGATTTCCATGGTCAGCGGTTTATCCAGCGGATACGCGGAGCCGATTTCTATCTTGATCTGCTCGGCCGTGCGCTCGCCCACCAGCAGGTTATATTTCCGCTTGAGGTAGTTCATGATGGCCTCATCCATCTGGTTGCCGGCCATGCGCACGGAACGCGAATACACGATGCCGCTGAGCGAAATCACCGCGATGTCGGTGGTGCCGCCGCCGATGTCAACGATCATGTTGCCGCTGGGCTCGGTGATCGGCAGCCCCGCGCCGATGGCCGCTACCATCGCCTGCTCCACCAAGTGCACTTCGCTGGCCTTGGCGCGATACGCGGAATCCATGACCGCCCGCTTTTCCACCTGCGTGATTTCCGAAGGCACGCCGATCACGATCCGCGGATGCACCAGCATCTTGCGGTTGTGCGCCTTCTGGATGAAGTAGTTCAGCATTTTCTCGGTGACCTTGAAGTCGGCGATGACCCCGTCCTTCATCGGCTTGATGGCCACGATGTTGCCCGGCGTCCGGCCCAGCATCTCCTTGGCTTCCTTGCCCACGGCCTCCACTTCACCCGTGTTCTTGTTGATGGCCACGATCGAGGGCTCGTTGACCACAATCCCCTTGCCGCGCGCGTACACCAGCGTGTTCGCCGTCCCCAGATCGATGGCGAGGTCGCTCGAAAACATGCTGAACAGCGAACGCAGATTGTGCGATCGCGAGGAGCCGTTATGGAACCCGTTGTTTGACATGGCAGTACTTCTCTCTTCCGGGAATCGTCTCGCCCCTGGGACCCGCGCCTTCGCCGGTCTCCGCTCGAGTCGTTCTCCTCTGCTTTCTCCTAATTCTACGTTTTTTCCATTCTACTCGGACGCTCCACGGAACTGGTTGTCATTTGCGCATCCGCGTTTTCCCGCGCCCTACCCTTATTCATTGTTGCTAAACGTCGAATCCTTTACTGAATCACCACTCTTTCCTGGCGCGTCTTCACTCCGCCTCTTGCATTCTGCGCCGTAATCGTGATCAGGTTTTCCCCGTCCGCCAAGGGCGGCGTGAAATAGTGGAATGTCCCATCGTCGCCGACGATGGGCACTTCTCTGCCATTTACCATCACGCGCGCTCCCGCCTCGGTCTTGCCCGTGACCTCGATTACGTGTCCGTGCTGGATCAAAGGGGCGATCTCGAGCGACAACTCTATCTTTTCCTTGGACTTCACGACGACCGTAAAGCGGTTCTTTTCGCTTTCCACCGATTCCTTGCCGGCCGCGTCAAAAGACTGGATCGACCAATAGTAAGCGCCAACGGGGAGCCCCATCACCACCACACTCGCCGAATTCACCTTGCGGTCCAGCAGCAACGACGAAAAATACGGATTGCGCGAGATGCGCAGCCGGTATCCGGCGGCGTTCGCCATCGGCGTCCAGGTAAATTCCACTTCTTTCGTTTTTTCCCCAGCGTTGATGAAAACCGGCGTCATGTTGCCCGGCGTAATGGGCGTCGGCGGTCCGATTTCCGTGGTCCGCTCCATGGTTTTCGACTGGCTCTGAAAACTCACCTTCTCCCAATTCGCCAGGTGGACCACTTCTCCATTGCGTTCGATTTCGCCGCTGCCCTTCTCCACCAGGATTTCGTGCTGGTCGTCCTTGGGATCGTTGTGCACCCTGGCCGCTGAATCCGGGGCCAGCGATGCCTTGGCGCCGGCGACAATCACCTGCGACTTCGATCCCCGCACATAGGTCGCCGTACTCAGGTCCACCGTGCCTGTCGTGACCGCCACCGCCACGTTGGTTTGTTGCCGCTCGTTGGCCGAGTCCTCTTCGATGACGATCAGCGAATCCTGTTTCACGGTGTAGTTGGTGCCGTCGTTGAACACGATTTTGGCCATGCCTTCGGCGCCGGTCTGCACCACGTCGCCTTTTTCCAGCGGCACGTTGTAGTCGGCGCCGATCCAGCTATTGCCGTTGCTTTTTCTTACCCGGATGGTGCCGTCGAGCGCCGTGAAGTGCGCCTGCTGCGAAACGCCGGCCGACGACCCCTTGAGCGGAGGCGCCAATCCCGCGATCTTTTCCAGCAAGCCGCTGGAAACATCCACGGCCGCCTTCGCCATCGAGTCGGTGAATTTCGGGAACGCCAGGTGCATGCCGAAGCCAAAGATCAGCGCCGCACCGAGCAGCATCATAATCACGCTGCGGTACGTCACCGTTTTCCAGGCGACGTAAACTCCCGGCTTGTTTATATTCGACACGAGTTCGTGCCCTTCTCACTGTAAATGGTGAGGATACGAGATATCTCTCGCGCTGTGACCATCATATCCCTGCCCGAAGGGGTATCAAACTCGGGTCATGGGGGTAAGGGTTACGAAAGTGACCGCGGGCGAAACCAGCCTGATTCAGCGCTGCACACCCCTGGGAAATTCCAACTCCGCCGAAGTTGGATTCCACCCTCGCCACTTGGTCCCAAAATCGGCGCTTCCCATCGATCGCACGCACGGGAACGGAGGAATTCAAAGCCTCAACTTCGCAATTCAGGCTCATAACTAGAGCGTGCCTGGCTCGGTTGACATCCTGAGGCCGCGAGTGGCGTGCTACAGGTATTCCGAGGGCATCGACAGCGAACGCGGGATTGCCTGGCGGGCGGCGGATTCGCTGGGGCTGCGCAGCTTTCTGGGAGTGGGACTGAACCAGATGCCGCCGGATCACTCGACCATCTCGCGGACGCGGCGGCTGATCGCTGTGGAAACGCATAAGGCGGTGTTCCGCTGGGCACCGGAATTGCTGGCGGAGAAGGATCTGCTGCAGGGGAAGACGGTCGGCATGGATGCCACGACCTTGGAGGCGGGAATACAATGAGAGTCGTCCTCACAGGTCTCTGGGAGAACGAACGCCGAGTGAGTTCGCTTGTCAGATCGCTCTGAATGGCGATCTGACAAGCTCACAAACCGTCGGGAACTCACCTTGAAAGTGTTACAGAAAAAGGGGACCGATCACCTTCGTCCGAAATCATACTCAGATTCGTACCGAAAGAGGGGATCAGGTCACTTCCACTTATATTTGAGGATGGCGGATTTCACCGCCGCGCGAATCACGGCGTTTACTCCAGGAGCGTCCCCGCCCCCCGTGCAGGTTCCGATGCAGTTTACGTTTGACATGGCAATCCATCAACGATAGCGCGGACGGGTGGCGCGGCACCCTCGATAGTAAGAATGAATCAGACGCACTAACCCGGGCCACCCGCCAACATTATTTGTACGCGAATTGTGTGCCTGCGAGGTTGACATTACCCCCCCAGCAATTAAGATGCCGGTGTTTGTCAAATTCAAACCAGGAGAATAGCCATGACCAAGAAAGTACTTCCATTCTTCGTGCTCATCACCCTAGCCGCTTGTTTGTTGAGTTATAAATTCGGATCCGCACCCGTGGCGCTCGCCAAGGCGAGACCCTCCCCGCAAGAAACCGCCGATTCGGCAACCCCGCTGACCCTGCCTGCCGCGCCCGCCACTTGGGCCCTTACAAACAACTTCGAGAATGGGACCGCCTGGCTATCGGTCACAGAGCCCGCGGTTTCGGGCGCGCAGCATGTTGCAACCTGTGTTACGGGGGGCATATCGAACCTAAACACGACGTATAAGGGCACCATCGTGAACTTGGTTAATGGTAGTGCAGGCGGCTCTAGCATCTTACTTTCGTGGCCGCTGGTAGCCCCGCCCAGCACCGAATACAGCGTGAACCTCTGCGGCCTAAACGTTGTTGGCACGGTAGACACACCGATGACGCTGGAAGTCCTCGAAGGGTCGGGTCTTCAGGTCTCTATCAACCTTGTCGGATACGACGCGCAGTAACCCAATCATAGTAATGTGCCCCACCCATTCGCACAGAACGCTAATGAGTGGGGCACGCGGTCACCCGCCGTCCCTTACTACTGAATCGTAACGGTTATGGTAGGGGCGGTGCCGGTCCATCCCGTATATGTCACCGTAATGGTGTAGGTATTTGGCGTTGTGTTCGCAGCCACAGTGCAGGTCACCGGAGAGGATCCGCTTGTGCATGAAATCGACCCATCTGTCGGAGCGGTCGACGTAAGCGCGAAGATTGACCCGGATGTAACGTCCACTGTTTGGGTGGTGCCCTCTGTGTTGGTGTAGGTAGCTTTTACGTAGTAGGTCTGGGTTGCGATGGTCGTGTTGTTGGGTATGGTCCAAATGGGAGCGGGACAGGTCCCGGTGTCATACGTACCCTGGCACACCTTAAAACTGCTGAGGTTGGGAAGATACACTGTTGCTGTCGCGTTCGCGCTGAGACCCTGCGCAGCGGCTGTTATCGTGGCTGTGCCGCCAGTGCCCTCTCCCGTGGCCAAACCGCTGGTTGGGTCGATCTGCACCACGGTGGGATCACTGCTTGACCATGCAACCCCGCTTGTGATCTGCGATCTCGAGTTGTCACTGTAGGTTCCCCAAGCCTGTAAAGTCGTCGATTGACCAACTTCGATATCCGGGCTCGGAGGCTGGATCGCAATCGACGAGAGACTGTTAGGCACGAAAAACCCCTTGCAACTAATCCCGGCAGCCAATGCAATGAGCACGGCAAAAGCAAGCGTCAACGGCAGTTTGCGTCCAGTCAGCATAGCGAATCGCCTCGTATAGCGTGATTTTATACCGTTTTCACAAATAGTGTAGACGTTGCCAACGACAATTCCTCAGGGGCTAAAGCCCGCATTTCCGGCGGCCGTTAGCGGCACGACTGAAGTCGTGCCCTTCCCGATTCCGGCTATGGCTTACAGCAATTCTGAAAATGTCCAGCAAAACGTCCGATCAATGCCCAATCCCTCGACAGCGCATGGCTTGGGTCGTCTCCGCGCCCGCGCCGCTCGCCACCGCTCGCAACTCGAAGCTCGAAGCATCCTTGAATAAAAGAACGGGGCGCGGGGCAAAACTTGCGCAGTGTTTTCTCGGGCCGGAGAAATGCGCAGGTTCTTCGTTGCGCTTGCCAGCCTGTGGTGAAACTCCAGCGCCCAAAACCAGCGCCTAAAGGCGCTCTCACAACGGTGCACTTACGGTATGCCTGAAAGCATACCCTGATACAAATCGCACTTGCACCACGGGCTGTTAGGATGACAGCCTGAATTTATGCTCCGAACTTGGGAGGGCATCGCATCACTGCATATAGAACAAACTCAGCCGAGGCACGCCGCAGCGCTCCAGCAACCGCTTGTGCACGTATTGTTTGTGCAACTGTTCAACCTGCGCGGCGGTCATGTTCCGCCGGTAGGGAGCGATGTCGCGGTCCGCTTCCGCGCGAACCCGCACCAGATCGTCGTCCGGAGTCGCCGCCATCAGCACCGCGAACAGCTTCTCCTCCAGCACCGTCAGCCGCCGTTCCAGATCTTCCAGCCGCGGCAGCTCGCCGCTGAGTTCGATTGCCTCCGCCATCTCACGCAGCGAAGCCGCTTCCTCCCGCGCCAGCGCTCCTGTAGCGAACCCGGCGCGCTCAGGCAGCTTCGCATTTTCGAGCTTTCCGGCGTTGGCGCGCAAGAAAGCCGCAATTTGCGCCGCCTCAAATCCGGGCTCGCGCTCGGCTTTTTCCTCAGCGGACGCACCCACCGCCGCTTCTTTCATGTCTTCCGCCGCCGCCAGCACGGCTTGCGAGCAGTAGGCGAGGCTGTTCACTTTTTTCGATTTCGACGGACGCCGGTCGTATTTGTCGAACGCGTCGTCGATCCCGCGGAGTACGGCTTCCAGCGGCACACCCGCGTTCTTCCAAGTTTCAATCAACGCCCAATCGAGCGTCGAAACCATCAGGTTCGTCCCGCGCCGCCGCAGATAGTGCTCCTCGATTTCCGTGAAGTAATTGAAGTAATTGAGGCGTTTTTCCACGGCGGTCACCGCGATTTCGAAGACTTCGGCAAGGGCAAGGGGTCCCCGCCCGAATCCAGCGACTTGACGGGCGTCGTCTTTGCCGCTTTCGGCGCGGCTTCGCGGCGGAGGGAGGACGATTGGTTCCGGTCCCATATAATGCGCAGCCCGTTGAGCGTGAGAAACTCGTCCACATCTTTAATATAGTGTGACGCGGTGCCGATCAGCGTGCCCAAGCCGCCGGTGGCAACCACGCGCGTCTCCGCGCCCAGCCCATGCTCATTGATCAGCCGCTCCAAAATACCGTCAACCAGCGCGAGATAGCCGTAATACAGCCCGGACTGCAAACTGCCGACCGTGTTCGATCCAATCACGCGCTCCGGCTTGCGAATTTCCACGCGCGGCAGGCGCGCCGTGCGCTGAAACAACGCGTCCGCCGAAATTCCAATCCCCGGGCAAATCACGCCGCCCATGTACTCGCCCTTCTTCGAAATGCAGTCGAAGGTCGTAGCCGTGCCAAAATCCACAATCACGCACGGCCCGCCGTATTTTTCAAACGCCGCCACCGCATTCACGATGCGGTCGGCGCCCACTTCGGCGGGATTGTCGTAAAGCACCGGCATGCCCGTCTTCACGCCCGGCCCGATGAACAGCGGACGCGTATTGAAATAGCGCTCGCACACCTCCCGCAGAACGGAGTCGAGCGGCGGCACCACCG
Source organism: uncultured Acidobacteriaceae bacterium (assembly GCA_963772155.1). Lineage (GTDB taxonomy): Bacteria > Acidobacteriota > Terriglobia > Terriglobales > Acidobacteriaceae > Acidiflorens. The sequence continues at coordinate 369,416 of CAVYVX010000012.1, read as the reverse complement.
ATGAAATCACGATCCCTTTTACGGCCGAAACTTCCAGGCTGGCCATCGAGAAGAGATTGCGGAAGATCACTCCGTACTCGTCGACCGTGCGGGTCAGGTGCGAGCCGACGCGCCAGTGCGCGACCAGCCGTTCGTAGCGCGCCGTTTCCGCGGCCGCGTCCTTGCCCGCGGGATGCGCCGTTCGCGCAAAAACGCCCAGCACCGTATTGGTATTTCCGACATCAATGACTAATAGCATATTTGTAATTGGTGATTCGTAATTTGTAATTAGGAGCAACGGCTCTCCAATTACCAATTACAAATTACCAATTACCAATTGTCAATCGTCTCACCGTTCCGTTCACCACCGTACTCAACCCGTCCGCCGTTCTTACGCGCAAAAATCCGCGCTCGTCCAATCCCTCGGTAACGCCCGCCAGGACGCCGTTCTCCTCGACGGTCACTTTCTTGCCGCGCACCGACGAAGAACTCTGCTCAAACCGCCGCAGGATGGCGGCTCGCGCACCCGCATCCTCGGCCAAGCTGCGATACTCCCGGTCGAGCGCTTTTAGCAAAGCGGCGCAGAGTTCCACGCGCGACCACTCCGTGCCCGTTTCGATGCGCAACGAAGTCGCAATCTCGCGCAGCTCGGCCGGAAACTTTACCTGGTTCACGTTGACGCCCATGCCCACCACCAGATGGCGCACGCGCGTGGCTTCGGCACTCATTTCGGTGAGGATGCCGCAAAACTTCTTGCCGCCCAGCAGCAGGTCGTTGGGCCATTTCAGATCGGCTACAAGCTGCGGCGCAATCTCGGCCACCGCCGCGCGCGCCGCCAGCCCCGCCGCCAGCGAGAAAATCAGCGCATCCGAAGGCGGCATCGCCGGACGCAAAATCACCGAGCAATAAATGCCCGCCGACCGCGCCGAATGCCAGGTGTGCGCGCCGCGTCCGCGCCCGGCCAATTGTTCCTCGGCGAGAAATACGCTGCCTTCCGGCGCGCCCGCCGCCGCCGCTTGCATCGCCTCGGAATTGGTCGAGCCGGCTTTGTAATAGTGGTGGATCTGCTTGGCGCCGCCGAAAATCGTGCCCTTCAACAGCGGCGACAACATCTCCGGCAGCAGCAAGTCCGGGACCGACCGCAGTTGATAGCCCGTTGCCGGATGCCCCGCGACATCCACGCCCAATCCGCGCAGTTGCTGAATCAGCCGCCAGACTTCCGACCGGCTCGTTCCCATCTCATCGCCAATCTTCGTGCCGCTGGCGACAACTGTGGCATGGCTCATGAGCAGGCGGACGATACGGCCGAGGCGAACGTCCGTCGCCTTGTGCGCGCGACGGCAGGCTGCGAGTTTTCCCGGAAACGGTGATGCAGGGAATTATAGCGAGTCGCTGGTGATCGTTGTGGGTCGACGGGCGCAACTTCGCCGCGTCCAATGCCGAAGCGACAGCTCGGCGAGCCGCTGAACCTTAAGCCGGCTCCACTCTCAAACTCATATCGACCGCCGTCGCTGAATGCGTCAGCGCCCCCACCGAGATGAAATCCACGCCGGTTTCGGCGTACGAGCGCACGTTATCGAGGTTGATTCCACCGGAGCACTCGAGCGGAATGCGCCGCGAGTGGCGCGAGCAAATCTCGACCGCCTGGCGCACATCCGCGACGCTCATATTGTCGAGCAGGACCGCCTCCGCGCCGTGCTCCAGCGCCTGCTGCAGTTCTTCGAGCGACCGCACTTCAATCTCGATGGGCTGCCGGCCGCGCCGGTTGCGGATGGCGCGCTCCAGCGCCGGAATCGCGCCCCCGGCCAGCGCGATGTGGTTGCTCTTGATGAGCACGCCGTCGGAAAGGTCGAGCCGGTGGTTCTGCCCGCCGCCGCAGCGCACCGCATACTTGTCGATCGTGCGCAGCCCCGGCGCCGTCTTGCGCGTATCGAGGATCCACACCCGCGTGCCCTCGACCGCATCGACAAACCTGCGCGTGGCGGTTGCGATTCCGGCCATGCGCTGCAGAAAATTCAGGATCACCCGCTCGCACGACAGAATCACCCGCGCGTTGTGCCGGATCACCGCGATCTGCTGCCCCGCATGAGCGCGGACGCCATCGAAAATCGAAGGTGGCTCGTCACCTCGTAATGCGAAGTCACCGCGCCGTCGAGCGCCGCATAAACGTCGAGCACCCGCGGAATGCACCCCAGGCCGGCCAGAATGCACTCCTGCTTGGCGATGATCGTCGCCGAGGCGCGCTGGTTCGGATCGATGCAGGCGTAGCTGGTCGCGTCGCGCGTCGCCCGGTCTTCCGTCAGCGCGTTCTCGATCATCGCGGTAATGCGTCGTGAATTCCAGTCCATGTTCGTGTGCGGTTCCATCGGGCGTCCGGCTCGAAGCCGCTCGCACCGTGCCCTACAGCCCTGATTCTCCTTCAACTTCGCCAACGTCTTCTCGCGCAGCATCCTTAGTTCTTCCGCTGCGTGTCTTCAGCCCCTCCACCACTTTTGCCGGGGCCTTTGCCAAGAACTGCTCGTTCGCCAAGCTGGCGCTGACCGTTGGCCAGTTCTTTCTCGATCTTCTCCAGCTCTTTCTTCAGGCGCTCGCGCTCGGCGGCAACATCGATCTTTTTTTCGTAGATGACGTGCACGTCGAAGCGCGATGTGCTGCGCGCGCCCGGCAATTTTGCCAACGAGCTTTCCACAAACGTGACGCTCTCCACATTCGCCGGACGATCAGCATCGACCGCGCCGAGATTCTCTTCCATCATCGCGCGAATCTCCGGCTCGTGGGCAAATACCTCGATCGGCACTTTGACCTTGGGCTCGACTTTCATTTCCGCCCGCAGATTGCGCACGCTGACGATCAGGTCCTGCAGGATCGCCATCTCCGTTTCCGCCGGAATGTCGATCTGCATCTCGTCCGCCTGCGGATACGCCGCCAGCGCAATCGATTTCAGCGGAGGCTTGCCGTCGTACATCGCGTGCCAGATTTCCTCCGTGATGAACGGCATCACCGGATGCAGCAGCCGCAGCGAGGCTTCAAACAGATTGACCAGATTCGCGCATGCTTTGCGCCGCTTCCTCTTTGTTTTCTGCCAGCAGCCGCGGCTTGATAAGTTCGATGTACCAGTCGCAGAATTCGCCCCAGAAGAAATCATAGATGCGGTTCGCCGCCTCATCGAAACGATAAGCTTCGAGAGACTCGTGCACATCTTTCGCCGCGCGATTGAAGCGCGAAAGAATCCAGCGGTCTTCGAGCGTAGAAGTGGTGAACCCGCTGACGCCTTTGCCCATGTGGGGCGGACACTCCTGTCCGCCCACAGGCCGCAGCTCCGGCTCGATCCGGTCCACGTTCATGAACATGAAGCGCGCCGCGTTCCATATCTTGTTGGCGAAATTGCGATAGCCCGCCGTGCGGCTCTCGCTGAACGCGATGTCCGTCCCCGGCGCCGCCATCGCCGCCAGCGTGAAGCGCGTCGCGTCCGTCCCATACTGCCCGATCACTTCGATCGGATCGAGCACGTTCCCCTTGGTCTTCGACATCTTCTGCCGGTCGGCATCGCGCACCAGCGCGTGAATGTAAACTTCGCGAAAGGGAACGCTCTGGCGCAAAGCATCTTCCTCTGCATCCGAACCCTCTTTGCTCGGTTTGTGCGGCGGCGCCATGAACCAGCACCCCATCATGATCATGCGCGCCACCCAGAAGAACAGGATGTCGAAGCCGGTGATCATCAGCGAGTTGGGATAGAACACTTCCTGGTCGCGCGTCGGCTCCGGCCAACCCAGCGTCGTGAACGGCAGCAGGCCCGAGGAAAACCAGGTGTCGAGCACGTCTGTGTCCTGCTCCAGCTTGGTGCTGCCGCACTTGCATGACGACGGAGCTTCGCGCGCCACCACGACTTCCTGACACGCGCCGCAATACCATGCGGGAATCCGGTGTCCCCACCACAACTGCCGCGAGATGCACCAGTCGTGGATGTTGCGCATCCAGTTCAAGTAGATCTGGCCGTAATTTTCCGGCGTGAAGCGGATGTATCCCTTCTCGACCACCTCGATGGCGCGCTGGGCCAGCGGCGCAATCTTGATGAACCACTGGGTCGAAAGCCGCGGCTCGACCGTCGTCTTGCAGCGATCGCACTTGCCCAGCGGCACCGTGTACGGCTTCACCGCAACCAGAAATCCCTGGTCTTGCAAGTCCTTCACCACGGCTGCGCGGGCGGCGAGACGATCCATGCCCTGGTACGCCGGCCCGGCGTTTTCGTTCATTCGCGCGTGCTCATCCATCACCTCGATCTGCGGCAGGTTGTGCCGCTGTCCGGCCTCGAAGTCGTTGGCATCGTGCGCGGGCGTGACCTTCACCGCGCCGGTGCCGAACTCCGGCTGGGCGACTTCGTCGAGGATGATCGGAATCTCGCGATTCATCAGCGGCAGCAGCACGCGCTTGCCATGCAGATGCGTGTAGCGCTCGTCTTTTGCATTCACCGCGACCGCCGTATCGCCCAGCATCGTCTCCGGACGCGTCGTCGCGACCGTAATGAATCCCTGCTCTCCAGTCTGTGTGGTGACGGGGCTCTGCCCCGTCCCAACCACGGGATACCGGATTTCGTACAGCTCCCCGCGAGAATCTTCGTGCTTCACCTCGAGGTCCGAAATCGCCGTCCCGCATCGCGGACACCAGTTCACGATGTACTTCCCGCGATAGATCAGGCCGTCTTCATAGAGCCGCACGAACGCTTCTTTCACCGCGCGCGACAGCTCGTCGTCCATGGTGAAGTATTCGCGGCCCCAATCGACCGACGCGCCCAGGCGCTTCATCTGGTCGAGGATGGCGCCGCCGTACTCGCGCCGCCATTCCCAGACGCGCTCAATGAATTTCTCGCGCCCCATCTCGCGCCGCTTCTTGCCTTCTTTCGCAAGCTGGCGCTCGACCATCATTTGCGTGGCAATGCCCGCGTGGTCCGTGCCCGGCAGCCAGAGCGCCACGTGGCCCCTCATGCGATGCCAGCGCACGATGATGTCCATCTGCGTTTGGTTCAACATGTGGCCCATGTGCAGACGCCCCGTCACATTCGGCGGCGGCAGCAGCAGCGTAAAGACACGTGTGGTGTCGGGGCTCTGCCCCGACGCAGGCGTCTCCACATGAAACAATTTTTCCCGGACCCAATACTCGGCCCAGCGCGCTTCAATCGCGCCCGGTTCGTAAGCTTTTGGCAATTCGTGCGGCATGGTTGAGGACCAGCTATCAGCCGTCAGCTCGCAGCTCTCATTCGTCGGTCATCGGTTAACGATGATGCATTTTCACGGGCCTGAGCGACAAAAACTCAGGGTCGATCACTGATAGCTGACGGCTGATAGCTGATGGCTAGAACTTTTGATCTTACAGGCGCAAGAAAAGATGGGTCAAACGCGAAGCGGGGTATTACGCATTGAGGGGATTTTGCTCCCCCTCGGTTTCCAGGCCTGGCTTTGGGCATGTGGCGAGTGCGCGGCGGGGCCGGGGCGCGGGCGAGAGAGCGCGTGTGTGCGCGAGCGGCGGGCGGGGGCGCGGGGGGAGCGGTGGGGGGCGCGTTCAATCCATTTTTCATTTCTAGTTTTAAGTTTTAGGTCCCGTGCGGGCGCGGCGCGTTTTCGTAGCGTGCGAACCCCGTTTTGCGGCGAGAAGAGAACCAGTAGAAACAGGCAAGTAGAGGCCGAATCCGCAATGGCCATACGAAGCAGTGACGCAGGCCGTTGACCGCAGGACTGCCCGAAAGGATAATTTTCCCAGTTCTCGACTGCCGCCGAAACTGCCTCCCCTGATCGGTAGCCGGGTCTGTCTCGCCGTGATCCCGGAACGACGGAAGTGTCCTATGAAGCGTGCCTACTTTGTCTGCTTCTTTGCCGTTCTCATGATCGTGCTGGCTGCGGCACAATCGAATCTTGTTAACCACCCCAATCATGCACAAAAACTGCCTGCGGAAGCCTCGCACCTTAGTGGGCAAAAGCTGCCAGTCAGCTTTGCCAAGGCCGTAGGATATAGCTCCGGCGGCGCGTATCCCGGTTCGATGGCTAGCTCACGGGCTTTTGGGCCCGTCTGGGCGGTCGCGCAAGCTATGGTCTTACTTTCGTAACTCGTCCTACGTTTCCTCAGCAGGCTAGAATCCCATAAGGTACCCGGCGCATGGTCGAACGACAATGAATCTGCAATCGTTTCCACAGGTCAGCCAAAACAAGCCCGAGGCGATTCCAATTGACGTGGGGCAGATCGTAAGTCGTGCGTGGTGGCTGTTGGCCTTCACCGTTTCTGTGACTCTGGCATTAACCTTGGGGATCGTGTCGTTGACTCTTCCCTGGTCTGGTCGAGCAACCGGCGCTGCCTACTGGTTCGACCTCCAGCAATGGGTACGTGCGCTTGCAGCTCTCGTATTACTTTTCGACTTATACGCGCTCTATCAACACTTGCAGCTTCAGCGGATTGGACAGCAATTGGCTGAGCGAGATCATCTATTTCAACTCGTCAGTGAAAACGCCGCTGACATGATTACCGTGGTTGACAGCGATGGCCACCGACTCTATAACAGCACCGCGTATCAAAAGATTCTCGGATACTCTCTCGAGGAGTTAAGAGTAACTTGCTCCACTGAACAAATTCATCCGGATGATCGCCCGCGCGTATTGAATGCAGCGGAGAAAGTGCGCCTGAGTGGCAAGGGAGAGCGACTGGAATACCGGATGCGCCACAAGGACGGTTCCTGGCGCACTTTGGAATCGATCGCGTGTGCGATGCGGCACCCCAGAGGTCAGATTGACAAAGTTGTAATTGTGAATCGCGACATCACCGAGCGAAGGCGGGCCGAGGAACTGCTGCTGCACAATGAGGCACTTCGGCATGCAGAAGATAAGTACCGTGTCATCTTCAAAGATGCTGTTGTGGGAATTTTTCAGATGACCCCGGAAGGTCGTCCTCTAAACATCAACCGGGCGCTGGCGCAAATTCATGGCTACGACTCTCCGGAACATTTCATGGCGGAGGTCTCGAACCTGCTTTCTCAGCTATTTGTCGATTTCCGCCAGATCGATGAATTGAAGCGCGTACTGGACGAAAAGGGTGTAGTGCGCAGTGCGGAGATGGAAGTTCTCTGCAGAGATCGCACGAAAAAGTGGGTTTTGGCAAATGTGCAGGCCGTGCGTGATAGCGACGGCAAGGTCGCGCTTCACGAAGGGACTCTTGAAGACATCACAGACCGAAAAGTTGCCGAGAATCAAGTCAAATTCCTCGCTTACTACGATGTTCTTACGGGACTGCCCAACCGGACACTTCTCCAGGATCGCTTGGGCATTGCACTTGCGAGTAGTCGCCGCGAGAAGGACAAAGTTGCGCTTTTGTTCCTTGATCTCGACCGGTTCAAAGTCATCAACGACTCACTTGGACACTCGTTCGGCGACCTTCTGTTGCGGGAAGTGGCAGATCGTCTTAAGCGCTGGGCCCGCGAGCGAGACACAGTGGCCCGAATTGGTGGCGACGAATTCGTCTTGGTACTGACTGGTATAAAAGATATGACGGACGCAGAGGTCGCTGCGAAAAGAGTTATGGATGCGATGATTGCCGAATTCGTCATTCAAGGCCGTTCGTTGAGCGTCAACTGCAGCATGGGAATCAGCATTTTCCCTCAACATGGCTCGGACAGCGAGACCCTGATCAAGAATGCAGATGCAGCCATGTATTCTGCCAAAGAAAGTGGCCGCAATAGATTCCAGTTCTTTTCAGAGGAGATGAACGCCCAGGTCGTGAAGCGATTGACGGTGGAGCACGGATTGCGAGCGGCACTCGATAAGAAGGAATTCTTCCTTATGTTTCAACCGCAGATGAACATCGCCACAGGAGCGATTGTCGGGTTGGAAGCGCTCCTCCGGTGGCAGCATCCCGAGTTGGGCACAGTGACGCCGGACAGGTTCATTCGCATTGCTGAAAATAGCGGCCTGATCTTACCCATCGGTGCATGGGTGCTGAGAACGGCCTGCGCTCAGGCTCGAAGGTGGCAAGATGAAGGGATTTGCGCAATGCCGGTTGCAGTGAATGTGTCAGCGGTGCAGTTTCGCCAGTCGGGCTTTCAAGAACTCATCGGCAGCGTACTCAGCGAGACCGGCCTCCCCTGCCAATACCTCGAACTGGAGCTTACGGAAAGCCTTCTGCTCTCTAACGCAGACATGACAGCCTCCGTTCTTTGGGAATTGAAGAACATGGGGTTGAAGCTGTCCATCGACGACTTTGGTACGGGCTACTCCAGCCTCAGCTACCTAAAGCAGTTTCCGTTCGGTAAGCTCAAGATTGACCGCTCCTTCATCCGCAACGTCGCGGTGAATTCTGATGACGCGGCGATCACCACCGCAATCATCAGCATGGCGAAAAGTCTGGGTCTCAAGGTAATTGCTGAAGGAGTTGAAAACGAAGCGCAAATGTCGTTCCTGCGGGCACTTCACTGCGACGAGATTCAGGGCTACTACTTCAGCAAGCCTTTAACGGCCGATGAGGTTTCCGCTCAGCTCCGATCCGATCCTGTTCAACACGCAGTTTCGATATGCACTCCACAAACAAGACAGCAGACCATATGCACTCCGCAAACAGGACCGCGGACCATGAGCTACAACGACGGGGAAAACCGTCGCAAGCACGCGCGAATAAAAGTGAGTGTGCCGTTCGAAATACAGACTGGCGCGAGCGGCAGCCCGATTCGTGGTGCTACTACCGATTTGAGCTTGGGCGGCTGCTACATCGAGTCACTTTTCCCATTCCCAATCGGGACCAATATGAATATCCAGCTTTCCATCCAAACCGCGGTCCTGATCTCCGCCATAGTGGTTACCTGCGATCCGCAGGTGGGAAATGGGATAAGGTTCAACACGATGCTTGCCGAGGATCGGGAAGCGCTTGCAGTCTTCCTGGAAGCCGCTCAGCAAGCCCAGGACTCGGGATCCAAGGGAGCCGGCGCGAGTTAGGCGATGAAAAGGGGGGAAGTCAGATGGCGGTGGTCGCCGAAAAATCTCAAGCGGTGGGAGCTGAGACGCCGTTCGACAGGCGAGTGTACCGGTGAGAATACCGGGGAAGTAACCGCTCGGGTTTTCTAAGGACTGCCGCGCGAAGCTCGGGCGGCTTTCTTTTGCGCCACTGGTCGGACGGAAAAATCAAATTTCTAAAATTTTCGTCCGCGTGGGTCCCATCCTAGATTGAAGGCCACCCCCGATGACGATAGCTTAAATCTCGCCGGAAAAAATCACAGCAAGTGGGGCATTTCCAGCAACCAATTGTCGATTCTTACTCCGCTCTGGCACCACCCCGCATCACTCAAAACTCAACAAATCCCCTGCGAATTCGCTACTAATCCACGTCTGATTGGCTGACGCATCACGTTTTCTTGCTGCTGAATTTCCGCTTGTTACTCGGTCTGGCAATCAAATCACAGTCGAAATTCTCCGCGTCACATGTGCTAGCCAGTGCTTAGCACAAATCGGACGCCAGGAGAGCAGACCATGAGCAAGAAACACTTCATTGCCCTAGCTGAATATCTGCGGGATACCAAGAACTATTGCGAAGCTTTCACTCCCGCTCAGCTGAAACACCGGCCAATTTCGCCAGCGCCAGCCAGTGCCGGGGATGCGGGCGGTACCTTGGCGAATCCGGCCCGCGTACCAGCGGGAAACTCCAATCCGTGACCGAATAGCGGATGTGGAAACGCCCGCGAGCAGCGGTTGGATTTGCTGCGAGAATACTTCGCTCGTAAGCCATGCTGGTTGCCTCGATGCTTCCCATTCCGAGCACGCCTGTGCGTGGCGTCGCCGCGAAGCTACATGTTTCGCACGAGCCTCGGGGCTGCGCGCTGCTACCCGCCCAATTCGCGCGGCATTCACGAGGCGTATCAGTAGCGCCGTCAATGGCACAGTTCGCACAATGGTTCCGCTCGGGCTTGATGGGTTTCCCGCATCCGCCACAGACGTGCTCCGGTTTCGGGCGTTTTACTCCGGGTACGTCGCTGCCCTTTACTTCGCGCTTGTTCCGCTGAGTGAGGCGCGTCGCTATCACTTGCCGAGCGAGCTTGGATTGAGACGCAGGTTTGGACACAGAAGAGCAAATCTCTTGCGCGACATATTCTGCTACCGGAGCCACCAGTCTACGCCACGTGTCCGCAGTCTCGCAGAGCTTGATTGCCAACGCGAATCCGATGCGGCAGTTCCCATTGCGATCTTCCCAGAAGTCCGATTTGCAAAGCGGCTCGCTCTGAAGCCAATTAAGAACGAATGCGTCCACCTTCGGGCGACAGACTTCCATGATGTCGCAAGCGAGCGAATCCCTGTTAGACGTGTCCACGTGGAGCAAGCCAATGCCCGGATCAAGGCCCATTGCAGCGGCGGAAAGGCGCGATTCGCTTTCCAAGAGTGCGTATAGCAGATTGAGCAGGGCATTCGGCGGATTAGCGGCCAGACGCGGGCTGTGGGTTAAGGGTGAGATGCGCGAGCCAAAGCGCTTCCAATGTTCGGGTACGCGGTGCTCGTCTTTGCGTGGCCAAAGAATCGGAAGATCAGACCATACCTGCCAATATGCCCTTGCCGCTTGCGCTTCAATCAGGCGTACAGACTCGACACTCGCAGCGCTAGATAGCTCGGCTCTGTATCGAGCAATCGTGTCTGCTGAGGCGGAATCGCGCAGCATATCGCGCACGAGCAGATTCTGCCCGGCGAGCTTCTGGGAAATGAGTTCCCTGGAAATCTTGAGCGCTGTCCCATTGCCGAGCGCGAGAGCTTGCGCACGGCGGAGCTTGGCATCCGATGGAGAGACGGGGCCGGTTATGGCAAGCACCTTGCCTCTGCGGTCAAGCATCACGAAAGCTGCGCCCACATCGGAAATCCAGCGGAGCGCCTCAAGGGTAACGAAGCCATCGCTCCCAATCATGACCAACCTCTTCAGGCCATGATTCACACGGGGCAGGCGGATAGTCCGGCGCTCATCGGCGATTCCATCGTGCAAGGTCAGATGACCGGCGTTTACTTGGACGCGGATGCCATAGCCATTCAAGACTAGAACGCCGGATTTGCGGATGGTGTGCGATTGCGGTAGGGTGTGCGAAGCTGCCATTGGAGTGGTACCTCCGATGTGTGGTCAGGGCTTGTCGGCTGCTAGTAACAGTCGGCAGGCCCGTTTTTGTCTCTAAAACTCAATTATATCGCACGTTTGAGCAATTGCCGGAATCGATTGCGCAACTTCTTCAGTGCATCTGGATCATGCAATTTACCACAAGGACAGTACTCGTCAAAGAAAATCACGAGTTCTTCTGGTGTGAGTCTTTCCAAACCAAAGCCCCACAGCGCTTCTAACATGTTCCGGTGTTCAAGTTCGCCTTTGAAGTCTTTAATCCCTTTCCCGCATCGCCGTGCTTCCAAATCGGCCACTGTGCGCAATATGCGACGTGATGCCTCATGGTCCATCGATTCTCGCTTCGCAATATCGACTTTGAGCGGAGTTCTGTGACGTTCAAAATGAATCCATTCTGTCACTCCCTGATCGTCTGATTTGCTCTGTAAGGCTACATTCGAGAAGATAACCTGCGTAGCAAAGGCATTGGGAGCAGGCGGAACGTTCCCTGAATATATTCGTTGAATTTCGTTGAGTCGGTTGTCATACCGGGTTTCTATTTCGGTGACGACTTTTTTTGGTGTGTTCGGGCCGAGGCGGTTTATTGCCAAAATCGATTCCTTCCACACCTGGGCTAGTTCGAATATGGCAGGATGGCACTTCGCCACGATTGCTTCGTGACGCTTCTCCACGCGTTGCCTGATTTGCTCCACCCTTGTGACTGCGGGCGTCGGATCACCTTTTCTCATATTCGAGAAGCCTACCACGGACTCCAAAGGCAGAGCTGGAAGGCATGTCCGTGCAAATAACAGGGACACCAAAATAATTCTCACGTCCTTGCATGAGGTATGGGCGATTGAGATGCTCGCCACATGGATCATAGATTGAGTCGAGTTGAACAGGCCCGCGGACTGCGAAAATGTCTGCGGTCGCGGAAAACTCCGTCATGGCTAAAGCCCGCTATTACGAGGTATCTCAGGAAATTAGAGCGTCGAGCTAGAGGTAAGCCTGGCGAACGCTGGAAAGGGTGAGCTATGCCTTCAAAGAAAAGGCCAAAGGCTCGCCGTGTAAAGCAATCGGCGCGAGCAAACAAGCGTCGCTCGATTACTGTCTCGCAACTCCCGGAGCGCAGCTTCGCTGCCCGTGACCGGGCCTTGCACGCTCTGGCGGATATGCGGCACGGCAGTGCGTCCGCGCAGGCCGCCCGCGACAACGGCGTAACCGTAAGAACAATCAAGAAGTATGTCGGCAGGGCGCTACTGCAAGATCGTCCGGGTGGACGAATACGCGCATCCAAAAGCGACCGCCTGGTACGCTACCTGCAAATTCCGGGTTTGCACGGTTCAATCGAAATCAAGGCCCACGGATCAAAAGAAGCGAGTAAGGTTGCACGCTACAAGACTGCCGTCAACCGATTTCTTAGTGGCGACCGACACGCTCTCGCGCCATGGCATGGAAAGAAAATCGCAGGCGTTGAACTGATAACAGCATCGGTCACCCTGAAGAGCCTTGCCGACAAGGAACTGCTTCCTTATTCCCTCTACCGCTCGCTCTCAGGCGGTGCGGCATGAGCCTTGCTCGGGTGACTCCACACTCATCCAACCGCCGTCAGGCTATAAGGTGCTCCAAGTGTGGAAGCTCTCACAACGTGGAAATGCACCATATAGGGGGACGTAATCACGTTGTATGGCTAATGATCCCACTGTGTAACAAACATCACGTCGAACTCACACTTGCAATTCAGCAGGCAGGAATAGACATGCGGTACACGAGCGACAAAATAGAGAGGCTAAGACGCGCAAGAAAAACAATATATGTTTGTCTGTGGTTTCTTGAGGATTAGTTAAATAGCAGGATAGGGGTGCAAAAGCATGAGTGAACAAGTAATAGTAGAGCACATCTTAATCGAGCGATTGGAACGCTATTATGCGAAAACACTGTACGGGAGATTCATCTATCATCCGGCAGCAATCTTAGGAAAGTATTTTGACTTGGACTATTTCAAGCAGAATCATCCCGATTGCCAAGACTGCTTGCGGAAGCACTTTTCCAAACAGAGAAGAAAACCATGACAAGCGAAAAGCACGATATTTTCCTCCGTGCTCTTGCGGTTGTTTCCAAAAAGAAAAAGAAGCGCAAAGGCAGCACACCTGCGGGAGACGATCCCAAGTGGCCGGAACACGCGCTCGTGTTTGATACCGAGACCCGTATCACGGCGGACCAATCCCTGACCTTTGGCGTGTATCGGCTCTGTAAGCTAGCGGGTGCGGGCTACGCCGTCACAGAAGAGGGAATCTTCTACGCTGACGATCTGCCCGTGAAAGATCGCAAGGTGCTGGACAATTATCTGCGTACCGCAGTTTCCGATGTTGCATCCTTTCCGCCGCGATTCCCGCTGTATTCTCGCTCCGAGTTCATGAAAAGAGTGTTCTGGCCAGCTATCAAGCACAAGGGAGCGCTGGTAGTCGGGTTCAATCTGCCATTCGATTTGGCGCGCTTGGCACTCGATTGGAGCAGAGGGAACAAGGATGAATGGTCGCTTACGATGTCGCAGTATGCGGACGGAGCGGAAAATCGAAATTATCCCCGCGTGACTATTCAGCCCATCGACAGCAAGAAGGCATTCATCAAGCTGGCAAATCCGTGGAAGCCAAGGGAATGGAAAGGCAACGGCATGGCCCATTTCCTCGATTTGCGCACTCTCGGTTGGGCGCTATTCAACGAATCGTTTTCGCTCAGGACTCTTTGCGACGAACTCGAAACCGAGCATCGGAAACTGGACCATGATCCGACCGGCGAGGTCACTCCTGAAGAAATTGAATACGCCCGACAGGACGGGCGCTGTACCGTAGATGCACTCAACGGGTTAAAGCGGGAATTTGACCCGCACCCTATTGCCTTGAAGCCCTATAGTGCGTACTCTCCCGCATCCGTGGCCAAATCCTACCTCGATCAAATGGGAATCATCCGGCCAGCGGAGAAGTTCGCCGTCCCTGATGAAATACTCGGCATCGCCATGCAGAGCTATTACGGCGGACGATCTGAAACCCGCATCCGCTGCGCCGAGGTGCCCGTCGTGCCCGTGGATTTTACCAGCGAATATCCAAGCTGCTGCGCTCTTCTGGGCCTGTTCGATGTCCTAACAGCCGAGAGTGTGAGCTTTGACGATGATACCGGGAATGTGCGCAGGCTTGTGAAAGGCATCACCCTTGAAGGCTGCTTTAAGCCCGCACTGTGGGAGCGCTGCGGGTTTTTTGCCCTCGTGAAGCCTGATGATGACATCCTGCCCGTGCGTACCGTGTACAACGAGGTCACACAGAATATCGGGAACAACTATCTCACGTCCGACACGCCGCTGTGGTTCGCTGGCCCCGACCTGATTGCATCCGCGATCCGAACCGGCAAAGTGCCGCACATCATCCGGGCTATACGCATGGTGCCGCACGGAAAGCAAGCGGGAATGCAGAGCGTAAACCTCCGGGGCATGGTTGAAATTGATCCCTACAAGGACGATCTATTCCGCAAAATAATCGAGCAACGCAAATTGCATAAATCGGACGACGCGCTCTACTACTGGCTCAAAATTCTTGCCAATTCCATCTATGGGTTTTTCGTGGAATTGAATCCCGAAACCCAGAATAAAAATGTACCTGTCACGGTGTTTTCGGGAGAGAAGAAATTACACGATGACTCGGACGTGACCGAAAATCCTGGGGCTTGGTTTTTCCCGCCGCTCGCCGCGCTCATTACTTCCGGCGGACGCCTGCTGCTCGCTATGACAGAGGCGTGCGTAGACGAAAAGCGGGGTACATATCTATTTTGCGACACAGATTCGCTTGCAATCGTAGCATCTGAAAAGGGCGGCCTGCTGCGCATTCCAGGCAGCGAAGGCGTTCGGATTCTCCCGTGGGCCGAAGTGCAGGCTATCGCTGACAGATTCGCTGCGCTGAATCCCTACAACCGCAAGATCGTGAAAGGCTCGATTCTGAATCTTGTGGACGCAAATTACGTTGACTCTGACCCTAAGAAACCACAGCGCCAGCTTTACGGGTACAGCATCGCAGCCAAGCGCTATGCCCTGTACGAAAGGATAGGCGCGAACGACATCAAGATCGTTGACCCGAAAGCGCACGGTATCGGGTTTTTGTATCCGCCCAAGGACTCCCCGAAAAAGTGGGAAGAAGATGTTCCCAAATGGATTTACGAAATGTGGGACTACATCGTGCGGGGTGCCCAAAAACTGAAACGCAAAAAACCATCTTGGCTCAATCTCCCGCAAATGATGCGCCTGACCATTACTACGTACCACGTTTTGGAAATGCTCGGGGACTGGAAAATCGCTCGCCCGTACAATTTTCTTTTCCTGCCAATGGTTGATTCCACATTTGGCTATGCATTTTACACACGCGCAAGCGAAAAGGTCCTGCTGGTATGCGAATTTTCATCCAAGCAAAAACGCTGGTTTGACCTCAATTGCGAAAACATTCATAGCGGCAAGAAGTACAGTATGGTGGATTACACAAAAGAAAAGAATCCTCCATGCAATGTGGTTTTTCCTTCGCAATTCTCACGCCTTTTGATCGACTACCAGGAACATCCCGAGGCCAAGAGCCTTGCGCCCGATGGCGGGCCATGCGTGGCGGAAACGTGCGGGCTGTTACGGCGTGCTCACATTACCGCCGGAGAGTTTCGCTATGTGGGCAAGGAAACAGACCGTAAGTGGGAAGAAGGCGACGAAATCAGCGTGCTGGAGTTCAAGGCTACCGAGTACGGGAGGGCGAGAAAAGTAGTTGCGAGCGAAGAAGTAAAAAATGACATAAAAAATATCGGCCTCAATAAATGCGCCCGCGAAAGTGGATTTGATCGTAAGAACTTTGTCAGAAAATTAGTTCGGAATATTCCCGTAAAACGAAATTCCTATGAGGAATTTGTGCGATGGCTTCAACGTTACAAATCACAGAACGGAGACCACCGGTGAGTAAATCATAAAAATCAGGCTGGAGTTCTGTTGCTCGTGACGTTGCGATCAGGCCCAGCATTACCCGCCCCCGCTCCCCCGCTCGCGCACACGCCTGCTCCCGCCCCCGCGCCCCACGCACCCGCACACGAAATGCGCCCACTCACCCGCACGTTAATTCATGAGGACATGGAGCCAGCCTCGGAAAAGGGGGGAGGGAGCATTTTGCTCTCGCCATACACACCCCGTCAAACCCGAAGCGGGGTATTACGCATTGAGGGGATTTTGCTCCACCTGGGTTTCCGGCGTACGTTTCATGTCCTCATGAGTTAACATGCGCCGGGGCGGGCGCGGGGGGCGGGCGAGAGGGAGAGCGGGGGTGGGGGCCTTGCGGAGACCGCTGGGAATGACCGGAATGGGAAACCGTGCCAGATTGACGCGAAAGGAGGCAACGGGGCGTATAACCCTCACCGTTTGGGAATCCAAAAAGGAAATTTCAGATCAATGATTAAAGTCCACTGTCGCCCACTCACGGTAGAGTTCTGGGCGGAAAACGCCGAACGCGAAACCTGGGAATACGTGTTTATATGCTAAACTCTGGCTAATGTTTGCCCGTCGTTGTTTATTTGCAATCGTAGTTTTGCTGGCTACGGCTCTGCCCTCGGCGGGAGCCGAGCACAGCAATGTCATCCTGATTACGCTGGATACGACTCGCGCCGACCGCATGGGGTTTCTCGGATCGAAGCGAAAACTTACGCCCAATCTCGATGCCCTGGCCCGCGACGGGATCGTTTTCACGCGCGCTTACGCGCAGGCCCCGCTCACTATGCCGTCCCATGCCACTATCCTGTCGGGCACTTATCCGCAATTCCACAACGTGAGTATGCCTTACCGTCGCATGCCTGAGAGTCTGCCTTTCGCGCCTGCAATCCTGCGCGGCGCGGGATATCGCACCGCCGCCTTTGTCGGGGCGATGATCCTGCAGGCCCGGAATGGCGGAGCGCCCGGCTTCGATCGCGGATTTGACGAATACAATGCCGGCTTCCACGGTAGGCACCTAGGCGAAGACCGCTATTCCAGCATCCGGCGGCGGGCCGCCGAGGTTGTCGCCCGTGCGGAAAAGTGGGTGGAGAAGAATGGCAATGAACCGTTCTTCCTATGGATTCATCTCTACGATCCGCACGCTCCCTATGATCCGCCCCAGCCTTTTGCCGAGCGCTTCCGGCTGAACCCATACGACGGCGAAATTGCCTACGTCGATTCGGTCCTGGGCGGGTTCTTCGACCGCTTACGTGCGGCGAAACTGTTCGACGACACCTTGATCGCGGTCATGGCGGACCATGGTGAGGGCCTCGGCGAACACGGCGAACTCTACCACGGTCTGTTCTTGTACGACTCAACGATCCGGGTGCCATTGCTATTCAAATTGCCTCGCCAACAATCGGCGGGCACAATTGTAAATGCGCGGGCCCAATTGGTTGATGTCCTGCCAACCATCCTTGAGATTGTTGGCGTTGCCGGGCCAAGTAGTATTCAGGGGCGGTCGCTGCTGCCGCTAATGAAGCAGACGGCGGGGAAGGCAAGCGGCTTGGACGACCGGCCGGCTTACGCCGAAGCCGACTATCCCCGCCTAGCGTATGGCTGGAGCGCGTTGCGCGCGCTGCGGACGGGGAAGTATTTGTTCGTGCAAGCGCCACGGCCGGAATTGTACGAAACATCCAAAGACCCGGCGGAACAGCACGATCTCGCACCTTCATCCCCGGCGGTCGCTCGCACGCTCGCGGCGCAGGTTACGGCATTCCGTGAGAAAACGCGCAGCTCTGACGGCACAAGCTCCGTGAATCTCGATCCCGAGCAAGTGGAGCAAGTCAGCGCTCTCGGCTACGTCGCATCCACCAACAGCACGATCTCGCCAATCGGGGGTAGCGATCCCAAAGACAAGGTGGCCTTAGCCAATGAGTTGACCGAGGCGCAATTCGATTTGTGGGATGGACGGCCCAAGGAAGCGATCCGAAAAATGCAAGCCGTGCTCGCGCGGGAACCAAAACTATGGGCCGCTTACCACGATTTAGCCAAAGCGTGGTTGGTCACGGGCAATGTCGACAACGCATTGGCGACTTGGCGAAAAGAAGTGGAGATGTTCCCGGATCAAGGGCAAGGACACTTCCAACTGGCCATGACACTCATTCAAAAGCGCGACCTCAAAGCGGCGGTACCGGAAATGGAGCGCGCCGCGGAGATACTGCCACAATCGGCACAAGTCAACTATGAGTTGGCCAAGCTCTATTTCAGCCTCGGGCGAATTGCCGACGCAAAGAAAACGGCATTGCATACCCGCGAACTCCAACCGCAGCATTACGAAGCAAATCTCCTGCTGGGCGCGATCACTCTCGGCGAAAACGACGCTGCAAACGCGATTCCGTACCTGAAGACGGCAAGCGCGACCGAACCGGACTCCCCGGAACCGCACGAATACCTGGCTCGCGCCTATGCAAAGCTCGGGGACGAAACCTTGGCGGCGCACGAACGAACCCTTGTTAAGCAGTTGACAAAGGGCGCAAACCGCTAGAGCGTTTTGCAGTTGGTGTGACCCTGGAGTTGAGTTGCTTGGTGCCCCCCCTACTCTACTAATATCTTGATGATGGAGTTTGCCGCATATTCCAGGAGTGTGTCCGAGTATTCGGAATTCACCCGTTTCGGTCCCTACCTATTGGGGTTGTGTCTTAGTCCGACTCCAACATGCAAGGCATGCAGGTCGAAAAGTGATTTCTTGGACACACCTCTAGCGAGACAGGTTATTTCCGGTCTCGAGGTCGTGTTCCGCAAGGCTTCCCTGCTGCGGATTCTGCCAAGTCAAAAAGGCGCTACACTAACTTTCTGCTTGGTACAAAAAAACGGTCAGGCCACGTGGGGGCGGGAGCGGGGTGTGTACGCGAGCGGGGGGGCGGGGGACGGGTGATGCTACGGAGCATAGCGATGCTGCCGGTATCCCTGCCATGTTGCGCTCTTCACTTTGAGGTAATTTGCGTCAAGGTCCGGTTGGAGCAGGCAAAGGGCGGTAAGACGCCGGGCCATTGCTTGCACTTCTTCAGCTTCCCCCAAAGTGAGCGGGCGCTTCAGGAAGCTATGCTCGCGGTAGCTGAGCCACTTCTTCATCACCTGATAGCCGCCGATGTAGAATTCCCAGACCTTCTCCGGCACATTCGTCCAAGCGCAACGATCATTCAGGTACACATCCACCACGGCAGCGCCGAGTCGAGCCATTGCCACTTCTTCAGAGATTCCGAGCGCGGTGAGTCCTTGCGCCAACTCTGTGCGCTCCTTCGCGCTTCGCTCGTGGCGGAAGAGCTTGCCCCGTCCCGGCATGGTTACGCCGTCCTTCCCGGCGTGTCCCCAGCCAGCCTCCATTTTCAAATCTTCGTTAGCGTCGAGCGTCTTTCCGTCCATTCGACGCAGGGAAGCAACACTACGCAACTCATGCCGGATTGTTCCATCCGTAACGCCCGGCGCTCCCTGTTCTGTATCCAGCAAATCAGCAACCTGTTTCCCGAGCGCGGCGGACAATGTGAACTGTTCCGGCGAAGATGGAAGCGGAATGCGCGGCCAGTCCTGTCGGATGCCGTCGGCATTCTCTTCCAGGTAAGCGGGGCTATAGCCAATGGCAAGCACATGCAACCAGAGCAAAGCGGCGTTTTCCGGCGATATTTCCAGGCGGAGCGTTCGCAGGTAATCCGTTGCCAACCCCGAAAGATTTCCATCCGCCAGCTTGCCGTCGAACATTTCTGCATTCATTCCGGGGGCGGGCGCTCCCTTTTTCTTTTTGGCTGCTGACACTTGCCGGAGAAGAAATGGGACAGCCACAGCGTCCGGGATGATGTAGTGGTCGTCGGAAAGACATTTACTGTAGCTGATCGGAAACCCCTCCGGAGATGCCGTTGAACGCATCCGTGTTAGCAGGAACGCATTTTCATCAAATAGTTGCGCCCACAGTGGTGGGCGTGACCGATTCCACATCGACGGTGTATCGGAGTAATAGCTCCAGCGCGTGTCGAATGGACGCACGGCATAGCGAACGATCCGATTGTTTCGGAACCCACTATCCAGTGCCCGCGCCCGCACATTCCGTGCATCAAATCCAGCCCAATCGCCGGTTAGGGCGGACGAAATTAAGCAGTACCCTTCCCAGTCCAAACTCTTGTCGTGGTAGAGGCGCATTCTCGTTTCCAATAAACGGCGATCTATATCAACCAATGCGCCGCCGCGTTTCTCCATGAGTCCGTTGCTCGGCTGCTCCGCGCAAAGCTCGGTTACTTTCGGCCACGCGCGATATATAGACGTAATCGTTTCTGGCCGAAAGGAGAATCGGTTCTCGGAGATAGGGGAAGCAATAGTGTAACGGCTCTCCAACGCTGAATCTTGCAAGCTCTCTCCAAGTTCCTCACGCTTGCGCGTTCCCCAAAACTCACGAAAGAAAACTGCAGGAGAGTTCTTCGCTACGCCACGGCGCACCATGAGGCTAATGGCCGTTCCCACGCGAATACCCTCGCGGTTGCTCTCCGTGGAAAAAACGCTTGGGTCCGGTTCGCCTTCCGGCGTCAGCTTTCCCGTTTCACGGCTATCCCCATTCAGACAGTCGATCCAAAATCTGTCGAAACCTTGCAGCAGTCTACCGCGCATGACCACGTATGAAGGCTCGCTAAGATAGGAGAAATTCGAGATATAACAAACAACCCCACGACGGCTCTTTTCGGCTATGCGCCGTTCTGCCAAGCGGAAGAATCGCACATAAAGATCGTCCAGGTTAAACTTCTTGATGCCCCATTCTTTTATGAGTCCGTCTTTGTATGGTTCGACCAATCCATCTTCTTCGGCTGGACTTACACCAGCAAAGCCGTTGTATGGGGGATTTCCGAGCACCACCAGAATGGGCTTATCCCTCTTGACTGTATCTGCTTCTTCGCGTTCCTCTTCAAACTCTTGAAACGGCAGCCGAGCTTTTTGCTTATCGGGAGGTTCCCACCCCGTGAGGGCGTTGGTGAGGTACACGCCAGCACGCTCCCGCTTGCCCTCATGCTCGGCGGTAAGGGGGGCTTGTGCTCGTTGTAAAAACATCCCGAGTTGCAGATGCGAGATGACAAAAGGCGCAGGCAGGATCTCGAATCCGAAAACGCGCTCCTTGGCCGCCCGTTTGAGAAGCTGAGGCGTGAGGTCGTCTTCGCCACGCTCTTCCCGCAGCGTCCGGTGAATACGTTGGAGCACTTCGACCAAGTAAGCCCCGGTGCCACACGCCGGGTCCAGCACATAGACGTTCGGGTCTGCAAGGCCGGAGGCGAGCCCAAGCTCGGTTCGTAGAACGCGGTCCACGCGCTCCACCATGTAGCGGACGATTTCGCGCGGCGTGTACCAGACGCCAAGTTGCTTACGCAGTGCCGGGTCAAAGGCTTCCAGGAACGGTTCGTAAAAGTATTGAACGGCTGTGTCTTCCTCAAAGCGCTGGAAGAAATTGACAGTATCAACCCGATTCAGCACTTCCCCGGTAAGGCTGAGCAGTTCCTCCAGGCCAAGCGCGCGTACATTGGTAGGGATCACGAGGCGCTCATAGAGTGCGCGAATCATGGGAACCTGAAGAGACCAAACAGCAGTTTTCCACTCGAAGCGGTCGCGTTTGCGGCGGCCCGGTTCCCGGCTCCAAAGAACCCATGCGGAAAAGAGGCCATAGAAGAGAGTTTGCACCAGCGTACTGCGGAAGAAATGCTCGCCCTTTTCCTTTTCAAATTTGAGGCCGAGCGCCTCCTCCAGCGCCTTGCGAACGTCTGCCAGTTCCTTGAGCGAGGAGCGCAGTTCGATACTGGCCAGAGCTTCGCGGGCATAAGAGGCCAGAAAACTGGCGAGCACATCGGGCGTCTGGATCGGCACGGCGCTCAAAAGCGCCCGCGTGAGAAATTCATCCAAGGTCTGCCCGTATTCACTGGATGCCTTGCGAGGATGCGCGGCAAGCGTCCAAAACGCCGCCTCAGTTTTTGCGAGGGTAAAGGTTTCCAGAGCACGGGGTTTGCCGTCATCGCCGGGAATGACCACCCTGAATTCCCGGTAATTGGTGAGCAGAACTTGCCCGTATGCCCGAAGGTACTTTTTTACCTGCTCAGACTGAATGGTATGGGACAGATCTTCTCCCGGTCCCTTCACTTCAATCGCGCCACGATTCGGCGGCTGAATCGTAAAGTCTTCCGGCTTTGCGTTCTTCTTGATTTGATCCTGAGTGAAGAGGCCGCCGTCTGGTTGGCCCGCTCCCCGATTCTTCAGTTGCAACACTGGCAAGACGCGCGGCTTTAGACGCTTGCCAATATCGGTTAGCAGTGGTTCAAGCGCCGGATAGTATGACGTTTCATCGGTGGCATGGCCGGACGGGCGGATTTCCGCCAATTTAGCGAGATAGGTTTCGACGGGATGCACACCCCGTTTTACAACACCAGAGAGCTAAGCACAACGCCCAACGCAGCCACGGAACATGATCGGTTATGCTGGGACAGCAATACCCGGCCCGCGTAGAAGGACAGCAGGGCCTTGAGCGCCTCCAGGTTGTCCCCTTGGCAAGGTGCCCCAGTGCCTGCCCTGAGCTTGTCGAAGGATCTCGCGCTTTTCAGGACGCGGGTCTTGGGCGTTGTAACCCGTTTCGATTGTTTCGTATGTAGTTAATGTATGTACATAAATATACGTATACTATCGCCTGTACAAAGTGTTTCACGTGAAACACTTCGACGTTTTTCATCCCGGCGGGGCTACTCGCCCAATTCGCGCGGCATTCACAAGGCGTTCGGTCGCTCCGTCAATAGCACAGTTCACACGATGGCTTCGCTCGGGGTTTCGGCAAAACCGGGCAGGCTCCGGGTTGCACAGGGAAGATTTGGGTGACGAGATGCCGAAGCGCCCATAAAATCATTTTCTTTCTGTGATTTGCGAAGATTACTCCAGTGGTTCTACACCCTTCGGATAGATTGCCCCGGTTTCCAGCGCACCCTATAATCGAGCTACTCTGGTTTTGGATTCTCTGGCAGGTGTTTGGGTAGGCAGCCCGGGGAGCAAGTGTGTCTCTTGCCCGGTCTTTATCGTGGCCGATTATGGCCGAGGTGAACCCGTATGCTTAGACGCCTGCAAATCGCGCTGATGGCCAGCTTGACCGCGACCTCCTTTCTTTCCACGATTTTATCGGCGATGCCGGCGCGGGCGCAGGCGATTACTTCGACTGCCGACGAAAGCGGCCGCAAGATCTACGTCAACGAGGCTGCGATGCCGGCGCGATCCAGGCTGGTTTATTGGAGTTCGACCGAGCATCGCTTCAAGCCGGTCCCGACCAGCGGGGCGGTGATGCGGGCGGCGCGCACGGCGGCCTCGGAGGTCAACACCTACCTCGACGGCAGAGCGCGGAAGCGCCCGGCGCTGAACCGCGCCTTTACCCAGCAGGAAATCGACGCGGCGATTGACGAGGCGGCGGCGCGGCATCATGTGGATCCGAACCTGGTGCGGTCGGTGATCAAGGTGGAATCGAATTTCAATCCGAATGCGGTGTCGCGCAAAGGCGCGATAGGACTGATGCAGTTGATGCCAACGACGGCGCGGTTGCTCAACGTATCCAATCCTTTCGATCCGGCCGAGAACGTGGATGCCGGGGTGCGGCATCTGCGGGAACTATTGGACAGTTACGGCGGCAACGTGGGTTTGAGTTTGGCAGCCTATAACGCGGGAGCGGGAGCGGTGGCGCGGAGCGCGGGCGTTCCGCATATCAAGGAGACGCAGGACTACGTCCGGCGGATCACGAGCCTGGCTGGCGGCGCGAACGATGCGGGCTTGAAGGTTAGCGGCAATAGGTTGGGGGCGTCGTCCGGGACGTCGTCCGGAACAACGCTGGGCGCACCGGCGCACGACCCGGTCGAGGTGCGGCGCGATGCCCGGGGTGTGCTGCACATCAGCAACACGGAGTAACAAGTTCTCAGTACTCAGTTCTCAGTTCTCAGTGGAACCCGAATGGTTCCCAGGTTTTCTGAGAACTGAGAACTGAGAACCGAGAACTGAGAACCGAAGTGAAGACCCAGGCTTCTACGACCCTAACTCGAGGCGGACGCGCCTTTTGCCTTGGCGCGGCGTTGTTGTTCGCGGTGCTGCTGCCGCTGGTTTCCGCAGCGGCGCGCGCGCACCGCAACGACGCCTGGGCCCGCCGGCAATTCAGCCAGGCGGAGCGCATGCGGGAGGCGCTGAATGGGCGTCCCGTGAAAGAGCGCACGCGGCGCGAATACCAGCGGGCGATCGACGCATACCGGCGCGTGTATTTTGGCTCTCCCACATCGTCGAAGGCGGACCCGAGCGTGGTGGCGACCGCCGAACTGATGGTCGAGATGGGGCGGCGGTTTGACGACAACAAGATTCTGCGCGGCGCCATCGAACAATATCGCTTCCTGCGCAAGGAATATCCCGGCAGCAAATACCGCTTCGACGCGCTGTTCACGATTGGCGAGATCTACAAGGACGATCTGAACGATGCGAAAGAGGCGCGGGCGGACTTTCAAGACTTTCTACATCGTTATCCGCGCAACCGGCTGGCGGAAGATGCCCGCTCGGCGATGAAGGAAATCGACGCCGAGGCAGAAGAGATGGGACACGCGGCCGAGAAGGCGGCGCGCAAGCAGAAGCCTTCCAACGGCGCTGCCGGCAAGATCGGCGCCAGCGCCAGCGTCGCCGCAAACTCCAACTCCAACTCCAATTCCAATTCCGATGATGGGGCTGAAACCACAAATGACGCCAGCGTCCAGCGCGGCGCATTGCCGCGGGTTACCGGCGTGCGGCACTGGTCCACGCCCGACTACACTCGCGTGGCCATTGACGTCGAACAGGAAGTGAAGTTCGATTCCGAGCGCATCGCGAATCCGGACCGGATTTTTTTCGACCTGCGCGACACAAAACTCGCTTCGACGCTGGTGGGCAAGACCTTCGACGTGGACGATGGCTTCCTGAAGAAAATTCGGGTTGCGGAATTTCAGCCGGGTCGCACGCGGATTGTGCTGGAAGTGGACGACCTGGCGAGCTACGAAGCTTTCCTGCTGCCGGATCCGTACCGGCTCATCATCGACGTTCACGGCAAGGACGTTCACGGCAAGGACGCGCGCGGGATGCAGGGTGGGGCGACTGCGATGGCCAAGGCGGACGCGGCCAAGGCGGATATTTCTAAGATGGACGGCAGCGCCAAAGCTGGTTCCGCTCGGGACACAGGCGCGGCGGGTTCCGCGGATGTGGACGACGACTCGGATGAGGCAGAGCCGACGGCGTCGGCGAATGGAGAATCGAAATCCGACGAAGATGTCAGCGCCGATTCCAGACCGGCGGACACCGCGAAGCCAAAGTCAACGAACGGCAACGGCGTGATCAAGACGACGGTTGCGGTCAAAGGGTCGGACCGCAAGATTCCAAAAACGATCGTCAAGGCGGACGACGGGGCGGACGTTGGGGTGGACGGCGGAGTGGACGGCAAAGCTTCCCGGGCGGCAGCCAAGCTGGGGCAGGGAAAAGCCCATCCCGAGGTGAAGGCGGACGACGCGGCCAACATCTCGGACGCCGATGAGACGAAGCCGGAGAAATCGGATTCGCCAACGTCATTATTATCGTCATCCTCGTCTTCAGCTTCGCAGCGGAAAAAATCCCGCCCCGCCGCAGCCGCTTCCGACACGGCGGATCTTCGCCTCGATCCCCATGTTGAATCTCGGGAAGCGACGCGTGAGGCCCGTCCCACGGCCTCCGGCGGCCGGTCTTTAACGCGCGCGCTGGGACTGAAGATTGGCAAGATAGTGATTGACGCCGGCCACGGGGGACATGACACGGGCACGATTGGCCCGAACGGGCTGCTGGAAAAGGACGTGGTGCTCGATGTGGCCAAGCGGCTGGGGCGCTTGCTGGAATCGCGGCTGGGCGCGGAAGTGATTTACACACGCCAGGACGACACTTTCATTCCGCTCGAAACCCGCACCGCGATTGCCAACCGGGAGCAGGCGGATTTGTTCATTTCGATCCACGCCAACTC
Organism: uncultured Acidobacteriaceae bacterium; assembly: GCA_963772155.1. Lineage (GTDB taxonomy): Bacteria > Acidobacteriota > Terriglobia > Terriglobales > Acidobacteriaceae > Acidiflorens. Next base: position 343,323 of record CAVYVX010000012.1, on the reverse strand, counting down.
GAGCCGCGATACGGATGCGCGCGGCGTCGAAACTTACTACCTGAATTTCACCTCGTCGCCGGAGGCGCTGGAAGTTGCGGCGCGCGAAAACGCGGTGTCGGAGAAATCGATCCACGAACTGCAGGATCTGGTGAAGAAAATCGCGCTGAAAGAAAAAATCGAGGAGTCGCGCGAGTTCGCCGGCGACGTGCAGCAATCGCTCTACGGAGGCCTGTCGCTAAACAGCGCCGGCATCCGCAACCGCGGGGTCAAGAAGGCGCCGTTCATCGTGCTGATCGGAGCGAATATGCCTTCGATCCTGGCTGAAATTTCGTTTGTGTCGAACCCCACCGACGAGCGCAAGCTCGAAACCGCGGAGCACCGGCAGCGCATTGCCGAGTCGCTTTACCGGGGAGTCTCGAAGTATGTCAGCGGACTAAGCGGCGTGAAAGTGGCGAGCAAGATCGAGAAGGACGAAGGGAAATGAAGCAGCGCCGATTCCCGGTAGATAGGTTTCCCAAAGGCGGAAGCTAATAATTATTGAGGATCGCACATTATAGTGACACTTCGGTGGGAAGGATGCACGCATGAAGAAAAAAATTGTCATTCCGAGCGCCCGGTTTTGGCGCGAGGAATCTGCAGTTTTTCTGCGGGCGAAATGCAGATCCCTCCCCTTCGGCTTCGCTCAGGGTCGGGATGACAATCCTAAAAATGTCACTATATTGTGCGAACCTCAGTAAGTAACTACAGCCGGTTTATGAAACACGCTCTAATGAACCTCTGATCAAGTGTGGCGCGGGCGCCCTCGCCCGCGAAAAAGCCGCATCTTCACAGTGTTCCTGGGGCAACGAGATACTTGTTCAGAGGTTCCCTAAGAACCAAGCCGCTTCGCCATCGCAGCGTAAATCTCCACCGCTTCCACTAGCTGCACTTTCTCGACATACTCGCCCTCGGTGTGCGCCACATGAATCGAGCCTGGGCCGAGCAGCAGCGGCTCGCCCCAATTGGTAAGCGATGGGACATCGGTGGTGAAGGCTGCGACCATGGTCGGCAGGCCCTGGAGCATGCGCAGCCGCACGAACGGAGTCTCGTGGGTGAAGCGGACCTCGGCGAGCGCGCCGACGGCCTCGGTAATGTCGCGGCGCAGCGCGTCCGATGGGCCAATCAGGCGATATAAAAGATCGGCCCGGGCATAATCGGAAATCACGTTGGGCGCGCGCCCGCCTTGAATTGAACCCACGTTTTTCGTGCAAGGGCCAACCTCGGCGTCTTCGGGAAGCTGCATGGCGTGCAAACGGTGCAGCGCCTCCACCAGCTTGTCGATGGCCGACTCGCCCAGCTCCGGATACGCCGAGTGGGCCATCTTCCCGCGCGCCACCAGTTCCACGTGCAGCGCGCCCTTGCTGGCCAGCGCCAGCTTGTTTTCGGTGGGCTCGCCGTTGATCATGAAGCGCGCGCCCAGCGGTTGTTGGTTGGCGACCTTTGCGCCAATCGAGTCCCGCTCCTCGCCCACGAGAAACAGCAGCCCGACGAAAACTCCCGCCCCGCGCAGCTTTTCCGCTGCGACGATCTGCGCCGCAATAATCCCCTTCGCGTCGCAGGCGCCGCGCCCGTAGATGCGCCCGTCGTCCTCGGACGACGCGATGAACGGCGGCACCGTATCCATGTGCGTGGAGAAAAAAACTTGCGGACGATCATGGCCGGGCCAAGTGGCCAGCAGGTTGGCGCGCGCGCCTTCGACCGGCATTTTGCGGGCTGCGAAGCCGCGCCGCCGCAACTCGCCGCAAAGGAAATCTCCGATTGCGCCTTCATTCGGAGTCGTGGATTCGATATCGATTAGCCGGCGAGTCAGCGCAAACAAGTCCATACGGAAAAAGACTAACAGCGGATGGGGCTGGTGAATAGTGGATCGTGAGTGCGGCTTCGAGTCGCGCCCTTTTCCTTGGCTCCAAGCTGGTGAGTGGCCCGCTTTACCCGTCCCGCATTATGATAGAAGCATGAATTTCGGCTTCTCCGGCGAGATGATTTTCCTGTTTCTTCTGGTGCTGATCCTATTTGGCCCCAAGAAAATGCCGGAGATCGCGCGCCAGATCGGCCGCTTGCTTAACGAGTTCCGGCGCGCTTCCTACGAATTCCGCTCGCAGATCGAGTCGGAAATCAATGCTCTCGATGGCGGCGGCAACCCCAAGCAGCAGATCCTGCCGCCCCTCCAGGCCCCGCTCGGATCGCTCGCCAATCGCATATTCAATCCCCCGTCCACAGAAAAGCCCGCGGAAAAGCCCGAAGCGGCCAAACCCGCCGCGGCAGAAAATGCCGCCGCTGTAGAGACGGGGCTTGCCCCGTCTCCTGCCCCGGCTCCCGACCCGTATCCCGCTCCGAAAGCAGCGCCCCATGCCTGAAGCGGCCGCATCCTCGCCCGTAAGCGAATCCGCCACGAATAAGGACAAGGACAAGGAGCGGATGCCCGCCATGAGCTTCCTCGAACATCTCGAGGAACTGCGCAAACGCATCGTTTATTCCATCGTCGCCATCGTCGTCGGCTTCTTTGTCTGCTGGGGATTCGCCGGGAAGATCTACGCGGTGATGCAGCGTCCCATCATGGACGCGCTCGCGCGCAACGGCCTCGCGGCCAAGCTGGTTTACGTCAATCCCATAGAGCCTTTCAATCTCTATCTGAAAGTCGCGGGCATGGCCGGCCTGTTCTTCGCCTCGCCCATCGTGCTCTACCAGATCTGGTGCTTCATTTCCCCCGGCCTTTACCGCAAAGAGAAGCGCTACGTCATGCCCTTCATGGCCTCGACCATCGGCCTGTTCCTGGCCGGCGGATACTTCGGCTACAAAATCGTCCTGCCACAGGCGCTCGTCTTCCTGATCGGCTACGGCAAAGACTTCCAGCCGATGATCACGCTCAGCGAATACAGCTCCCTGTTCCTGACCATCATCGTCGGACTGGGCATCGTTTTTGAAATGCCGATCCTGATATTTTTCCTGGCGCTCATGGGCATAGTTAGCGCGGGTTGGATGTGGCGCAATATCCGCTACGCCATTCTGGGTATCTTCATCGTTGCCGCCATCATCACGCCCACGCCCGATATCTTGAATATGTGCATCTTCGCCGCGCCCATGGTGGTCCTCTACGTCCTAAGCATCGCCATCGCCTGGTTCGTGCATCCTAAACAGCGCCGGAAACGCGCGGAGAAAAAGAACGCTTGACCACAGAGCGATTAACCACAGAGGTCACAGGGGACCACAGGGGAAACCGTGAGAGGAAGAGCGATGAAGCCGACCAGCAATCAAGGCTACAGTTACTGAAGACCGTCTTGCCTCGTGTCCCCTGCTGTGTCCCCTGTGGTTAAAGATTTGCTCTGGCGCTGCCGTTGACCATCGCCTTGGCCAACACCGCAGCCTGTGGCAAAGGGACCTCCGCCGACAGCACCGCAGCCGCAAAGACCGCAGCTTCAGCCGCGACGCCAGCGCAGCCCCAAGCCGCCGCTGCCGACAACGCCCCGCTCCCGCACATAGATGCCAAGCGCGCCTTCCAGTACACGCGCGAGGTCACCGCCTTCGGCCCGCGCTACATGGGCAGCGAAAATCATAAGAAACTCGAACAATACATCGTCGATCATCTTAAAGGAGATCAGGTCGAAGACGACGCCTTTACCGCCGACACGGTGGAAGGGAAGTTCCCCGTCCGCAACATCGTCGCCAAATTTCCCGGCACAAAAGATGGCATCGTCGTCATCCTCGGCCACTACGACACCGTTTATCCGCTGCGCAACTCCGGGTTCGTCGGCGCCAACGACGGAGGATCTTCCACCGCCATCCTGCTCGAATTCGCCAACCAGTTGCGCGGCGGGGAACGGGAAAAAAGCGCGATGGCTACAGCGTCTGGCTGGTTTGGACCGACGGCGAAGAGGCCGTGAGGAAGTGGTCCGACAGCGACAGCGTTTACGGCGCGCGCCATCTCGCCGAAAAATGGGAGAAGGACGGCACGCTACAAGAAGATCAAGGCGCTCATGGTCATGGACATGATCGGCGACGCCGACCTCAACATTGACCGCAACACCAATGGCGCTCCCTGGCTGCTCGATCTCATCTACGCCGCCGCCGAACGCCTGGGCTACCAATCGCACTTCTACGCCCGCGAGGGCGCCATCGAAGACGACCACATGCCCTTCGTCAAACGCGGCGTCCCCTGCGCCGACGTCATCGACCTCGATTACGGCTACAACAATGTCTTCTGGCATTCGCCGCAAGACACCATGGACAAGCTCAGCCCCAAGAGCCTGGAAATCGTGGGCGATACCACACTAGAAACCATCCACCTGCTCGACCAGCGATAGAAACCTGTGGTGAAAGTTAAATCCCGTTCTTTCACACTCAATTCGCCAGATTTTGTCATCCCGACCCCGAGCGTAGCCGAGGGGGAGGGATCTGCATTTTCGCGGAAAACTACAGATCCCTCGCTTCGCTCGGGATGACAATTCATAGGAATTTGGCTCGCACACTACTTGACGACTTTCACCACGGGCTGCTGGAGAACATTCAGCGGAAATCCCGTGCGGGACGCCTCCGTGGATCTCCACCCTTGGCTAAGGCGGACAAACCTCAATCTGCGGCATTATTCACCGAAAACCAAGCGGCCCAATTGGTCGCCCAGCCGCTTCGCCTGTTCGGGATCGCTCGTGGCGCGAAAGCGTTCGGCAAGGTCGAAAAATGCCTGCTCTCTTTGTTTCCGCGCTTCGATGCCCAACTCAATGAGTTCCACCAGGACACGGTTATCGCTCAAACGCTGGCTCTTGGCCATACGATCTACTTGTTTGGCAATTGGAGCGGGGAGGGACACGCTCCGTCGGACATGTTTTGTCACCGGCATGGCATCATTATACACCAGTTTGGTGCATTGTACACCAGCCCACTCATTCGCAAAGAATGCGAATGAGTGGGATGCCCGGCCGCTAGGAACTAGGCGGTTATGCCCGCATCGCGGAGAATTCGTCCTTGTAAAGATCGCTGACAGCTCGCCTAACCGCCTGGTAACAGAGGAGATCGGTCGCGATTTTTTTGGGGGCGTAGTCCTTCGCAACAATATGCGGAACATATTGATCGCAGATTGCTTTTCCATGGTCCTTCCAGAACTGCACGGGATCCTTCTTCCATGTGATATCCCCGGTTACCTTATCGGGACCCGCCAAAAACCGGAAGGCGGCGAATAGGGGATACAGCCACCCAGCCGGATAAGAGTATTTCATTTCACGACCGAGGAATTGGGACGTTGGCACGGTTTTTCTGTACTTCTTGTTTCCGCGCTCGTATTTCTTTTCGTTATATATTTGCACCTCGATAATTTTTCCGAAGTATCCTGGGTAATGGTCGGGAAACTCCATCTGCAGCGTGTCGAAAAGCGTGATCAGAGGTGGGCAAGATCTTGATCCATTTTTCCAGAACTTGCGGTTCCTTTTTTGCATAGTCAAGGAAGGCGTCTAGGCATCGCTCCTTGTGGCCGTATGCGTTACTCGGTTCTCCGCCCTCTGCATGCGGCGCAGAAGCTAGGGTAGAAAATCATTAGCAACGTTACGATCTGCTGCGCATCGACACCCCCGTTCTGCCCCTCATGCCACGAGATTTGGGGAAAGTAAGGTTCGTGCTCCAGCGCCCGCTTCACCGCTTCAAAGTGATTACGAGCGTCCGCCAGCGACTTTTTCTTTACCTGTACGCTGGTGTTCCTCGCCTCTTTGATATCGTTAAGCAGGTCTAGCATTTCCCCTGCTGGGACCGATGCACCCTTCATCTGCGGAATGAGCACCTGCATGTTTACGAAGGTCTCCGGCAGGCGCGCTTGGGCCTGCTGTTCGTCGAGCCCTTCGCGCCAGACGTTGATCCTCGCGTTCGTGTTTCCTCCGTCTAGAAGTCCAAAGAATTTTTTCTCTTCCTCAGTTTCGTCTAGAAAAAGCTGCACCCGCTGAGACCGATTGTCGTAGTTGATGTCCTTCGCCAGAACCGTGACTCCACGGTTGAGGAGATGGAAGTCTTTCCAGTCGTCTTCGAGAGTATCCCTGATTGCCTTCGAAACTTCGGAGGTTAGGTTGGGTTCCCTGGGGTTCGGGCCTAGCCCGAAGTCGTATGGGTACTGATCCAGTGAAACTACTATCTCTTTGCGGGAGACGCGGCTGCCTGGATCTTCCAGATCCCTGAATGAGTGAACACGGAACCAATCGGTGCATTTTCTTAATGTTTCAAGTTGCATGTCGTTTTCCTTTCGCCTAAATGGGCTGAAGTTTTTCGGACTGTCGAACGAGCGAGCAGTCGCTTGGAGATCCCATATGGGATTACCAACGCACAAGAGTGAATGGGAAGCTACTGAAGAAAGGAGTACAGCCTTTACACTGCTCCGCAAGAACCGTGCTGGTTGCTTGCTCTTCCAGCAGCTCGGCATCCACCGAGTGCAATTTATATATTTTCACAAGAGCCGGAGGAAGTCAATAGAAAACTTGGGCCATCCAGCGACAGCCCCATTTGGTCACTGCCGAATCCTCGGGTTCACCGCCGAGTACAGCAAATCGGTCAGAAAGTTTACGGCGACATACGTCAACCCAATCGCCAGAATGCATCCTTGCACCAGATAGTAATCGCGGTTGGCGATGGCTTGGATGGTTAGGCGTCCGATGCCGGGCCAGGAGAAGATGGTTTCGGTGACAATCGCTCCGGCCAGGAGCGCGCCGAATTGCAATCCTAGGACGGTCAGGATCGGGATCATGGCGTTGCGCAGGGCGTGACGATAGACGACCGTGCGCTCGGGCAAGTCCTTTGGCGCGGGCGGTGCGAATGTAGTCTTGTCCTAACTCCTCTAGCATCGAGGTGCGCACCATGCGGGTCAGGATCGCGGCCAAGGCTCCGCCCATGGTGATTGCGGGAAGCACGAGATGGGCGAGAGAGCCGGAACCGGAGACGGGCAGCCATCCCAGCTTGACCGCGAAGAACAAGATCAGCACCGGCCCCAAGGCGAAGTTGGGAAACGACAGGCCGAACAGGCTGACCACGCTCAGGACGCGGTCGTCCCATTGGTTCCTTCTTCTGGCCGAGTGCACGCCTGCCGGAATGGCCAGCACAATGGCGACGAATAACGACGCCAGCGTAAGTTGTAAGGTGAATGGGATAACGCTGCGCGATCAGGCTGGTAACTCCCTGATTGAAGCGCAGCGACTTGCCAAGGTCTCCGTGGAGCACGCCGCGCCAGTAATTCAGATATTGCTGGCCGAGCGGGACATCGAGTCCATAGGCGTGGCGCGCCGCCTGAATGTCTCCGGCGGCCGCGCCTTCGCCGAGCATTTGCTGAATGGGATCGCCGGGAACGAAGTGGATCAGCAGAAAGACGGTGGACACGACCAGCCAGACGACCGGCAGGGTGTAGAGGACGCGGGTGAGGATGTAGCGCGGCATTAGTGACAGCCCCTAAAGGGGCATCTTATTTTGAACGACTTTTGGCATCGCTAAAGCGATGCCCTGATACGAAGCATTATCTGTACCACTGGCTGAATGCTAGTCATTCGCCTTCGCTTCGCTCAGGGTCAGGATGACAACCCATATTCGTGTCACGAATCTGCGGCACGGGACGCGACGCTCAATCTCCGGCTCGCTGCGCGGATAATTGGCGGCGCGGCGGCTGACCGGCGCTGGAGCCGCGGGCACCGGCTCGATCCTAACGGTCGCGATGCGATGGCCTTCCATTTTTTCGACGACGAAACGCCGCCCCTCGTAATCGAACGCCTCTCCGCCCACGGGCATCTTCTGCAAGCGCGAAAGCAGAAACCCGGCCAGGGTCTCGTAGCCTTCGTCCTGCGGCAGCTTCAACTCGTATTGCGTTTCGAGGTCGCGAATGTTGACCGCTCCATCGAGCACCAGCGGCCCATTCGCGGCGGTAACCTTGGGCTGCGTGGAAACGATGTCGAACTCGTCTTCCAGTTCGCCGACCAGTTGCTCCAGCACATCTTCCACGCTAATCACTCCGGCGGTCGAGCCGAATTCGTCGACCACCACCGCCAAGTGGCGGCGGCGCTGCTGGAATTCGCTGAGCAGATCGAGCAACGGCTTGGTTTCGGGCACGACCAGCACATCGTGCATGATCTGGCCGATCGTCATCTGGGAAATGCGCGAGGGCGAGCGGCCGCAGGATGAGCGGCGATGTGGCCGAGGCGCAGCCGCGTCCAACGCATCAAGTCCTTGGCATAAAGCACGCCGACAATATGCTCGGGGCCGCGCTGCGGATCGTAGATGGGGACGCGCGAATGTTGTTCGTCAACCACGCGCGACAGGGCTTCGTCCAGGTCCAGGTCGGAGGGCAAGGAAAAAATCTTGGTGCGCGGCACCATCACTTGACGCGCCGTGATGTTGTCGAGTTCGAGCGCGTTCAGCAGCATTTCTTCCTGCGCGTTGGAAAGCTGCCCGGAGTGGTGAGCGCCGGTGACGATCAGCTTGAGCTCGTCGGGAGAGTGGACGGAGCCGTGGCGGATGTCGCGCGTGCCAAAGGCGCGCAGGACAAAACCCGCCGCGCGGCTCATGCCCATCGTCAAGGGGCTGGTGACGGTGAGGAAAACGTCCATGGGCGCGGCGACCGCCAGGGCGACGCTTTCGGTGCGTTGCAAGGCGAGCGACTTCGGCACCAGTTCGCCCAGAATCACATGCAGGCTGGTGATCATCACAAACGCTGCCGCGACGGCGGTGGCATGAGCGTAGATGGCGGCGTGCGGCACGTTTCCGATCCAGCTCTCGACGAGCCGCGCCAGCGCCGGTTCGCCCAGCCAGCCCAGGGTCAGGCTGGCGACCGTGATGCCGAGCTGCACGCCGTTGACCACGCGATTGAGCTGCTGGTGAAGTTTGAGAACGGTGCGGGCGCCGGCGCGGTGGGCTTCAATAAGCTGCTGGATGCGGGTTTCGCGGACGCTGACCAGCGCGAATTCGGCCGCGGCGAAGAAGGCATTGGCCGCCACCAGGAGCAGGATGACGAACACCCGCAGCAGCACGTATGCAATCATGGAACTTCGATTTTAACATTCCAAAGGACAATCCCCCGGTTTTACAATTTGCTGGCGCTACAATCAGACGATCCGTCGAGGGCTGTCGCAGCCTGCCGAAAAAGATCGACGACGCTCAGCCCGCAAAAGGCATCTGACTTTCTGTAGAGACGCGGCTTGCCGCGTCTGCGGCGGGAGACGGGGCAAGCCCCGTCTCTACAGGGAAGAAACATACGCATCGCAAAAGCGGCATCCCGATGCGGACCCCAGGATTTTTGCGGAACTATTCCGGCATTTCTCGCGTAATACAGGTTAATGGCAGTTCCAAGATTAGCATTGCAGCAGGAGGCGGGCGTGCAGGGCAACGGCAATGGCAATGGCAAAAAGAAGCGGCGCAAACGAATTATCATCTACACCTCGATCGCAGCCGTTGTGATCCTGGTCGTTGCCGGCGCGCTGGTCGCATACAGCAGCGGCGTCAAGATCGACTCCTCGAAGCTGGCCAAAGTCGAAAGAGGAGATCTGGCGAAAAGTGTGGTGGCCACCGGCAAGATCGAACCCATCACCAAGGTTGAGATCAAGTGCAAGGCCAGCGGCATAGTGAAAAAGCTCTACGTCGATTACGGCGACAAAGTCACAAAGGGCCAAGTGCTCGCCGAACTCGACAAGGAAGAGCTCCAGGCGCGTGTCGATCAGGCCCGCGCTCAATTGGAGACCTCGAGCGCCAGCTTGAACGGCTCGCGCGCCGACCTGGAGCGCGCCAAAGTCGACGCCGAAGGCCCCGATGTGCCGCTGCTGAAACGAGCTTATGAGCGCGCCCAGGGCATGGCAACCGACGGCGTGGTTTCCGCTTCCGCGCTCGACGACGCGGAAAAGAATTACGAGATGGCGCTGAACAAGCAAAATGTCTCTAAGGCGCAGTTGCAGGTCTTGCAGGCCAGAATTGGCCAAGCCGAGGGGCAGGTGGCGCAGGACCGCGCCAACCTGAAACAACTCGAAGAACAGCTCGGTTACTCGACCATTGAGTCGCCGATCGATGGGATCGTCCTTTCGCGCGACGTGGAAATTGGCGATGCGGTCAGCTCCATTCTGGTGATGGGTTCGGCGTCTACGCTGGTGATGACGCTCGGCGACACCAGCGAGGTCTACGTCAAAGGCAAAGTGGACGAGAGCGATATTGGCAAGGTCTATCTGGGACAACCCGCACGGATCAAAGTCGAATCGTTCAAAGACAAGACCTTCACCGGCAAAGTGACGAAGATATCTCCCATGGGAGTCGAAAAAGATAACGTCACTACTTTCGAGGTGCGCGTCTCCATCAACAATCCCGAGGGCGTCCTTAAAGCGATGATGACGGCCAACGCCGAGATCATTCTCGAAGAGCACAAGAATGTGCTCCAGATCCCGGAAGGCTCGATCATTTACGACAAAGACAAAAATGCATCGGTCGAAATACCGAGTCCCAAAGCCAAAGAAGGCAAAAAGAAGATTGCCGTCAGCATCGGCATCTCGAATGGCGCCAAGACCGAGTTACTGCAAGGCTTGAAGGAAGGCGACCAGGTAGTGTTGCAGTAAGGACAAGCAGCTTTTAGCTATTGGCTTTTGGTTCTTGGGAACAGTGCATTGACCTATCAACCTGGAAGCTGTTTCATAACCGGTTTCAAAGGACGTGGGCAATTCCCCTCAGGGGCTAAAGCCCAATGGTTATGCGGATCGTAGCGGCACGGCTGAAGCCGTGCCCTTCCCAAAACGAGTTATGAAACAGCTTGTAGACTCACTTATGGAGTTAAACCGCTATGACGAACACTATATCGATTCGACGTTCGAGCCGTTAGCACGCTGGTCTTTATCCTGGCCAGCTCACTCGCCGGTTTCGCCGGGGTCATTGGGACTTTTGACCGGTCCTTTCAGGTCAGTGGGCCGGTCGATCTCGAAGTGCTGACTCGCTCGGGCGATATTACCGTGCGGAACGGCGCTGCGGGCACGGTCTCTATTCGCGCCAAGATCCACGCCGACAATTCCTGGTTCGGCGGAGACTATAAGGCGGAGGCGGAGGAGTTGCAGAAGAATCCTCCCATTCGCCAGACCGGCAACGGCATCCGCATAGACTACGTCAACCTCAACCACATTTCGGTGGACTACGACATTACGGTCCCAGAGAACACGGCGCTGCGCGCCCATACCGGCAGCGGCGACCAGCGGATCGAGGGACTCAAGGGCAACATCGATCTCGAAAGCGGATCGGGTAGCCTGCAACTGGCGCGCCTCACGGGAGAGATGCGTTTCCAGACGGGCTCGGGAGACATTCGCGGACGCGAACTTTCCGGCCCCGTGCGCGCTAGGGCGGGCAGCGGCGATATTGAAATCGAAGAAACGGGCGCGGGCGATGCGGACGTCCGCACCGGCTCGGGCAACATCACCGTGGACGGCATCTATGGCGGCTTTCATGCCGAGGCGGGCAGCGGCGACATTCACGGCAAAGGCTCGCCCAAGAACCTGTGGAGCGTCCGCACCGGCTCGGGCAGCGTGAGCCTGCATGTGCCCTCCGACGCCGCCTTCGACGTTGATATTTCCTCGAACTCGGGGACCGTCACGCTCGGTCATCCCGTGACTACGACTGTCCAGGGCCGCATCCAGGACTCGCGCAAGAGCGTGGTCGGCAAGGTGCGCGGCGGCGGCCCCACGATTTCGGTCCACACCGGGTCGGGCGACGTGCAAGTGGACTAAAACAGCAATTGGCATTTAGCCAAAACGGAGCCGAGACTGGTTCGGCTAAATGCTAAGTGCTAATTGCAATTGCTGACGGCTCCTTGACGTGCCATCGTGCCGCGTTTGATACTTCGTTAGTACCTGAAAACTTCCAGGCTCGACGAGGTAAGCGATTGGCACGCAGCTCGATTGTCACTCTCACCACCGATTTCGGACTCAACGATCATTTTGTCGGCGCCATCAAGGGGGTCATCCTCGAGATCGCTCCCGAGGCGCAGATCGTCGATATCAGCCATGCCGTGCAGCCATTCGACATTCTCGACGGCGCGCTCACCATTTCGCAGGCCTACTCCTACTTTCCCTCCGGCACCGTGCACATGGTCATCGTCGATCCCGGAGTGGGGACGGCGCGGCGGCCTTTGCTTATGACTGGCGACCGGCATCTCTTTGTGGCGCCCGACAACGGCGTGCTTTCTTTCGTCTACGACCGCGAAGAGCGCATCTCCGTCCGCCACATTACCGCCGAGCATTATTTTCTGCAGCCCCGCAGTAACACTTTCCACGCGCGCGATATTTTCTCTCCGGTCGCGGCTTATCTGGCCAAGGGCGTGAATACCGACCGCTTCGGCGAAGAAATCACCGACTACGTGCGCTTCGGCGCGCCTCGCCCCAAGCCGGTGGACGAGCGCACGTTGCGCGGGGTCGTGCTGAGAGTCGATCGCTTTGGCAATCTCATCACCAACATCACTCCGCAGGATGCGCCGCAACTTTTCGCGGCCACGCCGCCTCCCTTCAAGATCGCGGTTGGAACCAAGACCCAGGCCACTCGCATGTGCGCCAGCTACGCCGAAGGCTCTCCCGGCGAAGTCTTCGGAATCCTCGGCAGCATGGGTTTTCTGGAAGTTGCATCGAACCGCGGTTCCGCCTACCAACTGGTGGGCGCGGGCAAAGGCAGCGAAGTCAATGTGGTGATGGAAGACCAGTGAACAAACGTAGGGACAGCCGAGAAGTGGCTGTCCCTATGTATGCTTGGCGCCGGGGTGGACGTAGCCATCCATTTCCGCTGTCCACTTCATAAAGCGCCACAGATTGCCGCGCTCCGTCCACACAAATTCCCAGAATTCCAAGAATCCAATCTGGGTCATTTTGACGCCGGTGTAGGTCTCGATGCGCCACAGAAGATAGGGACTGCGCCAAGGGGCAATCCGGTGGCCACGGGTCGAGTTCCAAAGAAAGCGCAGCATGGGCCGCATCGCATTCCAGTATAGCGCCGCTGGTATGCGATTTTCCGTAGAGACGCGGCTTGCCCCGTCTCTCGCCGGAAAAGGAGACGGGGCAAGCCCCGTCTCTACGGGAGTTTGACTTCGCACAAAAAGCCTTACAATGCAGGTATGGAGCGCAAGATCTTTTGGATCACTCTCACCGTGCTCGGCCTGCTCGCCGATTTCCTGCTGCCCATCTGGTGGGCGCTGGGCGCGACCGTTCCCATCGTGTACATCTCATGGTGGGTGGCTTACCGCAGCGGCTGGTTTGAGTAAGCGGGGGGCGGGAAATGGACACCCAGCCTGGCAGAAGCCATCCTGAGGGACGAGCTTTCCCACCCACAAGGCATTCTTGATATAAGTCCTTTATGCTCTATATCTTGGCGGGAAGCCCCACTCCTTAAAAGTTAAGGGGGAAAGAAATACACGCATAGCGTGGTGCGGGGTGGCGAGCGACCTCGGCTGCGGAACAACCCAAGAAAACTCTTCCCCCGGCACAGCCCTAACCCCTAAACTGGAGGGCAGCAGGCCGAGGGGCAGCTCCCAGCCCTTGGTCCCCCGAGGGTTCTGTGCGCGTACTGGTGACGACGGACACGTTCAGCGGAGTGTGGACGCACTCGCGCGAACTGGTTGCGGGCCTGGTGACGCGCGGGGCGCAGGTCACGCTGGTCAGTTTTGGAGAAATTCCGCTTCCCCATCAGACCGCCTGGATGGACGGGCTGCACGGGCTGGAATATCATCCCACCGCGTTTCGTCTCGACTGGATGGAGGAAGGCGAGCGGGATTTCCACGCGGCCGAGGATTATCTGTGCGCGATCGCCGGCGACACCCATCCCGACTTTTTGCATTTGAACCAGTTGAGTTTTGGCGCGCTGCCGGTGGAGACGCCGCGCCTGGTGGAGGCGCACGGCGACGTGATTACGTGGTGGTTGAGCATTCACGGCCACGAACCGGCGGAGTCGGCGTGGCTGAAGTGGTACCGCAAGACGGTGGCCGCGGGCTTGCGGCGGGCCGACGCCGTGGTCACCGCTTCGCGCTGGATGGGAGAAATGCTGCGCGTCGCCTACGGCGGCGATTTTAACGGACACGTCATTCCGCCGGGACGCAATCCGATATACTTCAATCCGTTTGTGAGCAAGGAAGAGTCGGTGCTGGCGATCGGGCGCTTGTGCGACACGGGAAAGCAGGTGGCATTGCTGACCCAGGAAACGCCCCGGCACACGCTCGAGCACGCGCACCGCTTGCCGGTGTGCATTGTGGGCGCGGATGACCCGATCCCCTCACCAACGCTGCCCATCCGCGCCGATGTGCGCGTCTCCACCGGCGCGCGCGAAATTTCCGTGAAGGGAGCGCAGACGGAATCGCAACTGCGCTCGCTCTACAGCAGATCGACCATCTTTGCGGCGACTGCGCGCTACGAGCCTACCGGTCTGCCCTCGATCGAAGCCGCATTCTCGCGCTGCGCGCTGGTGGCGAACGACATCGAGGTGTATCGCGAGATGTGGGGCGATGCGGCCTTGTACTTTGAGCGCAATGACGCCGAGAGCCTCAGCCAAACGCTCGCCCAACTGGATGGAGACCACGAACTTGTGCGCCTCTACGGGACGCGCGCCTATACGCGGGCGCGCGAACGCTTCACGGCGCGGCGCATGGTGGACGACTATCTGCGGCTGTACCGGCAGTTGCGCATGGCGAAAGCGGCGTAAGGTTCCATAGCGAATCCAGAGTTGCTGTGACCACGGGCAACTGCCGAGCTGCGCTCGGCTTGGACGGGCGAGGGTGCCCGTCCCCACACGACATTACAGCTTGGACGGGCGAGGGCGCCCGTCCCCACACGAGCGGGGTACGGTGGCGGGGCTTCGCTTTATGGGCTGGGCTGGGGCCAGGCGTTGAAGAGGTTGGTGGCATTCACCGAGCCGAGTCCGGTGGCGAGATCGTAGCCGACGGTGGCCGGGTACGAGGGACCGCTATCAGAGTCGGAGGTTGAAAGTTCGCCTAGAATCTGGCTGGCGTCGCCGTAGCAATTGTACGAAAGGCCGCTCGAGTATAGGCCGCAGGGGATGTCGATGTCGCCGCGCGTAATGTCGTTAAAGACGCAGGCCGGGCCGGGCAGCTTGCCGGTGGTCTGGCTGGCGTCGCAGGCGCTGGCTCCTAGATTGGTGAATTGGCTTGCCGCCAGCGCGTAATAGACGTAGTTGGCGTTTCCCTGGCGGCCAAATTTTTGGTTGATGAGGGCTTGAATGCCCGCCATTGCCGGCGCGGCAAAGGATGTGCCGCCGCCGCCCTCGAGCAGCGCGTCGTCACCGGCGGAGCAGGGAGCGCCGCCTTGTTTCTCATCCGACATGCACTCAACCAGGAAGCTGCCCCACACGCCAGTGGCGGAGAAGAGGGAAACATCGGGCTGGTCGCGCAAGCCATCGTTGGGAATGCCGGGCACGCCGGTTTGCCAGCCAGGCTTGGGATTGCCCTGACAGGTGCCGCTGACCACGCCGGGGATGGATGGTTTGCCGGTGAAGCAGGTGCTGGGCCCGCCGCTACCGGCCGTCGCATACTCGAACTGCCGTCCGAGTTTCGAGTTGCAGAATCCCGCCGGACCAAAGGGTTCGCTATAACCGCCGCTGAATACGGGATCGCTGTAGATTAGCTGACTCGTGCAACTGTCGTTCCAGGGTATCTCCGGAATATAGGACAGCGCGGAAGCCCGCGTCTCGCGATGGTTGGCCGCACTCCAATAGTCGCTCATGGGAATGCCGTTGACGTCGGCGTTGTACTGGACCATGAAATCGGTGCCACCCACATCGACGGCGTAGGCGGAAGCGGTGTTGTCTCCGCTGTTGATGCCAAGTCTGGAATAGGGAGTAAATTCGGCGGGGGCGCATTCGTCGGCGCCGGTGTCGCCTTGGGCGATGAAGAAAGTAGTGCCTAACGCCGTGGCAATTTGCGCTTCGCGATTTTCCAGCGCGACTTCGGTATGGCCGGTGATGGTCTCGCACAGGCCGTAACTGTTGGAAATGATGTCGGGCGGCTCCAGGTCGAGGAGATTAAGAATGGCGAGGTCAAGCCCGGAGACGGTCAGAGAATTGGCACAGGCGGAAAGCTCGATGTTGGCGTCGGGAGCGCTCGCGCTCGACCACTCCACATCCAGGGCAGCCTCGATCTCGTCCCCATTTTGGCCGGGGCTCGCGCAGTTGGGATAAATCTGCTTGAAGTTGCCTTCCTTAAAATGTCTCAGGCCGAACACGCTGCGGAAGGCGTTCCAATCGGATGGATGAGCGAGGTTGGAATCTTCGACCACGGCAATGGTAACACCCTTGCCGGTAAATCCACCTTTCCAAAGCGGCAGCAGATTGTAGATGGTTGCGAAGTCGTAGGGGCCGACGGCATGGAAGGTTTGTCCCGCATACTTGACGTTGAAGCGCGGACGCAAGCCTCGGGCGACCGAACCCGTCGAGACGGAACCCAGCCGCACGGCGCGCGAACTGGGGAAAAAATCGTGGAGTGAAACAATGCCTTCGATGGCCGGCGCGAGGGCAGCGGGAATTTGCGGATCGCGCATGTTGGCGATGTGCTTTTCGCCGTTCGGCAGAACCAGGTTGTGCACCTCGGTGTGGAACGCTTCACGGACTTGCGCGGCGGTACCGGAGAAGTCGATGACCAGACCGTTTTGGTAGACGCGATTGACCGAAAAACCGTGCAATTCCAGCCAGCGCTGGATGATCTCCAGGTCCTGCGGGGCAACGCCGAAGCGCTCGCCCAACTGCCGCGCAGTCAGCCAGCGATGGAATTCAGGAGAATTCGGCTGGTGCATTTCGTCAATCAGCTTTTCCAGACGCGCTTCGGTTTCCGGTGCGGGCTTGAGCGTGAGCAGCAGGTGATCGAAGAGCAGACCGTCGGCGACGGGGCCGCGATCGTTTTGCGGGCGCAGCGCGGCGGGAGTGGTGTTTCCGGCAAGCGTGACCAGTTGGGTATCGTCAATCGGGCCGGTGATGATGGGCTTGGGGCGGGCAGCGGGCCCTTCCGCGAAAGCGGCGGTGGCGCAGAGAACGACAAAACTCAGGCAGACAACAAGAGCGCACCGGCGCATGGTCAGGTCCCCGAGAAGGAGCGCAAACTCAGTGGTTCCAACATTTTGCAGCGGGCGCCACAGAATGCGCAACTGAGCCATGCTAGCGGCTTTCGGCCCGCCCTGTCAAGGTGAAATGAAGTTACGGTAGTGATGGAGCTGGAATTTCCGCAGGCTGTCTCTAAGTGGATATGTCTCTAAGTGGATATTGACATTCGCCATACATTCGCCTATGCTGCGCGTATGGCGATCACTCGGCGTCAACGCGAACTGTATGACTTTCTTTCGCGCTTTTTGGCGGAGAAGGGCTACTCCCCTTCGTTTGAAGAGATCAAGGAAGGCATGGGGTTAAGCTCTTTAGCCACGGTGCACAAGCATGTTACTAACTTGGAGAAAAAGGGGCTGCTGACGCGGGACTATAACCGCAGCCGTTCCATTGATCTGCTGCCGCCGCGGGGAAAGTTGAAGCAGTCCATGGCGGTGAACACGGCGGTAGTTCTGCCGCTGGTGGGAAGGATTGCGGCGGGGCATCCAATTGAGGCGGTCGAGAATAACGAGACGATTTCGCTGGCCGATTTTGTGCGCTCGAAAGAAGTGTTCGTGCTCGAAGTGCGCGGCGAGTCCATGCAGGATGAAGCCATCCTCGACGGCGACTACGTGCTGGTCGAAAAAACGAAAACGGCGCACAACGGAGATATTGTGGTGGCGCTGCTCGAGTCGTCCGACGCCACGCTGAAGCGCTTCTTCCGCGAAGGGGACAGCATCCGCCTGCAGCCTTCAAACGCCGCCATGAAGCCCATCATCGTGCCCGCGGCGTCGGTCGAGATTCAGGGACGCGTAATTGGCGTGCTGCGGAAGTACTGAAGAGCAGTTGCCAGTTGCCAGTGGTCAGTTGCCGGTGAAAAGCGACACACGCCGATTTCTTTGCTATGAAAAGCCCGGATTTTAGCCTGGGCTTTTTTGTCCAACACTGGCAACTGGTAGCTGGCAACTGGCAACTTAGCTCAGGTGCCGATCCAGGGCCTTCTGAATGTCTTCTTTGGAGCGGTAGCCGACGAGCTGTTCCACGACCTGCCCGTTCTTGAAGACGAGTAGAGTGGGAATGCCGGTGACTTTGTAGCGCATGGGCGTGGCGGCATTGCGGTCAACGTCCATTTTGCCAAACGTGACTTTGCCCTGATATTCGCTGGCGAGTTCTTCGACGATCGGAGCGATGGCGCGGCAGGGCCCACACCAGGCGGCCCAGAAATCTATCAGCACGGGCTTGTCGGACTTCAATACATCGGAATCGAAATTAGCGTCGGTGACTTCGACGGTGGTGGCGCTTGCCATTCATCCTCCAGAATTCTTATTCAACTCCCCGCCCAGGCGGACCGTATCGTCCTCTTGCGGCGGAACCTCTATCCTAGCACTGTCAATTGGATGCTCGGCAAGGGCGAAAGACGCAGAGCGGCATCGGGTCATCGGACCATCGGACCATCGGACCACCGAAAATCCGCTGGGACCGTAGGTTTTCAATCACCCGATCACCCGATGAGCAGTTCCCGTTAGAATTGGTTCTTCGAACCATGACCGATCTTGACAATCTCCGGGTGGTGCTGGTGGCGGCGCGAAATCCGCTGAATATAGGGGCGGCGGCGCGGGCCATGAGTAATTTTGGAGTCCGGCGATTGCGCGTGGTGAATCCCTACGAAGTCGCGTTTCAGGAGGCGCGATCGGCCGTGGGCGCGTCGGCGGTGCTGGCGAAGGCGGAACAGTTCGAGCGCGTGGCCGAGGCCGTCGCGGATTGCAGGCTGGTGGTGGGAACCACGGCAGTAGGGCCTCGCGAGCTGCATCATCGGTTGCGGCGCCTGGATGAGGGCGGACGCGCGATCAAGCGCCAGTTGAAGACGGGACCAGTGGCATTGCTGTTCGGCTCGGAAAGATTCGGGCTGTCGAATGAAGAGTTGAGCCACTGCCATTGGCTGATGCGGATTCCAACGCGTGAAGAGCACGGTTCGATGAATCTGGGGCAAGCGGTCGCCGTCTGCTTGTACGAACTCGTGCGCGGGCGGAAGACGACAGCGCCGGCAAAGTCAACTCCCGTGAAAGGGAAAAAGATCGCCGCCACGTCGGGAAATGTTGAGCGGCTGACGCAAGTGCTGCTTGAGGTCCTGTGCGCCAGCGGATTCGTGAAGCCGCGCACAGTGGCGGCTGAAGAAAAATTGCGGCGACTGGTCCAGCGTCTGGAGTTGAACGCCAATGATGCCGAGGTATTGTTGGGAATGATGCGGCAGATCTCGTGGAAGCTGGGCGCGAAGGAATGAGGCCTATCGCGCCCGTTGCATCGAATCCACGATCACTTTGCCGATCGCCAGCACGGTCATCAAAGTAATCACACCCAGTGATATGACGCAGTAGATACACCAGGCGCCCAGCACCATCGATTCGACATCCGCCAAGTGGACCGCAAATGCGAAGGCCCCCGTTACAAACGGCAGCATCCATGGGTATGCCTTTCCAAAGGCGAGCGCGCCCAGCAGAAAATATCCGGCGATGCCGATCACAGCCACGGGAATTCCGTGGAACACGGCGTACGGACTGTGGTTCACGATGCCGCAGTCCCAACGCTCATTGATGCTGCAAGGCGAAGTGTCGGTGCGGTAATGTTCGCGCAACGCGAGTGAAGAAGCGGCGATACCGGCGACGGCAAGCAAAATCAAGACCCATCTCATGCGGAACTCCCAGACACTTTGAATAAATTAGAATCTCTGAGCTGGCAGCCTGTGGTGAGAAACTGACCCCGCTTAGATTTTGTCATCCCGACCCCGAGCGTAGCCGAGGGGGAGGGATCTGCATTTTGCGGCGAACTGCAGATCCCTCGCTTCGCTCGGGATGACAAGTCATAAAAGGTGTTGCTCGTCCACAGGTTCTCGACTCAGTTCCAACCAAGCGTTGATAGATATTATCCACCATTTCCGCCGATCCAACGTGGCCGACCAACATTGCCCGATCAATCGTGGTAGCGCTGCTCGCCCGCCGGTATGGCGACGCTGAGCCGATTCTGCGGCGGAGGCAATGGACACGTTGCATACGGCGTAAACGCGCACGGCGGGTTTACCAGCCGATTGAAATCGAGCCAGATTTCGCCCGGCTGGCTTACGCCATGGTCGGGCAGTTCGGTATAAAGAAAGCGTCCCGCGCCGTACGTCGTCGTTTTGCTGGTAGCGTCGCGAAGAATGAAGAAAAGGTCGGTTGCATTCGGATCTTCGAGCACGGGCTCGAGCCGGACAACTTTTCCATCAAGAGTGAACTCGGCGACGCCGGGTGCAGACATGTGCGTCGTGGTGCCGAGGACGGTTGGTATGTCAAGCACCTTGGGCGGGTTGTACGGGATCCAGCGCGCGTGCACGCGGTACGCCGCATTCGGTTCATACCAGCGCAATCCGTGGAAACCGGTGCGCGTCGGGGCTTGCCGGTCCTTGACGCGCAGCGCAAATTGATCGTCTCGATGGATCGCAATAATAGTGAGCGTGCCGATGGTGAGCTTCGAGGGCTTGTCGGCATCGTCCGTAACCAGAGCCTGCTCCTTCGCGGGGTGACCATCCACTCGAAGGTCCTTCGGGAACCCCCCGGCCGGGGGCAGCAAGCGCAACGCGCCTTTCTCCAGCCGCACGACTGCGATGTGCGCTGGCGCCTTGCCCTCGATCTGTACGCGACAGTCTTCCGCGGAACCAAAACTGTTGTCCCCTTCTTTCAGCCAGCCGAGCGCGATCAAAGAAAGCCAGCCTTCGGGTGCCTGGAGGTCCGTCGCCCGCTGATCTCGCCAAGCCAGCAGATCGCGCTGCCATGAACCTCGATCGTCGAGATGGCGATCGTTCGAACTCTGAGCGGCGGAAGCGGTGGCGAGCGACAGCATCGCCACCAAAACGAACGCCGCTTCCAACAGAAATGCTTCTTTCATTTTCAAGTCTCCGTTTTCTCCAGTCAGGCAGTTTCCCGGGCGTCAGTAACTCGGGGCTGCCGGACGCCAGATTTCATACGGCCGAAGCGCTGTGCCCGAGGCAAGAGCCACCCGTGCGCGATTATATATGCCCCAAGATGGGGAGTAGGATTCGCCCGCCTTGCGCGCCCGCCGAATAGCTTGGGATGTCCCGTGCTCCTCCCTTTCAGCACCGGCATATCGCCGGCGTTCCTCCCGCCCGCACACCGGGATGTGAGGCGGGTCACAATATCGCGGCTCGCCGCTGGAGTACAATCTTGGGGCGGGTCGGCCCATTTCGAGGCTGATCTCGCCGGGAGGTTCTATGTCGGATCCACTATTCGGAGCGATGCGTCAAAGTGTCATAGATGGTGCGCCTGATGTGGCTGCGGAACTGGCGCAGCGAGCGCTGGCTGGCGGCGTCAATCCGCTCGATGCGGTGAACCAGGGATTTGCCGCGGGAATCACGTTCGCCGGCGATCAATTCGGTTGCGGCGAAATGTTTCTGCCCGATCTGCTCGCCGCCGCCGAGGCGATGAAGGCGGCCATGAAGGTCCTTGAACCGGAGATGCTGAAGCGCGGCTCCGCGCGTGAGGCTTTGGGCAAGGTTGTCATCGGCACCGCCCGCGGCGACATTCACGACATTGGCAAGAATCTGGTGGGCACCATTCTTTCCGCCAGCGGATTCCAGGTCTTCGATTTGGGGACCAGCGTGACTCCCGAGCAGTTCATAGCCAAGGCCAAAGAAGTCGCTGCCGACATCGTCGGCATCTCCGCCTTGCTGACGACGACCATGGCGGGCCAGAAGGCCGTGATCGAAGCGCTCGAGCAGAATGGTATGCGGCCCCGGGTAAAAGCGATCGTTGGCGGCGCCGCGGTCACCGCGAAGTGGGCTGAGGAAATCGGCGCCGACGGTTTTTCTCGCAATGCCATTGACGCGCTGGAACTGGCAAAAAAGCTGGTGGGCAAAGGGACAGCCCGGGCATGAGACCCCGAATTCAACTGCTCAGTCCCGATCTCATCGTCCGCATTCTGCGCGAGGACGCTGCCGCAATTCGCCGCGCAATCCACGGCCGTGGTGTGTAACGACGCCTGTAACGGCGCGGGCAGCGACGGCGGGTGGGCCACTTTAGCGCGAGCTGGCGACAAGTTGCGCGCCCACAATTTACATCTCGAGGCAACTATGCCGACTCGCATTCTATGTGTTTTCTCCGTGCTGCTGATTGCTGTGCTCTGCTCGGCCCAAGCCAGCCCTTCTTCTTCTACTCTTCCCAAAGAAATCCCCGGCTTCGACGTCACCGCCATCGACAAGACCGCCGACCCCTGCGTGGATTTCTACCAATACTCCTGCGGAAGTTGGATGAAGAACAATCCCATCCCTGCCGACAAGTCGCGATGGGGCCGATTCGACGAGCTCGCCGAGCACAACCTCTATATCCTGCGCGACATACTGACCCAGGCGCAGGCGCCGGGCAAGCACACGCCCATCGAAACCATGGTGGGCACGTATTACGGCTCCTGCATGGACGAAAGTGCGATTGAGAAAAAGGCGAACGCTCCGCTGACGCCGGAACTTGCGCGCATTGACGCCATCAAAACCAAAGCGGATCTCATCCGGCAGGTTGCATACATGCACCGCAATGGCACGCGGGCGCTGTTTGGCTTCTATCCCCAGCCCGACATGCACGATTCCAACCAGACCGTTGCGAACATCGACCAGGGCGGAATCACGCTGCCCGACCGCGACTACTACTTGAAAGACGATCCCAAGTCGGTGGAGACGCGGCAAAAGTATCTGGAGCACGCGCAAAAAATGTTCGAACTCGCTGGCGACAAGCCGGAAGTGGCAGCCGCCGAGGCCAAAACCGTTTTAGAGGTCGAGACTGGGCTCGCCCAGGCCGCAATGGACCGCACTCTCCGCCGCGATCCCAAGACTCGCGACCATAAAATGACCGTCGCGGAAATCGCCGCCGCCGCCCCGAATTTCGACCTCACCCTCTACTTCGCCGATAGTGGCGCGCCTAAGTTCGCTTCTCTCAACGTGGGCAACCCCGATTTCTTCAAGCAGGTCAACGGCCAGCTCAGTGCCGTGCCGCTCGAAGACTGGAAGGTCTACCTGCGCTGGAAGACGATCGACGACTACGCCCCGCTCCTGAGCAAGGCCTTCGTCGAAGAAGACTTCCTGTTCAACGGCAAATTCATGTCGGGACAGCAAGAAATAGAGCCGCGCTGGAAGCGCTGCGTGAAGTCCACCGACAACAGCCTGGGCATGGCCCTGGGCCAGCTCTATGTTGACCGCACCTTCGGCGCCGAAGGCAAAGAGCGCACCTTGAAGATGGTGAAGGCCATTGAGGACGCAATGCACCGCGACCTCGACCAGTTGACTTGGATGTCGGACACGACCAAGCAGAAGGCCTATGAGAAGCTCAACACCATCGTCAACAACATTGGCTATCCCGATACCTGGCGCGATTACAGCAGTGTCGCGATCAAGCCGGACGATTACGCCGGCAATGCCGTGCGCGCCGGCGCGTTCGAGACGCAGCGTCAGTACAAGAAGATCGACCAGCCCACCGACCGCAAGGATTGGGGCATGACTCCGCCGACCGTCAATGCCTACTACCGCCCTTCCATGAACGACATCAACTTTCCCGCCGGCATTTTGCAGCCGCCGTTTTTCGGCAAGCTGATGGATGACGCCGTGAACTATGGCGCCATCGGCGTGGTCATCGGACACGAACTCACGCACGGCTTCGACGATCAGGGCCGCAAATACGATGCGCAAGGCAACTTCCGCGATTGGTGGACGGCGGAGGACGCCAAGGCGTTTGAGCAGCGCGCCGATTGCACCGCCAATGAGTATTCGACGTTTGTCTCCGTGAAGGACGACAAAGGCGGACGACATCAAGCTCAACGGCAAACTGACTCTCGGCGAAAATACCGCCGACAACGGCGGCCTGAAGCTGGCCTACATGGCGCTCGCCAACATCATCGGCAACACGCCAGTGAAACTCATCGACGGATATACGCCTGCGCAGCGCTATTTTCTCGCCTATGGCCAGATCTGGTGCCAAAATGTGACCGATCAGCAAGCCCGCAAGCTCGTGCTGATTGATCCGCACTCTCCAGGACGCTGGCGTGTGAATGGCGCGGTGCAGAACTCAGCCGCCTTCCAGGAGGCCTTTGGCTGCAAGGCCGGACAACCCATGGTTGCCGAGAACGCTTGCCGCGTGTGGTAAGAAGGTGGGATTGGACGTACCCGGAAAAATGTCCATCCATGTCTCTGTGATCTCGGTCACGGTGTCGTTTTTTTCCGAAATGCAATATAGTCAACGATACGGAGGGTAATACCCATGAAGGGCGACAAAAAAGTAATTGAGCAGTTGAATGCAGCCCTCAGTTCCGAGCTGACGGCCATCGTGCAGTACATGACGCAGTCCGAGATGTGCCAGGGCTGGGGCTACAAGCGGCTGGGCGACCTGACCAAGGCGCGCGCCATCGAGGAGATGCGACACGCCGAAGGCCTCATCGAGCGCATTATCTTCCTCGACAGCATCCCCACGGTCGATGTCGGATTGAAGCCTCGACTCGGCAGTAACGTGCAGCAGCAAATGGAGATCAACCTCGAGGACGAACAGGATGCGGTGCTGCAATACAACCAGGCCGTAAAGATCTGCGTTGAGGCCAAGGACGAAGGCTCCAAGGCGCTGTTCGACCACATGATTGCCGACGAAGAAAAGCACGCGGACTTCATCGAGGCCCAGCTGCATTCCATCAAGGAAATGGGCATTGCCAACTACCTCGCGCAGCAGTTGCACGGCTAGAAGTAGGCGAGACCGGCGCATCATTTTTACATTGTCATCCCGAGCGAAGCGAGGGATCTGTAGTTTCCAGCAAAATGCAGATCCCTCCCCCTCGGCTACGCTCGGGGTCGGGATGACAATATCTGGAAATGCAGTTGCCGGTCGCGCGGCGATTTTCTCCGCCAGCTCTTACAATGGCGTGAGACTTGGTTTGAAGCCTCAAATTCGGGAGATGGCAATGCAACGCAAAGCGAGCGCAGTGTGGAAGGGTGGTCTAAAGGACGGCAAAGGGACGGTTTCGTCCACCAGCGGCGTGCTATCGAATACGCCGTATTCGTTCACCACGCGATTTGAGGGCACTCCGGGGACAAATCCGGAAGAGCTGATTGCGGCGGCCCATGCGGCGTGCTTCTCCATGGCGCTGTCGGCGCAACTGGGGGCCGCGAAGCTGTCGCCGGAGAGCATCAGCACGGCGGCCACGCTCACCATGGAAAACATCGAGGGAGGCTGGACCATCACGGCTGTGCATCTGGATGTGACCGCAAAGGTGCCGGGAGCGAGCGCGGAAGCCTTCAACACAGCGGCGCAAAATGCCAAAGCGGGCTGTCCCGTGTCGAAGGCGCTGAACGCAAAGATAAAGATCACGATGGATGCGAAGCTGGGGTGACCGCAATCCAGTTCAGTGAACCACCATCACAGGACAGTGCGCATATCTCAGGACTCGCTCGGAGATCGAACCCAACATCATCCTCGATATCCTGGATCGTCCCCGCCGGCCCAAAATGATGAGGTCAATGCCGTCCGCCTCCGCCCGATGGATGATCTGTTCCGCAGGGTGCCCCACCGCCATGCCGGTCTTCACCTCTACACCATGGGTGCGAGATCTCTCCACAACCTTCTTGAATCCCTCTTCAAAGTGTTCCTTGGCGTCGTCCAGCACCGCTTCCAGTTCGACCGAAGTCGGCGGTTCGGGAGGACGCGCAACGGCAAAGACCAGCACCGTCGCATCCAGACACTCTGCCAGCGAAAAGGCCATATCCACTGCTTTCTCCGATTGCGGAGACCCGTCGTAACCAACTAGCAACTTCTGAAAATGCGCGTTCTGCCGGTTTCCCGTCATGCTCCCTCCTCAGTTTGCGTTCTCGCTCTTGGCTTGAGATAACGCCGGCTTCTTTTCCATATTAGCCGCCAGCAGGTGTCTCGGCATGAACCAAGCATTGGCAATCATGGTGGGTATTACGGCGCTGCCGATCACCGTAGCGACCAAATAGGAATACTGCGCCTGGCTGATGACGCCGTGATTCAGGCCGAACAGAGCGGAAATAGTTCCGAACGTCAGGCCGGTGGACATCATCAGCGTAAAGTACAATCCTTCTTCCTTCTGATAGTCAAATGCCTTCACCGTGGGGAACAGAGGAATTACCTTCGACAGCATCTTGGCGAAAAACAACACAACGAATACGAGCGGGGCCGCGATCAATGCAGGCACAGACACAAACGATCCCGCTCGAATGAAGTAAAACGGCGTCAGCAATCCGAAGGTCAACGTGCGCAGACGCCGTATGAGAACGTGGTTCTTGCCCACACTGCCCGCCAGCACCATGCCGATGATGTAGGCGGGCAAGACCGCTTCACTGCCCGACCACACTGCCAGTCCTCCCATGGCGAACAGCACGAAGAGCAGATACTTGGCTTCCAGTTCGGAAACGCGCCCTCCATATTTCTTGAAGAAACGCGGCGTCAGAAAAGGAAGGACCGCGAAGACAATCACGCTGACCGCCACGAAAATCAGCGTCTTGACGGTAAACGGCGAGAAGATCAGTCCCAGGGCAATCACCGTTCCCAGATCGTTGATGAAGCAGGCGGCCAGCACCGCTTTGCCAAAGTCAGTAACGTTGAAACCCAGTTCCAACATCACCGCATAGACGACCGCCACGGAAGTGGTCGAGAGGGCGACGCCCGCCAGCCAACTCGATCGTACCGTCCAATGCAGGATGTAGTGGGCTATTGCCGTACACCCAAAAAACGGGCCGAAGAAACCCACGAGTCCGATCACCGTCGCTTCTTTCCATTTCGTGCGAAAGATCTTGGGATCGAGTTCAGCCCCGGCCAGAAACGTAAGAACGATGGCGCCCGTGCCCGCGAGAAACTGATCCAGCTCCGTCTTCGCACCAAGTTCGAAATGCACGAAAAGTGCGCCAACGATGAGCTGGGCGGCCGTGCCGACCACGATTTCACTCAGTGCCGTGGAGATCTTGAACCAAATGGCGAGCAGCGTCGCGATCAGCGCCAAACCGGCCCACACAGCGGCCAGTACCCACACATTTTCCATGAAATGACACCTCATCGGTTCCGCGGATCTTCAGTTTTGCGGATCATTGCCGGCAGCATGACTCCGCGACAAGAAACTCCGCTTGTCAGGAGTCATCAGCTGTTCCAGCTTAAGAATTGGGACAGCGGTTAACGGTGAACTCCATCACCGTTGCGACGCTTTTAGTACAACAAAAGACACGGCGCGAAGTCAACCGCATTTGCAGCCGATGGCTCGTTTGACAGCCAGGTGCCGGTCAGTAGATATTTGTGTAGTCCCCCTAAGAAGGGCTCCTGCCGATTCATTCTTTTATGCGGATATGGCGGAACTGGCAGACGCGCTAGGTTCAGGTCCTAGTGATCGCAAGGTCGTGGAGGTTCGAGTCCTCTTATCCGCACCAAAACCAGTTCTCAGTCTGCCAGTTCTCAGTTCTCAGTTTCTTTCATCCAATACGCTCAAGAACACGGTCGTCTATGATCGGCTCCTAGCTCGAAGCTCGTGGCTCGAAGCTCGTAGCTTCCACCCTCATGCGCCAGCCGATAAGCGGTGGGTGCTGCGGCTTTGCGCTATGCCGTACTGGCGGATCTTATAGAGCAACGCCTTGTAGCTGATCTGCAGCAGAGCCGCGGCTTGTTTGCGGTTCCAGTTCGTCTGTTCCAGAGCGCGGGCGATGGCTTCGGCCTCAGCTTCATCCTTGGCGTTGCGCGACACGGATTTCAGGCCGCCTGCGGACTCCGCGTCCGCAGCCGCCGTCCTGCCGGCCACATCCGCGTGCGTGCCCGCGCCGCCGTCGGGCCGGGGCTGCAACTCGGCTGCAGCCAGCGTCTCGTCTCCCAAGATCAGGTAGCGCTTGATGAAGTTGCTCAGTTCGCGCAGGTTGCCCGGCCAGGAATGGCGCATACACGCCTCCATCAACGCCGGCGAAAGCGGCAACGGCGAACGCGCATAAGACTCCGACATGCGCGACATGAAATGCTTCAGCAGGATGGGAATTTCTTCCTTGCGCTCGCGCAGCGGCGGCAGCGACATGGTGAAGGCGTTCAGCCGGTAATAGAGGTCCTCGCGCAGGCGCTTGGCGGCCAGCGCTTCGGGAATATTGATGTTGGTGGCGGCCAGGATGCGCACGTCGACTTTGACCATGGTGCGGCTGCCGAGGCGGGAGAACGTTTGGTCTTGCAGGACGTGCAGCAGCTTGGCCTGCAGCCCCGGCGGCATTTCGCCGATTTCGTCGAGCAGAATCGTGCCCTTGTTGCACAGCTCGAACTTGCCCGGCTTGGCGTGCGTGGCGCCGGTAAACGCTCCCGCTTCGTAGCCGAACAGTTCGCTTTCCAGCAGGTCGGCGGGCATCGCCGCGCAGTTAACTTTGAGAAATGTGCGGTGGGCGCGCGGAGAAAGCTGGTGGATAAGGCGGGCGAGCACTTCCTTGCCGGTGCCGCTCTCGCCGAGCAAGAGGACCGGGATATCGACGTTGGCGACCAGCGCGGCCTGCTTGCGGATCTTCTTCATCGCCGGACTGGCGGCGACGAAGAACACATCGTCGCTAAGCTCTTCGACCTCGCCGGCGCAGCTCTCACCCTTGGCCGTGCCGATGCATTGTCCAATGACCGCGTCGAGCTCGGCTTTCTGAAACGGCTTGGTCAGATAATCGGTGGCGCCGAGGCGCATGGCCTGCACCACCTTGTGCGTGTCGTTCACGCAGGAGAGCATGACGACTTTCAGTCCGGGCTTGAGTTTGCGGAGTTGTTCGAGGGCCTGCAACCCGTCGATGCCGGGCATGAGCACATCGAGCAAAACCAAGTCGGGATCCAGTCCTTTCTGGACGCGCTCGACCGCTTCTTCGCCGGTGCTGGCGGTGTGGACCTGGTGATTGTCCACTTCCAGCAGGGTGCGGATGTAGCGCAACATTCCCGGTTCGTCATCCACCAGCAGGATGTTGGCGGCTTCGCTCATTTCGTTCCTCGCGGCGAACTGCCCGGAATTGGCGCCAGGGGAATGAGAAAAGAAAACTTAGCGCCCGCGCCCGGTTCGCTCTCGACCCAAATCTTGCCGCCCATGCCTTGCAGAAGGCGGCGGGCAATGGCGAGACCCAGGCCCATGCCCTCGGCCGATTCGCTGCCCGACAGACGGAAAAAATCGTCGAAAATCTCCAGGTGAAACTCCGGACGAATTCCCGGGCCGGTATCGGCCACGCTTACTTTAACGGCATTGGGCGCGTTGCTCGACCTGCGGCGGCGCTCGCCACCGTCTGGGTTCAGGCTGGCGCCGCGGCGCTCCCACATATGAGGTTCGGCGTGCAGCCAGACGGTGCCGCCCGGCGGTGTGTACTTGCAAGCGTTCTCCAGCAGGTTCGAAATCACGCGCTGGATTTTGGGGGCATCGAAGGCAAACGGCGTCAGTTTGTCGTTGGCCAGGAAATACAGCGCGACACCGCGCTCCTGAAAGCGGCCCGACCAGAGCCGGCAAACTTCCGAGAGGCAGGCGTTCATGTCGCCTTCCACGTACTGCATGCGCAGTTCGCCGGTTTCGAGCACGGCGAAGGTGAGGAAGTCCTGAATGAACTGCTGCAAGCGCTGTCCGCTCAAAAACATGTCGCCCATGACTTCGCGCTGGCGGTCGTTGAGCGGTCCCAGTTTCTGGCTTTGGAACAATTCAATGTAGCCGTTCAGGATCGCCAACGGCGTCTTGAGATCATGGGCGGCGGAGGCCAGGGCGTTCGTGGTCTTGCGAAAACGATCGCGCAATTGCTCGAGCTCGCCGGCCAAATCGTCCGCGGAACTGGGCGCGTACGCCCGCCCTGCGGCGGTTGACGGCAGGCCATTGTTCGCAATCGTGCCCCTGAAAACCATCCCCGGGCTCTTGTCAGATATCGAAGCCATTGAGAACCAAGTAATGTCAATATCGGGGAGGGTACACTTCTACCGTCAGAACGAGAGGAGTAAGATGATTTTATGCCGGGCGCATCATAACTGTCAATTGGAAACGGCCGCAAACTGGAGCTGAAGTGAAAAAGATTGCACTTTTTGTTAGTTCGGCCGGCAGTCATAAACAATTCTGGAGCTATGCGGTTACTTCGGTAATTCCCGTGCTGGAGGCCGGTTTTCGAGCGCTTTCCAGCCGGTCTGACTTATCTCCGAAGTTTGGCCCCTGAGATGCCGCTAACAAAGGTCTTAATACTCCTTAAGGGTGGGTTAAGCACGTGCCTCGTGGGTTGTTAAAGAAGGAAGAACGCAGGTGGCCCCGGTTGCAGCTTGCCATTCCGGTTTTTGTCCGCACCCACGACGGAAACGGCAAGGACTCATTGGAGTTTGCCACCGCCATTAACATCTCTCCTGGCGGTGCTATGGTAATACTTAGGCGTTCTTTGCCCATTTCGACACTGGTTTCGCTGGAGATTCCGATCGCTCCACTAGGGCACGCCAGCGGTTTGAAGGTCTCTTCGCGGATCATGCGGGCTAAGGCGGTGTGGGTCGCGCACCGTAATGACTATCACCTTGTAGGGGTGAAGTTCGCCCGCCTCCTGAGCACCGACGCGGGCGCTGTTTCCGGCAAGCATTTGAGAAAAATGGGTTCTGCGGTGTGAACTATTTTTCCCTTCCCGTCTCGGCCTCGATAGGGCACGTTGGTGCCATATAGAATGTTCTCGCTTCCGCGCTATCATGACTCTAAGCCATTCATAAGTTGAGCGCTTAACGATAAACCTCCGCTCCCCTCCGCTCTCCTCCCTCGTTTGGCGCTTGAGATGCACTTTTAGTGCATGCGGTTGAACACTCGCCGCCACGGGGTACTCGGTTCTATGAACACACTTTCGGTAAGTCCGCTGCAGCAATCGCTCGGCGAAATTCCCCCCGACAACATCGTTTTTGGGCATTCCGAGACCATGCAATCCCTGCGCTCGCGGCTGGGCAAAGTGGCCGCCGCCAACGTCCCTGTCCTTATTACGGGCGAGAGCGGTACCGGGAAGGACATCATTGCTCGCCTCATCCATGGATTGTCTCCGTGGAAAGCTGGGCCGTATGTGAAAGTGAACTGCCCGGCAATTCCCGGGACCTTGCTCGAAAGCGAACTGTTCGGCTACGAACGAGGCGCCTTTACGGGCGCCGTCGGGTCGAAGCCGGGACGCGTCGAACTGGCCCATCGCGGCACCTTGTTTCTGGATGAAATTTCCGAGCTTGACCCGTCCTTGCAATCCAAGCTTTTGCAGCTTTTGCAGGATGGCCAGTTCTGCCGCATCGGCGCCCAGGAAGACAAGAAGGTCGAAGTGCGCGTAGTGTGCGCCACCAACCGCAACCTGGAATCCGAGATCGAATCCGGCGGCTTCCGCCAGGACCTTTACTACCGCATCAACGTGGTGAACTTGCACATGCCGCCGCTGCGCGAACGCGGCGGCGACATTGAAGACTTGTGCGCCTATTTTCTCGAATACTACAACCGCAAGTTCAACTGCCGGGCGCGCCCCATCTCGCATGAAGTGCTGGCCGTGCTGCAAAAATATCATTGGCCGGGAAACATCCGCGAACTGGAAAATCTGCTCAAACGCTACGTCATCCTGGGCCATGAGGAAGTGCTTACCAGCGACCTGGTGGCGCGCGAGCCCGACTTCTTCAATCGCGAGATCTCGCTCGACGGCCCGATTTCTCTTAAGAAACTCACGCACCAGTGCGTGCGCGAGCTGGAACGCAAGGTCATCCTTAAAGTGCTGCAACACCACCGCTGGAACCGCAAGCAGTCCGCCCGCACGCTGGGCATCAGCTATCGCGCGCTCCTCTACAAGATCCGCGACGCAGGCTTGCCCTCGAACCGCACCCTGTGTCTGCGCCGGGCCGAAAAGACCGCCGTCGCCATTGACACCGCCAACCCCAGCCATTCGGCCAGCGAAGCCACGGCCGACTGAGACGGCGTTCGTTAAACCATCGGGTGATCGGGCCATCGGGTAGGAGATGGAACGTTTCCCGAGTTACTATATCGTCGAGACAGGGACGGGTGGACGGGACGGGCTCACTCAAACCATTTTTGGGTTTGAGTGGGGAAGTTCCGTCGCGTTTCGCCCAACTTCAGCCGGGCTCGGTTCCTCCACTACCTTTATCTTCCGGGAATCCGTTATGCTTAGTGGAGATTTATGACCCTACTCGACGCCCCGAACTACGATCCCGTGAAAGCGCGGCGGCGGAAGATCAAGATCGCGGTCATCGTGGCCGCCGTAATCGTTTTGGCCGCGCTCGCTTGGATCAACCGCAACTGGCGCGAAGAGCGCGCCGTCGATAAATTCTTTACCGCGCTGCAGCAACAGAATTACGAGACCGCCTACGGCATTTACTTCAACGATCCCGGCTGGCTGCAGCATCGGCAGAAGTATGCGCAGTACCCGTACGCGGATTTTTATCGCGACTGGGGACCGGGCGGCGAGTGGGGATTGGTCAAGTCCCACAGGATCTACGGATCGGCCAACACCAAGGGTTTTACCAGCGGAGGCGTCGTGGTTGAGGTGGTGGTCAACGAGCGCGCCGAACACGCCCGCATGTTCGTGCAAAAGTCGGATATGACTCTGACCGTGTATCCGTACTAAGCAGTGCCCCGCTGCGTTCCGCTCTCAATCTAAGAAGGCTCTGATTAAGTCTTCGCCGACAAGATGGGATGCGATGAAAGCGTGGCCCTCAGCGGCTAAAGCCGCTTCTGTGGTGGGTTCTAACGGCACGGCTGAAGCCGTGCCCTTTCAAAGCTATTTCTTAACCGATTTAATCAGATGTTCTCTACGCCGCCAACGCCTCAACCTGCGCCAGGGTCTTTTGCAGCGATGCCTCATCCCCTACCGTCACGCAAGTCTGCGAGCGGTCGATCTGCCGCATCAATCCGCTGAGGACTTTCCCCGGACCGATTTCAATAAACAGTCCGACCCCTTTTTCAAACAGCCGCCGCACCGACGGCTCCCACTTCACCGCGCCGGTGACCTGGCGAATCAGGGCTGTGCGCGCAGCCTCCGCGGAAGTGACCTCCGCCGCATCGACATTGCACACCACCGGGCATGATGGGTCTTGAAAATTCAGCGCGCTCAGGTCCACCGCCAGACGGTCCTGCGCCGGCTGCATCAGCGAGCAATGGAAAGGGGCGCTGACCGGCAGGGCGATGGCCCTCTTCGCTCCGCGCGCGGCCGCCAGCTTGATGGCGCGCTCCACGGCGCCGGCGTTTCCCGAGATCACAATTTGTTCGGGCGAATTGATGTTCGCTACCTGGCAGACCTCTCCTTCTCCCTGCGCCGCGTCTTTCGCAATTTCGCGCGCAATTTCGGCGACCTTGTCGAATGGCATTCCGAGAATGGCCGCCATTGCGCCCACGCCCACCGGCACCGCTTCCTGCATATACTTGCCGCGATTGCGGACGGTCCGCACCGCATCGGCAAACGCCAGCGTACCAGCGGCCACGTGCGCCGAATACTCGCCCAAGCTGTGCCCAGCGACAAAATCCGGCTTCAGGCCTTTTTCATCGAGCACGCGCCACGCCGCCACCGACGCCGTCAGGATCGCTGGCTGCGTGATCTCGGTCAGCTTCAGTTTTTCTTCCGGTCCTTCAAAGCAAAGCTCGGACAGCTTGTAGCCGAGCGCCTCGTCAGCTTCCTCGAAGGTTCGACGCGCAACCGCATAATTGCCGGCCAGTTCTTTGCCCATGCCCACGGCTTGCGATCCTTGGCCGGGAAATAAGAATGCAATCGGAAACGATGAATTGGTCATTGAATATACTCGGAATATACTCGCTACGTGGTCGCGCACGACGCCACGCTCACTTCCGCCAGCTCGCGCTCGATGGTTTCGTTTACTTTGCCATCGGCGAATTCCGACGCCACGCGCACCGCGTTCTTGATGGCGTTCGCGTTCGACGATCCGTGAGTAATGATGCACACGCCTTTTACGCCCAGGAGCGGCGCGCCGCCATACTCGGTGTGATCGAGCCGCTTCTTGAAATCGGAAAACGCGTTACGCGAAAGCAGCGCGCCCACCTGCCGCGTGATGGTCGTCTTCAACGTTTCTTTTAGCACGGTGCGCACCAGCCGCGCCACGCCTTCAGAAGTCTTCAACGCCACATTGCCGACAAATCCATCGGCCACGATCACATCGACATCGCCGTTATATAGGTCGCGGCCTTCGACGTTGCCGATAAAATTGATGGGCAGCCGCTTGAGCAGTGGAAACGCCGCGCGCGTCAGCTCGTTGCCTTTGCTCTCTTCTTCTCCGATCGAAAGCAGCCCCACCCGCGGATGCTCCATGCCGAAAATCGAGCGGCAGTAAATCTCGCCCATGACCGCGAACTGCTCCAGATGATTGGGCGTGCAATCGACGTTGGCGCCCACGTCGAGCAGAATGGCCGCGGTGTTGAGCACGGTGGGAAACGCCGCCGCCAGCGCCGGACGGTCCACGCCCGGCAGCGCGCCCAGCACCACTTTGGCCGTGGCCATGGCGGCGCCGGTGTTGCCCGCCGTCACAAAACCGGCGGCACGCCCGTCGCGCACCAGCCGCAGTCCGACGCGGATCGTCGAATCGCGCTTGGCGCGAATCGCCTCCACTTTGTCGTCCATGGCGATGACTTCACTGGCGTGGACCACGTCGACCGGCAGATGCTGCGCGCCGCGATAATGGGCCAGCTCGTCCCGCAGCCGCGGCTCCGGTCCCACCAGCAGCACGCGGGCGCCGTGTTGGCGCGCCGCCTGCAATGCGCCTTCAATCTCCGGCTTCGGCGCCTTGTCGGAACCCATCGCATCGAGCGCGATTACGCTAGGCATGAAAGAAAATTAGGACTTCTCTTCGACCTCGACCACTTCGCGGCCCTTGTAGGTGCCGCACTTCGGGCAGGCGCGGTGCGGCATCTTGCGCTCATGGCAGTTCGGGCACTCCGAGAGCGAGTGAGCGGTGAGCGAGTCGTGCGCCCGCCGGGTGGAGGTGCGCCTCTGTGAATGTCTGCGTTTTGGATTCGGCATGATGTTTCCTTCTTAGTTGCCAGTCGCCAGCCGCCAGTTGTCAGTCAACCCAGCGCTCTTGAGCACTGGCAACTGGCTACTGGCAACTGGTTCTCACAGCTTGTCTCGTATCTCTTTCAGCGCCGACCAGCGCGGGTCTTCGACCGGGTCCACGCACGAGCACTGAATTTCATTCAAATTCTTGCCGCAGTGCGGACACAACCCTTTGCAATCCACGCGGCAAACCGTCTTCAAGGGCAGCGCCAGCAATACCTGCTCGCGCAGCGCGTCTTCGAGCAACAAGCCTTCGCCCTCGTAATACCCGATCTCGGCCTCGGCGTCGGTGACCGAAAGCTCCTCGTGCCCGGCGTCGGTCCCCAGCGGACGGTACAACAGATCGAAACTGCGCTCCACCTGGTGCACGACCGGTTCTAGACATCGCGCGCACGCCACTTCCAGGCTCGTCTCCAGCTTGCCCTTCAGCCGGATGTCCCGCACAACTTTATGCTTCCCGTGATGCTCTTCGACCAGATCGGCCCGGCCCTCGCTGCGCAACGGCGACCGCTGCCGGATCTCATCGCCCAGATCGATCGCACCCGGGCTGAACTCCTCCCGAAAATCGACCGGGTGAATCTCCAATTCCTCAAGTTCGATGAGCATTGGAACTTGGAACCTCCGCCGCCCCCACTCCAATTGCCGCCAAGGCTCGCGGAAGTGCGCACAGAGACGGAAGTCTCTTGGGGAGCAATGTTTAAGAATAAAGGGCTGAAAACTGGGTGTCAAGGAAGGGACGACGCAGTGTCATACCGCACCAGCACGCGGCTGCATCCGACGGCGGCCACGCTGGAGCCGGGATCCTGCCGGGCTGGGACGCCCGGCTCTACACCGGCAAGCGCTTAGTACAACCGCTCCTGCCGCCTGAGATTCCCAAATGCCCCGATGTTTGCCAGCGTAAACGTGAACCGATACTGGTTCTCGTTGCGCACCGATCCCAGCGCAAAGCGCCGGTATTCCAGGCTCAGGCCGCAGCAATCCCAGTTGTAACTCGACTGCACAGTCGCGTATTGCAGCGACCCATTGTCCGCGTCAAAACCGACGCTGGTGGCCGCGCTCAAGCCGCGCTTGTTGAGTTGCCCGTAGCCAAACAACAGCCGGAACTGGTTGTACTCTTTCGTGCCCGCCGATGCGCTCAACGGCGCGCTCGGCGATGCCGCCCCGCTCGCAGGCTCGATCACGCGCAAAAAAGCGTCGCCTCCGCCCATGATAAACGCGCCAACGCGGTAGTTCACCAGCGCCATGCTGGAATTGATGCGACCGTCCTTGAAGTCGTAGTCCAAATCCCACTCCGTGTTGGTGCGCGGGCTGGTTTCGATGCGCAGGCGCGAAATGAGCGGAGCGAAGCGCCGCGCCGAATCCAGAAACGCGATGCCCGTGAAATCCGCGGTCGTCGTGAATACGTTCCTTTGCCCAGCCACCAGCGCATTCCCAAACGTCGGATCGAAAAAATACTTCTGCCCGACCTCCCAACTCAAGATCTCGCGCGGGCCCGAGGCACATGCCTGCGCGTCGGGGTTCGGAGGCAGTTCCCACGGCACCGCGCCGGTTTGCGGGGCGCCGCCGATGGCGAGCGTGCTCATGCCTTGCGCGGAGCAATCTTTGGCGTTCGGATCGAGGCGCTTGGCGTAAAGACGATTCACCAGCGAGTACTCGACTTCATTCGTATTGCTCAGCACATCGGTCGCGTCGAAACGCAAAATGCCGGCAAAGTTGTTCACGCCGCTGACGTAGTCGTACTTTATGCGCGGCTCAATCGCGTGCTTCCATTTGCGTCCCAGCCACGGATGATCGAAAACCCGCGACAATGCCGGCGGCCGCACCTCGAACGAGGCTTCCAGCGATTTGCGATTCAGAATGTCGTTGGCAGCGCTTCCCGCCGCCGCAGCCAATGCCGCGTCGTACTGCTGCGTGTAAAACGTATCCCGCAACGTCAGTGCCGGACGCAACGACCATCCCCGCCATTGCGTCGGCATCGCCAGCGAAGGCGCCAGATCGAACCGGCCCACCACAGGGGCGGTGCGGAACCCAAGCTGGCGCTGCGGCAAATCTTCGGGAGCCTCGCGCCGCTGCAAGCCCTCGGCCGCGCTCGCAAACGACCAGTACAGCGGCGTATTTCCCAACTGCCGCTCCTCGCCGGAAATGAACAAACTCGGCGTATGCAAAATCCGGACCAACTGGGTCTGCGTAATCGTGCTGCAGCCAGCGTTCAATTGAGCATTCGGATTGCAGACTTCGAAGTTCTGATAGCGCTCCGCCAGCGCATTGAAATGAAATCCGCCGGTCGTGTTGGAAAGGAAAATCTGCGACCTCACTTCCGAATCGATTGCCTGCGTATAAACATCGGTGAAGGCAATGCGGAACACGAACGAACTCAAATAATCGACATTCGCAACCCCGCGGAAGTCCCCGAAAAAACGCTCGGCAAGGAAATGCGCGTCTTCTCCGCCCTGGTCCTGCCGATGCGGTGGACTGCCGATGCCGCGATCCACCATTCCCGCATAGGTGAAGAGCGCGTAAGAGCTGTCGCTCGGACGAGCGCGGAGTTCTCCGCGTTCGAACCAACCTCGTTTGGAATAGTATTCGGCGCCCACCGTGGCGTCGGTGCTGCGATTTAAGACCCAGTACACCGATTCGCCGGCAATCGTTCCCTTGGTGGATGAGTTGCCGAAACTCGGGAGCATCAGTCCGGTGTGGCGCTGCTCTTTCTGCACCGGAAACGCCACAAACGGAAAATAGAACACCGGCACGCCCATCAGCCGGAAATCGCTGTTGTAGATTTTGGCGGTGCCGTCCACATCCACCACCATGCGCCCTCCGCTGAATCGCCACTTCGGACGCGGCAACTCGCAGGTGGTGACCGTTCCCTGGCGCACCAGGTAGCGATTGGGCCCGTGCTTCTCCACAACTTTTCCGGTAAAGGCAAATGGATTGGACGTGGTCAGCACGTAGCGGGAATGCCGCATCCGCAATCCCACCGTTCCCACCGCGCTATAGAACGTTCCGATTTGCGTGCGGATATTGTAAGTGCCGTGGCTGGCCTCGACGTGCTCGTCGTAAGGGCCGCCGTCCAGCACCACGCGGCCCTCCAGTTCGCTGTCTCCCGTGTTCGCGTTATATGTAATTTGGCCGGCGCGCAGGATGTAGGTGCGATAGTCGATTTCCACGTCGCCGCGCAGATGGTAGATGGCCCCATCTTTCTCCTGTTGCACCGCCCGGATCGTGACCGTTTCTTCCGTCTGCCCGGCAGGAGCCGCCGGCAGCCCCGGTGCCGTCGCCTGGGCGCTTTCGGCGGAAGAAACCGTCGTGGCAGCAGGGGGCGGCGTCTGGCTGGTTACTATCCCGCAGGCGAGAAACAGATGACACAGCAATGCGGTCGTGATAAAGATTCGAGAGCGGGTGATCATTAGCGGATGATCTGCAAGCGTGCGCGTGCGCTCCGCCAGCCGGTCTGCCGACGGGAACCAACTGACCTTAGCACGCGAGCGGCAGGCGAAGCAAAGCTGCGCATTCTTGTGGTCTCCGGCATGTGTGTTCGGCCTGGCTCTGGCTGCTGGCATTCTTCGCGACTTGTCTTCGACGACTTGATGTCACCACCGGATTGATGCCGAATTGACGGCGACTGAATTGACGACGACTGGACTGATGACGAACGGATTGACAAACTCTCCGAGTGGCGGCGACCCCGCCCGGCAAAACCACTTCTACCCGATTGCTGCCGTCGAGCCGGCGCTTGACGCCGCCGTTGCCACTGCGGCTGCCGAACCCGATCTTCGTAAAAACGCCGAGCCGAATGCGGATTCATGGCGCGTCGAGGTGGCCGCTCGCCTCGAACGCTATCGCTCGCGCCGCAAGCCCCGCACTCCGCACTATCCCTCGCTGCTCCTGCCCTTTGATGCGCCCGAGAGCTGGTCGCGTCCCGCGCCGCCAACTGCATCCACGGCCGCTGCAGCCCGAGTTGCGCAGCAATTGCCGAGGAATTCGCGCTAAATGCGAACGTTCCAACCATCGAAGAACCAACGCCAACCGAGCCTCCGGACTTCGCGCAACCTCAGCCCAGCATTGCGGAGAGGCGCCGCCGTTACCGCGCGCCGGTTTCCGAGCAAGTGCCCGAACTGTTTGCCAAGGTCATCGAGTTCCCGCGTTCCGCCGCCATTCCGGTTTTTCTCCGCAGCGAACTGGCCGATCCCGTCTTCGATCGCGCTCGTCCCCGCATCGTCGAAGCCCCGGAAGTTCTGCCGCCGCCGCCCGCATTAGGTGGCATGTTGATCGAACCCGCTGCACAAGAGACGCCCGGCCAGCAGGCCGATTTGCCCGCCGCCGTCCCCTCCGCATCCATCGCGCAGCGCGCCACGGCTGCCCTTGTCGATGGCGCTATTTTAGCGGCGGCGCTGGCGGCCTTTGCCGCAATTTTTCTTCGTCTCAACTCCAGTCTGGTCCACAGCCTGGTCCCCAGCTTGGGCCCAAGACTGATTTCCGTTAACGGCCCACTCCCGATCCTCGCCGGTACGCTCGTTGGCGTCGCCGCCCTGCTCTGGGCGGCGTACGAATTTTTGTTTGTGGTCTATACCGGCTCGACTCCCGGACTGCGCGCCGCCCATTTGCGCCTGGCAGCCGTTGACGGCTCGCCGCTCAATCGCCGCTCCCGCCGCTGGCGCGTCCTGGCGTCCTTTCTTTCCGCGCTGTCCGCCGGACTCGGCTTTCTCTGGTGCCTCCTCGACCAGGACGCATTGTGCTGGCACGACCGCATCACCCGCACCCACGTCCAGTCCCTGTAGAGACGGGGCTTGCCCCGTCTCTACAGGGAAAGCAGCCCGATCAGACCAGGTTCTCCAGCGCCGCCCGCAACTCGCGATAACGAAATCGTATACCCACTGGCCATGAGCTTCCCCGGCTCAACTCTCTGGCTGGCAAGCAACATTTCCTCCGCGGCCTGCTTGCCGAAAGCCAGCCGCAGCGCCAACTCCGGCACCGGAAAAAACGCGGGGCCGCCCAGCACCGCCGCCAACACCTGAGTAAACTCCGCATTGCGCACCGGATTCGGCGCCACCAGATTCACCGGCCCAGAGAGCGATTCGTTACGAATAGCATGATGAATTCCCCCCACGATGTCGTCCACATGAATCCAGCTCCACCACTGCCGCCCCGCTCCCATCCGTCCGCCCAGCCCCAGTTTGAACGGCTTCAGCATTTTCCCCAGCGCCCCGCCCTGCGCGCTCAGCACCAGCCCAATCCGAATATTCACCGTGCGGATGCCCGCATTCGCTGCAATCCGGCTGGCGTTTTCCCACTCGCGGCAAACCTCGGGCAGAAATCCCCGCCCCGCCGCACTCTCTTCGCGCAAAACTTCGTCGCCTCGATTCCCGTAGAACCCGACCGCGGACGCGCACACCAACACGCGCGGCTTGATTTCGCTCTGCGCCAATGCCGCCGCCAGGTTTCGCGTCCCCTGCACGCGGCTGTCGCGGATCCTCTTCTTCTTTTCTTCCGTCCAGCGCCCCACCACGCTCTCGCCGGCCAAGTGGATCACCGCATCGAATCCCGACACCGCCGCCGGCGACACCGGAGCCAGAGGGTCCCAAGTGACCTGCGCCGCATCTCCGGGCCTGTCCCCGCACCAGCCGCACCACCTGCGCGTCTTGGCGTTCCAGCGGCGAGGCAAACGAAGCCAGCAGCCCCGTCCCAATCGGCCCCGAAACTCCGCTTACCAGAATGCGCTCCACGCCCTATCTCCTTTGCGTACTCTACCAGTCCCTGTGCCTTTCTTTGGAATGACCCTCCGGTGGAACCTTTATGGAAGCGACTAAAATGGGATTGATTAGTGGGTGAACCCATATTATAATGCCAATATGAATGCTCGCCTCGTTATGGACAAAGCAGGCCGCGTCGTTATCCCCAAGCCTCTGCGAGAGGAA
The DNA here is from genome assembly GCA_963772155.1 of uncultured Acidobacteriaceae bacterium. GTDB lineage: Bacteria > Acidobacteriota > Terriglobia > Terriglobales > Acidobacteriaceae > Acidiflorens. The sequence continues at coordinate 302,313 of CAVYVX010000012.1, read as the reverse complement.
TTGCAATTGGAACCGGGCGACGCGCTGGAACTGGAAAGCGGCGGTGAGCAAATCATGCTGCGCCCGGCCCGTGGTACGGGGCCGCTCCGGAATGAGCATGGCATCTGGGTGTTACACACCGGAGAACCGTTGCCTGCCTCCGCCACTGACGATCTGCTGCGCCAGATCCGCGAGGAACGCGACTTGGCGAACCTGGGCGATGGTTTCGTTGAAGATGCGCGTCCGGGCGCGAGTAACCCTGCCCATCGAACCAGACGTAGAGCTAGAAAATGAAAGGCTTTTTCGACACTTCGGTATTAGTTCCGTTGTTCTACCGAGACCACGTCCATCACGGCCCAAGTCAGGAACTCTTTATTCAATTTAACCAGTCAACCGGCTGCTGCGGAGCGCATAGTTTGGCCGAGGTTTACGCCACCTTGACGAGGATGCCGGGCAAGCGCCGCATCAGCGGCGAACAGGCAATGCTCTTCGTCGGCAACATCCGCGAGCGCCTGTCGATCGTCGCGCTGAATGGCGAGGAATACGCCTACGCCCTGCAAACCTCGGCCTCTCGGGGCATCGTAGGCGGCGCCATCTACGATGCCATGCTGGCACACTGCGCCCTCAAGTCGAAAGCGCAGGCAATCTACACCTGGAACACCCGACACTACGCTTTATGCAGTCGGGAAGTTGTCAGCCGGTTGCGCACTCCATAGGAAACAAAACCGCGGGAATCGCTCGCACCAGCATCGTCGTTTATCGTTCGCCGCCGAAATCCCATTCCCCTGCGTTAAAATCGATCATGGCGACGTTGCGTCAACAGATCAAGACCAACGTGCTCACGGTGACCCGCTTCCGCGAGCTCATGCGGAAGCTGCGCGAGAACCGTCCCAACGACAACCTCGATCTTGTCAAGAAGGCCTACGAATTTTCCCAGAAGCACCACGCCGGACAATTCCGCGCCTCGGGCCAGCCCTACCTCGTGCACCCCCTCGAAGTCGGCAACGTTCTCGCCGACATGAAAATGGACCCCGTTTCCATCGCCGCCGGCCTGCTCCACGACTCCGTCGAAGACACCACCGTCACCACCGTTGAAATCAGCCGGGAATTCGGCGAACAAGTCGCCCACATTGTCGAAGGCGTCACCAAAATCAGCAAAATCGATTTCTCTACCCAAGAAGAAGCGCAGGCCGAGAACCTCCGCAAGATGATGCTCGCCATGGTCGACGACATCCGCGTCGTTCTCATCAAGCTCGCCGACCGCCTGCACAACATGCGCACCCTCGAACATCTCGATCCCGAGCGCCAGCAGAAAATCGCCCGCGAGACGCTCGAAATCTACGCCCCCATCGCCCACCGTCTCGGCATGGGCAAGATCCGCGGCGAACTCGAAGACCTCGGCTTCAAGTACGTCGATCCCATCGGATACGAGCAAGTCCACGCCGCCGTAGAAAGCCGCCGCAAAGCCGGCGAAGCCTTCATGGCGCGCGTCGAAGGCGTGCTGCGCGACGGCCTCAAGGAAGCCGGCATCGCCGCCCATGTCGAAAGCCGCGTCAAGCGCCTCTACAGCATCCACCGAAAATTGCAGCGCCAGCACATTAGCGTCGATCAGGTTTACGACCTCTACGCCATGCGCGTCATCACCAACTCCGTGCAAGACTGCTACGCCGTTCTCGGCATCATCCACAACCTCTGGCGCCCCGTGCCCGGCCGTATCAAAGATTTCATCGCCATGCCGCGGCCCAACCTCTATCAGTCGCTCCACACCTCTGTCATCACCGAGACCGGCGAGGCCTTCGAAATCCAGATACGCACCGAGGAAATGCACAAGATGTGCGAGGAAGGCATCGCCGCCCACTGGAAATACAAGGACGGCCCCGTCTCCGCCGAAGACGAGCAGCGCCTCGCCTGGCTCCGCCAGGTCGTCGAATGGCAGCGCGATGTCTCCGATCCCAACGAATTCCTCTCCACCCTAAAAGTCGATCTCTATCCCGAAGAGGTTTACACCTTCACGCCCAAGGGCAAGGTCCTGGTGCTGCCGCGCGAGGCCACGCCCATCGACTTCGCCTATTCGATTCACACCCAGGTCGGACATAGCTGCACCGGCGCCAAAGTCAACGGACGCATGGTCCCTCTGCGCTACAAGCTCCATTCCGGCGACATCGTCGAAGTCATCACCCAGCCCGGACACAACCCCAGCCGCGACTGGCTCGCCGTCGTCAAGTCTTCCCGCGCCCGCAATAAAATCAAGCACTGGCTCAACGTGCACCAGCGCGAGCGCGCCATCGAAATTGGACGCAAGCTGATCGAAAAAGAAGCCCGCAAATACCACATCTCGTTCAAGGAAATCAAGGACGCCGACCTGCAACGCGCCGCCGGCGAATACGGACTCGGCCGTCCCGACGACCTCATGGCCGGCATCGGCTACGGCAAATACTCGGCCCGCCAGGTGCTCGCGAAACTCGCCCCCGCCGGCGCGGAACCGATGTCCGACAGCGAACAAGAAGCCGCCTCCCACGGCTTCTCCAGCGGCATTTCCAGCGTCGTCCGCCGCGTCTTTGGCGGCGACAGCAACGCCATCGTCGTCCGCGGACGCGGCGACCTCCTCGTCTATCGCGCCCGCTGTTGCAACCCCATTCGCGGCGAGTCCATCGTCGGCTACGTCACCCGCGGCAAGGGCGTTGCCGTCCACTCCATTAACTGCCCCAACGTTACCAACCTTCTCTTCGAACTCGACCGCCGCATCGACGTCGAGTGGGCCGGAGGCCAGGACGGCCAGCCCGTTTCCTATCCCGTAAAACTCACCCTAGTCTGCGACGACCGCTTCGGCATGTTGAAACAAATCACCGCCGTCATCGGCGACACCCACACCAACATCCGTAACATGGAGTCCCGCAGCGAGAATGGCCAAGCCTACGTCGACTTAGTCCTCGAAATCGCCGACCTCAAGCACTTACAAAAACTCATGGACGGAGTCAGACAAATCCCCGGCGTCCACGACGTGCAGCGCCTGCAGAAAATCTAGCGTGATGTTCCGCAAGTTTACGGATAAGTCTAGTACCGTGACCGCGTAATGATTACGGCGTGGAAAGCGAGTAGCGCCGGCATCCTTCGACTTCGCTCAGGACAAGCCTTGCCGGCTGTCCCGAGGGCGTCTCGCCCTCGGCGCGGCGGGCGGGGACGCCCGCCGGACAGCCGCCGGGACGGCGGCGCTACTCTCAGTGGTGAAAGGGTATAAACCACGCGGTCACGGTACTAGTGGCGGGCGGAAAGGATGTGCAGGATCTGCCGTAGTTCATTGCGCACGTACGCCACCTTCACCGAAGGAGCCGCCGGAAACGGAATCGCCGCCTGGCCCTTATCGGTCTTGCCCTCCTCGCGCAATTGCGCGCGCGCGCCCGCGATGGTAAAGCCGTCTTCATAGAGCAGCTTCTTGATCCGCACCGCCGACTCCACGTCGCGCTTGCGGTACATGCGCTGGCCGGTGCTGCTCTTTACCGGCTTGAGCTGCGGAAACTCACTTTCCCAAAACCGAAGCACGTAGGCCGGCAAACGGCACAAGCCGGCGACTTCGCCGATGCGGAAATAGAGTTTGTCCGGAATAATGACTTCGGCGTTGCGGGCCTTTTCCTTCGACGCTTTTTTGCGCAGGCTCATGGGGACCGCTTCCGTAAATCCTATACGCGTTTCTAGCACGAGCCGCGCCGCGGGACAACCCCCAAGTAGAGAGGAAGTACGAATGGGCCGTCGCTGGAGATTAGGCGCCCCGCAGCCGCACAAGGTAAAGCCCCTCAAGAGGTGCTTCTCCTGAGAGGCCTTGGGGAATTTCTAAACGAACATCCGTCCGCTTAGTGTTTCTTTTTCTTGGCGGCTTTCTTCTTGGTTGCCATGAAGTATTTCCTCCGTTAAGCGATTTGTTCTCCCAAGGTTCTAGATCGGGCACTTTGATGCCCAAGCTACTCAACTTCTGGTATGAGCAGCTCTCCTACCACAAGATATTGCCACTTAAATGTAATTTGTCAATGAAAATCTTGCAGTGTAAATATTGCAAGAGTGAAAGATTTTGGTTTGCTGGGTGCCTGGCCGCGTCAAACTGGCGTGCGCGGAACTCAGCATCGCCGCGGAAGCTTCCCGCCGGCAGGCAGTAAAGGCCGGGCGCTTGTGCGATAATTCCAGAAGAAATTTATGCCAGACCGCAAAGTTTTTTGCGCCAAATTGAAACAGGAATTGCCCGGGCTCCCCGAGCCTCCGTTCGACGGCGACTTGGGGAAAAAGATCTATGAGCAGGTCTCGCAGCAGGCATGGGGCCAGTGGATGGAGCACTGCAAAATACTGCTGAACGAATATCGGCTGAACCCGGCGCGCAAGCAGGACCAGGAAGTGATCGTGCAGCAGATGGAGCAGTTTTTCTTCGGCGAGGGATCGTCGCTTCCCGCCGAATACGTTCCTCCGGCGCACTGAACGCGCTCCGGCTGCAAAGCCGCGTAAAGCCGCGGGGGGCAATCTATCTGCGGCCGTGCGCCGGTTTCCAGGCAGTTACCGGCGGGTTACCTCTGGCCCGCAGCCGGTTCCCAATTCATCACCTTGTAACACTCCTCGGCCACAATCGAAGCTGTGGCCACGAAGGTCATAACACCGCAGATCGTTGTACCGAAGATCACAGCGCCGAAGGTCTATGACACGCTGATCCTCTCTGATCTGCACCTCGGCGCGGAGACGAGCCGCGCGCGCGAGGCCTTGCGCGTGCTTCAGGAAACCCAATATCGCCGCCTCATTCTGCTCGGCGATATTTTTGCCGACCTCAATTTCGGACGCCTGAAAAAAGAGCACTGGAAATTTCTCGGCTTCATTCGCAAGCTCTCCAATCCCAAGCGCAACGTCGAAGTGGTCTGGGTCGAAGGCAATCACGACCACGGTCTGGCCCCCATCATGTCTCATTTGGTGGGCGTCCGCGTGTACCAGGAATATCAATGGCAATATCGGGGCCTGCGCCACATCGCCGTGCATGGCCACCAGTTCGATGATTTCGTGGTGAGCAACGTTCGCGTCAGCTACCTGATCGGGACGCTGCTCTACCTGCAACTGCAAAAGTGGGATTCGAAAAATAAAACGGTGACGCGCTTTCTCGACCGGCTGGGCACGCGCTGGCTGCGCTTGTCGGCGAAGGTAGCCGATGGCGCGCTCGCCCATGCCCGCCACCATCAAGCGGCGCGCATTTTCTGCGGACACACTCATGCCGCCATGCACAAGCGCGAGCGCGGAATCGACTATTTCAATTGCGGAGCCTGGGTTGACGCGCAGCCCACCTATATCACCGTTGACGAAGAGGGAGTTCAAATCCATGAATACGTCGAACGGCCTGACGATCTCCATCGCGGCGAAGAACGCGCTGATTTCGAACCTGCCGATTTTGGCGGCGAAGCGGAACTGCTCGAAGATGGCGAGTACACGGGCGTTGGCCGCTGACCGGTAGAGACGCGGCGTGCCGCGGTTGCCTCGGCGCGGACCGAAGACGCGAACGGGAGACGGGGCAAGCCCGTCTCTACAACAGGGTTTCCTAAAAAAGACGACGCTTATGCCACGACGCCGGTCCGGTGAATCTTGCGCAAACTGACGATCGTTTTCCACCAAGCCGGCGGCGGACATCGCAGCGCGGCTGAGGCCCTCAAAGCCACACTCTCCGGACGAGAAGATCCGTGGGAGGTCACTCTGCTCGATATTCAGGAATTGCTCGATCCGCTTGACCTGATTCGCCGCGCCACGGGACTGCGGATTCAGGACACCTACAACCTGATCCTGCGCAAAGGCTGGACGCGCTTCACGCCGCAACTGCTGGCCGTTCTGCAGGGGACTATTCGTCTCTACCATGCTTCGATTGTGAAAGCGCTGCGAGCTTACTGGGCCGAGCATCCGGCGGACTTGGCGCTTTCCGTAATTCCACACTTCAATCGCGAGATCGCCGAAAGCCTGCGCAGTGCTGGAACACGAACGCCCTTTGTAACTTTGATTACCGATTTGGCGGATTACCCGCCATACTTCTGGATTGAGCGTGAGTCGGAATACATCATCGCCGGTACGGAATGCGCCCGGCAGCAAGCCTTAGCCATGGGCCACGCTGCTGACCATGTCTTTTCGACCTCCGGAATGATTTTGAAGCCGAGGTTTTATGAAAAGAACCGCGTCGATCGCATCGCTGAAAGAAAACGGCTCGGCCTGGAGCCCGATTGTCCAACGGGCATCGTCTTGTTCGGAGGCCATGGTTCGCAGGTGATGGTCGATATCACGAAAAAACTCAACCAGGCCGCGAGCGGCGTCCAGTTGGTACTGATCTGCGGGCACAACCAAAAGCTCGCCGCTGAACTCAAAAAGCTGCGCACCAGCAAGCCCATCGCCGTCGTCGGATTCGCTCAGAACGTCGAATACTATATGGCGTTGTCCGACTTCTTCATCGGCAAACCGGGCCCAGGCTCGATCAGCGAGGCGCTGCAATTCCATTTACCCGTCATCGTCGAATGCAATTCCAGAACGCTGCCGCAAGAGCGCTATAACGCGGAATGGGTAACGGAGAACGGTTACGGGATCGTGGTGCCGAACTTCAAGAAAATTGCGCCCGCCGTCCAGCGCTTACTCGAAAGCGCGACGTTCAATGAATTCCGCCGGAAGGCCAGTGAATACTCGAATCGGGCGCTGTTTGAGGCGCCAATCATCCTGGAACAATGCGCGCAGCGCGCGGCGGCGCCAAATCAACCGGAGGCTGCCGTCTAGAACATTTCTTGCGATGGTGTAGAGTACGCCCCTCAGCGGCTAAAGCCGCTTGTGTAGCGGGTTCTGACGGCATGGCTGAAGCCATGCCCTTTCAAAGCTCTCCATAAACCGACTTAATCAGAGGTTCCCTAGAAGTGCACCGCGATGCCGGTCGAGAAGCGCACGCCATTCTGGCCCTGGCCGTAGAAGCGAGTGTTGATCCAGTCGAGCTGTCCGCGAAACGACACCGGTCCGAAGATTTTGTAGTCGAGCCCTCCGCCGACCGCATTGACGAACGAAGTATTCGAGTCGGAAATCCCGTGGCTGCGGCTGATGTGTCCCACGCCAGCCATTAACTCCGCGAACGGACAAAAGCGGTGGTACTGCACCGACAATCTTGGGCCGAACAGGACGTTGTGCGCGGCGACATCGGCGCTGGTACCGCTGAAATTGTGGTTGCCATAATGCCCGTCGACATCGGCCACCAGGCCAATCCACGGCAGGAACTTCCCTTCCAGCGATGCGTCCCATCCATTCAGATTGGTAGTGTCGTTCGAGACGATGGAAGTGCGGTCATAGGAATAACCGAAAAACACGTTGGCCTTCATCGGAATCTGCGCCCAGGCGGCACCGGCCAGCATCGTCAATGACAAGCCAAGAATCCACAGTCGTCGCATTGTTTTTCTCTCCTGGCGTTCCGAAAAAATCATAGATGCAAGCGCGACGAAAAACTTTACCCGCCGCTGCAACACACCTTGTAGAAACGCGGCTTGCCGCGTCTCCCCGGCACAGCCAGGTCAGCGAAACATCGCGGCGAAAAAGCTGCATGCAGAACGCGCGCGGCCTACTGCGAGCCGGCGAGAAACTCGTATTCGTCGATGACGGCCGCAACCGCGATCTTGCTTGCGGGACCGCCCCCTTCGACCCGCACCACGCGGCCCTTGCAGCGCACGCGGATGCCTTCCGTCAGCGTGATCTCGGGCGGCAAGGTCAGCGTGAAATCGATCGCCGAGCCGGCCTGAATGCCCGAATCGATGTAAAAGCAGATGCCACGCGCGCTGACGTTGCGGGTCTGCGCCGCGCGCTCCCGCTCATTCTCGCCGTCACGGACGCTTACGGGCAGACGAAGCGCGAACCGCCGGGTGGCCCGCTTATCGTTTTCTTCCGGCTGCGTCTCCGACATCGGATCTCCTCTAAAAGCAAGGTTTCAAAGTTCCACGCTGGCAAAGACCTGCCGCCAATCGCTTGTAAGCATGGCAATTTGCGGCGGGCCTGTCAAGCAATAGCAAGGTCCCAGAGAGACTGTGTGAGAACTACGATCTCGGAGTCGCGGTGGAGCGAGCCTTCTCGTTTTCAGCCGCGAAGCGGCGCAAGAATGCAGCCCACGGCGTAAGCCGTGGGCGGAAGTGGAAAATGAACGAGCCCCAGCGGGGCGAAAGATGAGTTCTCACGCAGTCTCCAGAGTTTCAAGGTTGCGGAGTTGCAAAGACACTGGCCGATTGCGTAATTGCGAGTTTTGTCCGCCCTGACAGCCCGTGGCGAAAGTGAGACCTCGTCCCTCAACTCTCAATTCTTCAGACTTTGTCATCCCGAGCGAAGCGAGGGATCTGTAGTCCGCTGCAAAATGCAGATCCCTCCCCCTCGGCTACGCTCGGGGTCGGGATGACAATTCATGGAAGGTATCGCTCGCGTGTCGCTCCCGAACTTTTACTACAGGCTGCTATCCAAATCCCGGAGATGCAGAGCCTACGGTGTAAAATAAATTACTTGCTCTTCCAGATCCGTCCTTATAAGGAAGCCTTCATGCCCAGCACCATGCTCGCCGTAGTCAAGCCGGAAGCCGCTCCGGGCGCGGAAATTCGCGAAGTCAAAATACCCGCTTACGGCCGCACCGGTGTTCTTGTCAAAGTCAAAGTCGCCTCCATCTGCGGCACCGATCTCCATATTTACGAATGGGACCGCTGGGCCCAGAGACGCATTCATCCGCCGCTGATTCCCGGACACGAATTCTGCGGCGAGGTGGTCGCGTTCGGCGATGAAGTCACCAGCGTCAAGGAAGGCGATTTCGTATCCGCTGAAATGCACGTCGCTTGTGGCAAGTGCCCGCAGTGCCGCACCGGCGAGGCCCACATCTGCCAGAGCGTGAAAATTATCGGCGTCGACAGCGACGGAGCTTTCGCCGAGTACGTCGTCATCCCCGAGTCGAATATCTGGAAACTCGATCCGGCGATCCCGCAGGAGTACGCTTCCATTCTCGATCCGCTGGGCAACGCCGTGCACACGGTGCTGGCCGGGGAAATCGCCGCGAAAACCGTGGCCATCACCGGCTGCGGCCCCATCGGGCTGTTCGCGATCGCCGTGGCGCGGGCCGTCGGCGCCAGCACTATTTTCGCGATTGAAGTCAAGGAGCACCGGCGCCAGCTGGCGACGAAGATGAACGCCGACTACGCGCTCGATCCGTCCAAGGAAGACGTGCGCGCCATCGTCGCGGAAAAAACCGGGGGCCTCGGCGTGGATGTGGCCCTCGAAATGGCCGGCCATCCCGACGCCATTCGCACCGCCTTCGACATCGTGCGCCGTGGCGGACGCATTTCCCTGCTCGGCCTCACCTCGAAACCGATCCCGCTCAATTTTTCCGAAGATATCATTTTCAAAGGCCTCACCATTCAGGGCATCAACGGCCGCCGCATGTACCAGACCTGGTATCAGATGACGGCCCTGCTCAAGAGCGGACGCCTCGATCTTCACCCCGTAATTACCGACCGCATCCCGATGAAGGATTTTTCCCTGGCGATGGCGCGGCTGAAAACGGGCGAGGCGAGCAAGATATTGGTGTATCCAAACGGGCCGAAATAGCGGGGCGAAAAACGCGCGCTGCCAGGCGCGCCCTCAGTCGTTGGCCACGTGGCGATGCGGTTTCACGGCCAGGCAGCGGGCGAAGATCGCCGATACGCGCGGGATGTCCTCTTCACTCAATCGAATCGCGCTGCCTAGCTTTTTCAATGCCGCATTCAGCGCGGCGGGCTGCGAGCGCGTCCGTTCCAAGAGCTGCTGCCACTCCCGCGCCACGGGAATGCGCTCGCCGGTTTCGGCGTCTTCGCAAAACTGATCGGCCGCCTCCGGAGGCGTTCCGTACTCGTCGGCGACATCTTCGTGGAAGTAGCCCCGCAGAAACAAGTGCAGCGCGGGAAAATCGGCGGCGGTAATTTCCGGTTTCGGGTTCATCGGCGGCACTCCGGATACGAAGTCAAAACATAATAATCGTTGGGCCCGGCGTACTTCAGCACAACCAGAGCGTGCGCGCATGGATGCGCCTCGCTCTCGCCACGATTCATGGTACGCCCAATCGGAGCGCCGGCGTCATAATCCAGCACCAGGTTCGGATGCCCGCCCGGGCGGCGAAGCCATTGCTGGATTCGGTCGTGCGATTCCGCGATGGCCGCGCCTACGGCATGTTCAGCGGTTGCGCGGTCGGTGTAGGTCGACGCGCCGGTAATGCCGGGTTCCCACTCCAATCGCTCGCGCAGTTGCTGGTCGGTCTGCCCCACATGCTTGCGCAAGATGTGTCCGCCGGCGGCCTCATCCTGGCTGAGGTCGCGCGTGGGACCGTGCTTCGCGTCGCTAGCCGAAGCCGCCGAACTCGCGCCATTTCTGGCCGAAGGTGGCTGGCACGAGACCAGGCCGCACATTTCCAACGCGACCACGATGCAAACTGAGACGATGCAAACTGGAACGATACAAACTATAACGACACGAACCAGAACGCCGCGAAATGTAGAAAATCTTGTCATCCGGCCCCAGATTACGCCCAAGTGGAGAGCCGGGCGTCCCCGCCCGGCTCGACCCTTCGACTGCGCTCAGGGCAGGCTCACGAGACGCCCGTCCCTCCACCAAGGAAGCAGTTACTCCTGCAATCTTGTGAAAATTGTGCTACTAAACAAGATGTGCGGGCAAGTGTGCTGGATTCGCTGGACGATTTCGAGCGCTGGGGCAAGAACAAAGACTGCGCCTGCGTGTTTCCGCGAGGATACCGGCGCGAGCGTTGGAGCTACCGGCGCGTCGCCGCACTCGCGTATCAGTTTGCTCGCGAGCTTGAAGTCCGCAACATCGCCAAGGGCGACGCGGTGCTGTTGTGGAGTCCAAACTGTGCCGAGTGGATCGCGGCGTTCCTCGGATGCGCGCTTTGTGGGGTCGTCGCCGTTCCTGTCGACGATGCCGCCAGTCCCGATTTTGCGCGCCGCGTCAGCGAACAGGTGCGCACCCGGCTGGTGCTCTGTCCGCGCGAGCGGGCTTCGGTTTTCGCGGGGATTTTCGCCGGGCTCGCGGAAAAGGTCCCAACTATCGATCCCGCCGATCTCGCGGCCGCAGTCGCGAATCGTCCCGCCGAACGCTTTCGCCCCGCCGCGATTCAGCCTTCCGATCCGCTCGAAATCGTGTTCACCTCCGGCACCACAGCCGAGCCCAAGGGAGTGGTGCTCACCCATGCCAACGTGGTCGCCAACCTCGTCCCCATCGAAAAAGAAATACAGAAATATCTGAAATACGAGCGGCTGGTGCATCCGCTTCGCTTCCTCAACCTGCTGCCGTTGAGCCATGTCTTCGGACAATTCCTGGGGATTTTTCTTCCTCCGCTGCTGGGCGCGGCCGTCGTCTTCGAGAACACATTCAACCCCGCCGAAGTCATGGCGACAATCCGCCGCGAACGCGTCTCCGTGCTGGTGGCCGTCCCGCGCATGATCGAATCGCTGAAGCAGAAGATCGAACGCGGTGCAGACGAATCGTGTGGCGGCGGGGTTTCACCCCGCGCAGACGGGGCAGAGCCCCGTCACCACATGAGCTCTAGCCGCACGAATTTCGCCGCGCGGTTTGCCGCCGCCAAAGGCCGGCATTTTCTGCGGCGCTGGTGGACTTTCCGCGACCTGCGCCGCCAGTTCGGATGGAAATTCTGGGCCATCATCAGCGGCGGCGCCGCTCTCGATCGCGAGACCGAAGAATTCTGGCATCGTCTGGGATACGCCGTGATCCAGGGATACGGCTTGACCGAAACCACTTCGCTGATCAGCTTGAACCACCCCTTCCACAGCAGCCGCGGCTCGATTGGCAAAGTGCTGCCCGGACGCGAACTCAAGCTGGGCGACGACGGAGAAATCATGGTGCGCGGCAGCAGTGTTGCCAGCGGCTATTGGAATGGCCGCGAACTGCAACCGGTAGCGCGGACCGAAGACGAAGGCTGGTATCGCACCGGCGACCTGGGCGCGCTCGACGCGGAAGGCAATCTATTTTTCAAGGGCCGCAAGAAAGAGGTGATCGTCACGCCCGCCGGCATGAACATTTATCCCGAGGACCTGGAAGCGGCGCTGCGGCTGCAAAAAGAAGTGCGCGATTGCGTCGTCGTGGGATTGGAGCGGGGCGGAAATGCCGAGCCGTGCGCGGTGCTCATTCTACGCGGCCGCGCGGCAGCAGAATCGGGCGGCGCGCAGGCTGCCAAGGTAAAGACAGATGCGAAGACAGATGCGCAGGCCGTCGTCCAGCGCGCCAACGAAACCCTGGCCGAGTATCAGCGCATGCGCGCGTGGTTCGTCTGGCCCGATGCGGATTTCCCCCGTGGTTCCACCGAGAAGCCGCGCCGCAACGCGATCCGCGACGCGGTCGCAGCCAGCCTTCGCGGACAATCGCCATTGTCATCGCACGCCGCCAGTCCGCTCTCCGAATTGCTGGCGCGAATCACGGGCCGCAGCGTTCAGAACATGCCACGCCTGACGCCGGACGCAAACCTCGAAACCGGCCTCGGGCTCAGTTCTCTCGAACGCGTGGAATTGTTGAGCGCGCTCGAAGATCGCTATCAATTCGATCTGAGCGAAACAGAGTTCGAAAAAAAGTTCGCGAATGCCGCCACCGTCGGCGATCTGGAAAAGCTGCTGCAAGACAAGTTAGCCGCTAGTCGTCAGTCGTTAGTCGTTGGCAAACCCTCCGAACGACCAGCGACTAACGACCAACGACTCACAGCCTCTTCGGCCTTTCACTATCCGCGCTGGGCCCTGCGCTGGCCCGCAACCTGGCTGCGTCTGGCGGCGCATTATCTGCTGGCGCGCCCGGCCGTGTTTCTTTTGGGATGGCCCCGCGTGAGCGGCCGCGAAAACCTGCGCGGCATTCGCGGGCCGCTGCTCGTCATTTCAAACCATATTGCCGACGTTGATGCCGGATTCATACAGACCGCGCTTCCCGCGCGCATCCGTCACAAGCTGGCGACCGCAACCGGCGGCGAAGCGCTGGAGAGGCTGCGCTCGCCCGCCGCGGATCGTGCGTGGCTGGGACGGCTCTACGACCGCCTGCAGTGGACGCTCGGCGTAGCCCTGCTAAATCTGTTCCCCCTGCCGCGCCAGTCCGGCTTCCGCAAGAGCTTCGCCTACGCTGGAGAGGCCGTGGATCGTGGCTACAGCGTGCTCGTGTTTCCCGAGGGAAAGCACAGCGAAGACGGCCAGCTCTGTCCGTTCCGCACCGGAGTCGGCCTGCTCGCCAACAATCTGCGCATCCCCATCCTGCCCATGCGGATCGATGGTTTGTTTGAAATTAAGAAGGGCGGAAAAAAGTTTGCCGCGCCCGGAAAAATTCAAGTGCGCATCGGCAAGCCCGTGCGGTTCGCGCCAGAATCCGGCCCGGAGGAAATCGCGCGGGCGTTGCAGCAAGCGGTCGCGAGCCTATAGTGGGATGTGCCGTCAATGAGCGACAGCGTGAATTGATGTTACGAACTTACGGAAGATGCCACTGCTGGACGGGCGAGACGCCCGTCCCTCCATCGTAGGACTCATCCATCGTAGGACTCATCCGTCACTTCCGCGCCGCCGCGCACTCCGCGCAAGGGCAAACTTCCCGCAGATAGGGCCACGAATAAATTCCCATGTCGTGTTTATCGTTCCAGGAAAACTTCAGCGCGTACTTGCCCACGGCCTCGGCCGCCAGCGCTTTCGCCGCGGGCTTGAACATGGGCAGGGTCCCGGGCGCGAGCTTTGCCGGTTCGCCCGGCTTGCGTCCCGCCTGGGCGCGCTCATCGTCGCACAACGCGCACGGACAAGCGTTCCGCAAGAACGCAAACGTATAGGCGGACCGGTGTCCGTCCTTCCACTCAATCTCCATCCCCGTGCCGGTGGTCAAATGAATCACCACCGACTTGGGATCGTTTTCCACTCGCGGCGAATAATCGGGCAGCGCCATAAATTTCAGTATCGCACGCCGGCGGCGCGGATGATTCAAGTCTTTAGCGACGGCCGAGTTCTCGCGTACACTCTGAAGCGATACTCCGATGAAACGCCGCCGCAATCTTGCGCCGCGCCTGCCGTAGAATTGAGACTGTAATACCGCGGAGAGGTGGCCGAGTGGTTGATGGCTCCGGTCTTGAAAACCGGCATACCTGAAAGGGTATCGGGGGTTCGAATCCCTCCCTCTCCGCCAGTTGATTTCCTTGCATGGGCTGCGCGCACTCCTGGGTTCAAAGCGCGCATTCCCGGCCAGACTCAGGCACGGCCTCAACACATCCAGAGCCGGGCTATTTTCAGGCGCCCCTCCGGAAGTGGATGCCCTAATCGGCGCACACGGCGATGGCGGCGGCATCGGCGGCTTGGATGGTTGCGTCGCCATCCAGCAAGAGACAGCGTCCGGCATCCAAGGCCAGACAAGTTGCTCCGGCGCGCGCCATGGTCTCGATCGTTTTCATGCCGATCACGGGAACATCGAAGCGCAGGTCCTGGCCGGGCTTCGCGACCTTGACCACGGTCAGGGCGCGGCTGAGAAACGAGGCGGGAGGAACTGCGGATTCCTCGCTGCGCTCGGGATGACGATCGCCATCGGAACGACAACCCCCAGGAGACGCGCGTTCGGAATCGAGACTCTTTACGATCTGTCCGGCGCGCTCGATGGTGCGGTCCGTGCCCTCCATGGCTTCGACGGCGACGCAGGCGGCTTCGGCGATCACGACCGTTTGTCCAATGTCGTACTCGGCAAGGCGGCGCGCGACCAGGCGCCCGTAGTCGATGTTCTTGCGCTCCTGCGCGGTGGGAGGGCGCTTGCTTAACACGCCCGCTTTCGCGAGGAGCGGCGAGAGCAGCGCGGTCGAGTCCTCGAGCACGATACCTTCGTCCGCGAGGACCTTGGCGACCGCGCCCAGCAGCGAGTCGGTATTGCGCGTGCCTAACGAGAGCAGGAGCTTGGCCAAGCGCCAGTCGGGCTTGATGGCGGAAAAAATCTGCTTGTGCTTGACCTGTCCGGCCATGACGGCCCGGGTGACGCCTGCGCCCTTGAAGGTGTCGATGAGCTTCGAGAGCTCGCCGAGAGAGAGCCAGTGGACAGCAGCGCCTTTCGATTCGATCTCGGGAAAAGTTTCTTCCTTGATGGCAGCAACAACCACTTCGTAGCCTTGGGCGCGCGCGGCGTCCAGCACGAGGAAGGGAAACTTGCCATTACCGGCGATGAGGCCGAGTTTCATAGTTTCCAGTGGCCAGTGGCCAGTGATTAGCATTGTAGCCACTTTGTGAACATGTGATACTTCAATGCAATGACAAATAGAATAGCGAGAACCAATGCCGCCCATTTTGTTATTTGTTAAACAAGTTCAACGGAACCACAAATCGAACATATAAGCCCCTGAGGGCCGCGCCTTCCGGCCTGAAAGGTATTGATGAAACACACTCTAGTCCGTCCCGGTCGCGCGCTCCCGCAGCCCGTACTCATACTCCACTAGCTGGCGTTCGATGTCCGCTTGCTTGTTCTTCCGGTCTAACAGGTCCTCCCGGTAACGCTTCAAGAAATAATCGATGGTTTCGACGCGCAGCTTAATGGTATTGGCGGGCCGGTTCTCGTCCATGTCTTTGAAGGAGAAATATGGCGTGCCCGAGCGCTCCACGATCTGCTCGATCACGCTGTAAATGGGCGCGTCGTGGCCGCACTTGAAGCTGGAAATTTCCACCGCCACCAGGTTGGGATGGCGGGCCGCGAACTTGGCGGCCCATATCTTGTGATTGGAACTGGCCGAGTTGGCCGTCTTCCACACATCGCGGATGTCGAGCGCGTGGACGATGTCACCGGCGCGCACTTCCTCGCCAAACAGCCGCTCCAGCAGGTCCTCATCCAGCGGCAAAGTGCTTTGCGAGAAGATCGGGTAACCCAGCTTTTGGAATTGCTTCGTGATCTCGTGATTGATGCCGGGATCGTGGTGATAGGGGCGTCCCAAGCATGACGATGCCCAACTTCCGTTCCGCCTCCAGTTGATCGAGGACTTCGCGGGCGCGGCGGCGAATGCTGGAGTCGAACTTCGCCATCTCCCGGTAGCCGGTCTCGATGGCGCGTTCATTTTCCTCCTTCGAGAGGCCAAGAATGGGCGCCCACGCCTGGAACATCTGCCGCGCAAAAAGTTTGCGGTCGCGCGAGGTCCACCAGCGGATGCACGTAGCGAATGCCGTGTTCGGCAAAGAGGTCGGTTTCCTTGGTGTAAGCCGCTTCCACCGTCTCCGGCGTCACCGCAAGTCGTGGGACAGGCGTTGTGCCCCCTGGCGTTGACGAGCGGGGACAGCAGCACGTCGAACATGGGAAAGAAAATCACCTGCAGCGGTTTGTGCGCGTGCTTATTGAAGATCAGGTTGTGGACGTGCGCGATGGTGATCTTCGAGGGGAAGCAGGGATCGATCGAACCGCGGCTCGATCCCGCGCGGTACATGTCTCCGGTGGTGAAGTCGGAGTAGACGATGTTTTCCGCGCGCACGCCCAGGCTTTCCAGATAGGAGCTGAACAGCGGCGCGTAGGCATACATGTTGAGGACGCGCGGAATGCCGATGCGCAGCTGCGCCGCGCTGTTTCATGAGCGCGACGCGGCGGCGGGCGGCGGCGGTCCATGTGCGTGCGCGGGCGGGAATTGGCATCGGCCACGCTTTCCGGGTGGCGCGAGCGCCATACTTCGCGCGCCGCCAGTCTCCACCAGGTTTGGATTGGCGGCCTTGGTGGCGTCGAGCTGGGCCTTGATGCCGCGCATGGTTTCGACATCTTCCACCGCGCCTTTTTCGCAAGTGGCGACGATCATGCGCTGCTCCCCGGGCTGGAGCGGCACTTTGGTGATGAAAGAGGTGGAAATAGACGGCGGCGCGTCGCCTGCGGCGAATCCGCTTGCTCCATCTTCTTCGCTTCGCGCATCATCCGTCCGCACGTCATCCGTCCGCACGTCGAGGAAAGTTCGCAGGCAGGCGTTCTTGCAGAAGTTGCAGCGCGTCTCTTCGCTGTGCGTGGTGCGATAGCGGATTTTGCGGACGGCATCCAGGCCGATGAAGGTGGTGAAGTGCCCGTTGCGCCACAAGCGCATGGCTTCGATGCCGGCGCCGATCGCTCCCGATTCGCCGCAGTGCTGGTGGACGACAATCTCCGGCTCCTTCCCCAGTGGCGCGGAAGTTGGCGCGCAGGAAATCCACCTCCGCCTTGACCGCGGCCAGATTGTTCTGCGTGCCGCCCTGCAAAATGAAACGCGTGCCCAGCGCCGCCAGGCTTGGCACCTTGGCGACATACAAGAAAACATTCCGCGGCAGCACGGTCGCCAAGCCGGCCAGGATTTCTTCCGCGCGCCAGCCCTGGCGCTGGAAGTTGACGATATCGGACTGCAAGAACACGGCGCAGCCGTAGCCGAACACCGGCATGGTGGCGGCGGTGAAAGCAACGTCGGCATAGTTCTCGACCGGAATGCCAAATCCTTCCGCCGTGGATTGCAGAAAATAGCCGTTGCCCGCCGAGCATTGCGTATTGAGCTTGAAATCTTTGACGCGGCCATTTCTCAGGACGATGAGCTTGATGTCCTGCCCGCCGACGTCGACGATGACGTGCGGATCGCTGTAGAAGCGCAGGGCCGACTCGGTGTGCGCCACGGTTTCGACCAAGGCAACATCGGCGCGCAACACTTTTTGCAGAATGTCTTTGGCGTAGCCGGTCGTGCCCACGCCGAGAATTTCCAGCGCCGCGCCCTGCGTTTCCACCTGCTGGCGCAGATTCTCGAAAAGGTCGATCGTGTCCTGGATCGGGTTGCCATTCGAGAGTTGGTAGGCTTTCGAGAGCACGTCGCCGCGCTCCGACAAAAGCACGGCTTTGGTGGAAGTCGAACCGCCATCGAGGCCGATAAAAGCCCGCACGCGCTCACCCGCGCTGGAAGGCTCGCCGGAACGAATTTCGGCCGCCAGTACTTGGCTTTGAACTCTTCCAATTCTTTCTTGGAAGCGCCCAACCCACGGTTGCCCGAAGCCGCTTTTCCCTGGCGGCGGCCTTCGTGGATGTAACGCTTCAAGATTCTCCGTCCCTAGATACTGGCCAATCTCCGCGTCTTCGCCTTTGCCGAATTCCACCGCGCCCATGGCCGCGAAATACAGCGCATTCTCCGGGGTCTTGATCGCGTCTTCGGGCGATAACACCCGTGCGGCAACTTGATTCCGCGCTCTTTCCAGAGCAGAGGAATGTTGTGCTGCCACGCCTCCCTCATGCCGCGAATAAAAGTGTTCGGCCCGCCCAGCAGCAGCACATGCGGGCGCAGCGTGTGGCCGCGCGTGAGGACGGTGAGGTTTTGCAGCACAATGGCGTCGAAGAGCGAGGCCATCAGTTCATCGGCGGGGATGCCCTGCTTTTGCAGGCCGTTGATGTCGGTCTCGGCGAAAACGCCGCACTTGCCCGCAACCGGATGGATCTTGATCCCCTTGTATCCCTGGTTGCACAGTTCGTCGGGCGGGATCTTCAGCTTGGCGTTGATCTTGTCGATGACCGCGCCGGTGCCGCCCGCGCACTTGTCGTTCATCGAAGGAATTTTCTTCCTGCGCCGCCGTTTGCGCCATCCTCTTTGAAGATGATGATTTTGGCGTCCTGACCGCCGAGCTCGATGACCGAGTTCACTTCGGGATGGAGCTTCTCGACCGCAAGCGAGACCGCGTTCACCTCCTGCACGAACTTCGCGCCGATCAGCGCGCTCAGCGCATTGCCGCCGGAGCCGGTGATGAACATGCGGCAATTGCCGGGAGCAATGCCGATTTCGGCTTCCATGCGCTGCAGGAATTCCAGCAGTTTCTCGGGTTGCCGCGTGTCATGGCGCTGGTAGTCGCGCCAAAGAATGCGGCCGGTCTCGGCCTTGCCCGTCGCCGCTTCCATGACGACGCCCTTGACCGTGGTCGAGCCAACGTCCAAGCCCACGACGATAGCGGATGCCAAGTCCGGCGCTTTGTGCGTTCATTTCCACGGAATCTCCCGCAGGCTTCTAGTGCCGTGACCGTGTGATAAGTCGTACGGTGGAGCGACGGGCGTCTCGCCCGTCCCGCCGGGCGGGGACGCCCGGCGCTCCACCAAAAAATGGATCGACCGTAATAACAATCACGCGGTCACGGTACCAGCAGCTATTTGGCCCTGTTGACATCCTAAATTCCACCGGCTTCTGACGCCAGGGAGGCTGGCTCACCCTTTCATTCATCTCGACTCCCGAGGGTGCCCCATCCGCGTAGCTGCGGCGTCGAACAGATTCAGAAATTCGATTTTCTTTTCTGGCGGCAGGAACGACGCCTCGAACGAATTGCGCGCCAACTCTCGCAGGTGTTCGTCGGTGAAGCCGAACGCCTGCTGCACCAGCGCGTACTCTTCCGCCAGCGACGTGCGAAACATGGCTGGATCGTCGCTGTTGAGCGTCAGCATCAAGCCCTGGTCGAAGTAGCGGCGCACCGGATGTTGCGCCAGTTCGGCGCAGCAGCCCGTCCGCAGATTGCTGGTCACGCAGATTTCAAGCGGAACCTGGCGCTCGGCCAGCTCTTCGATCAATTCCCGGTCCTGCGCAGCGGTGAGGCCGTGGCCGATGCGTTCCGCTTTGAGGTTGAGCGCGCCCCAGATGGATTCCGGCCCGGCGCTTTCACCGGCGTGGGCCGTGAGATGAAGGCCGTGCGCGGCGGCGCGCTCATAAACCGCCGTGAACCACTCGGGAGGGCCGGCGCGCTCGTCGCCGCCAATGCCGAAGCCCACCACGTTGCGCTCGCGAAACTGGATGGCGAGATCGACGACGCTCTGCGCTTTTTCGGCGCCGAACTGCCGCACGGCATCGAAGATCCACACGAGCGATAATGCCGAAATCTTTCTCGCCGCGCTGGCGGCCGCGTTCGAGGCCCTCGAAAATCGCGGGAAAATCCTGCTTGCGCCACAGGCAAATGCCAGCGGAAACAATCACCTCGGCATGAAGCACGTTCTGCGATTTCAGACGTTCCATCAGCCGGTAAGTAATCAACTCGTAGTCTTCCGGCGTGCGTAAGTGGCCTGTTACATCCTTGAAAGCCTCGATAAAACCCGCGAAATCCTTGTAGTTATAGAGCTGCTCCACTTCAGCGAGAGAGGCGCCTTCCATCCCGTGCCGCTGGCGCAGTTCGAGCAGCGTGGACGGCTCAATCGAACCCTCAAGATGCAGATGGAGTTCGGCCTTCGGCAAAGTGCGGATAAAGCTGGACGGCTCGGCCATGCGGAGATTCTAGCGGATCGGGTGATCTGGCGATCGGGCCATCTGGCGATCTAAGTTCAAAATCAAAAACAGATGGCCCGATGATCCGATCACCCGATTGTTTTCTTGAACTCGCTGTGGTGGCGGCTGTAGAAGATATAAATCACCAACCCCAGCGCCAGCCAGATCACGAAGCGCAGCCAGGTAATGATCGTGAGCCCGGTCATCAGCCCACCACACAGAACGACTGAGATCAGCGGGAACCACGGCACAAAGGGCACGCGAAAGGCGCGCTTGCGGTTGGGCTGATTGCGCCGCAGTAAAATCACGCCCAGCGAAACCAGCACGAAGGCAAACAGCGTCCCAATATTGGCGAGGTCGGCGGCATCGCCAATATCGACGAGCCCGGCGGGAATGCCGACGGCAAAACAGGCGATCCAGGTGGACCAATGCGGCGTCTTATATTTTGGGTGCACGGCGGAGAACAACTTCGGCAATAATCCGTCGCGCGACATGGCGTACCAGATGCGCGCCTGCCCGTACTGAAACACCAGCAATGAGGAGATCATCCCGGTCAGCGCTCCGATCACGATTACCGACCGGAACAACGGGTGCACACCCAGATACTTCATCGCGTAAGCGACCGGCGCTTCGGCGGCTTCTCCGGAAACGAAAGTCGTGTACTTCATCATGCCGAGCAGCACGACGGCGACTCCGACATACAGCACCGTGCAGACGACCAGCGACGCGATAATGCCGAAGGGCAAATCCTTTTGCGGATTGCGCGACTCCTCCGCGGCGGTTGAGACCGGAATCGAATCCGATGTAGGTAAAGAAAACGATGGCGCCGCCGGTCACGATTCCGGCGAAGCCAGAAGGCGCGAAGGGTTTCCAGTTGGCGGGCTTGACCAGCATTCCGCCGACCACCAGGAAGGTCAGGATGGCGCCAATTTTAATCGCGACCATGATGTTGTTGGTCTCGGCCGATTCCTTCACTCCGCGCACCAGGAGCAGCGTGAGAATGAAGACGATCAGGAAGCCGGGCAGATTGAAGTAAGCGCCCGTCCACTGCCCCGAGGCCCAGACGGGACTCGCCCATTTGTCGGACAAGTTGATGCCGAACGCGGCGAATTGCGCCTTGGTATAACCGGCGAAGCCCACCGCGACGGCAACGTTGCTGACCGCGTATTCGAGGATCAGGTCCCAGCCGATGATCCAGGCGAAAATTTCGCCGAGCGTCGCGTAGGAATAAGTGTAGGCGCTACCGGCAATCGGGATCATCGAGGCCAGTTCGGCGTAGCACAATCCGGCAAAGCTGCAAGCGATGGCCACCAGAAAAAATGAAATGGCAATCGAAGGCCCGGCGGGCGGACGGCCGTGCATGAGCGCTCCGGCGGTGCTGCCAGTGCGCAGAAGATTCAGGATCACGTCGAGCGCCTGTGCGTGCAGGATGGAAGGCGCCCTGAAATATTCTCCCGCCGCCGCCGTTCCCGTAAGTATGAAAATTCCGGAACCGATGATGGCGCCTATGCCGAGCGCCGTCAGCGACCACGGCCCCAGCGTTTTACTGAGCCGTTGCTCCGGGTTCTCCGACTCCGAAATCAGTTTGTCGATAGACTTGCAACAGAAAACCTGGCGGTTGGAAGTCCGTATAGTATCGCTTGCTGGCCCAGTGGACGATTGCGACAAGGTCGATTATCTCCTCACCTAACGCGTAACTGTAGAGTCACGCATTACGCATGATGCGAAACCATATTGGTTACACTTCGTTGACGTTCTTACAACACAAGCAGGAGTCGGGCATGGGCGCTGGCCCCTGCCCGGCTCCGCTCACGATTCGGGTGGACGGCTTACCGTTTCGCCTGACCGCGCACCATCTTTTTCACTTTTCGCTTTTTCGATCCGCGGGCGTAATCGCGGGGCTTCTTCGGCTTTTCCGCTTTGATCTTCTTGCGGGCGGCCCGCTTGGTTTTCTTGCGTTCGTCTTTGGCCAGCTTCTTTGTGTTTGCCATGAAATGTCTT
Source organism: uncultured Acidobacteriaceae bacterium (assembly GCA_963772155.1). Lineage (GTDB taxonomy): Bacteria > Acidobacteriota > Terriglobia > Terriglobales > Acidobacteriaceae > Acidiflorens. Next base: position 280,091 of record CAVYVX010000012.1, on the reverse strand, counting down.
TCTCTTCTCGATTTTGTAATTTGGCAATCGGGTAATTTTGTAATTTGCCCACAACGCAGGGTTGGAAATTACAAAATTACCCGATTACGAAATTACCAAATTCCGTTCAAGCCCGTTCCATCTGGGCGTATCGCTCCACCAGCTTCTTCAAACCGAAGCGAGGAAATTGTACCGTAATCTTGGCATCTTCCCCATCCCCTTCGCGCCGGACCACCGTTCCTTCCCCATATTTCGGGTGCTTGACCTTCTGCCCGGGGCGGAATCCGCGCCTGCCTTCCGGCTCCTCGGACGGCATTTTCGGAACATTGAACTTCTTGCCGCGCGAGGCAAAAAATTCGGCAATGTTGCCGATTGAATTGTAATTCTTTAGCGGGCCCGTCTTCGTTGCGTTGACCTCTTCGCTGGGATTCCAGGCTGCGCGCTGGTCTTCGTCTTCGTAGGAGTAATGACTGGCTTCGTGGCTGTTCCGCGTGACTGAATCTCTGGCCGCTGACTTTTCGCGGGCGAGGTCGCCCGCGGCCACACCGCGAAGTCCGCCGCGATCCGCCCAAATCTTCGACCAACTGCGGCGGAATTTCTTCGAGAAACCGCGACGGGACGCTCGCCTCGGGCATGTCCGTGCCATAGCGCCGGCGATACACGGCGCGCGACAACACCAGCGTATCCATCGCCCGCGTCATGCCAACGTAGCAGAGGCGCCGTTCTTCTTCGATCGCATCCGGCTCGAGCATGGCGCGCGAATGCGGAAACAGGCCCTCTTCCATCCCGGCGAGGACCACCAGAGGGAACTCCAACCCCTTGGCCGCGTGCAGCGTCATCAGCGTGATCTGCGCGTGCTCGTCGTATTGGTCGGCATCGCTGACCAGCGCGGCGTGATCGAGAAATCGATCGAGCGTCTCGCCGCGATCGCGCGAGTCCATGGCCGCGTTTACCAGTTCGCGCAGATTCTCAACGCGCGAGTAGGCCTCCGGCGTGTCTTCCTCTTCCAGTTGCTTGATGTATCCCGTGCGGTCGATCAGGAACTTGAGGAGCTCGGCAGTACTCGCCGTCGCGGCGGGAGCGCGGAACCCCTCGACCATCTCGCCGGTGGGACGGGCGACGGCTCCCATCGCTCCGTCGATAGCTGAAGAATCGCCAGCGACGAAATCAGAACTGAAGTTGTCAGGGTCAAAATCGGTATCGCCGATAGTCTCCTGTTCCCGTGCCGGCAAAGCTGCCGAGCTTCGCTCGGCCTGGATCCTTCGACGAGCTCAGGGCAGGCTTGCGAGACGCCCGTCCCCACATCTGCCGGCGGGACGCCGGCGCTACTGTCTTTGCCGACGCTACTTTCTTTGCCCGCGCCACTTTCCTCGAGTCGCTGGGCATACGTCCCCGCCAGCATGGCGCGCGCGTCCTCGATCAGCGAGCGAAAGCTCTTCAGCGCAGCCAGCGCCCGCGTTGGCAACAACTGTCGCGTAATCGCCTCGCCAATTGCGCCCCACATTGACAATCCCGTTTCCAGCGCGAGCCGTTCAATCGTCTCGATCGTTGTCTTGCCAATCCCGCGCGCCGGCGTATTGATTACGCGCAGCAGCGACACCGAATCGTCCGGGTTCTGGACGACCTTCAAGTACGAGATCATGTCCTTGATCTCAGCCCGCTCGTAGAACGAGAAGCCGCCCACCATGTGATATTTCAACTGATAGCGGCGCATCGCTTCTTCGAACAACCGCGATTGCGCGTTCGTGCGGTAGAGCACGGCCGCACGCGCCGTTGCGCCGTTTTCGCCCGCCTGGCGCACGTAGCGGTCGATCGTGTCGGCCGCAAAGAGCGCCTCGTTCTCGCCGTCCGGAGCCTCGTAGTAACCGATCTTCGTCCCGCCCTGCCGCGCCGTCCACAGGTTCTTGCCCTTGCGCCGGACGTTGTTCGCGACCAGGGCCGACGCCGCCTCCAAAATGTTTTCGGTCGAGCGGTAGTTCTGCTCCAGCCGGACGATTTTCGCTTCCGGAAAGTCGCGCTCAAACTCCAGAATGTTGCGAATGTCGGCCCCGCGCCACGAGTAGATAGATTGATCTTCGTCGCCCACGGCACAGACGTTGTGCCCAGCGCCCGCCAGCAGCCGCATCAATTCGTACTGCGGACGGTTCGTGTCCTGGTATTCATCGACCAAGAGATACTGGAAGCGCCGGTTGTAGTATTCGCGCACTGCCGCCATCGATTTGAGCAAGCGCAGGGCTTCGAGCAACAGATCGTCGAAGTCCATGGCGTTTGCCTTGCGCAGCTCCTTGCGGTACTCCTCGAAAATGTGCGCGATGCGCTCGGTCTTCGGATCTCTCGATTGCAGATAGATCTCCTGCGGATCGAGCATGTGGTTCTTGGCCCAGGAAATCCGCGAGAGCACGTTCTGCGGCGTCAGTTGCTTGGTGTCGAGGCCCAGCCGCCGCATGACGCCCTTTACGACTTGCTGTTGATCGCTCTCGTCGTAGATGACGAAATTTTTAGTGAGGCCGATGGGAGGCTGTCCGGGCATGGTCGAGGGAATCCGCAAAATCTCTATGTCGCGCCGCAACACGCGCACGCAGAACGAGTGGAAGGTCGAAATTACCGGCTTGGCAACGCTGAACCCGGCAACGAGTTTTTCCACGCGCTCGGCCATCTCCGAGGCGGCCTTATTGGTAAACGTGACCGCAAGAATAGACTCCGGCATCGTGCCCAGTCGCTCGATCAGATACGCAATGCGATATGTAATGACGCGCGTCTTCCCGCTGCCCGCCCCGGCCAGGATCAGCACCGGCCCATCGGTAGTTTCGACCGCTTCGCGTTGTTGCGGATTTAGATCGTCCAGAAACGACAAAAGAGAATGGCTCCGACGGAATCGCTGTTTGAATTCTACATTGCGTCGGTGGAGAGACGGGTGGACGCTCTTGTCCGCTGGTATCCGGCTTCCCTGCAATCAAATAAAGACTTCCGGGGAGACATGGAACCGCCGACTGAGGCGGCGAATGTGGCCGGTGGTGAGATGGCGTTTTCCGTGGAGTACCTCGGAGATGATGCTGGGCGTGCCGAAAACATCCAGCAGGTCTTTTTGCTTGAGATTGTTTGCCTGCATCAGTTCATTGAGCACATCGGCCGGGCTGGATGCCTTGAGGGCGTAATGCTTTTCCTCGAAGTCTTCGATGAGCAGAGTCAAAAGCTCTGCCATGCGGCGTTCGGCAGCCGTCATCCGGTTGCCTTTGTTGTCCAGCTCTTCCAGCACGGCGATGAAACGCTCGTTCTCCGCCTCGCTGCGAATGACCGCGGGCAGAGTGCTGGAGAGCAGCGTGGCATATTCAGAACGAACGGCAGTCGCACTCATGATTTCCAACCTCCACGGCCATATTCTGTATGGGTCAAAACATGGCGGACATAAATTCGTCCGTAAACATAGTTGATCTCGGCAATCAGCCGATACTGGTTCCCTTTGATATTGAAGACCGTCCACTTGCCAACGGAATCCGCGCTTGAAAATGTCTTCCGTACGTCAGCCAGACTTTTCCACTCGGCTTTCTTGGCAATGCGAAACCACGCGTCGAGCGGGCCTTCCAGGTCAACGTGCCGTGCGGTAGCGTCTTTGAGCTTCTTGCGGCTGATGACATGCATGCCGCTCCTCGTGAACTTCGCAATCTGCGAACATTATACTTCGCAAATCGCGAAGATGTCAAGGTCGGGTTCCGAAGATAGGCATGAAAATATCCTCAACTTCTCATTAGGATACGCAAACAAGAATCTGGCCGTCGATGGGCTGTATAATCGAAAATTGCGCCCATGAAAAAGAACTCACTAGCAACCACGGTCGCTGAGAACGCCGCCGAAGATTCCGCTCGCCGCCGAATCCGCTCGACCACTGTGCTCTGCGTCCGCCGCGACGACAAGGTGGTCATGGCTGGCGACGGACAGGTCACGCTGGGCGAATCCGTCGTTAAGCACGGCGCGAAGAAGATTCGCCGCCTTTATCAGGACAAGATCCTTGCCGGATTCGCCGGCTCGACCGCCGACGCTTTCACTTTGTTCAGCCGCTTCGAGGCCAAGCTGGAGCAGTATCACGGCAACCTCGGTCGCGCCGCCGTCGAACTGGCGAAAGACTGGCGCACCGACAAATTTCTACGCCATCTGGAAGCTCTGTTGCTGGTGACCGATAAGGAGACGACGTTCCTGTTGAGCGGACAGGGAGATGTGATCGAGCCCGACACCGGGATTGCGGCGATCGGCTCTGGCGGCCCGTTTGCCCAGGCGGCGGCGCAGGCATTGGCCGATCACACCCAGCTTTCGCCGCGAGAAATTGCCGAAGAAGCGATGAAGATTGCCGGCCGGATGTGCATCTATACCAATGACAAGGTAACGATTGAGGAGTTGTAAGAAGTTCTCAGTTCTCAGTGAGAACCGGCTGGTTCTTAGTGGTTTTACTGAGAACCGAGAACTGAGAACTGAGAACTTTACTATGGCCATTTATCTGCCGGGAACTGCCGAAGAAGAGCAAGTCACGCTCGACGAACTGACGCCGCGCGAAATCGTCGCCGAACTCGACAAGTACGTTGTCGGGCAAAAGGACGCAAAGCGCGCTGTAGCCATCGCCCTGCGCAACCGCATGCGGCGGCAGAAGCTAGCGCCCGAAATGGCCGAAGAGGTCATCCCCAAGAACATCATCATGATCGGGCCTACGGGCGTGGGCAAAACGGAAATCGCCCGCCGCCTCGCCAAGCTGGCCAACTCGCCGTTTCTCAAGGTCGAGGCGTCCAAGTTTACTGAAGTCGGCTACGTTGGCCGCGATGTCGAATCCATGATCCGCGACCTGGTCGAAATCGCCATCGAGATGGTGCGCGAAGAAAAACTCGAAGACGTCGCGGATAAAGCCGAGCTGAACGCCGAAGAACGCCTGCTCGATATTCTTCTGCCGCCGGTCGCGCCGCGCCCGTCGGATTCGAGCGCAAGTGGCGGCGTGGTGATCGACGCCAGCACGAGCCTGACGGAATCCTCCAGCCGCACGCGAGAAAAACTGCGGCAGCAGTTGCGCGAAGGCAAGCTCGACGACCGCACCGTGGAAATCGAAACCCGCGAGCGCAATTTCCCGTCGTTTGAAATCATCTCCAACCAGGGCGTCGAGGAAATGGACGTCAACATCAAGGACATGTTGCCCAACATCTTCGGCCAGCGCACCAAAAAGCGGAAGATGAAAGTCAGCGAGGCCTTCGAGTATTTGATTCAGGAAGAAGAGCAGCGCCTGATCGACATGGAGCAGGTGACGCGCGTCGCCATCGACCGCGTGGAAAACTCCGGCATCGTGTTCCTCGACGAAATCGACAAGATCGCCGGCCGCGAAAGCAGCCACGGGCCTGACGTTTCGCGCGAAGGCGTGCAGCGCGACATTCTCCCCATCGTCGAAGGTACGACCGTCAATACGCGCTACGGCATGGTGCGCACCGACCACATTTTGTTCATCGCCGCGGGCGCGTTCCACGTCTCGAAGCCGAGCGACCTGATCCCCGAGCTGCAAGGCCGCTTCCCGATTCGCGTGGAACTGCAGTCGCTCACCATGGAAGATTTCGTCCGCATCCTGACCGAGCCGAAGTCTTCGCTGACCCGGCAATACATTGCGCTGCTCGAAACCGAAGGTGTGAAGCTGGAGTTCACGCCCGACGCGCTCGGAGAAGTGGCGCGCTTCGCCTTTCGCGTGAATGAAGGCACGGAAAACATCGGCGCCCGACGCCTGCACACCATCATGGAGCGTGTGCTCGACGAAATCAGCTTTGAGGCGCCCGAAAAGAAAGGTCAGGAGTTCAAGGTGGACGCGGCCTACGTGCAGAAGATGTTGAGCGAGATTGTGAAAGACCAGGATTTGTCGCGCTACATCCTGTGAGCGACGGAACACTGGCATTCTAAATAGAAAGCGATTAGTATCTAATTAGAATGGCCAGAGAGAATCGCGTTGAGTCTCTTCCCCTTTTGCTTCGTATCAGTCCTGCGACCGAGCAATTGCTGGAGCAACTCGCAGGGAAGGGCTTATATGGGAAAAACAAGGCTGAGGTCGCGACATTCATCCTCCGAGAATGGATATGGAGCAACACTGATAAGCTCAAGGATCACGGCGTAGATGTCGATCATCTGGTAAAAGGGAACGGGAAGAAGGCTGCCAACGTTACCCGCCAAAAAGGGGCCTGATCAGATGTTGGAGAAAATTGTGGCTGCTACAAGGGTCTTGCCCGACTTCGAAAATCCGCCCGCAGTTGAAACACTCATGGGCGTGCACTTTGCGCCTGTCGAGAGATGGCAATCGCCACATTTTGGCCTGTTCTGGGCACGTATCAAAAAAGACTATCCGCGGGTTGAGATGCAGCTCCCCGTAATCCAACCATCGGCCGTGGAGGGCGTTTTCTCACGGATGCAATCTCCTATGAAATTCCCGCTGCGCTGCTGGTTTTTCAACCAGGATGAAACGCGCTTAATTCAGGTGCAGAACAATCTGTTTCTCCACAACTGGCGAAGAACCGCCCGCGCTGAGAGGTACCTTCACTATGACGAGCTTCGCCCATACTTTGAATGCGAATGGCAGGCATTCCGCAAGTTTCTAGAACAGGAAGGGCTCGGTGTGGTGAAAGCTTCAGCGTGCGAAGTGACCTATGTCAACCACATCGACCGTGGAAGTGGATGGGAAACATTTGCGGATCTGTCAGATGTTTTCCCAAACTGGTCCCCGGCAACCTCGCATAACGCACTGCCTTCACCGGAACTAGTCGCGATCAATGCCTCATATCCGCTCAAAGATGCGGAGGGGCATTTGCAGGTAAGCGTCCAGCCAGTCGTTCGGCAGCAGGATGCCAAGGAAACGATCCAGCTCACCCTGACTGCGCGATGTAAGCCTTCGTCCTCTTCAGATGACGATATCTACCGTGGCCTGGACGAGGCGCGCAAGTGGGTAGTCTTGGGGTTCACGGATTTCACTTCCCCTAAAATGCATGAAATGTGGAGGCGAAAGATATGAGCAATCCATTTTTGACACCGATACGCACTCAGCCTGCAAAACCCGCCCAGAACCACCAATGGAGCAAGGTGACATCCCTGTTTGCGGCTCCGTGGGTTCTTGATGCCCTTGACAGAATCGCGGCGCTGGGGAACCTCCCCCCGAACTGGGACGGATATGGAAGCCCGCGGATCGACGTAAGAGTGAGAGATGGTGCGAAACGGTTTGTATCGAGTGTTGCGCTCTCCAGCTTGACACCGCCTCACATTTCCCCAGTCCTTGGCGGAAGCGTGGGCCTGCACTGGCGTTGCGGTGATAGGGAGCTTGAGTTTACTTTCCAGCCGGACGGTACAGTTGAATTCCTGAAAGTGTTGGGAGCGGACTTGGATCGTGATGAGAACATGGAAGAGGGGACATTAAGACACGAGCCAGAAACCGCTGGGCTGAAGCTACTGCTCTGGATGATTGGGACCCGGTAGTGTGCTGAGCACCATTCCATGTCCCCTCGACAAAATGATCCCGCAATCGCTGACGATACGGTTTTGTGGAGGGCCATCCCTAACTCTCAGATCTGTCGCGGGGACGAAGGCACTGAGAGACCGGAGTCCTGGGCGTTCCTGAGCGATGACAATGAGGTTTCCGCCTGGATCGCAGCAGAAACGAACGTCGAGGCGCTGAAGGCCCGCTTCCCCAATTCCAGAATCGCTAGGTTCACCGTCGGCGAAGCACGTCTATGCGACAACATCGTAGTGCGGGATCCCGTTGAGGGAGATACAGCCCATGTGGTAATTTGTCCAACTCCTGGAAAAGCCGCCAAGAGGATAAGAAAGGATGCGAGGCGACTTGCCTCAAAGGCACCCCTGCTTCCATAAAGCCGACTACATACTCACTCTCGACCGCACCCGCCTGAACTTCCCTACCGTTGCGCGGGCGAGTCGCCCGCTCCCACACTGTTCCGACAGTCTTCCCGTGTGGAAGCGGGCGACCTCGCCCGCCCTTCCTCTGATACTCTTTCTCTTTGCGCATGAAAGCACATCTTGGAAGAATCGTCGCGCTGATCGCGCTCTGTCTGCTGCTGGCCGGTTGCGCGCAGACTGGGCCGCCGCTGCCGCCTTCGCTCGAACTGCCCAAGGCGCCGACGGACCTGCGCGCCAGCCGCAAAGGCAATCGCATCACGCTGAGCTGGAGCGAACCCGCGCTCACCACCGACCGCAAGAGTGTGCGCTACCTCGGCCCCACCTTTGTCTGCCGTGCCGCAGATTCTGAGATCGCCACCTGCGGAAATCCCGCCGCCACGCTGCCCGCGCCATCCGCCGCGCCGCGTAAGCCGGACTCCGCGCGCTCCGCCTCTCAGATCTACACCGACACATTGCCCGCAACCATGCAAGGGCAAGATCCGTCCGCCGAAATCACTTACGCCGTCGAGGTCTTGAATCGCAACGGCCGCAGCGCGGGATTGTCGAATCGCGTCCATGTGCCCGCCGTCGCAACGTTGCCTCCGCCGGGCGATTTCGCCGCCGAACTTACGGGAGATGGCGTCGTGCTCACCTGGACGAGCGCAGGCGAATCACATTATCTCGTCGGTCATTCTTCCGAAATATCGTCCGGTAACTCGGCCGCCAACTCGCCGAGTCTAGAACTTCGTTACAGAATCTATCGGCGCGACGAAAGCTCCGGCAAAGACGCGCTGGCCGGCGAAGTCCCGGTGGGCGAACCTGGCTCCGCGCATTTCACCGACTCCAGCTTCGAGTGGGGAAAGACCTACCTCTACCGCCTCGCCGCCGTGAGCATCGTCAAACGGGCAGACAGCGAGGTGCAGGTTGAGGGCGACGACAGTGCGCCCGTGCGCGTGATTGCCCACGACGTTTTCCCGCCCTCGGTGCCCGCGGGATTGCAGGCGGCGTACTCGGGCGAAGGGCAAAAACCATTTATCGATCTGATTTGGGCGCCGGTGACGAACGCCGACCTCGCCGGATACAACGTCTACCGCAGCGAAACGAATGGCTCCGAAGTTACGACAACGATCAAGCTGAATTCCGAGCTGGTGAAATCGCCGGCGTATCGCGATAGCGCCGTCGCCTCCGGTAAAATTTACACCTACGCAGTTTCCGCGGTAGACGTGCGCGGAAACGAGAGCCAGCGCTCCGAGACAACCAGCGAGCCCGTCCCGTAGCCGGTGGCTAGCGTGTATGGGGCCTTCGATTGCGCGCGGGAAGACGCGTCGCGCTGCGCGGCTGGTTCTGCCGGCCTTTGCGCTGGCGTTCACCGCTTTGACGCTCATTCTGGCGTTCCCGGGTCGCGGCGGTGTGCAGATCGCAGATGGCGATGGCGAGGGCATCGGCGGCGTCGGCGGGTTCGGGAATTCGGTCGAGATTGAGAAGACGCGTCACCATTTGCTGGACCTGATGTTTCTCGGCGCGGCCATATCCGACCACCGCGGATTTGATGGAGAGTGGCGAATACTCGGCAACTTCGAGTCCGGCGGAAGCGGCGGCCAGCATGGCTACTCCGCGCACCTGCCCCAGTTTCAAAGCGGACTTGACATTGGCGGCGTAGAAAACGTCTTCGATGGCGACCCGGCCGGGCCGGTGCGCGGAGATGAGTTGCTGAAGGCCGATGGAGATGCGCGACAGGCGCGTGGGCATGGAAAGGCGCGGAGAAACTTTGATGACGCCGCAAGCGATGCACAGCAGCCGATTGTCGGAGAGCAGATCGACCACGCCGTATCCGGTGTATTCCGTGCCGCAGTCGATGCCGAGAACGCGCATGGGGGAAGTGTAGCAGGAGGGAAGTCGGCTCTTGGCTTTTGGCTTTTAGCTCTTAGCTTCCAGCTTTCAGCAGACCGCTGGGCTTTTCCCGAGATGCACAGCCGAGGGCGGCTATCCCTGCGCACGCCCACGCAGGCAGCGTGATAACCTATTGCAATCGGGCCTACATAAAAAATGCGCGCGGGCGGAATTCATCCGCTCAGGGCGCGGACTCATAATTTAAGCTAGAAATCGTACTTACTAAGGAGCAGGCAATGAAAATTGGGGTGTTGACGGGAGGGGGCGATTGTCCCGGACTGAATGCGGTCATTCGCGCGGTGGTGCGCAAGGGCACGTTCCACTATGAAGACGAGTTCGTGGGATTTGTCGAGGGTTGGCGCGGGGTGCTGGAAGACAAGACCACGGAGCTCAGCCTGTCGACCGTAGGTGGTCTGCTGCCGCGCGGCGGCACCATCCTGCGCACGTCGCGCACCAATCCAGCCAAGCATCCCGACGGCCTGCAACGCTGCGCCGAGAACCTCAAGAAACATGGCTGTGACGCTCTGATCGCCATTGGCGGCGACGACACGCTTTCGGTGGCGCAGAAACTTTTCGACATGGGAGTCAAGGTGGTTGGCGTTCCGAAAACGATCGACAACGATCTGTCCGGCACCGACTACACCTTCGGCTTCGACACGGCCGTCAATGTGGCCACCGGCGCCATTGACCGCTTGCACACGACGGCTGAGGCGCACAATCGCGTGATCGTGGTGGAAGTGATGGGACGCGATTCGGGCTGGATCGCAACCTATAGCGGCATAGCCGGCGGCGCCGACGTCATTCTCATCCCCGAAATCCCTTTCGATATCGGCCAAGTGGCCGAACTGATACGCCAGCGCCACTCGCGCGGAAGGTATTTCAGCATCGTGGTGGCCGCCGAAGGCGCGACGTTTGCCGGTGGCAACATAGAGGACAAAAGCGCGGGCCGCGATGAGTTTGGGCACGTTCGCCTGGGCGGCATCGGCGCTTTGGTCGCGAGTGAAATCGAAAAACGGACTGGCTTCGAGTCCCGATCGGTTGTGCTTGGCTACATCCAGCGGGGCGGATCGCCCAGCGCTTTCGACCGCGTGCTGGCCACGCGCTACGGGCTGGGCGCCATCGATATGGCGCACCGCGGCGAATTCGGGCGCATGGCGGCGCTGCGCGGGAACAAGATCGTTTCCGTCCCGCTGGCCGAAGCCATCGCTTCGAATCGCAAGGTGGACCGGGAAATTCTCGACGCCTCGATCGGCATTCTCGACAAGCTCGGCTATAAGATTACGAAAACCAGTTAAGCTGGCGTGGAACCGAAACAAGGGGAAGAGTATGCTAGCGTTCTTCACCTTAATTAGCTGGCCACGCGCAATCCGTGTGACGAGCCGATCTTCGGCGCCAGATCTGTATTTCCGGCAGAGAGGCGGCTGGCCGCGTTTCCGGAAGAGGGGGCAAGACTCGTCTCTTCAAGCGGAAGGATACAAACTCTTGGCATGGGAGCGGGTTTAGGGGCATACTAGCTGAACCATCCCCGAGACCGGTTCCGGGGATACTGCCGTAACCATGTTTCAAGACGAGAACCATCCCGAGAACCATCTGCAGCGGCCGGAGCCGCTTCCCTTGCAACCCGCACCGCAGGACGCGGAGGTGCAACGCAAGCGCATGCTCATCGCGCTCGCAATACTGCTGGCGGCGCTCGTGGCAGTGTTTCTCAAAGACTGGGATTTCTGGTTTCCGCTGGGCGCCGAAGCGCAGGAAGCCGCCGTCCGAAACAAGAGCAAGAGTAAAACTGTGGCTGCGCCAGCCGTAAGCGCGCCAGCGGCTCACTCGCGCGCACCAAGGCCCGCCAAGTCTCCGCAGCCCGCGGCGGCCGAAGTTCCCTTGTCGGCAACCGCCGAGCGCGCGGTCCTGCCTCCTCTGCAGGTGGAAGTCGTGGCCGGCAATCGCCACATCAACGTGCCCGCGAAAAGCAATGCCATCGATGTGGATGTGGAGTCGGGCGCGGCCTCTTCCACGTCAAGTGCCGCGGGATCGGCGCCGAATACGCCGGCCGATGCTGGGACGACCGATGCCCGAACGGCCCGTGCCGGCGATCGCGTCGAGCTCTCGCCGCAAACCGCCCAGAGCGTAAGCGTTTCCGTGCCGCCGGATTATCCCTTGCTGGCGCGGCAGATGAAGGTGCAGGGCGCAGTTAGTCTGCAGGCGCTCATAGCGCGAGATGGCACAATTCAAGAGTTGCAGATTCTCAGTGGCCCCGCCATTTTGGCGGCCGCGGCTCGCGAAGCGGTGAAGCAGTGGCACTTCAAGCCGTACCTCCAGAACGGACAGCCCGTGGAAACGCAGGCCCGCATCACGGTGAACTTCACCATTTCCACAAATTGAACTTGAACAAGGACTGGATCGAGTTGCGGAAAAAACAAAAGGGGCGTCCGGATTATTCGAATCCAGGACGCCCGGGCAGCCCTCCCCCAGAACTGCTCAACTGCGAATGTAAGTCGAAAACGGCGATTCTGAAAATGGCACGCCTGTGCCAAGCTGGCGCCACCAAAGTGGCACCCCGGGAATCGCGCGTTACAAGCCTGTAACCAAGCTCGATTGCGGGCTTTTACTGAGAAAACACCATTGCCCCGGGCATCGCTCCGGCGGTGGAATAGGGCGATCCCGAAAGGGCGGTGAGAGCGCCGGTTGCGGGATTATAGCTATAACCAGCGATACCATTTGCCGACTCGCTTCCGAGATAGAAGTAGTCGCCGTTCGGGTCGAAGAGGGCGAACAGTCCGCCGGCCTCCACGCTGAACGGAGAATTCGTTACTGCCGCTAATTGTCCGGTCTCTGCGTCGATGGAAAAACACCAGACGGAGTTGCTCGACCCTGGGGTCACCGCATAAACGAAGTAGTCCCTGGGATCGACTGTGATCGCGGTGGGGCCTTCGGTGCCGGACGTGGAAGTAAAGGGCGATCCTTTGATCGGGGTCAGCTCGCCCGTGTCGGGGTCGATGTCGAAACCGGAAACGTTGCCAATCGTATTTTCATAAGGGGAAGCGTTGCTTGCCGAAGGGTTCGCAACGTAGAGGAACCGATCGCTTCCATCCACGGTCAGGGCGGCGGCGCCCGACCCCGTGGGGGTTGGAGACTCAGGTAACTGAGTGAGCACGCCGCTCGCGAACGAGAAACCGGTGACCATCCCGAGGACCGGGTTGGTTACGTAAACGAACTTGCCAGAATGCGTGAACACAATCTCGGTCGGGACCCTCATTCGCGGGAAACGGCGATCCTAATGACGTGAGTTCCGACAAAGCGCCACTGGTGGAATCGATGGAGAAAACCGAAATGTCGTTGGAAAAAACATTCGTCACCAACAAGTAATTGCCGGAAGGGTCGACGATGGCCGCCGTCGCGCCGGAACCGGCCGGAACCGGATTGGTGGTGGACGCTAAGGTCCCGTCGTTGGCGATGTTGAAAGTCGAGATCGTGTCGTTGTAGGAATTGATCGCGTAGAGAAACTGTTTCGACGGGGCCAGCGCCAGGCCCTGGGGCGTAAAGTCGATTTCAGCCGGAGTTTGCGCTCCCGTGGCGATGGCGCCGGTGGCGCCGTCGATCTGCAACAGAAGCACGGTACCATTGGCTGGCAGGGTTGCGTAGGCGCTATGGTTCGGCGCCGTTGCCTTGTTACTGCTACCGCAGGAAAGGGAAAGCGAGGCCATAATAACGACAACGACCGCGAGAACCCGGGGAATACTACCTTGCCCTGCTAGTGCGGCGCGCGCCGCCCTTAGAAAGCTCATTTGCGAACCTGCTCCTCAATATCCAAGGTGAGAACGAAAAGACCGTATTGACTATCGTGCACGAGAAGGCGGGAACTGGCAACTGCGAGTCTGCCTGTGCGAGTCTCGCCCGGCGCGGCACAACCTCCGGAGCTGAAACCTTTTCTGTCAGATGCGCCGCCGGAGCCGCCAGGTTGCGCCGGGTTACGATCTTTCCGCGGCCCGCCAATTACAAAAATAATTAACCATGGTTTATATGCCGATGTATAGTTGCGCTAATCTAGTGGTGGGTGGCATTGCGCGCTGCGGAAAAAAGTTTTTCTGCGCCGCCGTCCGGCTGCGGCGGCCAAAATCGGCGCTAATTACAAACCTGTCACGGCAGCGCTGAAGTGTTGCGCCATCCCCAAAAAGCGTGAGATAGAGTTTTTCCGCAGTTCGATTGTCCGTTTTCCCTTTCGCGCGGCAGCGATGGAATGAAAGAGCCATTGGAATGGAAAAAGCAAAGACTGGATTGGAGCCGCACGGCTCCGCCGTACCCCAAACCAACATCGTGAACGACGGGCGAATGCCGGGCGGCGATGTCGTCATCACGCATGAGGACATCGACCGGGCGCACGACCGCGAACGGGTTTCGGCAATGCGGGCGCGGCGCGGGTTCCGGCCGCGGCTGCGGTTGTTCTGGTTGCTGATTGGCCCCGGCATCCTGGTGATGCTCGGAGAAAACGATGGGCCCAGCATGTTGTCGTATGCGGCGACCGGGGCGCGGTTTGGCGTTGGTTTCTTCCTGCCGTTCGTGGTGCTCACATTTCTGATGGCCTGCGTGGTGCAGGAAATGACCGTGCGTTTGGGCGCGGCCACGCATCGCGGACATGCGGAGTTGATCTTCGAGCGCTTTGGCCCGTTCTGGGGCTGGTTCTCGATGGTCGACCTGATGGTGGGCAATTTCTTGACGCTGGTGACGGAGTTCATCGCCATCCGCGCGGGGCTGGGATTCTTCGGAGTGCGGCCGGCGCTTGCGGTTTTTGGCGCATTGCTGGTGCTCTCGGTCGCGCTCATAACGCACCGCTACTGGACGTGGGAGCGAATTATTTTGGGCGCCGCCATGTTCAACCTGGCGTTCGTGCCGGTGGCGCTGCTGGCGCATCCGCACTGGGGCGGCATCGGCCGCGCACTTACTGACCGGAAGGCCGCTGCCGGGCGGGCTTACGCAGGAAACGGTCGTGATTCTGCTCGCGAATATTGGAGCGACGGTAACTCCCTGGATGCTGTTTTTTCAGCAAAGCGCGATTGCCGATAAGGGGCTGACCACGCGCGACATCCGCTTTGGGCGCGTGGATACGGTGCTGGGCGCGGCTTTGGCTACCATTGCCGCGTTGGCCACCATGGTGGCGACGGCCCCGCTATTTTTGCACCACATGACGGCGGCGAACTTCGAGGCGGCGGAATTCGCGCAGGCTTTGCAGCCATTTGTTGGACACTGGGGCGCGGCGCTTTTCGCGCTGGGCATGTTCGAGGCGGGTATGGTCGCGGCCATCACGATTTCGACGTCGTCGGCGTACGCCTTTGGAGAAGTGGCGCGGCGTCCGCACAGTTTGAATCTTCCTTTCAAGCAAGGCAAGTCGTTTTATCTGGTGCTGCTGCTGGAAGCGGCGGCCGCGGCGGGGCTGGTGCTGATCCCTGGTATTCCGCTGGTGTACATCGTGCTGCTGGTGAACGTGATCGCCGTGCTGGCCATGCCTCCGGCGCTGCTCTTTCTTTATATGCTGGTGAACGACCGCGAAATCATGGGCGAACTGATTAGTCCGCTGTGGGCGAATGTGCTGGCGCTGGGCGTGGTGATCGTGCTGATTGGCGCCGGCCTTTTGTTTGGAGTCAGCGTAATCGCGCCCCATGCGCTGGCGCTGGTGGGAGGCAGGTAAATGGAAAAGGAATTCGATTCCGCAACTGGCGCGGAACTGAGCCGCGAAGAATTCACCACGGTAATGACGGCGCTGGAGCCCGACCAGCTTATTTCCACGAAGGAGCGCTATCATTGTCCGCGACGGCAGTTGACGCGGACCGAGATGGCGCTTTTCTGGGCGCTGAGGATTTATTTGGTGTTCATGGTCGGCGTGGTGGTGTATCAGATTTGGACTAGCGTGCGGTAGAAACTGCGCTCCCAGGTGGGAGTCCTCCACGGCAGCGAACCGCACTTGTTCGACATACTGCCCAAACGCGGGATCGTCGAACGCGCCGCTTGACACGATGGTAACTCGCCTGAAATTACCTTACGAAAGGTCAATGCACGAAGGGACGGTGTACCCCAGTACTTTGACGTATTAGTGGGTGGTTCCTAACATCTAGTTATTCAGACCTCGGCCCGGACGGCGGCCCGCAAAGGGTCGTGGCGATACCGGGGTGGGGGACTATCGCACCACGAGTCTGTTTGGACGATCTTGCGGCAAAGAGCAAAGAGCGGAGAACCGCGGGCAGGGCGAATTCTTATGAAGAGGCGGGAAAGAAATGCGGAGCATGGCAGGCAACGGGCAAGCGGCTTCAGCTTGATCGAAATGATGATCGTGGTGGCGATCAGCATCATCCTGGCCTCGATCGCGTTCGTCAGCCTGCAACCGTTGTTGAAGCAGCAGCATGTGACCAATGCGTACAACACCGTGCTCGGGGCGATGCGGCAGGCGCGCGATCTTTCGATGTCGGAGCAGACATCGTACTCGGTGACTTTTTCAACCTCGGCCACACCGAACACGATCGTGGTGGCGAAGACGACGGCATTTGCGCAAGCCATGCCTACGGCGACCTATTCATTGCCGACGGATGTGTCGTTTGCCTTGGCGCTGGCGTCGGGCACACAACTTACGGGGCCGGACGGCTACGGCGTGGGGACGGTGCCGATTGATTTTGGCTACACGTCGCCCACGTCAAGCAGCACGTCAACCACCAACAACAACATTGTTTACTTCTGCCCGGACGGTTCGTCGCAGATTGGGGGTTGCAGTTCGGGGCCACGCAAACCGCGGGGAATTGGATGAACAACTGGGATGGAGGCGTGGTGTACATCTCGCAGAGCGGAAATCTGCTGAGTTCGCGGGCGATCACGCTGTGGGGCGCGACCGGGCGCATTCGCGGATGGCGGCTCTATAGCAAGACGGGAGGCTATCAATGGATTCGGCAGTAATGGACACGGCGGCGATTGGGCGGGTGGGGAAATCTGGAGCGCCGAAGCAGGCGGAAGCGGGATTCTCGCTGCTCGAGGTGATGATCTCGATGGCCATCCTGACGGTGGGACATGGTGAGTCTGCTGGGCGTGTTCGGACTGTGCATGGCTGTGACGCAAAACTCGCAGCAGGACATGATCGCCAAGCAACTGGCGGACGAGGCGTACGAAAGTATCGTGACCGCGCGCGACACATCGCAGATTGGGTGGGACAGCATCAATAATGTGAATTCCACCAACTGCATCAACAATCCCGGGGGCACTTGCGGCATTTTTCTGGGCAGTCCGACGACGCCAACCTTTTATCCGATCTACAACGCGGGAAACGACGGGATCTTTGGGACGGCGGACGACGCGGCGGCGGGCAATGAAGTTTTGCGAGAACCGGGACCCGACGGGGACTATGGGAACACCAACGATGTGTATGTCCCCTTGACGAGCTATCAGCGCGCCATTCAGATCCAGCCGGTGACCGAAGTGACCGACAACGGGACCGAGACGGTGACCTATCTGCGACAAATTACGATCACCATGCAGTACACGACATCGCCCTCAAAATTGCCGAAAACGTACGTTCTGAATTCGTATATTGCGCAGTACCGGTAAAAGGGGAATTATGAGCGATCGGTCCACAAGACGCGAGAAGGGATTCAGCCTGCTGGAAATGGCGATTGCCTTGGGATTGGGAACGCTGGTGCTGGGCGCGGCGGTGCAGATCTACACCCAGGGCGTGGGCGCGACCTGGACGGCCACGCAGCGGTCGGAGATGCAGCAGGATTTTCGGGCCGTCTCCAACATGCTGACGAAGGACCTGAGCATGGCGGGGGCGGGCCTGGGTTACGGAGTGGCGATCGCCCTGCCGTCGACCAGCTCGCCGGTGTATGGCTGCGCCTCGCCGTCGGGCGCCACCGTGTGCTACATCAACGGCGGATCGGTGGCGTATCCCACGCAGGGCACCACGTCATACTTGTACGGCCTGATTCCCGGATATCAAAAAGGGCCGGCGTTCGGCCCGTATTCGGGACTCAGCGATGTGGTGACGGCGGTGTACACGGACAGTACGTTCTATCTGAATTGCTACACGGCGAGCATCACGAGCACGACGGTGGTGACCTTCACGCTGCCCAGTACTACGAGTCCGAATTGCACGGCGCCGGGCGGCCAAAGTAATGCGCAAGCCGTGAACTATACGGTGAACGGGTTGACGGCTGGCGATCTGGTCTTGTTCACATTCGGTACAACCAACATAGTGGCCGAAGTCACCGCCGCCAGTGCAAGCACCGCGACCTTCGCCTCCGGCGACCCGCTGAACATGAACCAGGCGTCAACAGTCCCCAATAGCCTGGCCAGCAAGTACGTGGCCCCGGCGGGTACCACGACCGGATATGCGTCGCGCCTTCTGGTGATCAGCTATTACATCGACAGCACGGTCAGCCCGCCGCGCCTGATGCGGCAGGTGAGTGGACACGCTCCGATGCCGCTGGCGGACAACATCGTTTACCTGCGATTTACCTATGACCTTTTCAACGACAGCACCGCATCGCAAGCAGTGCAATGTAACAACCCTGGCGTGGCTGGCGATACTTGCGTTTATGGCTCTGACACTTCTCCGACTGTTCTCCTGCCGAATCAGATCACGAAGATCAACATTGCGCACATGGCGATGTCGAGCATGATGGCGGGGTCAAACCAGCTCTCAAGCACGCAGGGCGGTTATCAGGGATTGGATCTGGAGACCTCGGTAAGCGCGCGGAACCTGACGTACGAGAACGACTATAAGTGTAGTTCCAACTGCACATCGAATTAGCGGCGGAGACGGCGAAGAGGGAGCAAGGCGTAAGGAGGAACAAGACAATGGGGAGCGAGACCTTTGGGAGTCACAGCATGGGGAATTATAGAGAGAGGAATCGAAGCATGAAGAATGCGAGAGCGCACAGCAGAGGATTCACGCTGATCGCGTCGTTGCTGATGCTGTTGCTGCTGTCGGGGATCGCGATCGGACTGCTGATGATGGTCAACACCGAAGGCAGGGTGGGCGCGGCCGATGTACAGAACAACGTGGCCTATCACGCGGCCGAGGGTGGGATCGAGAAAATGGCCAACGACCTGGCGACGACGTTCGCTAACGCGCAGTCTCCCTCGGCCAGCGACATCTGCGCCCTGAGCAACCTGGCACCGACGATACCGGGCATCAGTTGGAGCTATTACAATGTGCAGCCGGCGACGGGCGTGTGCACGGGCTCGCTGGCCAACCATACCGTCAATGGGGTTTCATCCGAGCAGTGGGGACAGATCGGCAGCGGCCCGAACCAAAATTTGTGGGCGCAGATCATCCCGATAACCATGACGGCCACGGCACAGACGCTGGGCGGCATGGAAGTGAGCATGACGCGGAGCGCGGAAGTGGCGCTGATTCCGGTGTTTCAGTTCGGCGTGTTTTGCGAAGACGATTGCGCCTTCTTCAGCACCCCCAATCTCGATTTTAACGGACGGTTGCACACCAACGGCGATCTCTACCTGGGCGCGGCGGGTGGCTACACCCTGACCTTTCACAGCAAACTCGAGGCCTACGGAAACGTTGTCACCAACAATCTTCCGAACACTTTGGCGGCCAATTCCTCCGCCAATGACACCGGGACGGTGTACATTCCGACCGCGGACGGCAATTGTGCGTTTCAGGGAGGCGCGTCGAGCACTTGCGTGGCCATGCCGGATGCGGACGGCAGCGTGGCGGGAAATGGGGGAGATCCGCCGCAGTCGAGTTATAACACCGCTTTCAATACTTTTTCCGGGACGGTCAACCACGAGATCATCAACGGGAACTATGGAAATACAACCAGCGGCCAGGTGGGAACGGGAGCCAAGCTGCTCTCGATGCCGTTCGTCACCGGGACCATCCACCCGTATGAACTGATCCGCCGGCCAACGTCGCTGGACACTACCGCGCTGAGCGATTCGCGCGAATATGACATGGCGCAGATTCTGGTGCTGCTGAGCGACGATCCGAACGATTTCAGTAGCCTTAATCTTCCGGGATCACCTGTCCGACTGGCGAACATAACGTCTGCGGAAGCGACGGCAACGGGCGGAACCGTCAGCAACCCCTATGGAATTGCAACGTCGACGCCCAGCAATATGACGGCGTTGGCTAGTGGCTCTTCTTACGCGACCTACTTTGCCGCCGCCACGAACGGGTGGCTTCCGGACACGACCAGTTGCGCGGGTGCAGCCTGCTCGCTAATAAAAACCTGCGGGAGCGGCAACAGCACATGCCAACCACAATACCTTCCGCCGGACTGGCTTTTCGCTCCGGCGTCGTTTGCAGGCTGGTCTACCACGCAGGGCCTCCAGCCGCAATACGCCCCGGTGATGTTCGCGGAATCGAACACCTCCACCGCCAATTCGTATCCGACCTTTGCGCTTTGCTCCACAACCACCAATGGTGGCAGCCTCCCCACCGGTTGCAACGCGACGACGCCCGCCAAGCCATATTTCGTCGTCCCGAACCAAACGAATGCCGCAACCTGGAACCTGATCGACGGTTACCTGTACGTGGGATACGTTGATGCTGCGGGTACTTGGCACAATGTAACCAACGAATGGCTGCAACTGGGATTTGCGCGGGACGTGACGCCGCCTACCGCCATAGGAGGCAACGACATAAATCCCAAGGCGATCTTGCTGCTGCAGCAGCCCGCGGATCGTGCCGGTAACGGCGGCGAGCCCGATGCTACCGGTATTGCACCGGCTTGTTCGCAGTGGAACACGGGAAAGACCAGCTGCACCGGGCAATGGAGCAATCCGCTGCCTCCGGAAGTCGTGGCCGATGCAGCGGTTCCCGCTTCTCCCGCAGCTCCCCAGCCATATTTCGGAGTCACGACCGGAATCACTGGCACTACTCCGGCGCCGGCGAGCGGGAGCACGCTCTGGGCAAAGACAGGGCAGAGCATCAGCATGTTCAACTGGTATCCCATCAACTTTTACGATGCGCGCGAAGGCGAGCCTCGGGATGTCACCACCAACCAGTCGAACGATAGCTGCACGACCAACGGGGTGATGAACGCCGTCGAAATCGATGTGGGCAACCTGCAGCGATGGCTGGCGGGAACAATCGGCACGAGCGGCACGAATGTGGATTATGTTGCGCAGAATGGATACGTGCTGTATTTCTCGGACCGGCGGGGAATGCTGCTGAACCCGTATCCGCCCATGGAGATGGGACAAAGCTCAGCGCCCGCAGCCAAGAGTGGGGACTCGGGACTGGAGGACGTGATCAACTCCGGAAGTTCTGCGGGTACCCCTGACGGAGCCTTGGAATCGCCGATGGCCGGCCTGGCGGTTGATGGGGTGGCATTGGATTCTCCCGAGGACGTTAATCTGAACGGCCATCTCGACAACTTCGGCACGGCGAACCTGGGATTGGGCCAGTGGAGCGGCACGTTAAACTCGACAACTGGCCAGGTCGGCAGCGCGGTAAACCAAAATACCCAGATCGTCGCGGCTGCGCCTGACAATCCTTACTCGTCCGCGCATCGCGAGTTGCGTCACCACCGGACGCAAGAACTGGGTGAGCGGGGCGCGGCACGTTTTGAAGCTGGTGGATGGCGCGCTCGGCAATCTGCCGCTAAGCCCGAACGGCGGCGGATTCACGGTGGCGTCGGAGAACCCGGTGTACGTTCAGGGCAATTACAACAGCAGCTCGAGCGACACGTTCTTTACAAATGCGACCAGTGGCAAACCAGGAGCGGACATGACCTCACCCGCCCATTCTCCGGCCGCGGTCATTGCCGACACGGTCACGCTTCTCTCCAATAGCTGGAAGGACGTGAACAGCACTGGCCCTCTCGCCCACGCAGCCGCGCAAGACAACCGGACGGCTAGTACCACGTACTACCGCATGGCGATCGCTGGCGGGAAGACCATACGCTTCACGTTCCCCTCATGGGCGATCTCCTCGGACTACCCCATGGGTACCGATGGAGGGATCGGCAACTTCCTGCGCCTTCTCGAAGACTGGTACAACGGAAACAACCCGTACACGCTGAATTACGGAGGCTCGCTGGTGAGCCTGTACTTCTCAACCTATAACACCGGAATATTCAAGTGCTGTATTTACT
This sequence comes from uncultured Acidobacteriaceae bacterium, assembly GCA_963772155.1. Taxonomy (GTDB): domain Bacteria; phylum Acidobacteriota; class Terriglobia; order Terriglobales; family Acidobacteriaceae; genus Acidiflorens. The sequence goes on along the minus strand of CAVYVX010000012.1, from coordinate 258,246 downwards.
CGGTGTATGCGCCGCCAACCCGCAAATATATTTTCGACACGGACTTCACCACGCCCCAGGGCCTGCCGCCGGGAACGCCGATGTTCAAGGACGTGGAGACGCTGGGCTACCGGCAGTTGTTTACGACCCGCACCAACTAAACGCCCCAGTCAACTAATTCACGCAACGAAGGCAAGCGACCCCGGTCCGCGAGGGCCGGGGTTTTTCGTTGGAGCGGGCTGCGGACAGCCGAGGGCGGATTTCCGATTCCTGGCGGCATGTGGGAAAATAGAAGATTCGGGGCTGGGCTCCGTATTTGTTCCTCATTCATGACCGCGACGGCGAACAGCCTTCAACTTGCGCTTCTCTCGGCGGCGATCCTCGGATTCCGTCATGGGTTCGACTACGACCACATAGCGGCCATCTCCGACATCACCAGTGTGCAGGCCAGCCGCTGGCGCGGCATGAGGCTGGGGTTGCTCTACGCGCTGGGGCACGCGGCCATGGTTGTCGTGCTGGGCGCCGCGGTCATCGTGTTTCAGCTCTCGCTGCCGCATGGCATCGACCGGATCGCCGAGCGCCTGGTGGGAGCGACCTTGCTCGCCCTTGGAGTCTATGTTCTGGGAACGCTCTACAAAGGGAACTCCGCGCCGCGCAGCCGCTTTCACCTTATGGCCGGAGTGGCGCGCTGGCTCCATTGGAAGATGAAGAGCTACTGGCACGACCACGATATTCCGCGCCCGGCGGACAAGACATGGAATTACAGCGCGAAGACGGTGCTCACGATCGGGCTTGTGCACGGGCTGGGCGCGGAGACACCGAGCCAGCTCATGATCTTCTTACTGGCGGCGAATCTGGGCGGAATCGGCAAGGGCTTTATCGGCCTGGCGATGTTTATCGCGGGACTGCTGGTAATGAATACGGTAATGACGGCGTCGGCGGTGGGATTGTTCGGGTTTAGTTCGCGGCTGCCGCGCTTTCAGTTTGTGGTCACGGCGCTGACGGCGATCTATAGCCTGGCGGTTGGCGCTCTGTTCCTGTTGGGTTCGTCGGGATTTCTTCCGCCCCTCGGATAAGGCATTGGGCGGGCCATCTGGACAGGGAAATAGGGGTCCCGCAGCCGCCTTTCTTGTGCCATCGTTTTAATAATTTCCCTGGACAAATAAATTCTGGCAAAAAAAGCGAGTTAGCAGTACAATTCCCCCCGTAGTTACCCGAGGGGGTATTCGATGACAAGTATCGCTAAGACAATTGTCCGGCTCCGCGAGGAACACCGGGAGGCCCAGAAACAAGTCAAGAAGCTGGCGGAAGCGATTTCGATCCTGGAAAAGCTTACGCGAGGCGGGGGCGCGAGTGCGCGCGGGCGGGTGCCGCATCGCGCCAGGCGCGTTCTTTCCGCGGCCGGGCGCAAGAGAATTTCCCTGGCCCAGAAAGCGCGTTGGGCCAAGATCAGACAAGCGAACAAGACAGCCTAGACGCGGGGCGGGCGGCAGGCTGCGCGAGCTTACACGCTTGCAAAACTGAAGCCCGCCGGATTTTTGACTGGCCCAGCGGGGTGCAAGAGCGGTTCGTATCAAGGTATCGCTTTAGCAATACGGTAAGTTCTTCGAGATCGGACTCCCCATCAGGGGCAGGACATCGAAAATCGCCCCCTTCCGCAGCGGCTTGAGTAAAACCCAGACAAGTTATCAGCGGAAGCCGTGCGTTCCAATCCGGGCCACAGCGCCTGAAGAGACTGTGTGAGAACTGGTCTTTCGCTCCGCTGGGGCTTGTTCCTTTTCCACATGAACCCACGGCTTACGCCGTGGGCTGTATTCTTGCGCCGCTTCGCGGCTGAAAGCGGGCTGCTAGCTGTGTCCTCCGTTGAACTGGCGCACGATGTCGCCGACGAACGCCCTGGCGTCGCCAAACAGCATTAGTGTGTTATCGAGATAGTAGAGCGGGTTATCGATGCCGGCGAAGCCAGGATTCATGCTGCGCTTGATCACCATCACGGTATGGGCCTTGTCAACGTCGAGGATCGGCATCCCGTAGATGGGGCTGGAAGTATCGGAGCGGGCGGCCGGGTTCGTGACATCGTTAGCGCCAATCACCAGCGCAACATCGGTCTGCGGGAAAGTCGCCGTTGATCTCGTCCATTTCAATCAAGCGGTCGTAGGGAATGTCGGCTTCGGCCAGCAGCACATTCATGTGGCCGGGCATGCGTCCGGCAACGGGGTGAATGGCGAAGCGCACGTCCACGCCGCGCTTAGTCAAAGCGTCGTAAAGTTCACGCACTTTGTGCTGCGCCTGGGCCACGGCCATGCCGTATCCGGGGACGACGATGACGCGGTTGGCGGCGGAAAGGATGGCCGCGGCTTCTTCCGGGGTGGCGCTGTGAACGGGCCGGGCTTCTTCTCCGGCAGCGGCTGAAGTTTGCACCTGGCCGAAGGCTCCGAACAAAACATTGGTGAAAGAGCGATTCATCGCCTTGGACATGATGATCGAAAGAATGAGGCCAGAGGAACCGTCGAGCGCGCCGGCGATGATAAGCAGCTTACTATCGAGGACAAAGCCCATGGCCGCCGCCGAGAGGCCGGCATAACCGTTCAACAAGGAGATGACGGTCGGCATGTCGGCGCCGCCGATGGGAATGGTCAATAACACGCCGAAGGCCAGCGCGATCAGGACCATGAACGGAAACAGCGACCGCGCTTCCGGATGCAGCACCAGAGATACGGCGATGACGACGGCGCCGGCGAGCAGCACAAGGTTGACGAGGTTCTGGCCTTTGTAAGTCAGCGGACGCTGCGGCAGAATCTCCTGCAACTTGCCGGCGGCCATCAAGCTGCCGGTAACAGTCAAGCCTCCGAGAATCACTTCGAGCGAGAGCACCGACATCATGAAGCGCGAGATATTGGGGGCGCGCAGGTAAAACTCGGCCGAGCCGACCAGAGTGACGCAGAGCGCGCCAAAAGCGTGGCTGAGCGCGGTCCGCTGCGGGACGGCTGTCATGGCCACGCGCCCCAGCGGAACGCCGACGATGGAGCCGAGCACCAGAGCGATGGCGATCAGGCGGTAGTCCACAATGCCGTGGTGCAGCAGCGTGCCGCAGATGGCCAGCAACATGCCGATTTCGCCCGCCCAGATGCCGTGGCGGGCGGTGGTGGGCGAGCTCATCCACTTCAGCGAGAGGATGAACAGCACGCTGGCAATGAGATATACAAGCTCGATGGCGAGTTGGCTTCCTGCGAGTTCGGCTGTCATTGTTTGGCCACCGGTTTTGCCGCGGGACGGCTGGATTTGAACATCTTCAACATACGGTCCGTGATCAGGAAGCCGCCGACGATGTTGCTGGTGGCGGCGACCACGGCGATGAATCCGAAAACCGCCGAGAGCGTGCTCTTGTGCTCGCCCACGAGCACGATGGCGCCCACCACCGCGATCGCATCCAGGGCGTTGGTGAGCGACATCAGCGGAGTGTGCAGCAGGGGCGAGACCCGCCGGATCACTTCAAATCCGATGAATCCGGCAAGCACAAAAATAAATAGCGCATCGATCAGGTTCGAACCACTGTTCATCGTTCCTCCGTACTATTTAGTGGAGAGCCGGGCGTCCCCGCCCGGCCCCGCAGTCATCCCTCCAGACGGGCGAGACGCCCGTCCCTCCACACGATCACGGCGCAAGAGCGGGCAACTTATGGAACTCGCGGATCCGGGCGTGGACAATCTCGCCGCCGTGGGTGAGCAGAGTTTCGCGCACAATTTCATCTTCCCGGTTCAGGTTCAACTTTTGATCTTTGATCAAGTGAGTCAGGAACGCGGTGATGTTGCGGGCATACATCATGCTGGCGTGATAAGGCACGCCGGAAGCCAGGTTGATCGCTCCGATAATGGTTACGCCATGCTTGACGACTGTCTTGCCGGTTTCGCTGATCTCGCAATTGCCGCCGCGTTCCGAGGCGAGATCGAGAATCACCGAGCCGGGCGTCATTTCCTTCACCATGTCTTCGGTCACCAGGACCGGCGATTTTTTCCCGGAATGGCGGCTGCGGTAATCACCACATCGCTTTCCCGCACAACTTTTCCGAGCAACTCGCGCTGGCGGCGGTAGAAATCTTCATCCTGGGCGCGGGCGTATCCGCGAGCGTCCTGCGCGTCTTTCGCCTCGATGGGAAGCTCGACAAACCGTCCGCCGAGGCTCTGTACCTGCTCCTTGGCGGCGGGCCTAAAATCGTAAGCCGAAATCACCGCGCCCAGGCGGCGCGCGGTGGCAATGGCCTGCAACCCCGCGACGCCGCAGCCGATCACAAACACGCGAGCGGGGGTGATGGTCCCAGCCGCAGTGGTGAGCATGGGAAAGATGCGCGGGTGCGAGTCGGCTGCCATCAGCACTGCCTTGTATCCGGCGACTGTCGCCATCGAAGAGAGCGCGTCCATGCTTTGAGCGCGGGTGGAGCGGGGCATCGACGCCACGGAGAACGCGGTGACGCCGGCGCGCGCGATTTCCTGCACCACGTCGGCCGAGCCTAACGGACGCAGAAATCCGACGAGAATCTGACCGCGGCGATAGAGCGGCACATCCTCCTTGCCGGTGATGTCGTTCGAGCCGTAGCAAAGGACCTGCACAACAACGTCGGCGGCGGCAAACACGGCACTGCGGTCGGCGACGATTTTTGCGCCTTTGTCGGAATAGAGGGAATCGGGATAGCCAGCCTCGACGCCAGCGCCAGACTGGATGTGGACTTCAAAACCCGCTTTGATCAGCGCGGGGAGGACGACGGGGACGAGCGCAACCCGCCGCTCGCCCGGATAAGTCTCTTTTGGAACGCCGATGATCACAAGTCCCTGCCTGTATTCGCCTTGCAGCGATGGAAATAATTCGGGGCCGCCCGGCTCGCATCAAACCTGCGCTTGCGAACGACCTCCGGGGAACTGAGGGATTCTATTCGAGCGGATGGCTGCGTGCAAATGGTTCCACGTGTTAGGTCTCAGTTGTCGGGTTTGAGGACTTTGTTCCCCTTAAACCTAATAGCTGAGACCTATTACAACCGCTAGAGCCTCAACTCACTCGCCTCATTGGATGCTTCAATGGGTGCGGCGGATTCGGAAAGGGCGATGGCGGTACAGTTATGCGCGCTCCAATCGTCGCCGGGCGGATCGAATCGGAACGGCATTTCAATGGCAATAACCACCGCTGTGACCCGAGGCTCCGCGACGACTTTTAGAGCGTGTTACATAAATCGGTTTCGGGTAGGGCACGGCTTCAGCCGTGCCGCTTAGGGCCAAGAAAAATGTGGGCTTCAGCCCCTGAGGGCCGCGCCTTCCGGCCTGAAAGGTATTTATGAAACACGCTTTTAGTCACACGGTGGCGTGACGCCAACCCTGGACACGCCCGGACGGCCCGAGTATGAATTGTTGAGGTGTTGGCGCTGCTGGCGACAGTGAAACTCCGCCGGGAATAGCGCCGGCATCGCTTGGCGAATTTACGCTCGGAGGCCGCGATGGAACCTTTCCGTTTTCATGTTTTCGTCTGCACGCAGCAAAAGCCCGAAGGCGTCCCCTCCTGCCCGGCCAGCGGATCGTTCGCTGTGCTCGGCGCGCTCGATGGCGAGCTCCAGGCGCGCGGCCTCAGCCACGATGTGCAACTCACCACCTGCGGCTGCATGGGACTGTGCGATGAAGGGCCAGTCATGGTCGTCTATCCGGCGGGGGTGTGGTACCGGCGCGTGCAAGCGTCGGACGTATCCGAAATCGTAGGCGCGCATCTCGGCGGCGGCAAGCCCGTAGATCGTCTCGTATGGAACGATGCCCCGGCAATGAAGGCCATGGCGGTCGAGCATGGGGAAAAATTCCGTGAGGCGATGGCCGCCCGCGACAAATCCGGGACGCTGCCCGATCGCCTCGATCAGATGATCCGCGGCTACATGCCGAGCCGCTGCCTTCTTACCGCGCTTGAACTCGACATCTTTACCGCCGTCGGGGACGGCGCCAACGCCGAACGGATCGGGACGAAGGTCCACGCCAATGCCCGCGCCGCAGGCATGTTGCTCAACGCGCTCGTCTCGCTCGGATTGCTCTCGAAGAGCGGCGACGATTACAAGAATACGCCGGAGTCGGCGCGATTCTTTGTGCAAGGTTCCAAAGACAACCATCGCGATGGCCTGCTGCACATCGCCAATATCTGGCATCGCTGGAGCACACTGACCGACGCGGTGCGCAGCGGCACGCCGCGTCCCCATCGATCTCGCACTCGCGACGACACCCCCGAATGGACGCGCAACTTCATTGCCGCCATGCAACGCATCGCCAAAGATCGCGCCCCGCTGGTGGTGAAGGCCCTGGGCACAGCGGGTGTTCGCCGCATCCTCGATCTCGGCGGCGGCTCCGGCGCATACTCCATCGCGTTCGCCAAAGCTGCTCCCGATGTGCGCTGCGAGATCCTCGACATTCCAGAGGTTGTGCCGCTCACCGCCGAATATGTCCGCCAGGCGGGCGTCTCAGCGCAAGTCAGCCTGCGCGCGGGAGACATGCTGCGCGACGACTTTGGCTCCGGCTACGACATCGTCATGCTGAACGCGATCTGCCACATGTTTTCCGAGGAGCAGAACCGCGCCATTTTTCGCCGCGCACGCCAGGCGCTTGCGCCGAAGGGCCGCCTCGTGGTGCAAGACTTCATCCTCAATCCCGACAAAACCGGCCCGCAGCACGCGGCGCTGTTCTCACTGAACATGCTGGTTGCGACCGACGCCGGCGCCAGTTACAGCGAGCTCGAATACACTCACTGGATAAAGGCTGCCGGTTTCAACGAGGTAAGCCGCATCAACCTGCCCGGGCCGAGCGATCTGATGGTGGGGTTAGTCTAATAAAGGCACGGCGGTCAGGGCTGTGGAGCTCAATAACTGCGCTCGGGGAAGATTCGGGTACAGCCGCCTCGACTGAAAAGTCGGCAGAAAGCAGACGGAAGTTTTCCCCCGGGCCTTCGGTTGTTATGAGAGGTTGAATCTATGGTGAGCGCGGCAGGAATCGAACCTGCGACCCACGCCTTAAAAGGGCGTTGCTCTACCAACTGAGCTACGCGCCCTCACCCACTTCAATCTACCATATTTTCCGCGAGGATTTGGGGCGCTGACTCCGGGCAATCCCGTGGCCCACGGCTGGGTCTTCTTCGCGACCGGCAACAAGTGGATCGGGCGGTGGAAAGAGCGCGAGGACTTCATTCTCAGCGTATGGATGAAAGACAAGATTTGGCAGTTCCCCTTCTCGCTGCCGCCGGCGCCGGGCGGCCTGGTCCTGCGCCAGCGGCCGGAGTAAGGCAAGAAGCGCGCCGGGAAATTGTGTTACAGTTTCGCGATATGGTTTGTGACCATGGAGATCGTTCCGAAATTGCCGCCAGAAGCCAGGAATCCGCCAGTCGTCTTTTATTGCCCGGTCTGCGCCGCCGAAGTTGGCGATCCGCTGACCTGCGGCGATTGTTCGGCCATCGTCTGCCGCCGCTGCGGAACGCCGCTGGAATCATCGGACGAGCTGGGCATGGGATGAAGACAGCCGTCAGTTGTCAGTTTGACCGCCAACGACGCGACCCGAGGATAAAGAGCCAACCGAAAATCCAATGAATACCGATTCCGTTCCCCCGGCTGCCAAAGCCGAAACATCCGGTCAACAACCAAGTCTTGTCCGCGGGCTTAGTTTGCTCGATTCCGTGCTGCTGCTGGTGGGCGGCATCATCGGCTCTTCTATTTTTCTTACCGCGAAGGATATTGCCGGGCCCTTGCCGAATCCGACATTGTTTTTTCTGGTGTGGGTCCTCGGGGGACTCATATCCCTGTGTGCCTGCGCCGCGTTTGCCGAACTTGGCTCCATGTATCCGGACTCCGGCGGACAATACATTTACCTCCGCGAAGCTTACGGCGATCTGGTGGCGTTTCTTTACGGGTGGATGTTGTTCGCGGTCGCGAATGGCGGCTCCATCGCCGCGCTCTCGGTCGCGTCCGCAGCCTACATGGGTAACATCGTTCCCTCGATGTCGTCGCAGCATGTGATGGCAAACATCAGTCTGCCGTATCCAGCGCTGGCGGACGGCCGCTTGGTCTGGGTCCTATTCACCATAGCTTTCACGCGCGTGCAAGCGGTTGGAGTGGCGATGATCGCCATCCTCACCTATGTTAATGTCTTCGGGCTGCGCTGGGGCGCGCTCCTGCAAAATGTCTCGACCTGGACGAAGTCCGCCGCCATGGCCGCTTTCGTTGTGCTCGGGTTCGCCCTCGGCAAGGGACATTGGTCGAACTTCAGCGCGCAGGCGCCGGGCGGCTTAACTATGGGACTGGGCCCGGCACAGTTGATCTCCGTGCTCGGCATCGGCTTGATCGCCGTGTTCTGGTCTTATGACGGCTGGGTGTACGTCACGTGGGTCGCGGGCGAGGTCAAAGAGCCGCGGCGCAATGTGCCGCTGGCCATGGTATTGGGTGTGCTCGTGGTCGGCGCGATTTATCTTGCCATGAACATGACCTACGTGTACGCCATGCCGCTGAATGAGATTGCGAAGCATGAAACTATTGCCCACGCCGCCGCGGCAATACTTCTTTCGCCAGCGGCCGCAGGCTGGCTGTCGGCCATTATCGCGATTTCGTGTTTCAGCGCGGCGGCCTCCTGCACCCTGTCGGGCGCGCGCGTCTACCTCGCCATGGCGCAGGACGGCGCTTTCTTCCGCCGCATGGCCGTTATCCATCCCAAATGGCGCACCCCCGCCTTCAGCCTGATCGGCCAAGGCATCTGGGCCGCGGTGCTCACCGTGAGCGGACGCTACGACCAGCTTTACACCTACGTCATTTTTGGCATGGTGCTGTCGTACACGCTGACCGTCATCGGCTTGTTTGTGTTGCGCTGGAAACGGCCCGACGTTCCGCGCCCGTATCGCTGCACCGGATACCCATGGCTGCCCGCGATCTACGTCCTGGTCGGCGTTGCCTGGACGCTCAACACCATCATCGAGCGGCCCACCGAAGCCTTCTGGGGCGCAACCATTGTGCTCGCCGGCGTGCCGGGATATTGGTACTGGAAGCGCAGCGGCCGCGCCAAACTCGCCGCCTGAGATTCGCCTTCTGCTGCCGTAACATCGCCCGCGCGGGCCCGACAGCCAATGACACTGTTACCCGTATAATTAAGAGTAGGTAGATCCGATGACAGCTTCGGCACAAGGCGGAGACTGCGGGGCGCTGGCGGGCGTCGATCTGGCGAATCTTGCTTGTCTCGAGCGCGAGATCGCGCGGCTCAAGCGGGAGCTGAATGCCGTCATCCTGGCGCACTACTATCAGGAATCGGAAATTCAGGACCTGGCGGATTTTGTTGGCGACAGCCTGCAACTGGCGCAGAAGGCCGCAGCCACTTCCGCGGATGTCATCGTTTTCTGCGGCGTGCTCTTCATGGCCGAGACCGCCAAGATTCTCAACCCCGGCAAGCTGGTTTTGCTCCCCGACCTTAAGGCAGGCTGTTCGCTCGCCGACGGCTGTCCGGCGAATTTGTTTCAAGGCGTTTCGCGAGCGCTACCGCGATCATGTGGCGATCACCTATATCAACTGCAGCGCCGAGGTCAAGGCGCTCAGCGATATCATCTGCACGTCGAGCAACGCGGAGAAAATCATTGGCCAGATTCCGCCCGGACAGCCGATTTTATTCGCGCCCGACCAGCATCTCGGCCGCTACCTCATGAAGAAGACGGGAAGGGAACTGCGGCTTTGGCCGGGGAGCTGTATTGTCCACGAGATGTTTTCCGAGCGCAGCCTGGTGCAACTGAAGGAACGTCATCCCCAGGCAAAGGTCTTGGCGCATCCCGAGTGTCCGGAAGCGGTGCTGCGCCATGCCGATTACGTCGGCTCGACCAGTGGAATTCTCAAATACGCTCAACAAAGCCCGGCGGCGGAGTTCATCGTGGCCACCGAAAAAGGCATCCTGCACCAGATGGAAAAAGCCTGCCCGGAGAAAAAATTTATTTCGGCTCCCGGCGAAGGCGGCTGCTCGTGCAGCGAATGTCCGCACATGAAGCTCAACACCATGGAGAAACTCTACCTCTGCATGAGAGACCGCGCGCCGGAAATCACCTTGGACGAAGATTTGCGCCAGCGCGCCCTGCGCCCCATCGTTCGCATGTTGGAGATGAGCTAATGCCGCGACCGCAGGATGAATCCTACGGTGGAGAGACGGACGTCTCGTCCGTCCAGCCGGGCGGGGACGCCCAGCTCTCCATTCACGAATTACAGATCCCTCGCTTTGCTCGGGATGACAACTCATGAAAGCACGGCCTGCTAGAATTTGTACATATTGGTTCCCACGCCCAAATCTCTCGATCCCACCACCTACCGCGAACTCTTGCGCGGATTTCTCGCGGAAGATTTTGGCGGCCGGGGACATCACTACCAACACGATCGTCGCCGCCGAGCGGCGCGCCCGCGGCGAATTGATCGCCAAGGCCCCGCTGGTTCTTGCCGGAGTCGAACCGTTCCTCGAAGTCTTCCGGCTTCTGGAGCCCGCCGTAGTAGCGGAGATCGGGCGCAAGGACGGCGACGAACTGCGCCCGGGCGAAAGTCCTGTCGAGGTGTTTGCCTCGGCGCGCACCTTGCTATCGGGAGAACGCGTGGCCTTGAATCTGCTCCAGCGGCTCTCCGGCATCGCCACGCTCACGCGCCGCTTTGTGCGCGAAGTGGAAGGCACGGGCGCGCAAATTCTGGATACAAGGAAGACCACTCCCGGACTGCGCGCGCTGGAAAAATATGCGGTGCGCGTCGGCGGAGGCCGCAATCACCGCAAAGACCTGGCGGAAGCCGTGCTCATCAAAGAGAACCACATCCGCATGGCGGGCGGAGTTGCGGCGGCGCTCCGAGCGGCGCAACCCGCCAAGGGCCGCGTGGCGTGGATGGAAATCGAAGTGACGAATTTCGACGAGTTGCGCGACGCGCTCGAATACAAGCCGGATGTCATCCTTCTCGATAACATGCAACCGGCCGAGGTGCGGCAAGCGGTCGAGCAGGCGCGGCAGGCGGAAGGCGCGCAACGCGATATACCGCGCGAGCCGGCGAAGAAGATTCTTCTCGAAGCCTCGGGCGGAATTACGCTCGCGAACGTGCGGCAGTTCGCGGAGACAGGCGTAGACTGGATTTCGGTCGGCGCGCTCACCCACTCCGCGCCGGCCGTGGATTTGAGCTTCGAGATTGAACCCATATAATGCAAGACAGCTTGCAGTACACGTTTCAGGACACTTTGCAGGACACTCTACAGACCGACATTCTCGTCATCGGCAGCGGCCTGGCAGGCCTGGCAGCCGCATGGGACGCCGCCAAACGCGGCTGCCAAGTGACGCTGCTGACGCGCGCCGAGAAACCCGAGGAATGCAATACCGATTGGGCGCAGGGCGGAATTATTTATCGCGCGCCAACGGAATCGCCCGAACAACTGGTCGCCGACATTCTCTCGGTCGGCGGCGGCTTGAGTTCTCCCGATGCCGCCCGCCTGTTGAGCCGCGAAGGCCCGCGCCTGGTGAAACAGATTCTGATTGACGAGCTGGGCGTTCCCTTCGATGCCTCCGCGGAAACCCCCGGGCAGCTTGACTTGACGCGCGAGGCGGGCCATTCCCTGCCGCGCATCGTCCACTACAAGGACCAAACCGGCTTCGCGATTGAGCGCGCGTTTCTGGAACGTGTGTGCTCGCACCCGAACGTCAAGGTGATGCCTAATGCGACCGCCGTGGACTTGCTGACCGTCTCGCACCATTCGCTGGAGCCCACCGACGTCTATCGTCCGCTGACCTGCGTTGGCGCTTACGTGCTCGATCAGACGACGGGGAAAATTTTCTCCCTTCTGGCCAAGGAAACCATTCTGGCCACGGGCGGCCTGGGCAGGATTTTTCTGCACACGACCAACCCTCCCGGAGCGCGCGGCGATGGCATTGCCATGGCGTACCGCGCGGGCGCTCGTTGCATGAATATGCAGTACATCCAATTCCACCCGACCGCGCTGCTGGCGCCCGACGGCTGCTTCCTGATTTCCGAGACGGTGAGGGGCGAGGGCGGGCGGTTGGTAGACCGGCACGGGAAGGAATTCATGCAAAGCTTCCATCCCGCCGGGTCGCTGGCGCCGCGCGACATTGCCGCGCGCGCCATCTACCAGACCATGCTCGAATCGGGTGAGCCTTGCGTTTATCTGGACATTACGCACAAGCCCGCCGACCAGCTTCGCGAACGTTTTCCCGGCATCTACGCTGTCTGCATCGAGCGCGGTATCGACCTCACGCGCGAGCCGATTCCGGTGGTGCCCGCCGCGCACTATAGCTGTGGCGGCATTGCCACCGACGATTACGGCCGCACGACGGTGGCGCGGCTGCGGGCGGCGGGCGAAGTCGCGTGCACCGGATTGCACGGCGCCAACCGCCTGGCCAGCACTTCTCTGCTGGAATGCCTGGTTTGGGGAACGCGGGCCGGAGCGCAGGCCGCTGAAGGCATCGCGCGCGGCGACGATTTCTATTTTCCCAAGGTGGCCGACTGGCGTTACGAACACGAACCGGCGGACCCCGCCCTCATCAAGCAAGACTGGCTGACCATCAAGCACACGATGTGGAACTATGTCGGCCTGATCCGCAGCGAACGGCGACTGAACCGGGCCCTGCGGATCTTGCGCGAACTCGACCTCGAGATCGCGCGATTCTACGACAAGTGCGAGGTTGGCGACTCCATGATCGGGCTGCGCAACGGCATTCTCACGGCGCTGCTCATCCTCGAAGCCGCGGGCCAATCCCGCGAAAGCCGGGGCTGCCATTACCGCATCAACTAAGTAAGTCGTTCTTCACTATTGGTGTGGCCCTGGCCATTGATTGCTTGGGGTACCCCCCCCTTATCTCTCTAAAATCTTGAATCTAAAGTGTGTTATTTTCAAAATCTTCACAACAAAGGGGTTAGAGGCAAAATCTTGATAATAAAGGAGTTGGCGGCATGGCGAAATTTCGCCTTCCTTTAGAATCAAGGAGTTGCCGTTTGAGATACTGGCAAAATCTTGATTTCAAAGAACTTAGTACATAATCTGAGGCCCGCGCTGAACGGTTACCTAAGTACTATTATAACTCTGGTGTCAAGGGTTAAATAGCGTTTTGAGATAGTGGCGCAGCAAGCTGCGAGCTGCGAGCGCCCAGGTTAGATGGAATGAGACGGCTGGTCTCGCGGAAAGGGTAAGCTGTCCGCACGCACTCGATGAGGTGCAAAGGAGACCAGCCAATGAAAAAGAGTAGCAGAGTATACGTGGAAGTGCAGAAGCCGACGACGACCGTGGGCATCGATTTGGGAGATCGTTTCAGTCGCTACTGTAGGGTGAACTCGGATGGGGATGTGATCGAGGAAGGGCGGATACCGACGACCCGAGAAGCCCTGGAGCGACACTTTTCCGGGGAGCCCAGGCAGCGGATGGCGATGGAGTGCGGGACCCATTCGCCATGGGTAAGTCGGTGGCTGCGGGAGATGGGGCATGAGGTGGTGGTGGCGAATACGCGCAAGTTGCGTGCGATCACCCATAGCGAAGCGAAGAACGATCACAACGATGCGGAGAAGTTGGCGCGATTTGCCGCGTACGATCTACGTCTGCTCTCGCCGATCCGGCATCGCAGCCCGGAACGACAGCGGGATCTGAACCTGCTGCAAGCGCGCGACACCCTGGTCAGGGCACGGACGATGATGGTGAACGCAGCGCGAGGACTGGCCAAGAGTACGGGGCAGCGGCTGCCACCGTGTTCGACGGAAACGTTTGCCCAGGCCGCACGGACGGCGATTCCCAGCGGCTTGGAAGCGGCGCTGGTTCCGCTGTTGGAGCAGGTGGCGAGCCTGACGGAACAGATCCGGCAGATGGACAAACAGATCGAAGCTCTGGGAAAACGGTACCCGGAAGTGGAAAGGTTGCGGAGCGTACCCGGAGTAGGGCCGGTGATTGCGGCCGCCTATGTGTTGACCCTGGACTCGGCGGAGGCGGCGCGGAACAGTCGCGCGGTGGGAGCGTTTCTGGGACTAAGGCCGCGGCAAAGCCAATCGGGGGAATGCGATCCGCAGCTGCGCATCAGTAAAACTGGAAACTCCTATCTGCGCCGATTGCTGGTGCAGGCTGCGCAATATGTATTGGGGCGTTTCGGGCCGGATTCGCAGCTTCGGCGGTGGGGATTGAAACTGGCGGCCAACGGAGGAAAGCGTGGGAAAAAGCGTGCGGTGGTTGCCGTGGCTCGCAAGCTGGCGGTTTTGTTGCACCATCTCTGGAGGAGTGGCGAATGTTATCGGCCGTTTCCCCAAGAAGCTCACGCCCTGGTTGGATAGGGATTGCACCGAAGCGGAAAGGCAGGAGGAAAATTCAAATTGACAAATCTCGCGTTGCGGCGACTGCGATTGAGCGCTTGGCCAGTACCATAAGGCCGCAGGTTAGATAGCAGCGCCGCTTCATCAGTATCGGACGCCAACATGCACCGGGTCCCTTGCGGACCAATCCGAGTGCGAATAGAAGCCCGAGATGAAACCGCGAGAAGATCAAAGACAAAATCGCCATGGAAAGAAATATGTAGCGAATACTTGACACCACCAGCCGTCTCATAGAAGCGCCCAAAAGACGGGCGCGAACCCTTCGACAAGCTCAGGGCAGGCTCTGGGGCACCTTGCTTGGCGGCTCATTTTCTCCTCGCACTCGATGACGCGATCCGACTAACTCCCACCCTTCGCAACAAACGCGAAGGGTGGGCCAAGCCCCCAACTCGCTCGACATCGCCCACAATGAGAAATGGCAAGAAAATTACCGTATCCATCAATTTTTCAGCAGCCTGCTAGAGATTTCTACTTTGATCTGCTGTGTGATAGATTCCAAACTCATGCTTTTCCTCATTCGTCAGATGCGAGCGGAAAGCATAACACGCACAGTGACAACTATTCAGAGTGCTTACCCGGGCCACCCCGCCTTGGACGCACCGCCGCAACTACCTAGTCGCGATCTCCACGAGTTCGACCCGACGGTTCTTCGCGCGACCTTCTTCGGTTTTATTGGTCGCCACCGGCGCGTAGGGGCCATTGCCGAAAGGCATTAACCGCGCGGGAGTGATTCCGTACTTGGAGGTCAATTCGCTCACGACCGACTGCGCCCGCGCCTGTGACAGCTTCAGGTTGCTTGCAAAATCGCCCATCATGTCGGTGTGTCCGACGATGAGCACCTTCAGCGCCGGTTTCTGCTTGAGCAGCTTCGCGATCTCGGCGATGGTCGGTTCGGACTCAGGCTTGAGGTCGGACTTGCCGGTGTCAAAGTAGATTCCGTAGAGGGCAACCTGCCCTTGGTCGGCCAGGCTGCGACCCATGGCGTCGGCATCGATCACCACCTCCTGTTTCATACCCTGTTTTTCGATGAGCTTGATGAAGTAACATACGCCGCTGGGGATGTTACAGGCATTGACCTCGAACCAAATCTCCTTGTCGCCTTTCATGAGTCGAACAGTGGTGAAGTCGGGTTCCTCATACATCACCTTCCCGCCGGCAGCAATTGCTGCTCTCTGGTAGTTTCTGATGACTTGGAGGGGGCTGGGCGCCGGGGTGCCTTCCTTCCGGTCATAGCGGAACTCGAACTTGCGGCCTTCCACGACCTGCTCCTTCTTTTGCCCGTTTTCTGAGATCGTGAAGGTGTAGGAATCGAACTGCAATTCGTTGTAGTCAGAGATGTAGTAACCCGGCATGCGGGTGAAGCCGGGATAATCCTTCGCCCCGGGAACATCCGCCTGACCGAATGCCAAGGAAGCCATCGTCAGCGCCAAAAGACAGAATAGCAATCCGCACAGAACCCGATTCATGACTATCTCCTTGCAAGCATGCTTTCCGGTGAATGCCCGCGCACCTTGCAATGACTCCATACGTTGAAGGCATAATCCGGAATTTCCTTTTTGGCTTTGAAAACGCAACCATAGTACACCCGTCTCACCCGTTCGCGACACCGTAAAATGATTTGTCATCGGGAGCACTCCCGGCGGTCTGCCAGACTGTCGGCACGCCTGCTGAAATCTTGGCGCGGGTTCGGCTCAGCATCAATATGACCGCCAGGCGATACTTTCGTTTTCAGCGGGATCACTCGACGTGGCGAGTGGTATCCTGCGTGCCAGCCTTCTGGGTTAAATACCGCGTTGCTGGGTATAGCCAAAAAAGAAGGGATGCCATTAGAGCAATTTCATAGATACTATACCTCACCTACGCGGAGCCTGAACCAGGCTTGGGCGTTTTCTGGGGTGAGCTGGGGCAGCGCCTCGGTGATGGCCTGATCGAGTGCTTTTGGAGTGCGCGCCTTCGCCGAGCGGAGCAATTGTTTGAGTTTCGACCAGGCCTTCTCGATGGGATTCAGGTCGGGCGAGTAAGGCGGAAGATAAAGCAGTTCCGCTCCGGTTGCCTCGATCCTTTCGCGCACGCCTTTGACCTTGTGCGAACTAAGAACTTATCCGTAAATAGAAATGGTCTGTCTCCAGCAGATCATGGCGGCGGCCAACGAGAGTAAGGCAAGGTAGCTGGCCTCTGTTTTCTCGAAGCTGACGAGCAATTGGCGAAAGCGGTTGAACCAGGAGTGGGTTCGTTCCACCACCCAGCGGCGGGCCTTGTATTCCGGTTGCGTGCGCTTGGCTTGGGCCTCTTCGCGCCGGGACCGGATGTGCGGACGATAGCCGCGCTCGACCACGGCATGCCAGGCGGGCGCGCCGTGATAGCCGGCATCGGCGCAGAGGTTCTGCGGCCCCGCGCCCGCCTCCGGCGGCGCCATTACCACGCGCTCCAGCGTGGCCGGCAGCAACTTTACGTCATGCACGTTGGCTCCGCTGGCGACGAGCGATAGCGGGACGCCAAGCCCGTCGACCAACAGGCTTCGCTGGCACCCGTTTTTTCCCCCGATCCGTGGGGTTCGGTCCCACACATTCCGTCGCCAGCGGCGCTTTGTGCATGGCCCCGTCGATGCTCTGCCAGTCCCAGGCGATGCCTTCCATCTCGTCGTACTCGGCCAACCCGGCGCGCCACAGGCGGAAAAAGAAACCCGCCCGCTGCCACTTCTGGAAATGCGCGTGCACGGCACTGGCGCTGCCAAACTCGCGCGGCAGCGCCTTCCACGGGCAGCCGGTGCGCAGCACATACACGATGGCGGAAAAGATCTGACGCGCCGGCATAGGCTTTCGTCCGCCTCCGGGTCGGCGGCGGTAAACCCGATCCGCCGACCGCTGCGGTCGAGGAATCAGAGACTCTGTTTTTTCCCAAAAGGCGTCCGAGACTTCCCAGGATTTGATTTGCGCCATGCCAAAATCCTGCCGCAAATCAGATGCGAACGCAAGAACTATTTACGGATAAGCACTTACGCTCTCTCTGCGAGAGGAGTTGGCCGAGAAAGTGCTTTTGCAGAAGACCACGTTGAAGCTGGCCGCGGCCAGCTTCAACGGGAGCGCGAAGACCGCCGCCAAGTGGGTATGCCGCTATCGGGAGCAGGGTGCAGCAATAGTGAAACCGCTCTACGGCAGCTTGCTCACTTCCAGTAACAAATGGTCCGTAAAATTCACCGCCAGCTTGGCCACACCATTCGCACTCGCTTCCACCGGACCGAAATCCTTACCCTCGGAATACTCGATGACGCCATACTTCCCTGGCTGCAATCCGCGCAGCTCGAGTTCGCCTTTCCAATTGGCGGCGGCTGGGGCAAAGAAGGCGTAATACATCTTGCCGTCCTTGGCAATGGCATAGCCTTCGGGCACGTCGTTGCCCGTTACATACAGGTCAAGGAATTCGCCCCTTGACAACATCTTCTGGTTGTATAAACCGATCCATTTTTTCCAGTGCTCTTCTTTCCGCGAGGTCAGGTTCACGGCTTTGAACTTTGGCCCCGGATCCGGCCAGACAAACTTTGTGCCCACCACGCCCCCGGTTCCGATGGTGGAAGCGAAATCGTCGCCGTGTTCCCTCCAGTCATCGCCAACTTTTGTCATGGCTGAAAGCTCGACGTGATCTCCGTAGACCGCGGATTCCGGCCCCAGCAGCGCTTTATACATCTTGATGCGCCGCCGCACCTGCACCGCACCCACCGGGTCCGCGGTGACGGCTTGGTCGATGAATGGCAACCACGCGAGCGACGGCGGCGTGCCGCACGGGCAAGCCTGGGTCACACTCTGCGGTTTCAGGGCGCGAGTGGTTTCAAAGATATCCTTGTAAACGTCACCCATCGCGTTTACGGAATCCTGCGGCGACTTGTGATGGTGGGCCGGGTTGTAGCAGGCCGGCACGCTGTAGATGTTGTCCAATTTGCTGCCGTCAAATCCCCAGTCGCGGATGAACTTTTCGGTCAACTGCTTGTAGTAGGCGCGCACCTCGGGCACTGCCGGACACAATGCCGCCAGCCCACGGGTCATGCGCGCGTGCTTTCCGTTCTGGTCGAGGATGAGCCATTCCGGATGCTGCTGCGCGATTTTCGACGCGATGTACTTGTGCGACTCCCACCTGCCTTTGCCATCCTCGACGCCCAACGGCAGCCACCACAACTGCACCAGCATTCCCTGGTCGTGGAAATCGTCTGTCATCTTCTTGATGGCATCGCCGGGGAATGTGTCGTGACGTGGATTCCAGTCGCCATAAGTGTCGAACCAGCGGTCGTCGAGCGTCGCCCATTTAATGCCCATCTCTTTCAGCTTGGGGATGGTGCCCTCCATCTGCGCCGGGGTGACGTTGAATTCGTATCCCCAGCCGCACCAGCTCGCGTTGTAAGCTTCGCTCGAGGGCTTCGGCAGGTCCCAACCTTCTTTCTGCAACACCGTCGACCAGGTGCGCAGCGGCGGGTAGAAGTCGCCCGCGTAAACGGACACAAAGCTGCGCGGAGTGGAATAGGTTTCGCCCGGCTTCAAGGTAATGTTCGCCGGATAGCCGACTTCCGCATGCACGCGCCCATCGGCCGCGACTTGCACGGGGATTGCCGCCTTGATGGGGAGGGTCTCGACGTGCCCGACCGCCTCACCCACTTTGCGCGTCCAGAAAGCAACCACCGGAATGCCGCCGCCATAGCCGCCTTTCACCATTTCTCCGAAAAGGTTCGGTTGCGAAAAGCCGGGCGCGAGTTTTACCACGTCGTCTTTTCCCCAGTCGTAGCTTGATCCATGAAACGACCACATCTGCCAGGGCAGCGCATGGGGATCGGCAAGCCGGGCATTCAAGCGGCGGCGCTGGTCCACACTCTCTTGAATATTCAAATCGCTTGCGCCCGTGTTTTTATACTGCACCGAGCTAAGCAAAATGTTCGGGAACTTGTCATAGACCTCGAGCGCGAGCACGCGCTCCAACGCCGTCCCCGAAGGCCCGGCTGAACGCGCGGGAATTTCCACCCGCTTCCCGGTTCCCATCTTTCCCTCGGCTTCGAGCACGCGCGCCGACTGGAATTCCAGGGTAAAATACACATCCTTGGCGCCGATCCGCACAAAGGCGCTGGGCGAAGGGGCGCCAGCGTGGGGCTCGTCGAGCGAAAGCTTCTGCCCGTCTTGCAGCAGCGACGCCTGCACATAACCATCCGGCCTGAGCTGAAACTCGGCGGCGCTCGTGGTCAATCTGATGGGGCCGCCGGGATCGACTTCCACCTTGATTGTCGAAGGCCGCATGGGTTCCGGTCTCGGCTGTTGGTTATGCGCGACGGGCTTCGGCAACTTCGAACACGCCGTTAGCGTCAGCGCAATCGTCGCAAGCGCAATGCACAGGTTTCGACGAATCATGGGTGCTATTCCTCCAGATTCTGGCGGCATTCAAATGGGCAACTAAGAATGCCGCAAAACTGCCTGTCTGCTACGGCCTTTCCAGCGTTCCGCAGGCCCCGGCATAATCGCGCAGGACGCAGCGAATGTGCTCCTGGATGATGGCTTCTGGTTCGGCCTGCAAGCTGCCTGCTCGAATCGCCCGATATTCCGCCGGCAGATATTGGCCGATCAGCGGCAGGGGAATCAGCCAACTGGAGAGGTTCGCTAGCAGGCGCTGAATTTCCTCCTGGACCGCGGAGTCGCTCCAGTAATAACGGCAGCGGTCGCTATAGCTGAAAGTGCGCGCCAGGCGCTGCTCGTCTTCCCCGCCATGATAGTAGCCGCGCCAGTAGGCCGGGTTGCGGAGCATGGCGGCATCGAGCGTGGCGCGCACTTGAGAAAGGCGGACGCCGCGTTTGCCGGCGCAATAATCCCGTTCGATTGCACTCAAGGCAAGAACCGCTTCCCGGTAGGCAAAGGTCAGCGCCGGGCCGACTTTCAGGATGGCAAAGTGATCTTTCACCATCTGCGCTAAAGCGGCCGCGGATTGATAATCGGTGGAATGCGCTTCGTACACCAGGCAGGGATGTTCGGGCAACGCGGCGGCGAGAGACTGTGCCTTCCGGCGGTCATAGGCGAAGATGGTGTTTTCACCGAACTCGACGCCCGGCTGCACGACTATGGCGATGACTCTGTCCCAGGCTTCGGACAGCTTCTGCCGATCAAAGGCCTCGCGGAAGATTTGCAGGGTGCGATGGAACTGCGCGACGGTGGTCACGGCCGGAGCTTCCATCGGACGTGTTTCGCCGCCGGGCGCTGGGACCTCGCTGCCGATCACGTAGAGTAACGGCGGCGATCCCGGCGGCAGCTCGCGGTGTGCAGTCTCCGCCGCGCGGCAGAGGAGCGCAGCACGTTGAGCAATCGTTTCCTCGGGCATGACTGGCCCGCCATCGTCGCCGCAAGTCATGCTGGCATCGAGATGGATTTTCTGGTATCCGGCGAGCAGGCAGGCGCGGACCATATCGCACGCATTGTGAAGAGCAATCTCAGCAGGCTGGTCCCGCCAGGGATATGGGCCGAGATGATCGGCGCCGAGCACGAGCATCTCCTGGGGAAGCGCCGCAGCCCGCGCCGCGGCGTGAATCAAAGCCGCGAACTGCCCGGGGGTCTGTCCGGTGTAGCCACCGAACTGATTGACTTGGCTGGAGGTGGATTCGACGAGGAAGAGCGAACCATCGGCAAGGGCTTGCCGTATGCCAGCGTCAATGACACTTGGGTGCGCCGAGCAGATGGAGTAAACGCCGGCTTGCTCCCCTTGCCGGTTGCGGCGAATAAGATCCTGCAGACGCGCGCCCGCGGTTTCATTTCGACGTTCCACAGTTATTACTCCAGCCGGGCTGCACCAGGAAATGTTTGTCGAATTCCGTATAAAAGCGCGGAGAGCGATAAGTTCAACCCGGCAAAGGGGCTATGGCAAAAAAGCAATACGGCCATGATTGTCAAAACTCGAAACGCAATCCGAACTGGAAGTAGCGAGGCAAAAAACCGCCTGCGCTGGAGCTAATTGTTCCGAAAGCGGGGTCCCCTAAATATGAATTTGGCTGGGCGAACCGCGGATGATTGGTGAAATTGAATATCTCCGCGCGCACATCGAGCTTCATGCCTTCTTTGGGTACGAACGACTTGTAAAGATTCAGATCCATGTTGTGAATGCCGTTGACGCGCAAGTTGGAGAAGTAGCGGGGAGCGTTGCCGGGATTCTGGTCGCCGGGGTCGGCAAAACAATTCTGGTTAAAGAACGAGACAACGGGCGCGCTTGTTCCTTCGTTTTGCGAGTTCTGTTGCCAAGCCATGGCTACTGCATTCATACTCGCGCCGCTCTTGACCTGGGAGCAGACGACACTGGGACGCTGGCTTCCATTCGCCAGTCGTGGGGTGGACATCGAAATCGCCATGGGCTGGCCGGACTGCTCCGTGAGCATAGTGGCCATCGACCAGCCTCCGACGGCGGCATCGAGCACGCGGTTCATATGGCCGCCAATCCATTGTTTCCGGCCCACTGGGAGGTCCACAACGACGGCGGCCGCGAGCCGCTGCGGCGTGTCGTTGCCGCTGATACTGTACTCCGCATACAGGCGATCCAGTTGCTGCGGAAGGCCGTTGCCCAACGATCCCACCCAGTTGTTTCGGCCTGCCGAGGAAGTGTCGATCGACTTCGCCACCGTGTAACTGCCCTCGAAACTGACGTTGTGCGTGGTGCGCTTCTGGAAACGTATCTGCATCGCGTTGTACCAGGAGCTGGCCTTCTCCAAGGCCAAGCCTTCAAAGTCTCCGGCGAATTGCGGGTAGGAATTGAGCAGATTCCCTAACGGGAGGGTCGGATTGCCGTAGTTCGAATCGGGCTCGTTGAAGCAGGGGGCTGTGGAGCAAGGGGTGCTGAACATGGGGGCGAACGGATTGGCCACCGGCGCCTGAAGAAAGTTGCTCACGCAACTGTCTGCCTGGCAGGTGGGATCGGTGGGAGTAACGGCGGAGGAAATCTTCGCCAGCAATGAAGAGGAGATGAAATCCTGGTTGTTGGTACCGGACCAGGGCAGATGAGTGCTGCGGTTGGCGGAGTAGTCCACGCCCAAGACGATCTGGCTGGGCAGCTCGCGCTGGATTCCCAGGTTCCACTGGTATATTTCGGCGTCGCGGGCCGCAGTCGTACCGAGATCGTTAGGGTTAACGTATCCCCAATTTGCCAGCTTGCCATACTGCGTGCCCTGCGGACCGGTAAAGCCGCCGGGGAACGGATTTTCCAGGGTCGCGGATTGGCTGGCAAAATTATCGTTGGTGAAGAAAATCGTGGCGGTCTTGAGGAAGGCGGTCCCGGGATATTGGAAGTTGGTGGCCGGGCTCATTCCGAAATACACGCCGGCGCCGCCGCGCATCACCGTATTCGGGCCGAGTTGGTAGGCAAAGCCCAGCCTCGGGCCAAAGTCTTTGCGGTACGTTGAAACACTCCTCACGCTCGAAGTGGGGAACAGAGTCGTGCCGTATAGTTCCTCGGAGGAGGGGAAACTCACGCCGTACGTCTGTAGGGCCGCTTGGGTGCTGGTCAAATCGAGATTGACTCCGGTGTCGCCGCTGAAATCGCTGAATTCAATGCGGTTGTGGCGTTCGTTGTAGGGCGTGCTCCACTGGTAGCGAATGCCTAGATTGAGGGTGAACCGGGAGTTGACTTTCCAGTCATCCTGGAAATAGAAGCCAGTTTCCAGCGAGCGGTTGGCCACAGATGGATAGACAACCAGAGAGGTCGGTTCGGAAAAAGAGGAGTCGTTGATATTGTCGGCGTAACCAAAAAGCAGGCTGGCGAATGGGTTGCCTGTGGGATTACCTTTCTTATTGACGTCGCTGTTGGGAGTCGGCGAGGTGACAAAATCGGTGAAGTTGAAGGTGCCGGTCGGGTTCGGTGGCTGCCAGAAGTTATTGTAGAAAAGTCGCTGCTCTCCGCCGATCTTGATAAGGTGCGAGCCTTTGGAAATCACCAGTTGAGACGAATAGGAGTACAGAGTGTGCGCGAAGGTGGTATTCAAGGCGGATTGATCGTAGAGATCGGTCCACGGCAAGTTCCCGATCATGTAGAAAGCCGGCATCCGGTCGGCGCCGTTGGCCTGTTGTAATATAGATGGCAAACCCTGAACGCCGCTCGGTAAAGAAGCGTTGAAGCTGGACATTGTGGGAATACCGGGTGTTTCCAGTTCGTGCACGCGGTCGACAGCGAAGTGGTTTGTCAAGATGGTCCGCGAGTTGATCGTCCAGGTGTATTCTAACGAGCCGTTTTGCGCTACTACCACATCACTCCCAATTCCGTCATTATCGAAGCCGTCTCCCAGGATGTCTGGGGCGATGTAATTAGACCAGCCGCGGCTGTAGCGGCCGCTGACGCGGTGCTTGTCGCTGATCTGGTGGTCTAGTTTGATGTCGAACTGATAATCCGGTGCGTGGGCTGTAGTACTGAATAGAAAGTTATTAAATTCTCCCGCTCCCGGCACGTTAGGCTTGGGGTAGAGGTTGAGAATGGCCTGTCCAACGGGGTCAATTTCGGTCTGGGGGATGAGATTGCCTGGAACCAGGGGTCGTACGCAGTTTCCGGACGAGCAATTAATCTTCGTGGGGTCGTAGATCGGATTAGGAGTAGGGTCGGTGGCAGTGGGACCAAAATTGCCCGTGCGCTGCGCGTCGGTTGGCACCGATGCCAGGCCGCTGATCGCATCGTCGCTGCGAACTCTTTCATAATCGGCGAAGAAGAAGGTCCGGTTCTTTTTGATGGGGCCGCCGATGGAAAAACCACCCTGGTCGCGCCGGGTGTCTGGTATGGGGCTGGGCGCGGGGTTGAAGAAATCGCGGGCATCCATCTGCGGACGCTGCAGGAAATACCAGCCGCTGCCATGGAACGAGTTGGTCCCGCTTTTCAGGGCCATGTTTACGACGGTGCCGCCGTTGTTGCCGAACTCGGCCGAAAAGCTGTTGTTCTGGACCTTGAACTCCTGCACACTCTCGACCAACGGCGCGTAGTAAACGTTGGAGTTTCCGCCTTCGCCCTGTTCCGGGGCGCTGATCAAGGCGCCGTCCAGCCGCACCTCGGCGGTAGCGTTGCGCTGGCCGTTGGAAGCGAAGTTGGTTCCAGAGGGATAGTTATCCTGCAGGCCCGACCCTGATACCTCGGTCACGCCCGCCGCCAAAAACGTCAGGCCGAAATAGTCGCGGTTGATGAGAGGGAGTTCCTTGACATACTCGCTGGTAACTTCGGTGCCCAGAGTAGCGTTGTCCGTATCCAGCAGGGGCGCAGTGGCCGTAACTTCAATCGAAGTCGATACGCCTGCCGGTTCCAGTCTGAAGTTCAGCGATGACTCCTGGTCGACCGCCAGGACCACGCTTGTCCGCTCGGCCGTACGGAACCCGGAGGCTTCGACTTTCACGTCATAGGTGGATGGGCGCAGGCCGGTGAAGAAATAAGAGCCCTTCTCATCGGTATGCGCGGAGCTGGAAATGTTCGTGCCCACGTCGCGGATGATTACGGTGGCATTGACGACCACGGCTCCCGAGGCATCGGAAACCACACCTCGCAACTGTGCCCGGTAATTGCCTTGCGCGACCGCTAAGGTCGCTAAACCGGCAAGCAAGTGGCCGGCCAAAACCCAGGAAGAAATCTGTCGAATGAGCCGCATAAGAGCCTCCAAGTGCGTAGGCATTCGGGTGGCGCGATCTATTTGGCCACCCACCTGATCGTTTGCGAATGGTTACGAATTGTTACGAATGCTA
Source organism: uncultured Acidobacteriaceae bacterium (assembly GCA_963772155.1). Taxonomy (GTDB): domain Bacteria; phylum Acidobacteriota; class Terriglobia; order Terriglobales; family Acidobacteriaceae; genus Acidiflorens. The sequence goes on along the minus strand of CAVYVX010000012.1, from coordinate 233,202 downwards.
TCTTTTTACTTACTGAGACGCTCCCTTGTCAAGTGCATAATTTCGGAAATCTCGCTTAATGGCATACCAGAACACCCCGCCCTTGGCGATAGGCGGCAAAGTGAAGGCGATTCTTCCATTTTGCGAAGTTCCTGTCAATTTCTGAACCTCGCCCAGAAATGGCAGGAAATAGCCGGAACCGCCGGGTACGGCCGGCAGATTGATTTTGATGTCGGTTTGCGGCGTCTGCACAGGATTGCCGCCGCCCACGAGGTCGGCGAAATTCGCGAGAAATACATACGGCAAGCCGTTCACCTGAGCTACAGAAGCGGCAACCTGCGGCACCGCCGAGATTTCAATGCCTTGGTTTGGGGCCAGGCTGTCGAGAAACGCCTGCTGCATCCGCGGAGTTGTATGCTCGAAGTCCGCTTGCAACGCCGCGTTATACGCCTTGCCGGGGCACGTTGGGAAACGCACGATGTTTGGCTGGTTGCCGAATTCAAGAGGGCTGTTCCCCGTAATGACAATTCTCTTTCCCTGCCGGGCATATTGTTCGAGCCAGTTCCGCTCCCGCTCGCTCAGCAGGCGCACGTCGGGAAGGACGAGAGTTTCGCCATGGAACGTATCGAGGGTACGAGGAGTGACGATCTGGAATTCTCGATGGGACTGCATCAGCAGAACAAGAATCCCGCGATAGGACTGGATGAAATCATCGGCATGGAAGTTTCGGGTCTGGGGAGAAAAGTAGACTCCGACGGGGTCGATGGGCAGGCGCGGGAGGTAGAACGTCTTTTCGTGTTGCTTGATCCACGAGAAGATTTTCTTGCGTGTTGCAGGATCGTTCGATCCCGCCATGGAATGCCCCGGCGCATCCCAGAAATTCGCGCCCGCCATCAACTGCGACATGGCCAGATTCATCATGGCCTGGCGGCGATCCACTCGCTTATCTCCGTCCCAGGAGTAGTTCAGAATCCAAGTCGCTTTCCCTTGCGCGAAGGCGCGGAAGCTGTGCATGCCAACCTGGTAGTAGAACCAATCCAGGGGCGTGCGGGATGAGGCCATGTGATCGCCTTCTCCGAATTCATATTCGTGGGCGACGGCATCAACCACGGGATAGAGGCTGTAAACATCGGCTCCCACGCGGACAGCCTCCTCCTCGATTCCCGGATAAATCTCGGGGATGGTCTTAATGCGCGGGTTCACCGATTTGGCGTTTTGGTCAATCTCGTGCAGGAAATCGGTGATGGTCTGGATGCGAAACTCAACCCAGCGGCGAAAGTTGGGATCGGAAAAATCGCCGAGCTTTAGGTCCTTTTTGGCATCGAGTCCCGTCTGCTTTCTGAAGGCGGCCACGGTGTAGTCGTCGAAACTGGCCCAGGTGTTTTCCCAGCCCTCAAAATGGGTCATCCAGTACGGAATGTCGACGTAAATGCCATCAATTCCAGTGGCGGCGATTTGCCGCACGCGCTGCATGTATGTATTCCGCCATTCCGAAGCATAAGGAGTGATCCACACATCCTCGTCGCCTTTGGCGATCCAAAAGGCCGTGCCCCCGCCGAAGATGGCAGGCTCCCCTGTAATCTTGCGCTGCAGCCAGTCAGGGTGGTCCTTGGCGAGCGTGTGGGCCGCTTTGTCTCCATGCGCCGTGATGCATTCCGTCCCCGCGATGTACACGAAGGCATAGTTTCCCGCGGCGTGGGCTTTCTCCGCGACGGCGCGAATCGCTTCCAATTTCGCCTTTGGGTCAAGGAAGCTCTCGTAGCGGCCGGGGATATCGTTGTCGACCTCGATCCCGAAGACGCCGGTTTTCTTGGCGTCAGCCACGATTTTGCCGGCGTTGCCGGCGCTAAGCCCGTATGCCCCAATGCGCACATAGTTGGACCAGTCCTGTTCGACTGAAGTCGGAGCGGCTGCGGCGGTCAAAAACAGAACGAGAAGAATGAGAACGACTCCATGCTTTTTCATATCACCTCGAGTTTTTCAGAAGCAGCAGCGCATTCTCGCGATACACGCGGAGCAGCACCTCGTTCGGAAGAAACAGCCCGTAAATGTTCCATCGCCCCTGGCGGGAGGCATGAGACGGATAGTCGAAATACTCGTCGCAAGTTTGCAGAAAACGGAAGTGCAGGCGGTACATGTTCGTGTCGGGAATCAGGTCGGTGCCGAAAAGAATGCGGTCCGCATACTTGAGAAAAAACTGGCGGGCGGTATAGGGCTGGCGGCCGAGTTCGGCACAGCGGGCGGCGATATCCACCGAGAGATTCGGGTTTGCATCCAGCAACTGGCTGACGTAGGCGAGGTCCTCGGGGTGTTCGGCAACGTGCGCTGCGACGAAGGTGGTTCTGGGATGCCGGGCAAATACGCGATCGCGCTGGGCGAGGAGTTCCGGCTTGCTGAAATGGGAACCGTGAAAGCTCCACTCGGGATGGGCCGCCAGTTCCTCGTAGCGCTCGTTGTGGTTATCGATGGGCAGGAAGAAAGCATCCGGATCCGCGATGTGAAACATGATGGGCACATTCAGTTCGGCGGCCTTATCGAACAGCGGAGAGAGGCGCTCATCGTCGATCCGCAACAGGTTCCCATTGGCATCGCGAACGCTGGTGCCCAGGTCCTTCCAGATTTTCAACCCGCAGGCGCCATGGTCCACCAGCTCCGCCAGACGATCCACAGTTCGCTGAAAGAAACCGGGCGTGTGCAAGCCGCTCCAATCCATCCAGCCGTAAGTCGAAAAACGATCGGCAGCCGCCGCGCGAAATTTATCCATTACGCGCAGCGCAGCCTCCCCGGTCCGCATGGTAATGTTCACGACCCGCTCGATCCCGCATTCATCCATGATGCGCAAAACGCCGGCAGGATCGAGAGCGTCGAGGTGGTTGTGGTAGTCGATGGCAGAAAACTTGGGCCGATGAACCTCGTGGACAGGGGACGCCAACATGGAGCGGGGCTGAAAGTCGCCGAGGCGCAAATCCACCCGGGCCTCGGCCGTCATCATCGCCACGAAAGGATCTTGTGCGGACATCTTATCGTCCATGGCCAGCCTCAGTGCTTTTTCCGCTTCCGCGTCGTTTCATCAATTGCGCCGCCCCGATGTTTCGCGATAAAAGCGGAGAGCTCGGCTTGCGTGGGTTGCCCCGCGGTCCCGCCCGCTTTTGCGGCCGAGAGTGCGCCGCACGCATTTCCTGCAACCAGGCAGTCATGGAGGTCCTTCCCGGAAAGATGGGCATGTACAAAGCCCGCTGCAAACGAGTCTCCCGCGCCGGTTGTGTCGAGAGGAGAAATGGGAAATGCCGGGACCCTCACGACCTCCTTGCCAGCGGCGCCGATGGCGCCCTGTGCGCCAAGTTTGATCACCGCGCACGGGACCCGGGCGGCGAGGTGCAGCGCCGCGGACCGCACCGAATTCTCTCGCGTAAGGGCCAGCGCCTCGCTCTCATTGATAAAAAGCATTTCCGTCTCTTTGATTACATCCCAGATTTCCGTCTTCCAGGATTTTGAGGGATCGGTGTTAGGGTCGAAAGAGGTTGTCATGCCCCGGTGCCGCGCGGCCCGCAAGAGCCTGGCAAAGCTGGAGCGCAATTGGTGTTGCAGAAAATACGATGTCAAGTGCAGATGGGCAGAGCCATCCAGAGCGTCCTGGGGCAGGTCTTCGTACCTGAGTTCGGCAATGGCGCCGAGAAAAGTCACGAGCGCCCGGTCTGAGGCTGTACTCAGGGCTATGGTGACGCCGGTTCGGCTGGCGCCGGAAACGGCAATCTTGCCGGTTGAAATGCCCCTCTCCCGCAGGGCCCGCAAACAGAAGCGCCCGAAATCGTCATCCCCAACTTTGCTGTGGAAGTTGACGGGATGGCCCAGCCGCGCCACTCCGGAAGCGAAGATGGCGGAAGCGCTCCCGAGAACGGTTTCGAAAGTGGCAGCCAATATCTCGTGGCCAAGTTGCGGGACGGCGGTCAGGCCGGTAACGAGCAGGTCGACATTGAGTTCGCCAATCACGGCAACGGGCGCAACCCGGCCTGTAATTTTGCTTGATGGGATGTTTCGTTTTGTTGTATACAATGTTTTCATATGTTGCGAAACAGTTCGATACGGTACAGATTCTAATATACTGTTGCCTCCCCCGAAAGGAGAAAAACTTGCAGAATCCCCTGCGGGCTCTGCTCGAATTACCGGAGGAAGAAAAAGACGCACGCGGCCTCCGGTATACGCCGCAAGAAATCTCTCAGCAGCCGAAGAGCTGGGAATCCACCTACCAACGATGCCTGCAACGCCGGGCAGAGCTCGGTTCTTTTCTAAAGAAATCCGGAATTGGCAGCCAGGACGCTTCCGCTCCGGTTGTCTTTCTGGTCGGTGCTGGAACGTCCGATTACATAGGGCGGGCCGTAGCCGATCTGCTCCGGCAATGCTGGTCGTCGCTGGTTTGGGCTGTTCCGAGCACCGATTTGCTCACCAACATGGAGAGCCTGATTGTACCGGGGCGCAGATATTTGTGGATCTCGTTCTCTCGCTCGGGTGACAGCTCCGAGGGAGTAGCGGTGTTGCAGAAAGCGCTGACCGCATGTCCGCAGATTCGACATTTAGTGGTCACTTGTAATGAGGATGGACGAATGGCTGAGCTCTGTTCCGAAAAACCGGAGCGGGCGCTCGCCCTGGTTCTCGACAAGAAAGTAAACGACCAGGGTCTCGCCATGACCAGTTCCTTCAGCAATATGGTGGTTGCGGGCCAATGCCTGGCGCACCTGGAAGAGATGGATCGATACGGCGAGATCCTGGGATGCATGGTCGAGATGGGAAACGGATTTTTGCGGAACGCCGCCGATGTTGCCGCTGCGATCGCCGCGGTGAACTGTCCGAAGGCGTGCTTCGTGGGTTCCGGCCCCCTTGCCGCCGTAGCAACAGAGTCTGCGCTGAAACTCCTCGAACTGACTGCCGGGAAAATCCACACCATGTCGGAGTCGGCGCTCGGATTCAGGCACGGCCCCATGTCGGCTTTGAACGAAAACACGCTGTACACCCAATTCGTCTCGAACGGTCCCCGGCGGCAGGCCTACGATGTGGATCTGCTAAAGGAAATACGCAACAAACAATTGGCGGGAGTGACAGTCGCTGTGGCGCCACAACGGACTTTGGAGCTCAATCCCTGGGCCGACCACTTGATTTCGCTGGATGCGCCGCCAACGTTCAAAGACGAATACCGGCCTCCACTGGATGTGATGTTCGCGCAGTTGCTGGGCCTGTTCTCATCGCTCCATGCGGGACTTCAGCCCGACCGCCCCAGTCCAAATGGCGCGATCAACCGCGTCGTATCGCATCTCCAGGTCTATCCCTGAGCCACTATTATGTTCACCAAACTCCAAGCGCTACTCGGATGTTTGTGGCTCTCGGCGCTTGTCTTCGCGGCTGCCGCGTCAGGTCAATCATTGGTGCTCTATGGGGTCGATCCCGGCCAAGCACGAGCCAGCATCGAGGGAGGCCGAATTGTCCTGGAAAACAACATGCTCGCGGTGCGCTGGACACTTACCCGAGGCACGGTTGCCGGGTCGGAACTGAGCTCACATCCAGCCGAAACGAGCATCCCGCTATCGCGAGACCTCTTTGTACTCAAGTTTAGCGACGGAGGAATCCTCCGCTCCTCGACGATGGCCATCAAGGACGGCCCGCGGATAGAGAGACTGCCTGCCGAGCCGGACGGCTTGCGGTCTGCACAACGGTTTCCTGGCCAGCAGGTTGTACTGTCTTTCGCAGATGCCAAACGGAAAATGTCGGTGACTTGGATAGGAATTCTCCGCGATGGTTCCAATTACGTGAGACAGGAGCTCTCGTTCCATGCCACCAACGACCAGCCGATCGCCGAAGTCGAGCTGTTTGATTTCAAGGCGCCCTCGGCGCGCGTGGACGGTACGGTCAAGGGCTCTCCTGTAATTGCAGGCGACGCTTTTTTCGGGTTTGAACATCCTCTTTCTCTGTGCAAGGTCAAAGGTGGAGAGGTAATGTGTTCCATCCGTCGCGAATTGCCGCTGCGGGCGGGGCAGACGGTCAGTTACTCTTCCATGATCGGCGTCACACCCTCGGGTCAATTACGGCGCGGTTTTTTGAACTATATCGAGCGGGAGCGGGCCCGGCCCTATTGTCCCTTCTTGCATTACAACTCCTGGTATGACATTGGCTATAACAATCCCTATGATGAGCCGGCTGCTCTCGATGCGATTAATTCTTTTGGCAAAGAGCTGGTACAAAAGCGCGGCGTGAAAGTGGACTCGTTCCTCTTTGACGACGGTTGGGACGATCCGCATACTCTGTGGAGCTTTGGCGCGGGATTCTCGCATGGATTTACTCCTCTCAAGGCTGCTGCCGAGCAGTATGGAGCGGAACCGGGCGTGTGGCTCTCTCCGTGGGGAGGGTACGAACAGGCAAAAGAAGAGCGCCTAAGATACGGCCGCGAGCATGGTTTTGAAACGAACAAGGGAGGGTTTGCTCTTTCCGGACCGAAGTACTATGCGCGCTTCCGGGAAGTGACTCTGAAATTTATTCGTGACTATGGGGTCAACCAATTCAAGATCGACGGCATGGGAAACGCGAATAGTGTCTTGCCAGGAAGTAAGTTTGACAGCGACTTCCAGGCGGCAATCAGCCTTATGAACGAATGGCGGTCGGTTACACCCCGAATTTACATCAATCTTACTACCGGCACTTACCCATCGCCTTTCTGGCTCCTGTATGCGGATTCCATTTGGCGAGGCGGCGAAGATCACGCTTTTGCGGGCGCCGGCTCGTGGCGCGAACGTTGGATAACTTATCGCGACGCGGCAACCTATAATGGTGTGGTGCGGGAGGGACCGCTATTTCCCCTGAACTCCGTCATGCTGCATGGACTGATCTACGCGCGGCAGGCCGAGAACCTGGGAACGGACCCGGGAAAGGATTTTTCTAACGAGGTGCGCTCCTACTTTGGCAGCGGCACGCAGTTACAGGAGATGTACATTACTCATTCGCTATTGTCGAAACAAGACTGGGATACGCTGGCCGAAGCTGCCCAATGGGCCCGCCGCAACGCGGACGTTTTGCTGGACACGCACTGGGTTGGAGGCGACCCGAACAAACTGGAAGTCTACGGTTGGGCGGCGTGGTCGCCTGAAAAAGGCATCATAACTCTGCGTAATCCAAGCGATAAGCCCCAGAGTTATGCGCTCAATGTGGCTGAGGCGTTCGAATTGCCAACGCAAGCGCCTCGCAAATTCGATGCGCGCAGCCCTTGGCTTAAAGACCGCAACTCGGGTCAGATACATTTAGTTGCTGGAGAGGCGCACATTTTCACACTGGAACCGTTCGAGGTCCTGAACTTAGAAGCATTGCCCGAACATTAGAGCATTTCTCGAGTTGTTATAGAGGGAATCGGGAACGGGTAGGGCACGGCTTCAGCCGTGCCGTAAGGAGTTACAACGGGTTCCGGCTTTAGCCGCTGAGGGTGCGCACTCTACACCATTACGAGAAACACTCTAAAACTGGTCTCGTAAATAGTTCTTCGGGCGACTGCCTGACCCCCAGGGGCTAAAGCCCGCATTTTTATTGGCCCTGAGCGGCACGGCTGAAGCCGTGCCCTTTCAAAGCTATTCCTAAACCGACTTAATCAGAGGTTCCCTAACCTATCCGAAAGCTCAAACCAGGATTACGTCAATACCGAGCTTTCTTAAGGCATCGGCCTCGGACTTCGGAACACCTTTATCCGTGATGACCTGCTGCAGGCGCCCAGGCGGCGCGATGAGCGACAGACTGCGGCGGCCGAACTTGCTGGAATCGCAAACTGCGACGGTGCGTTTGGCGATGTCTATCATGGTGCGATTGACGCTGGCTTCCGCCAAATTGGGGGTGGTAAGGCCGTGGCGGACATCGAATCCATCGACACCCAGAAACAGTATGTCGGCACTGAGTCCGCGGAGTGTTTCTTCCGCGATCGGACCTACCAGGGAGAAAGAATTCTTCCGCACTACGCCACCGGTCAGGATGACTTCGACCGGGGAACTTGCGAGTTCAGCGGCGATATTGACGGCGTTGGTAATCACCGTCAGATTTTGCAGATTGCGCAACGCGCGGGCAATCTCGGTCGTGGTCGTGCCTGAATCCAAAATCACCACCTGCCCTTCGGAGACAAGCCGTGCCGCGGCTGCCGCGATGCGGACTTTTTCCTTCCGGTGCAGCCGCTCCTTTTCGCGCAAGGAGCGGTCTTCCAGGGCGCCGTCGTGGGCCGGCAAGGCCCCTCCGTGCGTGCGCTGAATCAGCCCGCGCAGGTGGAGCGCTTCGAGGTCTTTGCGAATGGTTACTTGAGAGGTTCGAAAGCGCTGTGCCAGATCGGCTACCAGTACTCGCCTTTCACGCTGCAAAAGTTCGAGTATGGCACGGCGGCGTTCCGCATTAAGCAGGCTGTTTCCTTGGGCAGCGCGCATGGTCTAATGCACAGCGCCGGCAGGCGTCTGGAAGCGAGCGTCCCCGAACTGCCAGAACAGGAAACTCCATTCGTCCGCCAACTCCCGTTCCTGTTGCGTCTTGGTTGAGCCGATCCCGTGCCCCGCGTCGTAGTCCACGCGCAGCAGAATGGGCTTGCCGCTGGTGGTAGCGGCTTGCAGACGCGCGGTCATTTTGTCGGACTCCCAGGGCGCGACGCGCGGGTCGTTGCGCCCCGTAGTCAACATGACCGCGGGATAGGGTGTGCCATCCTTTACGTGGGCGTATGCGCTCATTTCGTAAAGCCCTTTGAACCCGTCGGGATCTTTCACCGTCCCCCATTCCGGGATCTCGCCCGGGCCGTCCTGCTCCAGTTCGCCGCGCAATGCGTCCGTGAATCCCACCTCAATCAGCGCAGCCGCAAACAAGTCTGGCCGTTCGGTGATGGAGCGGCCAATGAGGATGCCTCCGGCGCTTTCGCCCTCGCCAGCCAAGCGGGCGGGCGTGGTATATTTTTTCGCGACCAGGTACTCAGCGCAGGCGATGAAGTCGTGCCAGGTATTCGGCTTGGTCAGTTTCTGTCCGGCCTTGTGCCAGTCGTCCCCGTACTCGCCACCGCCGCGCACGTGAGCGAACGCCAGCACCCCGCCGCGTTCCAGCCAAGCCAGGTTTACCGGGTCGTAGTTAGCGTCGAGCGAACTCCCGTATGCCCCGTAGCCATTCAGCAGGATCGGGTTGGAGCCGTCGAGCTTGAGTCCACGCTGGTGGACGATGGAAAGAGGAATGAGCGTGCCATCCGGGGCCGGCACTTGCACTTCCTCCGACTCAATGTCTTCGGGAGCGTCAAACGGTCCGGCCGGTCGCAGCTTCATGTCCACGACACTGTTCGTTTTCGGATCGTACTCATAGATCCGCCTTGCTTTTGTCCATCCGTTGAGTTCGAAGACAACACCCGGCATACGAACGTCGGTTGCGTAAAGCCCAAGCGAGCCCTCGAACGGCAGCGCGACCGGCTCGGGTTTCGCACCCGCTTCGTAGCCAATGCGCAGCAGACGGTCCACGGCTCCATCGCGCAATTGAACGTACAACGCGTCTTGCGCGGCGGCCAATGTTGTGATTACCTTTTCGCTGGGTGGCACAACCACGTCGGCGTGGCTGAGGTCGGGATGCGATAGATGAGTGTGAATGATCTTGAAGCGCGAAGCGTCTTTGTGAGTCAACAGCCAAATATCGTCGCCATGGACGGCCATGGCAGTTACGGCATCGTCAACGTCGCAAACCTTGTGCCAAGGAATGTTTGGCTTGCTCATTGTATCGAGCGGCGCCACATAAATCGAGATTTCATTCTGTGAACCATTGATCACGGTCCCAAACGCAAACGGCACGTCAGGGATTGTTGCTACGATAGGAATATCCGCTGGATCCACTTTAACCAGTGGCGACAGACCATAGCCGAAGACGGCCTTGTCGTGCTCCGGATTCGTCCCGATTACGTGGAGATAGGTGCGGCTCTTGATTTCTCTTTCCGTCTCCGGCGCGTGCGGTGGAAGTTTCTGCAACCGGTTGTAGATGAATGAGTGCGATCCGGGGAGCCATCCAACTGTGTCATTGAGATCGGCCCGATCAATGGCCTCGCCAGTGTCGCGCGCCGTCTCCGTGTCCATGATGCGCAGCACCGCCTGCTCAGATCCACCAGTGGAGATGCCATAAGCAACGTAGCGGCCGTCACTCGAAGGCGAGAAGTAATTGATGGCACTGGGAGTGTCTTTTCCGCTGATCTTTTGCGGATCCACGAGCAATTTTTCCGGGCCGCTCGTCGCCTGACCGATCATGCCGTCGCGCATGTAAAGCTTGGCGACAGATTCTGTGTTCAGTAACTTCATGTAAAAATAGCGTCCGTTGGCCAAGCGTATGACTCCGCCAACCCGAGCGGGGACGGAATTATCGAGCTGCCCGATGCGCGCCAGCAACTCGTCGCGGCCCGAGATGCGCCCCAGAACGCGGCGTGTGTACTCGTTCTGGGCTTTCATCCACGCCGACACTTCGGGATTGTTCAGATGCTCCATGTAGCGATAAGGGTCGGTGATCTTGGCGCCGAAATAGTCGTTCACCACTGGCCGAACCCGCGCGGCCGGCGGCCGCGCGATGGCGGAGGGATTCTGCGCGACAGCCTGGCAAAACAGCCCCAGCGCCACCAGGTTGGCAACCAGAAACGCGGAGATCAGCCGCAGCCAATTGTTCGAAGTAATACGTTTCACGAAGTACCTCCTATACTTATCCGGCTCAAGAATGACTGCACGGGTCCTCGCCTTGATCGGAATCTCTTATTTAGAACGACACTCAGTCTACACCCATCGCGCCCGTTTGCGGCATTGAGAAACGATTCCAGGGCAAATCCAGAATTGCTGTAACCACAGGCAACTCTGGATTCGCTCTAGCCAGCGACCCTCCAACAGGTTAACGGACTCCCGATTTGGATCAATTGGAAGAAAGCACCACGTCGTCAAAATACGCCGTGGTATTAGTGCCGTCTAACTGTAGAACGACGTTGACGCTATAGGCATTGGCTGGGGCGACAGCCGAGTTGGTATACAACGTCCAGCCGGCAGACATGACGATGTTTCCGTTGGATTGGGAAAGTATGTTCTGTCCCTCGTCCTTGAACTGTACCATCATGACGGCGGTTTTCCCGGCCGTGCCCCTGGCGAAGCCGGTCACGGTGTAGGTGTTGCCCGGAACCACCGGGGCGGCCTGCCAGAAGCCCGCCTCGTTGCCCGAGCCTTCGCCCACGGTCAGTTGGACATAGCGCCTTCCGGAATGCGCCCCGGAAGCATTGGTCACGACGGCGCCAGAGGCATTCTTGCCTGCGGTCCATTGGCGCCAACCGGAGGCCTGGTTGCGGCGGTTGGTCCAGGCAGAGTAGGGGACGATCTCGAATCCAGTGTTCGACATGAGCCCTGTGCCCGCAAAGCTGGACAGAGGATCGGGCGTCGGCGCGGCCCATCCCATCTGGGCAGCGATATGGGCGGCCACGATGTTAGCGAACCCCGCATGTTCTTCGATCACGGCATGGTCTTGGCTCCAGAGCCAGGGGAAGGTAACAGAGGAAACATTGTATTCGCCCAGGGCATTCAGATCGGCCACGGCTTGGGCGATGTAGTCCCCAGGCTCATAGAAGCTCCAGCCAACGGATTCCGCCAGAACCACATGCGCATTGGGATGGACGGGACGGATCTTGTTGAGGACAAAATCATCCCAAGCGGGGATGATCTGCGATTCGTCGTTGTAGTTATAGGAATCGTTGGATCCCGCATTCACGACAACTACGTCGGCGGGGAACAGGGAAAAATCGTATGCCTGCGCGCCGGTGGCCTGGCTCGTCGCCGTGTCCGCATTCGCGGGATTGGTGTAATTCCAGACGACCTGCACCAGAGGGCTGGACTGGGACGTCCAACCCGCTCCGCCCCAGCCCAGATTTTGCCATTGCGCGTCGAGCATGCGGGCGGTGTCCCCGGCATAGCCGTACCAGGAGTTGTTGTATTTCGAATTGCCCAGATCGTAGATGTCTTCGCTGTCATGCGCCGAGACATTGGAGTCGCCGTAGAATTCAATTCTCCGGGTGGGGGCAGTGGGCGGCGGCAGCAACGTTTTCCCAGGTTCCAGAATCAGCCCCGTGAATGTGACATCGCCCCAGTACTCGGTACGTTTGACGATCACGGCCGTATGGGTCGTGTTGGCCAGGCGTCTGGCCAATGTGTAGGTAGTTGCTGTCTTGGCCGGCGCGATGGGCCTGCCTACGAAGGCCCCGTCGATCATTACCGCGAGATAGTCCTTGCCATACCTCTGGGTACTGGAAAAGATGCCCTTCAGCGACCTGCCTTGAAAATTGACCGTGATCGTGGAACTGGCCCAACCCAGCACCGGCGCCAGCGGATTGGTGAAATCGATGCGCCCCATGTACTGGATGTTGGGGTCGTTGGGAAGGATGGTGTTAGAAGCCAATGCAGATTGACCGCTGGCAAGGGCCAATCCGATAGCAACGAGAAGGCAGCGTACAAAAGACTTTCCCAAAGCGACTTACTCCCAGACAAACGAAAATGATTTCAGATTCCGTGACAAATGGCGAATCGCTACTTCGGCTGGTCCTCCAAGACGGCGACGCCATATTGACGGAGTTCAAGTCGCGAGACGTTGCGCTGGTCGAGAAGAGATTGCATGGCATGGGGCAGCGCGATTTTCTTCTTTTCGCGACTGAAGTTAATGAGGACAAAAACGGTCTTGCCATTGCCGGTGCGGCGGCTGACCTCGACACCATCCGGAAGCGGTCCGAAAGCCGGCTTGATGCCGCTGCTCTTGACCATCCAATCGGCGGCGGCCGCCACCAGTTTGTCATCCAGCACTGCTCCGATGTATGTGATTCGCCCTTTGCCAACACGACGTGAGACCACGCAGGGCTGTCCGTCGAGCCAGCCGTTGCTCGGGCCATACTGCAGCAAGACTTCAGCGTCGACGGAAGTCGTCTGCAATTGCTCGGCCCAGATGGAAGCTTTACCGCTGCCGAGAGTGCCGCTGACTGGAATAGAGTTTTCCAGCGCATAGAACTGATCGACCTTGGCGCCGAGGGAATCCGCCAGGTAGCCGGGCTGGCGCATAGGCAATAGGGAATTGAACTCATCCTTCAGGCCCGAACGCGGTCCGATGACCAGATGGCCGCCCGCTTCGACATACGCTTGCAGATGTTGGGCGAGTTCCTTGGGGATCAGGTAGAGGTCGGGGGCGACAACGAGCTTGTAGCTATCGAGAGGCGCGTAGGGACTGACGATGTCTATTGACTGCGCGCGGCGGCGAAGCGCGTGGTAGTAGCTCTTCAGGATTCCGAACTGGTCGTACTTGGACGTGTGCTTCTGCCATTCAATCGCCCAGCGGCTCTCGTAGTCGTTGAGCAGGGCAACTTCAGAAACGGCCTTGGTTCCGCGGAAAGCGCCCTGGGCAGCGCCGAACTCCTTCGCGGTTTGCGCCACTTCCTCAAGCAGCGGAACCGGCCCGCCATCCGCACCCACCAGCGTGCCGTGAATTTCTTCCTGGCCGTTGTAGGCGCTGCGCCATTGCCAATAGCCGACTTCGTCGGCGCCGTGGCCGATGTCATGCCAAGCCATGGCGCGGACTTCGCCTTTGTCGAGCGCATTGTTGAGATCCGACCAGTTGACAAAGCCAGGCTGGGTTTCAATCACCCAGAAGTTTCCCTGCTTGAGCCCACGCATGGCATCGTGGCTGATGCCGTTGATATCGGGATCGAGATGGCCGCGGCCGATGTAATCGTCCCAGGCCACAAACGTCAGCGGGCGAGCGATGACGTGGTTATCTATGCCGTCGAAGTCGTACCCCATGAAGTTGCCGGTGATGAATTGACGTGGATCGCTCACGGCGCGAATGGCATCGACCTGGATCTGCTGGTAAGCGGCCCACGCATGAGTGACGAACCTCTTCCAGTCCAACATCAAGCCGGGGTTGTTGCCGCCCACTGGAATGGGGATTTCACTCCAGTCGTCGTAGGTCTGGCTCCAATAGTAGGTGGTCCAGTGTTCGTTCAGGGAGTCGAGTGTCTTGTACTTCGCTTTCAGCCAATCTTGGAACTGGCGGCGCGCTTCTTCGTCATAGGAGATCTGGGCGTAGCCATATTCGTTGTCGATTTGCCAGCCGACGACATTCTTGTCGTGTCCGTAACGCTTGGCCATTTCGCCGGCGATGCGTTGGCAGAATTCGCGGTAGCGCACAGAAGTCACCGACCCGTGCGCGCGGTTGCCGTGCGCGACCCGCTGGCCGGTCGGCTCCATGCGGAGTGTTTCGGGGTATTTTTGCGTGAGCCACGCGGGAGGAGCTGCGGTGGGAGTGCCCAGAACGACGGCTATGTGGTGCTTCTCCGCGAGGCGGATTGCATGATCCAGCCAATCGAAGTCAAAGTGGCCGTCCGCGGGCTCCATGCGGCTCCAGGCAAATTCCGCGATGCGGACAACCTGCAAGTGGGCGTCTTCCATCATTTGGAGGTCCGTTTCCCAGCGCGCTTCGGGCCACTGCTCGGGATACCAGGCGGTGCCAGCGAGCAAGGCGTCGCGGCCGGGGAGCTGCGTGGAGATCGCTTCCTCCGCGGGAGAAGCGGAGAACGGTTGCACCGAAATCAAGGAGAAGAACAACACAAGAAGTACGGGCAACAGGCGAAATTCTCTAAGCAAGAACACAGGCGCCTCGCTTGGCATCGAATTTGGAAAAATCAGGGAATCGCGGCCAGTTGCTTGCCGGTGCAGGAAGTCGTGCTGTGCGCGGACCCGCCATGGCTTGCCCGCTTACGGCGCATACATGGTCGCCGCGATTTCCCTTCCGCCAATCTGCCCCGTAATCGTCGCTTGGGCGTCGGGTTCGCGGCTGTTGAAAGCGATCGTCAACTGGCCGTTCTCACCGCTCGGGCCAACTACGGAAAGTTGCCCTTTTACCGCGCCAGGTTTGTAGTAGTTCCATGTGAACCGGCCGCTCACGGCCACATCGTTGGTCCACCGGACCTGATTCATCGTAAACGTACAAATGCTGCCGGAGTCGTTGGTAAAGTAGTACCATTTTCCTCCCCTGAGCCCCACACCACTGCCGCTGTCGCTGGCCCAATACAAATCAAGCACATCTCCAAGCGCATAGGCCGCAGCCGCGGCCACGCGCAGATCGGTTGCTGTACCCTGGTTCCCCGTCAGCGCGGTTGGCGGATCGAGTTGCGACGCGGTCGTGGCGAACTTGGGCACCAGCCGCACTTCGGCGATGTGAGCCGCGCACGAGGTGTCGCCGGGATCGAGGTTCGCAATGAAGCGCCGCACCATGGCTTGGGCACAGTTGTCTTCATCGTCAATGGCGCTCACGTGGAAGGTGTTCTCTACTACAACCTGTTGCGCGTGGTCATATTCTGCCACCGCTTCGGCGCCTTGCAGCATGGGAGTCAGTGTGTCCATGTCACCGTTGAGCACCAGCACCGGCGCCTCGGTAAACGTGGCGTCTGGCGGAACCGGCTGTCCCGGCGGATACGCGGGCGACGGCACCGGCCAATCTATGCACTGATTAATCAGGCTGTAATCGAGTTGCATCCGGCTGTATTCATTCAGCGTGAACGGATAGTAGATGTTGGGGTCTGTCTTGCGCTGTAGCGCGAACGCGGCGGCGGCCTGAAAGACCCGCTCCGCGGGCGGCGAAGTCATGTCGTAGATCTGCGGATAATCCTGGCAGCTCACAGCCAGGTACTGCCCGTTACTGTCATATTCCGGGCGCGAGCCAGGGTATTCGGAAAACGAAGCCACGTTATTCTCCGCGATCAGCCGCAGCAGCGGCAGGGTATCGCCATTTTCCTGAATCGCCCGTACCGCCGGGTCGGTCTCGCGCGTCAGCGGATAATACAGTGAGTCGCTGGTGCCGAGGTAGACGAGGCTCACCGGGTTTATGGTCACAGAGCGGAGCACGCCGTCGCCGTCTGGGGCGGTTCCGTGGATCGGGCTGCTGCGTACCTGCTGTACCAGTGCCGTGAGCCGGTCAAGTGCAGTGCCCGGCAGGTTGGCGCAATCTGGCGCGCGCTGGCACGCGGCGTTGAAGGCGTAGCGCATGGCCGTGCCTATTTCCCAATACCAAGGGCTTAGGTTCTGTACCGGGAACGCGCCGTCAAGCACCAGCGCACGCAGCCGTTCAGGGTGGCGGGCCGAATACGTCTGGCTAAAGAATGTCCCGTAGGAGTCGCCGTAGAGGTCGATCTGGCCGACGCCGAGCGCGTCCAGGATGGCGTCGAGGTCGTCCACAGCGAGGGCGGTGCCGTAGAGGTCCGAAGTGTCGCCGAGCAACCTTCCGCACTGCTTGATTGCACCCTGGGTGAGGATGTACTCGTTCTGTGCCTCGGGACAATCCACCGGCTGCGAATGACCGGTGCCGCGCGGATCCATCATGATGACGTCATGCTGCGCCCGTAAATTGCCCGCCAAGTAGAGGTACCCGTCGCGCGAGAAGGTGCTGCCCGCGCCCGGGCCGCCTTCCTGAAACACGATCGGCTCCAGCGGCTCTCCCGTGGCATCGGTGTGCGGGTCGACTTCAAAGAAGATCGGGATCGTCCCCGGCACCGCGCCAGTAGGGTCAAGGGCGCGAGGCAGGGTGCCACAGTATGCGCTTCGATCGTAAATACACGGCTGTAGTGTCAACGAGCCCATGAGAAGCTCCGCCCGCCCGGCAACCGTGTGCCGAGTCTCGGCTTGCGGGTGTTTGTGCACAGCGAAGCCAGACTCTGCCGCAACCAATACCAAACACAACAACCCGGCCATAGCGGCGGCCGCACCGTGTAACCTGGCCTTTCCACAACGAGCCCATTGACACGTGTTCCTCATTCTCTTATCCCCAAAATCTGCAATATGATACGATGCCGCGAGCCGAAATTAGAAAGTCAATCGGGTCCCCAGTTGGCCGATGCGCGGGCCTTCCGTGTAAAGTATCTGCCCGAACGTTTGCGTATGGTTCAGGTCGGTATCTGGCTTCTGATACATTTCCGTATGATTCAGGGCGTTGAAGAATTCCACGCGGAATTCCAGGCTGATGCGCTCGGTGATCGCGGTGGTCTTGGCCACGGCCAGATCGATGTTGATCCGGCCCGGTTCACGCATCATGTTTCGGGCCAGACCATAGGTGCGGTCAGCGGGATTTGCCACCGGATCGATATCCGGAAAGCAACGATTACGCCCTTCAAAATAAGGCGTATTTAACAGGGGGACGTTGGAAAAACTATTGGGATTGAAGTAGTAGTTACCGGACGTAGCCGTGGCGGTAGCGGGGCAATTGTTGTAATCAAGGACGTTGATCGTCTGGATGTGGTGCGGATCGTATGTTGTGAGCGGGCCCAGTGCGACGGCGTTGGAAAGGTAAGGGTCGCCCGCGCCCGACGTGCCGGGGTTCCCGGGATCTCCGCTGTAAGGCAGTTGAGCCCCAATATCGAAGGGGAATCCGGTACGCCAAGTCAAGATGGGGTAGAGGCTCCAACCCTTGGTCAGGCGTTTGGGTCCGCTACTCCATGCCTGATCGAAAGGCAAGTCCCACCCGCCGCTAAAGCTAATCCGCTGCCGCAAATCAGAGTCACTCGAAGCGTAGTAATGTTCGGTGGAGTAGGCCGGCACCTCGTAGTTGCGCTGCTTGAAACCGGATGCATTGTCGAGGCTGTGACCATAAGTGTAGGCGAGCGTGAAATACATCGTGCCCAAGCTGGAGGGCTTGGGCTGCCGGGTCAAGCTGGCTTCGAGAGCGTTGTAGTTGGCATGGGATACGTTTTTGAACTCAGGCAGCGGCCCGAAGCAGGTCACGCCGACTGTAGTCCCGCAAGTGCTGTTGCCCGGAATCAAATTGAGCACCCGGTTGTAAGTTCCCAGCACCATGGGATTAATGTCCTCGAGCGAGGTCATCCCGCGCGAGGTAGTGCCCATCCAGTCGGTTTCCAGGACCATGCCAGCCGGCAAGCCTCTTTGCAGGCTCAAATTGTACTGAAAGACGTGGGGCGCGCGCAGGTGGGGATCGTCCAGGTAAAGGAAACCGGTGCTGTTGAGGGGCAGATTGGGGCTGAAATCGTAATCTGGCCCAGGCGGCTTGGAAGGGAACGTATTGGGAACGCCAGCCGTCTGGAAAGGTTGGCTCATGTAGGTTATTTCGCTGCTGTAGGTTTGGGCGCTGGTGATAGGCGAACTGGGGGCATTGAAGTAGAATCCCGCGTTACTCACAAACGGCATATTTCCGTTGTACCACAGGTTATCTTCACCCTTGAGGATGTCGTGGAACACGCCGAAACCGCCGCGCAAGCTGGTCTTTCCCGTTCCGGTCGGGTCCCAGGCGAAACCCAGGCGCGGCGCAAAATTCGTCTTATCCGGAAAGTTGGTTCCCCAAGGCGCGCCCGGGTCGCCGGGGAACACCATACCCGGAGGGGCGTAGAGGAAGCGGCTGGATTGCAGGCCGGGAATGACCCAGTAGAGCTGACCCTTGGTGTCGGACTTGGGTGTGTTGTATTCGTAGCGAAGCCCCAGAGTCAGTATCAGGTTCTTACGAGCGTGCCACTCGTCCTGGGCAAAGACGTAGGTGTTCTTGCTGCGGATATTGGTTGGAGCCAGAGCGCCCTGGTAGTAGGCGTCCGGTAATCCCAAGAGGAAGTCCGCGTAGGCATTCTTCGCGCCCAAGTCACCGGCCCCGTAAAAATCAAACTCCCCGTTGGTGTAATAGTCGAAGAGGAAGTTTTCCTGGTAAGGAGTAAACCCGGCGCCAAACTTCCAGTTGTGTCTTCCCCGAGTCCAGGAAACCGCGTCGGTCCAGGAAAATGTGTTTTCCACGTATCGCGTGGGTCCGTCTTCGGTGTCGCCAAGCTGCAGGCCGGTATCGAACCAGAGGTTGGTGGGCCCGGTCGTGAGGTCGGGTGTTATGCCGATGCCCAGTTCCGCCGGAGTGGGCCATTTGTGCGTGGAAGTTCCGTCCAGATAATTGCTGCGGTGAGTCACGAAATGGAATTCATTGAGTAGCGTGGGTGAAAAGATGCGCGTATAAGCGATGTTGGTGAAGTAATAATTGGCCACCGTCTTTGCGGGGAAACCGGGGACGCTGGCAAACGGCCACGCACTGGTATAAAAGATGCGATCGACCCCCTCAGTCAAGCTGATCTTGTCTTTCTCGCGCAGGTTGAAGTCGAACTTGCCGGTCAGTTCGTCGGCGTTTGACGCTTGGGTTTGCTGAGTGGTGACCAGCCCGCTGGGCGAAGTGGGGATCATGCCAGCGTTGATGTAGGCCCAGGGAACGGTCCCCTTAAACCAGCTCGGATCAAGGTCAATAATGGCGTTGGCAGCTTTGGTTGGGTCTGGCTGGAAAAATGAATTGGCCTTAAGGAAGGCGGCCACGTGGGGATCGGGCCCACCATTCACGGCTTGTGAAAAATCACCGTTCAACTCGGCCGGTGTAAAGACCGGAGCGTCCGTATCGAGCGAGGCTTGCAGCTGCCGCTGTCCCTGATAGGCAAGAAAGAAGAAGGCGCGGTTCTTGCGAATTGGCCCACCGAAGGTTGCCCCATACTGATTGCGTTTGAGGTCCTGGCGGGGGAGACCCCGTTGAATGGCGAAGTAATCGTTGGCGTCCAGCACCAGATTTCTAAAGAACTCGAACAGGCTGCCGTGATACTGGTTCGTGCCCGACTTCACTTCCACGCTGATGATGCCACCGGCATTGCGTCCGTATTCGGCCGTGTAATTGTTGGTAAGCAGGCGAAATTCGGCAACGGCATCGGGATTGGGGTCGAGAAAATTGCTGTTGTCCTCCAGGTCGTTGTTGATGCCCCCATCCAGCAGGTAGGTGACCGAATCCGAGCGCCCGCCGCCGATGGTGTACCAGCCAGCGCCCCCATTGTCATCATTTGTTTCCGTGACCCCGGGCTGAAGCGCCGCCAAGTCGAGCACGTCGCGGCCGTTGAGGGGCATGTCAGTGAGGTGTCCGTCCCGTCACCGACTGGCCGAGAGTCGGGCTCACGGTTTCAACCGGCGCCGCCTGCCCGCCCACTTCTACGGTTTGGCTGATGGTGCCAACTTCCATCCTGATGTCTATGCGCAGGGTCTGATTGATCAGCAGTTTTTGCTCGCTGCTCATGACCGTCCGGAAGCCCTCGTGTTCTGCCGTAACTTGGTAATTGCCAATGGGCACGGCAAGCACCTGGTAGTAGCCTTCATGGTCGGTGGTGGTTTTGCGGCTGACTTGGGTCGCGGTGTTGGTTACGGTAACCTTGGCGCCGGCAATCACGGCCCCGGTGGGGTCGGAAATGGTTCCGACAACTCTTCCGTTCGTGTCTTGTGGCCAGCCCAGCGCGGGAATGAGCGACAAAATGGCGGAGATCAGCAGTACTCGTGAGCGCTTCATGGAGGACCTCCTCGTCTGTTCGCAGGCGCAATCGGGATTCCTCTTGTTGAGGCCGAGAAAGCCCCGCGGTCCGCAAAGTTGGAACCAAGTTCGCGGCGCAAAGAAAAATGCGGGCCGCGTCATGTAATCGGTTACATGACTGCTGTATTTGTCTCGCAACCGGCCCGATTCTGTCAAGGACGAAGTTCAAGCAGAAACATCCGCAACCGCCGCGTTTTAGCCGTGGCACGCTGCCCATCGGCTGCGCCCAAGCCCTGCCGGAATGAGACGCCGCCCGCGCCCGGCCTGAAAACGGAAGAGCCAGGCAGAAACCTGTTGTTAATCGGCAGTGTAACCGATTACATTAGGGTGTCATCGACCCGCCCATGCCGGACCTTGATTCCGGCGCACGGGCCGCGGAGGGCAATCCGGTCTTGCAGCCGCACTGGGAGATCGCTGAGAGGAACGCAGGCCCTACAGGCTCGATCGCGCTCGACAACGGCCGTGTCCGCCTGGAGGTAGCGCCCGAAGCGGGCGCCAAGATTGTTTCCCTGGTGCGGATCGAGTCGGGGCGGGAGTTTATGCTGCAACAGGATCCAGCGTTGCGTGATCCGTGCCCGAAGCCCCGGCAATTTGAGCATCATGCCTACGGTTTCGACGAATGCTTCCCCTCCATTTCAGCCTGTGAGTATCCGCAAGACGCCTTCCAGGGAGTGCCGCTTCCCGACCACGGCGATCTCTGGTCGGTGCCCTGGAAACATCGCGTCAACCACGATTGCGTGGAGGTCGCAGTCGAGTCGCGCTGTTTGCCCTGCATATTTCGAAAGCGAATCGGCTTGGAAGCCAACTCGGTCGTGCTCGCCTACCAGCTTGTGAGCGTCACCGACAAGCCCTTCTGCTATCTGTGGTCGGCCCACCCGTTATTGCAGATTGAGCCGGGATGCAGAATCGTCCTGGGCCAGGATGTGCGCAGTGTGCTGGTGGAAAGTTCCGCCCGTGGCCAGTTCACCCCACCCGGAGACCGCTGTGCATGGCCCGTGGCCCGAGTCTCCGCGGGCGGAGAGTTCGATCTCAGTGTCATCGGAGATGGAACTGCGGGTACGGCGGTAAAATTGTTCACCGCACGCTTGCGGGAGGGGAGCGGTGCCGTATATTACCCCAAGACCGACGAGTCGATTTCGTTTCACTTTGATCCCATGTTGATTCCATATCTGGGAATTTGGATTTGTGAAGGGGGATGGCCGGCCGCAGGTGGAGGGCGCTTCACCGCGGCGCTGGAGCCGTGTACGAGTTCGTCCGACTCTTTGGCGCAGGCGATCGCGAACGGCGGGTGCGCGACTCTCCGCCCCTATGAGAAAAGACATTGGGCGCTCCGCATACAGGTCCAGTCGGGCCTTCCGCATGAACTCACACAGAGGCTTTCCCAGTGAACCTGACGACGATTGATTGGCTCCTGGTCGCGATCTACTTCGTTTTTGTGCTGGGCATTGGCGCCGCCCTGAAGCGCCAGATGAAGACCAGCACCGACTATTTCCTGGCCGGACGGGCGATCCCAGCATGGATTTGTGGCCTGGCGTTTATTTCCGCCAACCTCGGGGCCCAGGAAGTCATTGGCATGGGGGCCTCCGGCGCCAAGTACGGAATCGCGACGAGCCACTTTTACTGGATTGGGGCCATCCCGGCCATGGTGTTCGTGGGCGTCTTCATGATGCCGTTCTACTACGGTTCGCGCGCCCGCTCCGTGCCGGAGTATCTGCGCCTGCGCTTCGACGAAAAGACGCGGGCGCTGAACGCGATTTCCTTCGCCACCATGACCGTTTTTTCTTCTGGCATTTCCATGTACGCCATGGCCAAGCTGATTCAGGCCCTCCACATCCTGGACGTCCCGCTGCAGAAGGCCGGGCTCAACGTGTCATGGACGTTTCACCTGGCGGTGGTGGCATCGGCCCTGATCGTGCTCGCCTACATTCTGCTCGGCGGCTTGACCAGTGCCATTTACAACGAGGTTCTGCAGTTCTTCCTCATCGTGGCGGGTTTTCTGCCCCTGGTGTGGCTGGGGTTGAGAAGTGTAGGTGGATGGAGCGGGCTGAAAGCATCCCTGGGGCCTGCTTACACCCATGCCTGGATCGGCTTGAGCAGTCCGCAGACCAATCGTCTGGGCGTGGAGTGGACGGGTTTGTGTCTGGGGCTGGGATTCGTCCTCTCTTTTGGTTACTGGTGCACCGATTTCCTGGTGGTGCAGCGCGCCATGGCGGCGGATTCCATGGAGGCCGCGCGCCGGACCCCGCTCATCGCCGCGTTCCCCAAAATGCTCTTCCCGTTTCTGGTGATCCTGCCCGGACTCATCGCCATGGCTGTGCCGGCAACCCTGGCAACCCACGCGGCGGACGGAAGACTGGGGGCGCACATCCAGCGGGAAAGAGGAATCATCCCCTTCAAAGTCGACCCAGCCTCGAACCGGCCGCTGGTAGATAGCAACGGAAATCCTCAATTGGACTATGACCTGGCCGTCCCCACAATGCTCCTGCACTTCTACCCAACCGGAATGCTTGGCCTTGGGATCACTGCGCTGCTGGCCAGTTTCATGTCGGGGATGGCGGGCAATGTCACCGCCTTTAATACGGTGTGCACTTACGATATTTACCAATCCTACATAAGGCCGCAGGCCAGCGACCGGCATTACCTGGCGGTGGGGCGGGTTGTGACCGTGGCCGGCATCGCGCTTTCCATCCTGACGGCTTACGTCGCCAGCCAGTTCAACAACATCATGGATGTGTTGCAACTGGTCTTCGCTTTTGTGAATGCTCCGCTGTTCGCCACTTTCCTCCTGGGCATGTTCTGGAAGCGGGCGACCGGCCATGGCGCTTTTGCTGGATTGCTGGCGGGAACTGCGGCGGCCGCAACCCACCACGCTCTCACCATTTCCAATGGGGCCGTGCCCGGCATTAAAGGGGGATGGCTGGGTGTTCTCCACCTTTACCCGAGCGAGATGGCGCAAAACTTCTGGACCGCCATTTTCGCCTGGACAACCTGTTTTCTTCTCACGATTCTTGTCAGCCTGTGGACCAAGGCGCCGGACGAGAGGGGATTAGTCGGGCTGGTTTACTCCATGACTACACGTCAAAAAGCGGCGGACGTTCATTGGTACAAGCGTCCGGCCTATTTGGGTGTGATTGCGTTGGCCGCAACCGTGGTTTTGAACTTCATTTTCCGCTAGGGAGGCACTGTGCAACTCGACGTTCGGCTGCCCATTGGCGTGTTGTTTTCGGTCTACGGTCTGATTTTGATGCTCTGGGGCATTCTGCGCGATCTGCCACAGCGCCAGGCGGGTTCCGGCCTCAGCATCGACCTGGGATGGGGCACGGTCTTGTTGGCGTTCGGTCTTCTCATGCTTTTTCTCGCACGCAGGCGTCGTGCAAGAGAGGCCGCCGAGCGTGGAGCGAAAGATAAAAGATAAAGGATAAGTGACGCCAGGCATTTCGACCTGAAGTGGCGTGACCCGTGTTTCTGGTTTCCGCCGGGCTGCGCCGCACCGATTCATAGAGCATGCTTATGGAACTGGTCTCAACCCCGTTAGCGGCACTACGAGCGCGATTTGGCGATCGTGGGACGAGTTTATCGCGCTCCCGGACGCGTCAACCTGATCGGGGAACACACGGACTACAACGGCGGCTACGTCATGCCCGCCGCCATCAACCTGGCTTGCGGGGTGGCAATCGAAACGCGCAACGACCGCACTCTGTTCATCCACTCGGCGAACGCGACGGGCGAGGTTTGCGCCCATCTTGATCGTCTTCCGGCCCAGCGCACCGGCCATTGGACGGACTATGTCATCGGAATTGCAGCGGCGCTCGAACGGGCTGGTTTCCCGCTGCCCGGAGCCGACCTTTATATCCAGAGCGAAGTCCCTCTTGGTTCCGGTCTCAGTTCGTCGGCCGCACTGGAAACTTCCGTGGCCTACGCTCTTCTGGATGCAGCAGGGTATCCGATTGACCTCCGCCAGCTCGCCCTGCTCTGCCAGCGCGTGGAGAACGAGTACGTCGGCGCCAGATGCGGAATCATGGACCAGTTCATCGCCTGTCACGGCAAGAGCGGCCACGCTCTGCTGCTGGACTGCCGCTCCCTGGATTTCCGCCTCCTCAGTGTGCCCGGCCAAGCCCGCCTGGTCATTTGCGACACCATGGTGAAACACGAGCTGGCCGGCTCGGAGTACAACCTCAGGCGCGCCCAGTGCGAAGAAGCTGTGCGGCTGCTCGCGGCGAAACTTCCCGGCGTCCGCGCTCTGCGCGATGTGAGCAAGCGCGACCTGGAGCATAACCGCTCACTGCTTCCGGCAACGATCTACAAGCGCGCCTGCCATGTCGTCGAGGAAAACGATCGCGTGTTAAGAGCGGCATCGGCCCTGGAAGCCGGCGATCTTACTTTGTTCGGAGAATTGATGGCGGAATCGCATCGCAGCCTGAAGAACAATTACGAGGTGAGTTGCCAGGAGCTGGATCTGATGGTTGAGATCGCCAATCGAACCAATGGCGTATATGGGTCGCGGATGACGGGCGGCGGCTTCGGCGGATGCACAGTCAACCTTGTTCGAGCTGAAACCGCAGCCGACTTCGCCCGCCAAGTCGGCGACGCTTACTACTTCGCCACCGGCCTTCGCCCCGGCATTTATATCTGCGAAATATCCGAAGGAGTTGGGCCATTAGTTGCTTGGGGTACCCCCTCCCCCTTATCTCTCTAAAGTGTTGAATCTAAAAGGCATTATTTTCAAAGTCTTCACAACAAAGGGGTTACAGGCAAAGTCTTGACAGCAAAGGAGTTAGTGGTGAGGCGAAATTTCACCTTCCTTTAGAATCAAGGAGTTGCGGTGATAGCTGTCGGCAAAGTCTTGATTTCAATGAACTTAGTACATAATTCGAGGCCCGCGCTGGGCGGCCACCTAAGTACTATTTTAACTCTAGTGTCAAGGGTTGAATAGCGTTTTTGGACAGGTTCCAAGGGGTGACATTATCTTGGAGCATCTACACCCGCTGCCGCGCCAGTGTTGTTGCAACGAGAAAATGTCGTATTAACTGCAACGAGACTTTGTCACCCCCTTGTCGATTAAGTAACGGCCGCCAAAGCGGGGCGGCCGGAGAGGTTATAGATGCGGGGCATCGGGGTTTTTCGTTTCTGCGCGGTGGTGATGGGCGCAGGGCGTCGTTCGGCGTGTTCTTCAAGCGGCAAAGGCAAAGCGCACAGCAAAGTGTCTTCGCGATAGACGCGCAGCGTGCCGTCGAGCTGATGCGAGAGTTCGACGGTTTCTCCGGCGTAGCCGCGCTGGCCGGGCAAGGGCGGCAGGGCAATGGAGTGCGCGCCGAGAGTGACCGTGTGATCGGGGGCGACCACGCGCCGATAGCGCAAGCTGAGGCAGCGGGCGAGGTCGAAGCGGCGCGGCAGGGAGCGGAAGTCGCAGGCGGCGTCAGCGGCGGCGCGAGCGAAGCGCTGGTTGTAGTCGGCGCAGAAGCGGTCGAGCACGCGATTGGCCTGCTCCAACGTGGAGGCGCGGGCGAGGCGGAGTTCGCTGACCAAGCGGTCCTGAAAGGTGCGCCAGGCGCGCTCGATGCGGCCCTTGGCTTGGGGCGAACAGGCGGGGATTTGTTGGATGCCAAGTTCTTCGAGGGCGCGTCCGAGTTGGGTGGGAGATTGTTTTCCGGCGAGTTGTTCGGCAAGGGTCCAGTGCGGATCGTTGCGCTGAAAGATGCCGTGGCGGTCGCGGTAGAGGCTGAGCGGGACGCCGTGCGCGAGGATCATGGTGCGCAGCGAGAAGAGATAGCCGAGGGTATTTTCGGCTTCGCGTTGGAAGTGCGCGGCGAGGATCTTGCTGGTGGCATCGTCCTGAAAGCCCAGGAGGGTGAGCGCGGGGCCGCGGCTTTCGAGCCAGTCGTGGCGGCTGGCATCGGTGAGCGCCATCATGCCGAAACGCGGGCGGGGCGGGCGTCGAGAGCGGTATTGGCGCGGGCGGCGCTTTTGCGGAGAGGCCAGCTTGGCGGCGCGCAAGATGCGGCGCACGGTCTCGCGGCTGAGGGCGAGGTCCTCATCGTCGCGCAGTTTTTCCGCCAGATGGGAATCGTTGAACCCCCGGTATTTGCCGCGGGCCAAGTTCAGGATCAACTGCTTCTGGGGAAGTGAAACGGCCTAGGGCATGGAGCGTCCGCGATTGCCGTGCTGCACCCAGCCCACGGAATCGGGCCGATAGCGGCGCTTGAGGCGCTGCACCTGGCGTTCACTCAGTTGCAGCAGGCGGGAGGCTTCGCGTACGCTCAGCCTCCCGCCTGCTGCATTCTCAATCACTTTCACCCGTTGGAACTCTTTCTGACTCATCGTCACCATCCCTATAGGGTGACAAAGTCTGGTTGCAGTTAAGGGGTGACATTATCTTGGAGCATCTACACCCGCTGCCGCGCCAGTTGACAGGCTCCGCCGGCCCCTGTAACATTTTGCAATCGTTTGATAAAGGAGCATACGACCTAAAAATCGACTTTCACGATTGAGAGGTAACTGAATGCGACGACGTTTCGCCGAAGGCCTGGCCCTGCTTTATTCAGTCGCCAGTCTGGGGGCCGGAGCCGCATCCGGGCCAAGCAGCCTGGAAGCCGCCAAGGTCACACCGCCGCTGCTCATCGACAGCCGCGGGCAGCCAGCCAGAAACGCTGGCAGTTCGAAGTCGAATTCCCCGGCCCATCAAGTCAGGGTCTATCAGGTAGGGACCGCGTCCTGGTACGGAGAAAAATTCCAGGGCAAGCCGACCGCCAGCGGAGAACCCTACGACATGCGCAATTTCACCGCCGCTCACCCCAGCCTGCCGCTGGGCACCTTGGTCAAGGTCACCAACCTGAGGAACGGCAACGCCGTCGTGGTGCGTATTAACGACCGGGGTCCGATTGTGGACGGCCGCATCATCGACGTCTCCGACAACGCCGCGCATGTGCTGGGCTTCAAAGAGCGCGGAGTGCAGAGGGTCCGCGTGGACCTCTACCAGCCCGCCAATTGCCGGGCGACGAATTGCCCGGCCACCACCGTGGCGCTGCTGCAACCGGCAGCCAACTCCAACTAAACCCGCTACCCTCGGCAACGCCGGTACTGGGCGCTGGCAACTGGTTTCTGCTTTTACAGCTTCTCAAAAAATTCGCACGCCGAGCACGAAATATAGATTCCGCCCGGCACTCCGCGCTCGCGGTCTTTCATGCGCTTGACGATGCGGGTGTCCTTGCCGCACTTGGGACATGCGGTCGATTTCGTGGTATCCATGACCTTCTTCCGGTCGGCTGTCTTTGCGATTTTCGCCATTCGTCTCTCCTGACAGGAATGTGCCGCCGGCGCCGGCCCAAATATAGAAGCCTGAAGGCCGCGGTTCTACCTGGTAATTGGGGAGTATCAAGAAGCGCAGTATCGCCGCGCGCCGGCCCGCCTGAATCCGGCCCGGCGCGATCGACACGCGCAGAAGCGGTGCGCTGTACTCGCCATAAGGATCTTACACGAATTGCAGCCGCGCGGCGTGGCCGGGGACTTCGCCACCTTGGCTTCGCATCGTAACTGCCGGCGAAGGCGTCGGCTGAGGGGCTGTTCTCATCGCCGCCGCAGCCCGAGTACGCTCAAAAAGAAACTCGCGAGCATCGTCTGCACGCCGAGAGTAAGGAACAGCGACGCCGGGATGACCAAGCGCATGGTTTGCGCATAGTCGAGCGCGCCGAAGTGCCGCGATTGCCAGGAGCCCAAAGCATAGACCGACAGACCCAGACCGGCCAACATGAACAGCGCGCCCACAGCCAGTCCGACCTCAAGGGTAATGTATTGGAAGGCCTTGTCCAGTGCCGGATCTGGCGGCAGCAGACCCTCGGAGACGGCAAATATCTTGCTGAACACGCCGAAGGCGATGGCCTGGAATCCCAGCAAAACAAACACGGCAGCATAGAGAAGCGTGTGCACATCCAGAGTGACTCCCGCGACGGTGCGGGGCGCCGGCAGCAACCACGCGCCGAGGATTGTACCCAACAACATCATGCCAACTCCGGGATACAGAAACAGCCAGCGCGGACTGTACAGGAACAAAAAGCGCAAATGGCGCCAGCCATCGCGCCAAGTGCGCAGATGTGGGGGACGGCTGCGCCCGTCGGGAGAGAGCGTTGTAGGCACCTCGGCGATTCGCATTTTGAGCAAAGTCGCCTTCACCACCATTTCAGAGGCAAACTCCATACCCGTGGTCCGCAGCCCCATGCGCTCGTAAGCATCCTTGCGGAAGGCCCGCAGGCCGCAATGAAAATCCCCCACGCTGCTCCGAAACAGGACTCGCCCCACACTGGTAAGAATCGGATTCCCAAGGTAGCGGTGTAGCGGAGGCATGGCGCCATCCTGAATTCCGCCGCGGAAGCGATTGCCCATCACCAGGTCCGAGCCCCGGCGCAGCTCTTCGACGAAGCGCGCGATGTGGCCGAAGTCGTAGCTGCCGTCGGCATCTCCCATGACGATGAACTCGCCTCGGGCAGCCGCGATCCCGCCCATCAGAGCGTTGCCGTATCCCTTGTCCCGCACCCTCACCACTTGAGCGCCCAGCCGCTCGGCAATCTCGATCGAACCATCGCTGCTTCCGTTGTCGGCAACAATGATCTCTCCCGCAATACTTGCTTCCAGGAGGGCGCGCTGTGCTTTACGGATACACGACTCCAGCGTTTCCGCCTCGTTCAGACAAGGCATGACCACGGAGAGCTCGATAAACTCTTTTTCTTTAGCCGTCACGGAACTCCCGGCTCCTTCTCAGAATAATAGTGCAGCCCGCGTAAATACCGACAACAGTGAAGATAATCACGAATGGCGATGCGGGGGACGCGTAGAGGAGATTTGCCGCGGGAAACGACGAGCCATCAATGTAGGCCAGCAAGGCGATCCGTGTGGCCACAGCAGCCACGCTTCCCAGACCCAATGCCAGCACGCTTGCCGGGATTGCGGGCTGCCTGCGGAGCAAGGCAGCGAACACCAGGCCGGCGACACCGAATATCGCCAGCACCGGGAATGCCATGGCATAACCCTTGGCTATAACGGCTGCGATCTTCACCTGAGCGCTCTCTGTGAGTTTTGCCGTGTCGGGAACAGAGTTAGTCTCGACCGTGAGCAGGGCTCCTCCCGTATTAAAGCTCGCTCCAGGAGTCATCTGCGCCATGGGAACCTTGCCAAACTGGCCGGCAGGCGCTTCCACCACCAAATCACAAGTTTCGACCGGGCAGTCGGTCTCCAGCTGAAAGCGCATCGCCTTGAGGTCCGGGTGCGCCGCCACCACGTCCTGCGCGGGCAGGATGTCGATCGAAGCATGGTATGACGGATCGCGCTCAATCAATTGTATTTTTGGCGTCTCGGAAGCGGCTGCGGCCCAACCCTGGATCACACGGTTTGAGGGGGGATAAACACCGCTTACAATGTCAGCGAGGGATTTGACCTCCTGCTGTGTGCCAAAACTGGGAGCGGAACCCACCTGCCCATCGCCCATCGTGAACAAGACCTTAGCCGTAGCTTTCCCGCTCCGAACAGTTTCCCATAAGTACTCCCGTCGAAATGGAGGCGACACGGTGGCCCTGGCAGAAAGACAGTCTATGCTGCCGCGAGCACAGGCTGCATCGATCTCATTGGCTAAGCGGTCGTAGAAACGCATTGCCTCTACCGCGGAACCATAATGACCGGCGTGCGACACCGCATCGCGGAGTTCCCACATAAACCATCCGGCGGGAACTTCCGAACACGGAGTGATATGCGCCTGCTTACAGCCTGTGTGCCACCAAAACTCCCCCACTTGACCCTCGAGGAAGGGTGCGAGTTCGCGGGCCGCTGGGCTGACGGAATAGGCGCGCTGGCGAGCATCCTTGGGAAAGATCATGTAACGCTGCCATTCATTGTGCTGGATGCGTGCGATGGCTCCGTAGGCGCGCAAGAAACTCTTCGCTCTGAATTCGTTGGTCTCGAATATGCCGTAATGCCTGTAATTCAATCCTGCAACCAGCCCGTCTGTGGCCAGGAACACGGCGATAGCCACCGCGAAAGGCAAAGCGATTGCCTTAAGGTGGTCGGAGCGGCGCGGGAAAGCGCCTGGTTCAGAAGGCGGAATCCAGCCGGGCCGCAGTACGCCGATGAGCGCGACTGCGACTACGACCGCCAGGGCGGGCAGAATCCAAATGCCCTCCTCACGGGTCAGCCAGAACGCCCCTCCGATAAGACCAAGACTGAAGCCTTGGAAGATCCTGCGACTGTAGCGATTGCCCTCTTGGGTTGGGAACGCGATTACGACGGCAAGAGCAACCACGGCCAACGGCAGGCTTACATACAACCCTTCCCGGATCACTCGGGCAAGGTCGACATTCCAAAGCACTGGGTTGAAAGCCAGAAGCCCAAAGAGGACAAGAGCAGAAAGGTTATTACCGGCTCGGCGGCGCACCAGTCCAGCAGTCAGCGCCGATGCAGCCAAATAAGCTGCCTGTTCTGCGATCTTCAGCGGTATAGCCGCAAAGGAAGCTGCGCCGATAAACAGCGGATAGAACATGCCTTTGGCGAGCGTATGTTTGTCGTAGGGGCCAAGCCAATCTCCTGCTCTCAAGTACTGCGCCATTTGAAGAAATAGCCCATCGTCATAGTTCATGTTGGGACGCAGGTAAGCAGGAAACCCCTTTCGCATCCAAATGCTAATGGCGGCAATCAGCAGCAGCGCAACGTAATATGTCGTCGCAAACGTCAAGCAGCTGCGCCCACAGACGGGCTTGCGGGCCGGAGCAGTCGCGGTCCCCGCTTTGTTCTTGCTTCCTCTTGACCTCGGCACATTCGCGCCGCTAGCTGTTGGTTTTGGTGTCTTCATAAGCGCTGCGGATTGCCACTTTCAGATTAAGCGCGCCGTGGGCTCCCGTGGGTCTGCCCACACGCAGCGGCACGGCTGGAGCGGTATAACTATTGCTGCACCCTGCTCGCGTAGAGACGGGGCTTGTCCCGTCTCCGTCGGACGTAATTCAGCATTTCTCCGTGGTTACAGCAATTCTGGATTCGCCCTAGCCGTCACGGAACCACCGGCTCCTTCTCAGAATAATAGTGCAGCCCGCGTAAATACCGACAACAGTGAAGATAATCACGAATGGCGATGCGGGGGAAGTGTAACGGAGAATTGCCACTGGAATCGACGAGGCATCGATGTAGGCCAGCAACATGATCCGAGTGGCCACAGCAGCCACGCTTCCCAGACCCAATGCCAGCACGCTTGCCGGGATTGAGGGCTGCCTGCGCAACAAGGCAGCGAACACCAGGCCGACAACACCGAATATCGCCAGCACCGGGAATGCCATTGCATAACCCCTGGCTATAATGGTTGCGATCTTCACCTGAGCGCTCTCTGTCAGTCTTGCCGTGTCGGGAACAGAGTTAGTCTCGACCGTGAGCAGGGCTTCTTGGGTCTTAAAGCTCGATCCGGGAGTCAACTGCGACATGGGAACCTTGCCAAACTGACCGGCGGGCGCTTCCACCACCAAATCACAAGTTTCGACCGGGCAGTCGGTCTCCAGCTGAAAACGCATCGCCTTGAGGTCTGGGTGCGCCGCCACCACGTCCTGCGCGGGCAGGATGTCGATCGAAGCATGGTATGACGGGTCGCGTTCAATCAATTGTATTTTTGGTGTCTCGGAAGCGGCGGCCGCCCAACCCTGGATCACACGGTTTGATGTGGGATATACACTGCCTACAATATCAGCGAAGGATTTGACCTCCTGCCGTGTGCCCACGCTGGGAGCGGAACCCACCTGTCCATCGCCCATCGTGAACATAACCCTGGTCACAGCTTTCGCGCTCTGAACGGTTTCCCATAAGTACTCCCGTCGAAATGGAGGCGACATGGTGGCCCTGGGAGAAAGACAGTCTATGCTGCCGCGAGCGCAGGCCGCATTGATCTCATCGGCCAACCTGTCGTAGAAACGCATCGCCTCTACCGCGGAACCATAATGACCCGCAGAGGACACCGCATCGCGGAGTTCAAACCAAAACCATCCCGAGGGAACTTCCGGACACGGAGCGATATCCACCTGTTTGCAGCCTGAACGCCGCCACGACTCCCCCAACGGACCTCGAGGCCGGGTGCAAGTTCGCGGGCCGCTGGGCTGACGGAATAGGCACGCTGGCGAGCATCCTTGGGAAAGATCATGTAACGCTGCCATTCATTGTGCTGGATGCGTGCTATGGCTCCGTAGGCGCGCAAGAAACTCTTCGCTCTGAATTCGTTGGTCTCGAATATGCCGTAATGCCTGTAATTCAATCCTGCAACCAGCCCGTCTGCGGCGAAGAACACGGCGATAGCCACCGCGAAAGGCAAAGCGATTGCCTTAAGGTGGTCCGAGCGGCGCGGGAAAACCCCCGGCTCAGAAGGCGGAATCCAGCCGGGTCGCAGTACGCCGATGAGCGCGACTGCGACTACGACCGCCAGGGCGGGCAGAATCCAAATGCCCTCCTCACGGGTCAGCCAGAACGCCCCTCCGATAAGACCAAGACTGCAGCCTTGAAGAATTCTGCGACCGTAGCGATTGCCCTCTTGAGTTGGGAAAGCGATTACGACAGCAAGAGCAACGACTGCCAACGGCAGGCTTACATACAGCCCTTCCCGTATCACTCGGGCGAGGTCAACGTTCCAAAGAACCGGGTTGAAAGCAAGAAGTCCGAAGAGGACAAGAGCGAAAAGGTTATTATCGGCTCGGCGGCGCACCAGTCCAGCAGTCAGCGCCGATGCAGCCAAATACGCCGCCTGCTCGGCGATCTTCAGTGGTATAGCCGCAAAGGAAGCTGCGCCGATAAACAGCGGATAAAACATGCCTCTGGCGAGCGTGAACTTGTCGTAGGGGCCAAGCCAATCTCCCGCTCTCAAGTAACCCGCTATTTGAAGGAACAGCGCATCGTCAAATCCCGCGACGGTAAGCAGGTAAACCGGAAATCCCATCCGCATCCAAATGCTAACGGCGGCAATCAGCAGCAGCGCAACGTAATATGTCGTCGCAGACGTCAAATAGCTGCGTCCACGGTCGGGCTCGCGGGCCGAGGCAGTCGCGGTCCCCGCTTTGTTTTTGCTTCTTTTCGACCTCGACACATTCGCGCCGCTAGCCGTTGGTTTTGGTGTCTTCATAAGCGATGCGGATTGCTACTTTCAGATTACTGAGATTCGCACAATATATGACATTTCCAGGATTGTCATCCCGGCCCTGAGCGCAGCCGAAGGAGAGGGATATGCATTTCGCCCGCGGCAAAATTGCAGATTCCTCGCGCCAAAACCGGGCGCTCGGAATGACAATTTCTTTCTTGACGCGTGCATCCTTCCCACCGAAGTGTCACTTATCAGGCGTACCAGTCCTCTCTGGTAAGTGGCAAGTGGCTGTCTCCATCCACGGGCTTGCTGAGCAGGACTTGGTATAGGTTAAGCCGTCCGGTGGCGAATGCGTGCGCCGAGCCGGACATATAAAGCCGCCATACGCGATAAGCCGCTTCCCCGACTATGCTTCGCGCCTGCGGCGCATTCTCTTCGAGGCGGCGTACCCATCGCCTAAGCGTAAGCGCGTAATGCTCACGCAGGCCCTCCACGTCCCGCACCTCGAATCCACAGGCCTCGGCTGCGCGCAAGGTGACATTGATGGGAACAAGTTCGCCATCGGGAAAAACATACTTGTCCATGAATGAGGGCCCCTGCCGCCGGAACGTCGCCGAGGCCGCTATGCCATGGTTGAGAAACACCCCGCCCGGCCGCAGCAGGCCCCATGCCCGGCGGAAGTACTCCGGCAACAACGCTTCGCCCACGTGCTCAAACATTCCCACACTCACCAGTTTGTCAAATTCCTGCCGTGGCAGGTCCCGGTAGTCGCAAACTTCGATTTTGCAGAGGTCCGCCAGGCAGGCTTCTCGTATGCGCTCGCGTGCCAGTTCCGCCTGAGGGACGCTAAGGGTGATGCCAAAAGCGTGAACGCCATAGTTCCTGGCGGCGTGCATGAGCAGGCTGCCCCATCCGCAACCGAGGTCCAGCACACGATCGCCCGGCCGCAGTCTCAACTTCCGGCAGAGGTAGTCGAGTTTTTGCGCTTGAGCGGTGTCCAGGCTGTCTTGGGAAGATTTGAAAAATGCGCAGGAATAGACCATTGCGCGGTCGAGCCAGAGTGCGTAGAAGTCGTTGGAAACGTCGTAGTGGTAAGTCACAGCGCGACGGTCCCGTTTTTTGGAGTGCGCCGTTCCGCTGAGGTCCGCTCCCTGCCGGCCCTTGTCGTGGCCGTTCGCGGCCGGCAGCCTCGCCAGCAGGCTCCCCAGCCCCATCTTGTCCGTGACCGGCCAGTCACGCAGCAACAGGAAGTCGGCAAGATCGAATGCGCTTTCGAGGTCGCCCTCCACATCGAAATCGTCGAAGATGAAGGCTTCGCCCAAGGTCAACTCGCTGGGCGCCATGAACATGTTCCTCAGGGCCCCCGGATGCTTGAGCGCCAGCGTAAACTGCGGCCGCTGTCCAACCCTCCACTCGGTCCCGTCCCAAAACCGCACGGCAAAATCGTTGTCACGATAGTCTGCGGTCAGCTCCTCCAGGAAACGAATAGCGGTCCGTACTGCCGGGTCCTGAAACATCCTGGCCTCAGTCGCCATTCTTGTCCTCTTCTCAACGGTGTTACTTCTTCACCGCTAACGACGCATACATACTTATGCAGATGCCTGTCGCTGTCAAGAGGCCCCAAACATTCTCCGCCTCCGCCGGCCGGAAGGCTGCGTTCTCGGCCAGCGGAGACAGGGCGGAGTGTTGCCCTGCGCCCCGCCCGGTCCGTAACGCTGGATAAATCTTGCGCGAAGCGATAATCTTGGAGAGCGCTTTCGCGCCCAAAAACTAATATGAACTGGAAAATCTTCGCTCTGATTCTGGCGGCGTTCCTCGCCGCTGCGCCCGCTTTTGCCCAACACTCAGCCTCCGAACCCGTGCTCGATGTTTCCGCCATGGACAAGACCGTCGATCCCTGCGTGGACTTCTACACCTACTCCTGCGGCGGGTGGATGAAGAAGAATCCGATTCCCCCCGACCAATCCAGATGGGGCACCTACGAAAAGCTCGAGGACGACAACCGCGCGTTGTTGCGGACGATCCTGGAAGATGCGGCAACGCCAAACGCCGCGCGCGACGCCGTCACCCAAAAGATCGGCGATTACTACGCCTCCTGCATGGATGAGGCCGCCATCGACAAGCTCGGCGCCCAGCCCCTGGAGCCCGAACTGGCGCGCATCTCCGGTCTGAAGTCGAAGCAGGACCTGGCCGAGTATGTCGCGACCGCGCAGTTCCCGCCGGAGGGAATGCTGTTCAGCTTTGGCTCGAATCAAGACTACAAGGACTCCACGCAGGTCATCGCCGAGGCCGATCAGGGCGGACTCGGGCTGCCCGATCGCGATTACTATTTGAAGGCCGATGCCAAATCCGCGGAACTGCGCAAGGCCTACGTCGCGCACGTTGCCAGGATGTTCGAGCTGCTGGGCGACAAGCCCGCCGACGCGGCCACCGCAGCCGCCACTGTTATGCGCATCGAAACCGCGCTCGCCAAGGGCCAGATGACCCGCGTCGAACGCCGCGATCCGCCCAGCCTCTATCACAAAATGACGGTGCAAGAACTGCAAAAGCTGGCTCCCGCTTTCGGCTGGAACGCCTATTTCACCAAAACCGGCCTGGGATCGCTCGGTACCCTGAACGTCGTAACCCCTAAATATTTCCACGTCATGAACGAACAACTCGAAAAGGTGGGCCTCGCCGACTGGAAAACCTATCTGCGCTGGCACGCCGCCCACAGCGCGGCCACCAGCCTCTCCGCTGCCTTCGTAAAAGAGAATTTCAGTTTCTACGGCAAGACCCTGAGCGGACAAGAGCAGTTGCCGCCGCGCTGGAAGCGCTGCACCAACGACGTGGATGAGGACCTCGGAGAAGCCCTGGGCCAGGCGTATGTAAAGAAGTACTTCAGCCCCGAGGCCAAAGAGGCGGCGCTGAAAATCGTTAAAGAGATCGAAGCCGCCATGCAGAGCGAGATCCAGGCCCTGCCGTGGATGGGCGCCGCCACCAAGGAACAGGCCCTCATCAAGCTGCACGCCATCGCCAACAAGATCGGTTATCCCGACAATTGGCGCGACTACAGCGCGCTGGAAATCGTCCGCGGAGACGAAGTCGGAAATGCCGAACGCGCCTCCTGGTTCGAGTTCCACCGTCAGCTCGCGAAAATCGGCAAACCCGTCGACCACAAGGAGTGGGGCATGACGCCGCCCACCGTCAACGCCGAATACGATCCGCAGAAAAACGACATCAACTTTCCCGCCGGAGTGCTCCAGCCTCCGCTCTTCAGCGCCCTTTCCGATGCCGCCCCCAACTATGGCAATACCGGCGCCACCATGGGCCACGAACTCACCCACGCCTTTGACGACGAGGGCAGCCAGTTCGACGCGCAGGGCAATTTGCGCAACTGGTGGACCGGCGCCGACCGCAAGGAATTCGAACGGCGCGCCAAATGTGTGGTTGACCAATTCTCCGGATATACGGTCATCGACGACATCAAGGTCAACGGCAAACTGACGAACGGCGAGGACCTGGCCGATCTCGGCGGAACGCTCCTGGCGTATCTGGCGTGGAAGGAAGACACGAAGGACCAAAAACTCGAGCCGCTCGATGGCTTGACGCCCGAGCAGCGTTTCTTCGTCTCCTACGGCCAGGGCTGGTGCACCAACGAGCGCGATGAGAACAAGCGCCTGCGGGCCACGATGGATGAGCACTCGCCCGAAAAGTATCGAGCCAATGGCGTGGTCTCGAACTTGGCCGAATTTCGCGCCGCCTTCCACTGCAAGCCCGGGCAGCCGATGGTGCGCGAGAACGCCTGTCGGGTGTGGTAGTTCCGCTGGTGGGGACGGGGCTTGCCCCGTCTCCGCCTGATTGTTACCACTGACGATCCGAGCCTTGCCGGGTGCCCTACTCATCGCGTTCTTTGCGATGAGCGGGTATGCGCACCGTCATATCTCCTTACACGATCAACTCAACCCACTTACTCCGAAGTGATGCGCATCCCGTAGAACGACCGGTACACGAAAGAGACGGAAACGGCGAAGAAGCAGAGCGCCAGAATGTGCGTCAGTCTGGCGCCATGGCTGTTGGCCAGCGAGACGGCCAGTTCGACCGCCAGCAATCCGAACAGCGTGGTGAACTTGATGACCGGGTTCATGGCCACCGAAGACGTGTCCTTGAAAGGATCGCCCACCGTGTCGCCGATCACCGTGGCGTCGTGCAGCGGCGTGCCTTTCTGCTTGAGTTTGGTTTCGACGATCTTCTTGGCGTTGTCCCAGGCGGCGCCGGCGTTGGCCATGAAGATGGCCTGGTAGAGACCGAAGATCGCAATCGAGATCAGGTAGCCGATAAAGAAGAACGGCTCGATGAAGGCAAAGGTCAGGGTCCCGAAGAAAACGGCGAGAAAGATGTTGAACATTCCCTTCTGCGCGTACTTGGTGCAGATCTCGACCACTTTCTTGCTGTCGGTGACCGATGCCTTCTCCGCTCCCTCGAGATGTGATGTTGGCCTTGATGAACTCCACCGCACGATAGGCGCCGGTGGTCACGGCCTGCATGGATGCGCCGGTAAACCAATAGATCATCGCGCCGCCGGTAATCAGTCCTAGGAAGAATGGAGCATGCAGCAACGAGAGCTTCTCCACATTCGCGGTTTTTCAGCCCATTGGTCAGGGCCATGATGATGGAAAAGATCATCGTGGTTGCGCCCACGACGGCGGTTCCAATCAGCACCGGCTTGGCGGTCGCCTTGAAGGTATTGCCCGCGCCGTCGTTCTCTTCCAGCAAGTCTTTGGCGCGCTCGAAATTCACGTCGATGTTGAAGTCCTTCTTGATTTCCGCCTTGACGTTGGGGACCTGCTCGATCATCGAAAGTTCATAGACGGACTGCGCGTTGTCGGTGACCGGGCCATAAGAATCGACCGCGATGGTCACCGGCCCCATGCCGAGGAAGCCGAAGGCAACCAGGCCAAAGGCAAACACCGGCGCGGCAATCATGGTGGCCGCCACGCCCAAGCCC
This sequence comes from uncultured Acidobacteriaceae bacterium, assembly GCA_963772155.1. GTDB lineage: Bacteria > Acidobacteriota > Terriglobia > Terriglobales > Acidobacteriaceae > Acidiflorens. The sequence goes on along the minus strand of CAVYVX010000012.1, from coordinate 194,767 downwards.
ATCTGGCTGAAGAAGTAGGCAATCGACATCAAGCCGACCATCGCCAGCCCCAGCCAATACGCGGAAAAGTTTCCGGCGACAAAACCGGAGAGGATTCCGAGCGATGCGCCGCCTTCTTTTGCCGAGGTCACCACTTCGTTGACGTGGCGCGATTCCACCGAGGTGAAAGACTTTGACCAGTTCGGGAATCAGCGCTCCCGCCAGCGTTCCGCAGGAGATGATCGAAGCCAGCTTCCACCACTGCGTCATGTCGCCACCCAGGCTGGGGATGATGAAATACGAAACAAAGTAGGTGGCCACGATGGAAACGATCGAAGTGAGCCAGACCAGCGAGGTAAGCGGCGTTTCAAAATTCATTTTGTCCGCGTTGCCGTAGCGGGCCTTGGCGATGGCGCCATTGATGAAATACGCCAGCGCGCTCGACACCAGCATCATGATGCGCATGACGAAAATCCACACCAGCAACTGCACTTGGATGGAGGGATCTTTGACGCCGAGCAAAATGAAGGTAATCAGCGCGACGCCGGTCACGCCATAAGTTTCGAAACCGTCGGCGGACGGGCCAACCGAGTCGCCGGCATTGTCGCCGGTGCAATCGGCAATCACGCCGGGATTGCGGGCATCGTCTTCCTTAATCTTGAAAACGATCTTCATCAAGTCGGAGCCGATATCGGCGATCTTGGTGAAGATGCCGCCGGCGATACGCAGCGCCGCCGCGCCCAGCGACTCGCCGATCGCGAATCCGATGAAGCACGGGCCGGCATAATCGCCGGGCACGAAGAGCAGGATGAAGAGCATGATCAGCAGTTCGACCGAAATCAACATCATTCCGATCGACATTCCGGCCTCAAGCGGGATCTGATAAATCGGGTAAGGTTTGCCGGGCAGAGCGGCGAAGGCCGTCCGCGAATTGGCGAAGGTGTTGACGCGAATGCCAAACCACGCCACGCCGTAGCTGCCCGCGATTCCCACCAGGCTGAACGCCAGAATGATGATGACGCGGGGCACTTCAAAATGCCGCAGCACGCCAAAGTAAAGCACGATGACGGCGGCAATGAAGGCCCACAACAGCATCAGGAATTTGCCCTGCGTGATCAGGTAGGTCTTGCAGGTCTCGTAAATCAGTTCCGAGATTTCGCGCATGGAGCGGTGCACGGGCAGGTTCTTCAGGCGCAGGAAAATGACCATGCCGAAAGCCGAGGCCGAAGACGCAGAACAGCAGCCCGATCATCAGCAGGCGATGGCCATTCATGCCGAGGAAGGGAACCGTAGAAAGGTCGGGCAGTTTCAAGGCCGCCTCGCCGCCAGCTTCGGTAGTTTCGGCGGCGGGTTGCGCCAGCGCACAGCCGGCGGTCAGCAGCAGCAGAGTTGCTAGCGTTGCCGACGTTTTCGCAAAGCGGCGCGCCGCGGACATAAGACTCGCGGTATAAGTGCTCATCAAATCCTCCTAACGATCCTATTTCAGGGGTTATAACGTGTGATTTTTCTCGCCGCACGCCCCAATGCAAAACAGTTGTTTATAGCATCCTGCGGGAAGTTGGGTCAATGATGGCCATCACACGGCGTTGGATCGGGTTCGGAATTTCGCCCCCTGAGCAATTCGCCGCCGTCGGCAGCGCCGGTTTGAGGTTGTAGAACAAAATCCAGGACGAAAAGCCGCGTCTGTGGCACAATCTGTAAGGCAGCTCTTAGCCATCAGCCGTCAGCCGCCGGTGCGACGTGCCCGATGATTGCGCCTTACGAGCTCGATATGCGGGCCTTTCGAATTGGCGTCTGATTTTGGCGATTGAACTGATGGCTGACGGCTGAAAGCTACTATGGACATTTCCGATTGGCGTAAGAAAATTGACGACTTGGACCGCAAACTGGCGGCGCTGCTCAATCAGCGCGCTGCCGCGGTCGTCGAAATTGGGCGCTTGAAACGCAATACCAGCCTGCCCATTTACGAACCGGAACGCGAGCGCGAGGTGATCGCCAATGTTCAGCGCAACAGCGCCGGTCCATTGGCCGAACGCGATCTGGCGCAGATTTACGAACGAATCATCGACGTGATGCGCAGTATCCAGAAACACGAAATCGCTCCCGATGACGGACCGGCCTCCCACGAGACCGGAATTGATTCCCAGTTCGAGGAATAGAATTTTCAGCCCCGGCGCGCTGCCGTTCCGAGCGCGCCGCGGCCGGGTAAAACGAGCGCACCCATGATCGTCGCAATGCAGGATTCCGCCAGTGAAGATCAGATCCAGCAGGTGATCGATCGGCTGGTCCACTTCGGCTTTGAAGTCCACCGCTCCACCGGAGCGCGCCAGACCGTTCTCGGCGGCGTCGGAGTGCCCCATGATTTCGACACCCGCGAACTTGAAATGCTGCCGGGAGTGCAGGAAGTCCACCGCATCACTTCGCCTTATAAGCTGGCTGGCCGCAATTTTCGTCCCGAAGGCACGGTGGTCAAATTCGCCAACGGGATTGAAATCGGCGGGAAGAAAATCGTCGTCATGGCTGGGCCGTGCTCGGTCGAATCGCGCGAGCAGCTTTTTGCCGTCTCCGCAGCGGTCGCCAAAGCGGGAGCGCGCGTTCTGCGCGGCGGCGCTTTCAAGCCTCGCTCTTCTCCCTATTCGTTTCAGGGGCTCGGCATTGACGGCTTGAAACTGCTGCGCGAAGCGGGCGATGAATTCAAACTGCTCGTGGTCAGCGAGGTCATGGAGATTTCGCAAATCCCGCTGATGTTGCCTTACATCGACATTTTCCAGGTGGGTGCGCGCAACATGCAGAACTTCAATCTTCTGCGCGAACTCGGCAAGGTCCGCAAACCCGTGCTGCTCAAGCGCGGCATCGCCGCCACGCTCGAAGAACTCCTGTGTTCCGCGGAATACCTGCTGGCCGGCGGCAACTACGAAATTATTCTCTGCGAGCGCGGCATTCGCACTTTCGAGACTTACACGCGCAACACGATGGACATTTCCGCCATCCCGATCATTCACAAGCTCTCGCACCTGCCCATGACCGCCGATCCCTCGCACGGCACCGGACGCCGCGACAAAGTGGCCCCCATGGCGCGCGCCTCCGTTGCCGCTGGCGCCGATGCTCTGCTCATCGAGGTCCATCACCAGCCCGACAAAGCGCTCTCCGATGGCGCGCAGTCGCTTTACCCGGAACAGTTTTCGCAGTTGATGGACGAGCTTCGCATGATCGCGTCCGCCGTGGGGCGCGAGATCGCGTGAACTTCTTGCCGGAGCGCACGAGGAAACAACGATTCGGCTGCGAGCTTCGAGCCGCGAGCTTCGAGCAATCCGGTCGCTCGAAGCTCGGAGCCCGTAGCTCGCAGCTACAGCCGGTAAAATGCAGATCCCTCCCCTTCGGCTAGGCTCAGGGTCGGGATGAAAAATTATTCCCCATGCCTTTCAAACAAGTCACCATTATCGGAGTCGGTTTGATCGGAGGCTCGCTCGGCCTCGCGTTGAAGAAGCGCCAGCTCGCCGGACGAATCGTCGGTTGCAGTCGCGCTCCAACTTTGGAGAAGGCCGAGCGCTGCGGCGCCATCGATTCGGGAGCGGTCAACCCCGCGGACGCCGTGCGCGGCAGCGATCTGGTGGTGCTGGCAGCGCCGGTGATTCCGATTCTCGACCTGATCGACCGGCTCGGTCCTGCGCTGCCGGCCAAGACGCTTGTCACCGACGTGGGCAGCACGAAAGCGCAAATTGTGGAGCGCGCCGTGAAGTCCTTCGGGCGAAACGCCGGGCAGAGATTCCTCGCCGGGCATCCCATGGCGGGCAAAGAGCAGGCCGGGGTGGAGTTTGCCGATGCCGACCTTTTCGAAGGCGCCACCTGGCTCTTCACGCCGCTTCCCGGACAGAACATTTACGCCGGACTCTGCGGAGAATTTATCCACTGTGCGGAAAAGATGGGCGCGCGGATCGCCGTGCTCGATCCCTCCGATCACGACCGTTTCTGCGCCTGGATCAGCCATCTGCCGCAGATGATCTCCACCGCGCTGGCCGCGGCGCTGGTCGATGAATTTGGCCCGGACGCGCCCGCGCTCGACATTGGCGGACGAGCCCTGCGTGAGATGACCCGCATCTCCGGCAGCCCCTATTCCATGTGGCGCGACATCGCCATCAGCAATCGCCAGAACCTGAGCGACGCGCTGCTCAAGCTCGAACAACGCCTGGCGCACATCCGCGAAAACCTCGACTCGCCAGAACTGGCGAAAGAATTCGAGCGCGCCCATGAGCTGAGAAAAACTTCCCCACCGAGGCACGGAGACACGGAGAAAGGCTCTTAGCTATTGGCTCTTAGCTTTTAGCTCTTAGCTCTTGGCCTCTGGTTTTTGTCTCTTGCATTTTGCTTTTGCTCTTAGAGCGTTTTCACAGTTGGTGTAGCCCTGGCCATTGGTTGCTGGGGGTACCCCCCTCCCCCCTTATATCTCTAAAATCTTGAATCTAAAGGGCATTATTTTCAAAATCTTCAAAACAAAGGGGTTAGAGGTAAAGTCTTGATAGTAAAGGAGTTAGTGGCATAGCGAAATTTCGCCTTCCTTTAGAATCAAGGAGTTACCGTAGGAGATACTGGCAAAATCTTGATTTCAAAGAACTTAGTACATAATTTGAGGCCCGCGCTGAGCGGTTACCTAAGTACTATTTTAACTCTGGTGTCAAGGGTTTAATAGCGTTTTTGGAGAGTGGCGCAGCGAACTACGAGCACCCAGGTTGCGCCCAAAAGACGGGCGCGAACTTGGGGCGCCTTGTTGTTGGAGTGCACCGGTGGAAAAATCGTTTCAGAATGTTGCAAGCAGGCGAGACGAGTGTATAATGATGGCGTTTTTCGAAGTCAAAAAGGAAATTCCGGTTGAGGAGATAATATATGAGAACTTGGCGCTGCATTGGATTCTTGGCCGTGGTTGCGGTTTTGCCCGCCGTTATGCACTCCCAGATTACGCCGACCCAAGTGAGAATTGGAGTGGTTATACTCTATTAGCACCACTAGGCTCGGTAACGCAAGCTACAGGTTCTTGGACAGTTCCAGCCGTCATCTGTGCCCCCTTGGAAACTACATATTCTACTTTTTGGGTAGGCATTGACGGCTTCGGTGGGTGGTCAGGACCCACACTCGAACAGATTTGAACAGAGTCCGACTGTCTTATTGGGGACCCCGCATTATTATGCTTGGTACGAGTTTGTGCCCGAGGATATTATTCTCGGGCAGCAGAAAATTCCCAATTTTCCGATAAATGCTGGCGACCAAATATCTGCAAAGATCAGTTACAGCTCTAAAAGTGGGCGGTTCACCGTTACGATCAATGACGCCGGAAAGACTTTCAGCTTTGCTGCCAAGAACCATGGTAAGAAGCTTGGTCCGCCAATGGATTGCCGAAGACCCCTCAAACTCAAAAATACTCGGTGGCTTCAAACCGTTCGCCAATTTCGGCACGGTCTCTTTCAGGTCCGAGAATTCCGCGATTGTGACCACCGTGAGCCCACAAAGTCAACCGATTGGAGCGTTTGCGAGCGCAATGCCTGTGGGCCAAATCACGATGACCAGCGACGGCACATCAACTGGCACGATTGAAGCCGTGCCTTCGTCGCTCTCGTCTGACTTGTCCAGCTTCTCGGTCGAATGGCAAGGTAATCACAATATTTGGAGCAGCGGCGCGCCAATGCCGGTAGCCCTTGATGACACGGCTGTCGCGGTTCTCAAAAATCAAATCTATGTCGTCGGCGGAGGAACCCCTTCAGTACACGTCGCTAATAACGTCCAAATTTACAACCCCGCAACGAACACATGGAGCACAGGGGTTCCCCTGCCGACAGCGACAGGAAGCGGGTGCGCCGCAGTGGTGAACAATATCTTATACTTTATCGGCGGCAACATCGCCAGTTCCGGCAACCCGCAGTATACCGACGCGGTGTGGGCTTACAACCCGAACACGCAGAAGTGGTCTTCGAAGACCCCCATGCCTACCACGGCTGAGGCTGGTGCGGTGTGTGTCGTAGAGAAGGGCATTATTTGGGTCATGGGCGGATACGGCGACGGAAACTTCCTCGCAACGGTCGAGGGCTATAACCCCAAGACCAATACGTGGCAGCCGGGAGCGTCAATGTTGTCTCCCGAGGACAGCGCCTCGGGTGCGCTAATCGGGACTACGATTTTAGTGACTAACGGTTCGGATGGTTATGTTGATGGGAACAACCAAGCGTACAGCGTGGCTACGAATACATGGACTCTCCTCAATTCCGATCCCACACTCCGACAAAACACCTGTGCCGGTGCCATCGGTGGACGATTGTACTCCGCAGGTGGCTGGGACGACGTGGACAGCGCGGCCTTAACCTTGACTGAATCGCTCACCCTGTCCAATGACGTGTGGGAGACTCTGACCCCCATGCCCAAAGGTACGATGGGTCTTGGCAGGTCAGTGGTGTATAACGGGCAGTTGTACTGCTTCGGTGGTGAATACAGCACTAGCGGTCACCCCGTCAGCACCGTGGAGATTTATCAGCCATAGGTTGTAGCAACGGCTTGCTGCGGAGTAAGATAAATTGCCATCAATGCCAGGTCACCCGATGGTGGGTGACCCGACTTATCGCGTCTAGACTACACTAAGCAAGGCCCCCTCAGTCCAAGCTCTGCTTGGGCGGGTTTTTCGACACACCTGAATGTGTGCCCTGACACGAATCGTACTTACGCTGCGAGCTGCTGCGCGAGTTGGCTTAGACGGGCGAGACGCCCGTCCCCACACTCGGACAGCCGAGGGCGGCTGTCCCTACGTGAGTTCTCCCGTTTGGACGGGCGAGACGCCAGTCGCTCGCACAGGCACATTGACGGCATCTCGCGGGCGAGGGCGCCCGCGCCACACAAGGCGGACAGGAGTGTCCGCCCTACACAACCTACTTGATCGTGACCAGCTTCTCCGCCAGCCCCGAGTAGTCCTGCTTCTCCAGCCCGTGGACCTGCTTGTTATATTCGTCCACTTTGCTGGAGTAATTCATCGAGCAGAACTTCGGGCCGCACATGGAGCAGAAGGCGGCGGTCTTATATTGCTCCTGCGGCAGGGTTTCGTCGTGCATGGAGCGCGCCGTCTCGGGATCGAGCGAAAGCTCAAACTGTTTTTCCCAATCGAACTTATAGCGCGCATAACTCAGGGCGTCGTCGCGGTCGCGCGCTCCGGGACGCTGGCGGGCTATGTCGGCGGCGTGGGCGGCGATCTTATAGGCGATGATTCCGTCTTTCACATCTTTTTCGTTGGGCAGGCCGAGATGTTCTTTCGGCGTGACGTAGCAGAGCATCGACGCGCCGTACCATCCAATCATCGCCGCTCCTATGGCGGAGGTGATGTGGTCGTAGCCGGGAGCGATGTCGGTGACCAGCGGCCCCAGCGTGTAGAACGGAGCCTCGTCGCACCACTCGTTTTCCAGATCGATCTGCTCTTTGATCTTGTGCATGGGCACGTGGCCCGGGCCTTCGATCATCACCTGCACGTCGTGCTTCCAGGCGATGCGGGTCAGTTCGCCCAGGGTCTTCAGTTCGGCGAACTGCGCTTCATCGCTGGCGTCGGCCAGGCATCCGGGACGCAGGCCGTCGCCGAGCGAAAAAGTCACGTCGTACTTGGCGAAAATCTTGCAGATGTCTTCAAAGCATTCGTAGAGGAAGTTCTGCTTGTGGTGGTGAGGTCATCCACTGCGCCAGCATGGCGCCGCCGCGGCTGACGATGCCGGTGATGCGCTTCGCCACCATGGGCACATATTGAATGAGCAGGCCCGCGTGAATGGTCATGTAATCCACGCCCTGCTGCGCCTGCTCTTCGATCACTTCGAGCATGATGCTGGCGGTGAGGTCTTCGACGCGCCGGACGCGCGAGATGGCTTCATAAATCGGCACCGTTCCGACCGGGACGGGCGAATGGCGGACGATGGCTTCGCGAATTTGATGAATATCGCCGCCGGTCGAGAGGTCCATCACCGTGTCGGCGCCGTAGTGGACGGCGGTGTGCAGCTTCTTGAGCTCTTCCTCCATGTTCGAGGTGACGGCCGAGTTTCCGATGTTGGCGTTGATCTTGCACAGCGACGCCACGCCAATCGCCATGGGCTCGAGTTCGGGATGGTTGATGTTCGCGGGAATGATCATGCGTCCGCGAGCGACTTCATCGCGCACCAACTCCGGCGCGATGCTTCTCGCGGTAGGCGATGTATTGCATCTCGCCGGTCGTCACACTCGCGGCGCGCGTAGTGCATCTGCGAAAAGTTGCCGTCTTTGTTTTCCGCCTTTCCGCTGCGCCAGCCACTCTGCCCGCGGCTTGAGGGCCGCATCCAAACCACTGCCGTTATTGCCGTTTTTGCCATTGCCTGCGGACATTTTCGTGCGCCATCCTTCGCGAAGTGTGACTATGAAATTATACCTTGCATTCCGCACGCGGCTGGCCGCGTCCGGGACGTGCCCAGCCCCGTCTCTACGCGGGCCGCCATACCGTTTTCATACAAATGACTTCATTACCCCGGTAACTTTGCACGGGCGCGCACTTGCCTGAATATATCAGGATGAGTTTCCTCGCTCGCGTGAACGACGGTTTGACGATCGGGAAATTGGAAAATCGAAGATGAGTAAAATTGCCCAGGAAAGCATTCTGCTGCTCTCGCTGTTGCTGGTTGCGGCGACGGTGCAATTCTTCGCGCAGTCGCTGCCCATGGCGCTGTGCTTTTACTTTCTGCCAACGTTGTATTCGGCCTACAACTTCGGGCGGCGGCATGCAACGCTCACCGCCTTTGCCTGCGTGTTCCTGGTGGTTCTGCTGGACTTCGTGAACAAGCTGATGCCGGCGCACCGGGTGCTGTGGCTGCCCTGGGAGCGGCTTTTCAACTTCGCCATCTGGGCCGGGGTATTGGTGGTTGTCGGCTACGCCATGGGCACGCTTTATGAGCGCAAGGAGGCGATGACGACCGACATCCGGGAAAGTTGCAGCGGGCTGTTGCTGGTGCTGCAACATGTCATGAGCAACGAGAAGCTCGGGGTGGGCGAAAACCAGCGCGTGGTCGAGGCGTCGACAAGAATGGCGGAGGCGATGGGCCTGGGTTCGAACCGGGTCGAGCTGCTGCGCTCGGCGGTGTTGCTGCGCGACCTGGGCAAGCTGGGCATCACCAACGACATTCTTTACAAGGCCGCCGATATGAGCCGCGACGAAGTGGAGGCGAGCTTCCGCAAGCCGCGCAAGGCCGACGCGCGCGCCCAGGCCGTTGGAAATTCGCTGCGGCGGGTGATTCCGATCATCGTCGCGCAGCAAATTGTGCATGAGCAAGGAGCGCGTTCGGTCAATGTTCCCATCGAGGCCCACATTCTGGCTGTGGCCGATACCTACCAGAAATTGATCAGCGGCGCCGGCGGCAAAGCTCTCTCGCCTCACCAAGCCGAACAGGAGATTGTGGCGGGCGCGGGCCAGAAGTTCCACGTGGGCGTGGTCAACGCTTTCAAGAAAATTGTGGACGGGGAAGCGAGAAGCGCGGAGGCGTAAGAGCGCGGACATACAAAGTTGCAGTGGCGCGGTCTCAGCCGCCGCTGCATGGTCCGAATTAGGCTCGGAATCGGATTCCAGCCCGCGCTAGCTTTTGTCCCGCAATCCTTTTTCTCTCAACTCCTGCCACATTGCGGTCACGCTCGACTGCAACTCCGAAGTCAGCCGTTCATACGCGGCCTCGCTCGCCTCATCGAGCGGCGGAGGTGGAATCGGCTTGCCGAACGCCATTTGCAGGCCGGTGAACCTGGGAAACTTTTTGTGGCGAGGCCAGGCTTCGTAGAAACCCTCGATCGCCACCGGAACCAGCGGGGCCTGGGTGTGGATCGAGAGAATGGCAGCACCCTTGCGGAATACTCTCGGCTTGCCGTCGTTAGTGCGCTCGCCTTCGGGATAGAGAATCAGAATGTGGCCCTGGCTCAGGCCATAGGCTCCGGCGCGCATGGCGGGTACAAGGTTCGAGTCGGGATCGAGGACGGCCACGCGAATCGTTCGCGCCAGCCGCCGCATGAATCCTTGGCCAAAAATGTCGCTCGTGCCAAACGCAAAGGTATCGCGAAACTGGCGCCACGATAATGCGGCCGCCAGCAGCAGTGGATCGAGATAGCTTTGGTGATTCGAGCACAGCAGGTAGGGGCCTTTTTCGGGCAGATTTTCCAATCCGCTGGTTTTGAGGTGAAAGCGGTCAAGGGCGAAAAGATAGATCAGTTTCCCCAGCAGAAAGAAAAAGACTTCGTCGGAAATATTATGGTGCGCCAGGGCGAGCACCTCGGGGTCGGTGACCGGCTCGCTCAAGATTGTCGCCCAGGCCGGTTCAGCCGCTCGACTGTGGCCTTCGCCGCGGCCCGCGCTCTGTAGAATGGCATCGACCAGGTCGCGCACCGAATAAATTTCCGCCAGCCGGGACTCGGGCACATCGCCGGCAAGCTGCTGTTCGAGCGCGGTCAGCAATTCGATGCGCTGCATGGAGTCGAGTCCCAAGTCGAGTTCCAGATTGTCGCTGGGGCGAATCGCGTCGAGGCGGTTGCGCGCAGGCTCCCGCGCCGCTGCCCGCGACGTTTTCCGAATTATGTCGAGGGCGCGCTTCACGTCGTCGCGCTCCAGCCACGCTTGCTCGTCGTCGGTCAATAGGACTGGCGGCTGCTCTTTCTCCGTGCCGATGTCTGAATCGCCGCCGTGGTTTTGCTTCAGCTCACGGACTCTCTTCTCAATCTGGAAGCGCTTGAGCTTGCCCGTGGTGGTGCGCGGCAGTTCCTCTTGCCAGATGTCGTAGCTTCCCAGGCGTTTGGTGGAAGCGATCTGGTGGGAAAGCGCTTCGATTTCGTAACGGATCGCCTCTTTGCAGTTGACGATCTTGCGCTGGCGCAGCCGTTCAAAATCGAGCACGACCACGGCGTGCAGCCGCTCCGACGCCGCGTCTCCCGGGCGCGATTCCAGGGCCATCACGCAAATCTCTTTTATCGACTCCGCCTGCAGGTAGTGAGCCTCGACTTCCTCGGGATAAACGTTTTTTCCATTGGCGAGCACGATGACTTCCTTGCGGCGTCCGGTGATGAAGAGATTACCGCCGGCGTCGAAATAGCCGAGATCGCCGGTGTGGAACCAGCCGTCGCGCAGCACCTCGGCCGTGGCTTCGGGGCGATGCCAATATCCCTTCATCACGATGGCGCCGCGGATGGCAATCTCACCCACGGGCGGCGCGCCCTCTTCGACCGGCTGCGCATCCACAATTTTCGCTTCGACTCCGGGCAAAGGCGGCCCGACCGAGCCAAATACGATGTGGCCCGGAGGATTGAGGAAAGCGCCGCCGGTGGATTCCGTCAGACCGTAGGCGTTCAGCACATCTATGCCGAAAGAATAAAAATCGCGGGCGATGGCGGGATCGAAGCGCGAGCCTCCGGTCACGAGATATCTCATGCGAGCGCCAAAGGCCGCGTGGATCTTTCCGAAGAAAAGTTTGCCCGCGTTGATTCCCATGCGGCGCAGCCCGCGGTTGAGCGCCATCAGCGCGCGCGCCAGCCGCAGCGTGAACTTGCCGCGCTGGCCGAGTTCCTGGAAAATGCGTTCGTGAATCAAGTAGAAGAACTGGGGCACAACGCAAAACGCGGTGATATCGCGCTCGCGCAAAGCGCGCAGCAGCTCGCTGGTGTTCAGCGTTTCCAGATACACGACGCGCGCGCCGTTGCACAGCGGCAGGAAAAGATTGGCCATCTGCGCGAGCACATGAAACATCGGGAGAATTCCCAGCAGCGCGTCCTCGGGGCCGATCTCGACCACTCCGAACACCGAATTCGCCTCGCCGACGAGGTTGGCGTGGGTGAGCATGACGCCCTTGGGGTCGGCCGTGGTGCCTGAGGTGTAGAGCAGCGCCGCCAGATCGTCCTGGGCGGGGACGATGGGCTGAAAGCCGGCGGGGCCGGCGGCGAAGATGGAATCGAGATCGGCGGCCAGTGAACCCTGGGTGCCCCACTCATCGCGTTCTATGCGATGAGTGGGATTCGACGTGGGATTCGACGTTGTCCCAGTCGCCCCGACGCGTTCCGCCGCCGCCGAAGTCATGACCAGCTTTACGTTGAGTCCCTCAACGGCCTTCACCGCTACGGGAAGATGTTCGACATCGCAGAAGAGCAGCGCCGCGCCGCTGTCCCTCAACAACGTCTTCACCTGGCCGGCGTGGAACGCCGTGTCGAGCGGGACCGCCGTCCGTCCGGCGGCGATGATGCCTAAATATGCGGCCACCCACCGGGGATGGTTCGAGGCCAGAATCGCCACCCGCGCGTCTCGCGAAACCCGCGTCGAGAGCCAGTTGGCGACGCTCTCCGACATGCGCGTCAGTTCCGCGAAGGTGACCCGCTCCACCCTCTCGCGCCGCTGCATCTCCAGCGCAATGTTGCCGGGAAACTTCCCGGCCGATTGCTGAAACCGCTCATAAAACGTGGACATGGGTCGAAGAAAATCTTACAGGAAATCGAGTTGGCTAGGCGGAAGCGACTTTATGGGGTTCCTATCCACTATCCGAAGAATAGGCTCATTCACTTGTTCTGCTTCTTGATTTCCTTCTTGATTTTGTCTTCTACACCGCCCAAAAACGTCGTCGTAGCTTTGGCGTCTTTACAGAAGGGATCCTTTGTTTCGCCCTTCAGTGCCATGGTCATGGAGACCTTCTTTGCCGCGAAGTCAAACCGCAAGGTGTTCACCACGCATATTGGGGAACTGTCAACGGCGATCAGTTCCCGTTTGTCCCAGCGTAGAATGTCGAAACTGTTGAGAGTTGCCCCAGCTTCTCCGAAGAAATAGGTAGCGTCAGCTTCTTCGCAAAAGCCAAAATGCTCATAGCAGTCAATTTCAGTGGACCAAACTGCCAAGTGGTCATCCGCGTTCGACCATTTGCCCATGGCGTGGGCATACAGGGTCTCGGTTTTTTGCGCTCCTACAGGACTGAAACTGACGAAGAAAATTTCTGGGGTCTGATCTTGGGCGTAAACGAGAACCCTTGATAATAATATAATGACCACAAAGAGCACGATTCGTTTCATGGTTCCTCCAATTTCAAATGATAAGCGTCTATACATTGGATCAAGCCCGACAGGGTGAATATACTGCAAAAAGCTAGAGCGCGTTTCATAAGTGCCTTTCAGCTCGGAAGGCGCGCTCCTCAGGGGCTAAAGCCCCACATTTTCCCAGGCCCTGAACGGCACGGCTGAAGCCGTGCCCTTCCCAAAACCGGGTCGTGAAACCAACTCCGGCCCGGGCCATGAAATTCTCTCCTGAGCGGTGCGCACTATAATCGATGGATTCATCGAGGCGCGTTGGAGTCGCATGACGTTCGATTTGCCTAAGCTTGATTTGCGCAGGCCCGCTCTGCGCAAGAACGTTCGCATCGTTGGCGCTGGCCTGGCGGGATCGGAAGCGGCGTGGCAGTGCGCCTTGCGCGGCGTCGCCGTGGAGTTATTCGAAATGCGTCCGCTGCGGACCACTCCCGCCCACCAGACGAGCGATTTCGCGGAGTTGGTCTGCTCGAATTCCCTGAAGTCGGAGAGCGAGAACACCGCGCCATGGCTGCTCAAGGAAGAATTGCGGCGGGCCGGTTCTCTGCTGCTCGGGATCGCGCGTGAAACCGCTGTACCCGCTGGGCACGCTCTGGCGGTGGACCGGGCCGAGTTTTCGCGCCAGGTGACGGAGGCGATTTCGCGCCAGCCGCTGATCGCGATTCGCCGCGAGGAAGTCACGCAAGTGCAAATGGAAGACGGACAGATCACGATCATTGCAACCGGCCCGCTGACATCGGACGCGCTGTCGCGGGAAATTGTGCGCTTGAGTTCTAACCCTTCGCGGGCGGGGGCGCCCGCGCCACACAACAATCTCTATTTTTACGATTCGATCAGCCCCATTGTCGAGGCCGATTCCATCGATATGAGCAAGGTGTATCTGGCGGCGCGCTACGACAAAGGGTCGGCCGATTACATCAATTGTCCAATGTCGAAAGAAGAGTACGACCGTTTTTACGATGCGCTGCTGGCGGCGCAGCCGGTTGACCGGAAAGACTGGGAAAAGCTGAACTACTTCGAAAGCTGCCTGCCCATCGAAGAGATCGCCCGCCGCGGACGCGACACGCTGCGCTTCGGGCCCATGAAGCCGGTCGGGCTCAAGGACCCGCGCACCGGCAAGATACCATACGCGGCTGTGCAGTTGCGGCAGGAAAATTTGCGCGCCGATTCTTACAATCTGGTTGGCTTCCAGAACCACCTGAAATTCGACGAACAGGCGCGGGTGCTGAGTCTGGTTCCCGGACTGGAGCGCGCGCGCTTTCTGCGCTACGGACAAATCCATCGCAACACGTATATCAACGCGCCGGCGCTGCTGAATCCGTCGCTGCAAATGAAGGCCCATCCCCAGGTGCTGTTCGCGGGGCAAATCTGCGGCGTGGAAGGCTACGTCGAATCGATCGCCACCGGCCTGATGGCGGGAATGAATGCGTCCGCACTCGCCACTGGCGGCGCACCGGCGCCTCCGCCGCGGGCCACGGCCTTGGGCTCGCTTGTCCACTACATCACGCAGGCGGAGAGCAAGAACTTTCAGCCGGCGAATATCACATTCGACTTGCTGCCCGCGCTCGACCGAAAGGTCCGGGACCGCCAGCAACGCCATCGGCTGCAATGTGAATTTGCCCAGCGGGAGTTTGGGGAGTGGCTGGGGACGGTTTCATGAATGCCACAGATCGCGTCAGGCGCGTCCCTCAGTGGCCCGCATTTTTTTCGCCCTAAACGGCGGCCTTCGGCTCGGCTCAGAACAGGCCCTGAAGCCGTGTCCTGCCCAAGACCGATTTATGAAACTCCACATCTAGAACGTTAGTCGCAACGCCACCTGTCCGATGCGCGGAGTCGCCCCGCGCCAGCTGCCAGTGGAGGTCAACCTGCCAAACGTCGGTGAATTTGTTACCCCCCACTGCGGTGAGTGTGCCAATGTTTATGCCGTTGCCAAACGTCGGTGACGCGAACTCGACATGATTCAGGACGTTGAAGAACTCGGCGCGAAACTCCAGCTTGAAGCGCTCGGTGATGGCAGTGGTCTTGGCCAGCGCGATGTCGAGATTGAACATGTGCGGGCCACGCTCCACATTGCGAGGATAGCCGTAAGTCCGGTCGCCCGAATTGTTCACCGGATCGAGATTCGGAAAACAGGGATTGCCGCCTTGATCGTAGGGATTGTTCATTAAGGGCACGACGGAAAAGCTGTTGGGGTTAAAGTAAAAGTTGCCGGTGACGGGAGTGGTTGTGACCAGGCACTTGCCGCCGGCGGTGCTACCGTAGATGATCTCATTAATTGTACGCACTTGGTGGGGATTATATATTTGTAGGGCAACCTGTGAGGCTATATCCGGATCGGCGTCCGACAGAGTCTGTTGTTATTGCACCTACTCCTTGGCCAACATGTACCAGTGCTGCGTTCGTCAGCGCAGGGTCGCCCGCGCCCGAATTACCCGGGTTGGCAGGATCGGAAGACTCATCCGCCCAAATGTCGTACGGAAATCCGGTCCGCCAGCTTAGGATGGGATAGAGGCTCCAGCCCTTGGTGAGGCGCTTCGGCCCCGTGCCCCACACGCGGTCGAAAGGCATATCCCATCCCGCGCTGAAGCTGATGCGATGTCTGATATCGCATATCGCTGGAAGCATAGCGAAGTTGGGGCTCGTAAGCGGGCACTTGGTAATTGCGATTCCGGAAACCGGAGGCATCGTCGAAGTTATGGGCGAAGGTATAGGCGAAGGTGTAATAAATATTGCCCAGCCGTGTATCTTTGGGTTGCCGCGTCAGGCTCGCTTCGAAGGCATTATAGTTGGCATTGGCCACGTTCTGGAATTCAGGGAGCCCGCTGTAACAGGTCACGTTCGTGTAGGTGGTTCCGCAGTTATTGGTAGTCCCATTCAGCTTTCGATAGTGTTGCCCCAGCACCGTGGGGTTGATGTCCTTCAACGCAGTCAGTCCATGCGACGAGCTGCCCACGTAATTGGTTTCCAGGACCATGTCGGCAAAAAGATTGCGTTGCAGGCTCAGGTTGTATTGGTAGACGTAGGGCGTACGCAAGTGGGGATCGTCCAGGTAAATGTAGCCCGAGGTGTTGATCGGCAGTAAATTTTGAAAACTCATGGTTGGTGACGGATGCGAGGGGAATGTGTTCTGAATGCCAAAGATGGGCTTCACGGTATAATTTCCTTGGAGGTCTTCTACGTAGTTTGCGGAATACGTGAAGGGTGCTGTCATAAAGGGGATCGGCCCCTGGCAGCCTGATCTGTCGCACACAGACCCAGGTGGGAAGGGTGGGTAGGGCGCGGAGTCAGGGTTATTAAAATACAGACCCGCGTTGCCAAAGAACGGCTCTTGGCCGTCGAATTGTAAGTTGTCTTCACCCTTAAGGATGTCGTAAAAAACTCCGACACCGCCGCGCACGCTGGTCTTGCCCGTGCCGGTTGGGTCCCAGGCAAAGCCGATGCGGGGGGCGAAGTTTTTCTTGTCGGGGAAGTTGCTTGCCCAAGGCGCGCCCTTGTCGCCGGGAAACACCATCCCCGGCGGCGCGTCGACAAATCGTTGCGATTGCGGCGCTCCCGGGATTACCCAAAAATAGCGCCCCTTGATGTCCGACTTGGGCGTGTTGTATTCGTAGCGCAGCCCCAGCGTCAACACCAGGTTCTTGCTCGCGTGCCACTCGTCCTGGCCGAATATGTACGTGTTCTTGCTGCGCATAGTGTTGGGAGCATTGGGCCCCTGGCCGTAGTCATAGGGAACACCTAGAAGAAAATCGGCGAAATCGTTTCCCGAGCCCACGCCGCCAGTGGCATAGAAGTCAAACTCACCATCCAAGGCGTAGCCGTAGAGCGTGTTATTCTGGTAAGGTGAGAACCCAGCGCCGAACCTCCAGTTGTTTTTCCCCTGCGTCCACGAAACGGCGTCCGTCCAGGCGTAGGTGTTTTCGATGAGGCGCGTCGGACCCTGTATGCTGGGGCCAATCGCGAAACCGTTATCCATGTAAATGACGGGTGGGCCGGTCACCAGGTCGGGGAAGATGCCGCCGGGGTTGGCAGTGGAGCCAGCATCGCCGAGTGCTTGGGGGGTGACGGCGGAGTACGTCGGGGGAGCACTACCTGCTCCCGTAAGGCTGTAACGATCGTTGGTGCGGTGATAAACGAAATGAAATTCATTGAGCACGGTTGGCGTGAAGAGCCGGGTGTATGACAGGTTTACGAAGTAGAAGTTTTCCGCGCCGTGGTTGGGGAAGCCGGGAACAGTCGCCCATTCAGTGTCATCCATGTAGAAGGTGCGGTTGAGACCAATGGTGGCGGAATACTTGTCCTTGGCCCCGCGGTTGTAATCGAATTTGGCAGTCAATTCATCCGCATTGTTCCTGCTCGGGAGGGTCGTGAAGAGCGTGCCACTTTGGTTGTAAAGTTTCAATGGCTTTATGAGTTGCGTGATGTAGTTGCTGGCTACCGGGCTGAACATGGCGGGATTAATTTTGGCATCGGTATACACCGTGCCCGGCGCCACAAAGTCCGGATTGGCCTTCAGCCACGCCACCACGCTTGGGTCGGGGCTGCCCCCAATGGAAGCATTAGAAAAATCTCCGTTCAGTTGCGCTGTCTGGAAGACTGGGATATCGATGTCTGGGATATCCTCAACCTCTCGCGTCCCCTGAAACGCGAGGAAGAAAAAGGCCTTGTCTTTGATCATGGGGCCGCCGAGGGTCGCGCCGTACTGGTTGCGCTTAAGGTCGAGCCGCGGAACTTCAGGGACCGCCGATTTGTTGAAGTAGTCGTTGGCGTCGAGCGACCTGTTTCTGAGAAATTCGAACAGGCTGCCATGTATCCGATTGCTGCCGGATTTGGTTACGACACTGATGACTCCGCCGCCGCTGCGTCCGTACTCGGCCGTGTAATCGCTGGTCAGAAGCCGGAACTCGGCGACGGCATCGGGATTGGGATCGAGCACGCTGCTGTTATCCTGCAAGTCGTTGTTCCCTCCGCCATCGAGCAGGAACGTTACCGAGTCGGTGCGTCCCCCGGCGATGCTGTATTTGCCCGCGCCGTCACTGTCGTCGTTGGCTTCCGAGACTCCGGGCTGAAGCATGGCCAGATCCAGCATGTCGCGTCCGTTCAACGGCATGTCGGTGAGAGTTCGTCCCGTTATCGACTGCCCCAGAGTGGGGTTGACGGTTTCCACCGGCGCCGCCTCGGCCCCCACCTCGACCGTCTGTTTCGCCGCTCCCACTTCCATCTTGAAGTCGATGCGGAGCGCCTGGTTGATAAGCAGTTTCTGCTCGGCGCTGATCACCGTCCGAAACCCAGCGTACTCGGCCTTCACCTTATAGTTGCCGATGGGCAGCGACAGCACCTGGAAATATCCTTCGCTGTTGGTGGTTGCGGTGCGCGTGTCCTGGGTCGCCGTGTTGGTCACGCTAATCTGTACGGCCGGGATCACCGCTCCCTGCGGGTCATAGACGGTCCCGAAAATTCTTCCCGTCGCATTCTGCGCCGAAGACACAGTTGACAGGGCCATCACAACCAGCAACAGCGGCATAATCCTGAGGCGTTTCATACAGGGGCTCCTTAATCTTCAATTTTCCCGCAAAATTGGTGCGCTTTTAAGAATCTCAGTTTTGTACCCGCCGACAGGTCTCGCAAGCTTGGCGTCGTGAGAGGACCCGGCAGAGTCAACCACGGTCAGTTCCAATTCCCGAGGCTTCTTCACCGTGTTAGCCGTAATTTCCTTGTCTGATCTCGAAAACGGCAACATTATACACTGATCCCGCCTGCGCACAATATCGCGTATCGAGCCCGAGGTGATGTCAAGCTGCTGTACTCGTCACTGCCGCAGCTCGCGATTGAGTTTTTTCATTGCCAACGAGATTGGCGTCGAGAAGCTATTGCAAACTCTGCTTCACCAAGTCCGCGAGTTTGCGGAGTCCAGCCTTAACATCGCTGCCGAGGTGGACGCGCAGAGCGCGGCGATTGCGGTCGGCCAGGACCTGGAAGTCCCCGCGCGCCTGCGCCGCCTTCACTATTCCGAAAGTGTATTTCTGTCCCGGGACCGGCAAGTCGTTCGGATCGTCGCATGTGATCTGCAGGAACACGCCGCTGTTGGGGCCACCTTTATAGGCTTGTCCGGTGGAGTGCAAAAAGCGCGGCCCGAAGCCGAGGCAGGTCGCGACGTGCTTGCGATCGCGCACGGCCATGCGCAGTTCTTGCAGCAGAGATTCGTTCTCCGCATTCATCTCGACATAGCCGAGCACGGCAAAATAATCTCCGACGCCAAGACGCCCGAGATGAGCGCGCAGATAATTCTTGAGCGCGCCGCCGGCAGCGGCTTCTACACTAGCTTGTGTGGTGACGGGGCTCCGCCCCGTCCCGGCGGGTCGGAGACCCGCCTCCACACGGACAACGAGGTCGGCGGCGTTCTTCTCGTCGGTGAAAAGTTTGATGCCCGCTTCTTCACTAACAACGATCGGTTTTTCGGCGGGAAGCACGCCTGTGCTTTCGTAGGCGGATGTGAGCTGCTTGGTGACGATCTTGCTCGCTTCGACATCGGGCTGATTGAACGGGTTGATGCCTAGAATCGAGCCCGCGACCGCCGTCGCAATTTCCCAGCGGAAGAATTCCTGCCCGAGGTTGTAGATGCCGGATACGGCGATGTGCACCACCGGCTGTCCCGCTTTTTCAAGCGCGGCAACGCTGGCATCCTGTGCCGCATCGGGCGCGGTCTCCAAACGGATGTAGGCGAAGATTCGGTCGTTCTCATATACGTCCGGCGCGCCCAGTTCTTCGCGGTCAACTGGAATGATGCCCTTGCCGAGCTTGCCGGTGGATTCCGCGATCAACTGTTCGAGCCAAGCGCCCAGGTCGGCAATTCCGGGAGAGGCGATCAGTGTGATTTTGTCGCGGCCAAGTTCTGCGGCTGTACCCATGATCAGGCCGAGCACCACTCCCGGATTCTGTTCTAGGGGAGTGGATGGCTTGCAGGCTTCCACCATTTTTTTTGCGCGCTCGAGAAACTTGGCGATGTCGAGACCCATGGCGGCGGCGGGAACCATGCCGAAGTTCGAGAGCGCCGAGTAACGTCCGCCGATGGACGGCAGGCCGTAAAAAATATGGCGGAAACGGTCGCGCTCGGCGGTGTACTGCATCTTCGAGCCGGGGTCGGTGATCGCGATAAAGCGGCTGCCCACCTTGTCTTTATCCGCGCCTACGGTCTGCCGCGCGCGCTCGAAGAAATACTGCTTGTAGATGTTGGGTTCTAGCGTGCTGCCGGATTTGCTGGAAACGATGAAGAGCGTTTTGGCGAGGTCAATTTTTTTTTCAACGCTCCGAATTTGCGCCGGGTCGGTCGAGTCGAGGATGTGCAGGCGCGGAAAGCCGGGCGCTGGCGCGAAGGTCAGCGCGAGCACTTCCGGGCAAAGGCTCGATCCGCCCATGCCGAGCAGCAGAATGTCGGAGAATCCGGCATTCTTGATCTCGTTTGCGAAAGCCTTCAACTGCGCGGCGCTGGCCAGTTGTGCGTCCGTAATGCCAAGCCAGCCGAGCCATTTGGCCTCGTCTTCGTTGGTCCAAAGAGAGGCGTCGCGCTGCCAGAGCCGTTTTACTTTGGCCGATGCGCGCCAGTCGTCAACGTTCTTTTTTACCGCCGCGTCAAGATCGGCCGGAAGCGATGCGGTCTGTGGATTGACTTCGGCGTTGATCTGCGGCGCACTCATTGCTTTGTACTCTGCTTTGCACTCTGCTTCGTGCTCTTTTCGACTGCGGCCAGCAGCGTGTCGAAGGCGTCGGCGAATAATTTCACGCCGTCGGCGGTAAGCTTGCCGGTCACGTCTTTCATGACAATGCCAACGCTGGCGAGATCGGCCATGGTTTTGCGCGCGCCGTCGAGGTTTTCGGTCAGGCTGGGGCGCGGCTTGCCGTGATCGCGGAAGGCATCGAGCGTTGCCGGAGGAACCGTATTGACGGTGTCGGGGCCGATCAATTCCTCGATGTAAATCACGTCGCGGTAATTCGGATTCTTGGTGCTGGTGCTGGCCCACAGCACGCGCTGCGTCTGCGCGCCCTTGGCGGCCAGCGCCTGCCAGCGCGGAGTGGAAAAGATGCGCTGGTAGGCTTCGTAAGTCAGCTTGCCGTTGGCAATCGCAACTTTCCCGAGAATCCCCTGTAACTTCGCCTTGCGGGCCGCGTCAGTCTCTTTCTTGAGTTGCTCAACGACGAGCGAATCGACCAGCGAATCGATGCGGCTGATGAAGAAGCTGGCCACGCTGGCCAGCTTGCTTACGTCGCCGCCGCTGGCGGCGAATTTCTCCACTCCGTCAATGAACGCCGCCGCCACTTCCTCATACACCGCTTGCGCGAACAGCAGCGTCACGTTGACGTTGATGCCTTCGCCGAGCAGTTGGCGAAACGCGGGAATGCCTTCCGGCGTTCCCGGTACTTTGATCATCAAGTTTCCGCGGCCTACGCTCTTCCACAGCCGCCGCGCTTCGGCGATGGTTCCGTTCGTGTCGTGCGCGAGATAAGGAGACACTTCGAGGCTCACGTAGCCGTCGCGTTTCTTCGTGCTCTGGTAGACGGGCGCGAGCAGATCGGCAGCGTCCTGAATGTCGCGGATGGCCAGCAACTCGTAGCGGCCCTTGGCGTCGAGGCCGGAGCGGTTGGCGAGCGAGTCGAGAAAATCCTGGTACTCGGTCGAGCCCGCAATCGCCTTCTCGAAAATCGCGGGGTTAGAAGTCATTCCGCGCACGCCGTCTTCCGCGATCAGGCGCTGCAACGCGCCGCCCTTGAGCAGGTCGCGGCGAATGTAGTCGAGCCAGATCGACTGGCCGAAAGCTTGAAGTTGGGTGAGAGGGTTTGCGGCTTTTGCGGTATCAAGTTTGCCCACTGGATTCATAACTGTCTCCTAACTGAGCCCGGTAGCAGGATGATTGCCTGACGTCAACAAAATGTTACTGGAATCTCGGTCGTCCCTACGGGACTTAATCAATCTTTCCGCGTTCCCCAGCGCTGAAGCGCTGGGCTAAACTTGGTCGCCCCTCCGGGGCTGGATTCTCACGACATGTCTAAAGAGACGGAGCAAACCGCGTCTCCCTCTCGCCTCGCCGGCCTCGCCGCGCCTGATGAACGGGGCAAGCCCCGTCTCTACACCAGCGTTACTTGCCAAGCAATTCGCGCGCTGCCTGGGCGACGGCATCGGTCGTGAAGCCGAACTTCTTTTGCAAATCCTGGAGCGGCGCGGACGCTCCAAAAGTTCTCATGCCGATAATGCGTCCCTTCGGCCCTGCATATTGCGCCCAGCCTAAAGTCGAAGCTTGCTCGACTGCGACCCGCGCCGTGATGTCGGGCGGAAGCACTTCATCGCGATAACTCCGGTCTTGACGCTCGAATAACTCCCACGAAGGCATACTTACAACGCGCGCGCGAATGCCTTCTGCCTTCAGTTTTTCGTAAGCGTAGATGCAAAGGCACACTTCGCTGCCGGTGGCCATCATGATGACCTGGGGTTTCCCGCCTTCGGCGTCGGCGAGGATGTAAGCCCCGCGAGCGAGGCCGGCTGCCGGCCGGTACTTCATGCGGTCGAATGTCGGCACAGCTTGCCGCGTCAGAATGAGCGCCGCTGGCTCTTTCCGCAGATTCACGATGACCTTCCAGGCAGCGACGACCTCGCTGGCGTCGGCGGGACGCAGCGTGACGAGGCCCGGAACGGCCCGCAGCGAGATCAGTTGCTCGATCGGCTGGTGCGTCGGTCCGTCTTCGCCGACGCCGATGGAATCGTGGGTGAAGATCCAAATTGCGGGAACTTCCATGAGGGCCGAGAGCCGAATCGGCGCCTTCATGTAATCGCTGAAAACCATGAAGGTCGAGCCGTAGGCGCGGACCTTCGACAGCGCCATGCCGTTGACGATGGCGCCCATCGCATGTTCGCGAATGCCGAAGTGGAGGTTGCGCGCGTTGTATTGGCCCGCTTCGAAATCGCCCGCGCCGTCGAAGGTGAGCCGCGTTTTCGTCGATGGATACAGGTCGGCGGAGCCGCCCATGAGCCAGGGATGGTTCCGCGCAATGGCGTTGAGGACCTTGCCGGACGCTTCGCGGGTCGCGATTCCCTTGGCATCGGGCGCGAATGTCGGCAGTTCCTTGTCCCATCCGCCGGGAGGTTGGCCGCGCCGCATGAACTCGAATTGCATCGCCAAGTCGGGATACTGCTTGCTGTACTCGTTGAACATCGCGTTCCACAGCGCGGTCAATTGGCGTCCGCGTGCGCCCATGACGGCGCGAAAATTTTCCGCGACGCCATTGGGGACGAAGAACTTCGCGTCTTCCGGCCAGCCGTAGGCGCGCTTCGTCAGCTTGACTTCGTCTTCGCCGAGCGGCTCGCCGTGCGCCTCTTTTGTGTCTTGCCGGTGGGGCGAGCCGAAGCCGATGTGACTGTCGACGATAACCAGCTTGGGACAGTCCTTCACGTTGAGCGCATGTTTATAAGCGCCGGCGAGCGCGGCCAAATCGTTCGCATCGCGCACGCGCGAGACATCCCAACCATAGCTGGCAAACCGGGCCGCCACATTTTCGTCGAACGCGAGATCGGTATTGCCCTCGATCGTGATGTGATTGTTGTCGTAAATCCAGCACAGGTTCGAGAGCTTCAGATGTCCGGCAACGGAGGCGGCTTCCGAGGAAATTCCTTCCATCATGTCGCCGTCGCCGCAAATCGCCCACACGTTGTAGTTGAACAGCTCGAGTCCCGGACGATTGAAATGCTCCGCCAGCCAGCGCCCGGCGATCGCCATGCCGACGCTGTTGGCGACGCCTTGACCGAGCGGGCCGGTGGTCGTCTCCACGCCCGTGGTGACGCCGTATTCGGGATGGCCTGGCGTCTTGCTGCCGAGTTGCCGGAAATTCTTGATGTCGTCGAGCGACACGGCAGGCGTCGAAAGAATTTCGCCGTCGGGGCTTACATCGCGCACGCCCGCCAAATGCAGCAGGGAATACAGCAGCATGGAGGCGTGACCATTGGAGAGCACGAAGCGGTCGCGATCCGGCCAAAGCGGATCGGCTGGGTCATAGCGCAGAAATTGCTGCCACAGACAGTAGGCAACCGGCGCCAACCCCATCGGCGCTCCGGGATGGCCCGAGTTCGCCTTCTGCACCGCGTCGATCGAAAGAGTGCGGATCGTGTTGACACACAACTGGTCCAGCTCGGCGCCGGTGGCGACAGACTGGTCACTGACGGCCATCAATTCTCTCCTCGTAAATCGGCTGGCATCGCTTTGTTTAGAGACCCCGTCAAGCAACTTAGATGAAATCCGATCCCAATCTACACAAGCGGGCAGAGCACGCCAGGTTTACATCGCGATCAAGAAACAAAACCAGACACAATAGGGCCGATGTCCGATTTTACACCGGGAAGAATTTGGCTTGCGGGATGCGCGACCGCGCGATTGTTGCTCCGGTGGATACAATCTTGCCGATGGAGCGCCGGGCATCCCCGCCCCTCGCTCCATCGCATGACTCGTTGTTACTGCGTCACTGCCCGTACTCTTTGGCGTTTACCGGCGTGGAAAGCAGGACCTTGCGGTCGGCCAGATGCGCTTTCAGCATCTCGATCTCATCTTCTTCTTTACCTGCGCCGGTGGCATCCGTGAGCGGCAGCGCGACTTGTCCTCCGCTCACGACCGAGCGGCAGAGCGCCATCATGATTTCAAATCCCGCGTACGCGCTGGCGAAATTGCAGGAGTGCACTTTGCCGTCGTCATCCAGCCAGTCGGCGATTTCCTGAATATACGGCGGCATATCCAGATCGTAGTTCATGCAGCCACCGCCCGAGGAAGCGCCCGCCTTGGTTACCGCGCGCCAGCCGCCGCCCGTCAGTACTTCGGCGAATCCCTCGGTGCCCTGCGCGCCGATGCGGCACTTCCGCCACCAGTAATCGACCTCGGGAACATCGGGAGCGCCAGCGCCACACTCGACGATTCCGCGCACTCCGTTGGCGAACTGGATGAAGCCGCCGATGTAGTCGGGTGAAGGATGCAAGTCGGCCAGCTTCACGCGTCCTGCCGCCTGCGCCATCACCCACTGCGCCGGCGATTCGGCGTTGGACGTTTCTACGTTAGCGTTTCTACGTTAAACCAGCGCATGTAGTCGATGAGGTGCGAGATCATGTGCATCATCCAGCCCGAGGCTGTGCCGTAAACCGTGTGCACGCGCCCGAGCGCGCCACTGGCCACGATTTCCTTCACCTTGCGGTAATGCTCGCCATAGCGGTGTTGATGGCTGACCACGGCTTTGACGCCGCTTTCCGCCAGCAGCTTGCGAACCTCGAAGCCTTCGCGTGTGTTCAACGCCACCGGCTTCTCAAAAGCAATCAGACGCGCGCCGCTTTGGATGGCGGCGCGAATCATTTTGCTGCGCAGGTTGGGAAGAGTGCAGAAGCAGAAGACATCGGGCTTCACCGCGGAAGCGAGTTGGAGAGCGTCGGTGCCTTTGGCGGCGCCGAACTTAGCGGCTGCCGCGTCGAGGCGAGCGGGGTCGATGTCGCAGACACCGGCTACCTCGAAGCGGCCGTTTGCTTGAAAGGCCTGGGCATGGTGCATTCCGCGCTTGCCCATGCCCACGACCATGACCCGATACTTTGCGCTCATCGGGCGCTCCTGTCCCACTCCATGACCTTGTCGACGGTGTAATCCACTTCCTCCGCGGTCAACTCGGGGAACATGGGCAAGGAAATGCAGCAGGCGGCATTGCGCTCCGAATTCGGGATGGGGCCGGAAATGCGCGCCTCATGACCCCACGGATATCCTTCCTGCTGGTGGATGGCAATCGGGTAGTGGCACTTGGCGTCGATTCCCGCGTCGTTGAGGAACTGGAGCAGGGGATCGCGATGCTTTGCCTGTTTGGTCTCGATGACGTAGAGGTGATAGACGTGATAGTAGCCGGGAGTTTCGTAGGGCAGCGTGATGTTCTTTGCGCCCGCCAGACCCTTGGTATAGCGCGCCGCCCACTTTCTCCGCAGCTCGCTCCATTCCGCGATGTGCTTCAGCTTGGCGCTGAGGACTCCCGCATGAAGATCGTCGAGCCGGCTGTTGTAACCGATGCTGTGGCAGGAGCGTTTTTCCGAGCCGTGGTTGCGCAGCTTGCGCGCGATGCGGTCGATTTCGGAGTTGTTGGTGACGATGGCGCCGCCGTCGCCGAATGTTCCCAGGTTCTTCTGAATGATGAAGCTGACGGTGGCCGCGTCGCTGAGTTCCGCAATCTTGAAGCCGTCGCCGCGCGCGCAGATGGCCTGCGCGTTGTCTTCGACCACCTTAAGCTTGTGCCGGTCGGCGATCTTGCGGATGGCCTTCATGTCGGCGCACTGGCCGTAGAGATGGACGGGCACGATCAGCTTGGTGCGGGGCGTGATCGCCGCCTCGATCTTGGTGGGATCGATGCAGTTGGTGCGGGGATCGGAATCGACAAACACGACGGCCGCTCCCGTGAACCAGATGGCTTCCGCGGTGGCGAAGAAAGTGTTGGTGGTGGTAATGCACTCGTCGCCGCGACCGATGCCCAACGCCTTGAAGGTCAGCCACAGGGCATCGGTCCCGTTACCCACGCCGACCGCATACTTGGTCCCATGAAATTGGGCCAACTCGCCCTCGAACTTCTTCAGCATCGGGCCGAGAACGTACTGGCCGCTTTCCAGAACTTCATGGATGTTGGCGTCGATTTCCGCCTTGATGTTGTGATACTGGCGGACGTGACCGTAAAAGGGAACCATTAACTTAGTCGCAGACATATAATCTTCCCCTCCTCGGGCCGGATCGAAGCGTTCTCCACTCCGCCTGTTATCAGGGCAGGCAAGCGATAGAGAACGGGGCTTTCCGGGACCGGCCAGAAATCAGTGAAACGATTTATTAAAACGTATCAATTATCGGATTTGCTGAATTGCTTTGTCAACCGCATACAACGCGAAGCGCCGGTTTCTAGCAGGTTGCGGAAAAAGTCATCGAGAGCGCAAAAAGCACACCTCAGGCGCTGAAGCGCGGACACATTTTGAACGACTTAGCGGCACGAGTAAACTCGTGCCCTTCCCCAAACCCGTCCGAATCGGAGTTTTTCCGCAACCTGCTAGGTGAGAAAGATCTTGTCCTGGCTGATTCTGTGTTGCAGGGTGGACCCCAACTGGTCCACATCCGCGGCGGACAGGTTCATCGCTTCGGGATCGAAGACCGGAATGCGGTTGGTCCCGACCGCGTCCCTCCGCACCTGAATCAGCAAGGCCTGCAGCGCCTGAGGATCGAATTTTTGCGGAGTCGCGCGAATCAATTCCTGCAGCGCGGCTCCGAACGTCAAGCGTTCGCGGTAGGGACGCTCGCTGGTCATGGCGTCAAAGGTTTCCGCCAGGGCCACGATGCGCACCGCTTGCGGTATGTCGTTGCCATGCAAGCCGTCCGGGTAGCCCGACCCATCCGCGCGCTCATGGTGCCAGCGCACGATTTCTGGAATTTGCGGCCAGGGAAACTGCACCTGGCTCACGATTTGATGGCCAATGATCGTGTGGTCCCTGATATCGCGGAATTCTTCCGGGTCGAGCGGCGAAGGTTTTCCCAGCAGCCGCTTATCGACGGCAACCATGCCAATGTCATGCAGATAGGCCGCCGAGCGCAGCGCGGCAACATCGGCCGGGTCCATCCCCAGCACTTCGCCAATCGCCTGCGAGCAGCGGCCCACCCGCAGCGAGTGCCCATGAATGTTGACGTGCTTTACGTCGATGGCGGTGGCGAAGGCTTCGAGCGCGCTGTCGTAGAAGCCGTGCAGAGAGGCCAGCAACCGCAGGTTTTCCGAAACCCGTTGCGCCAGCGTTTGGCCGAGACTTTGATTTTGAATGGCCAGCGCTGCGTAGTGGCCCAGCATTTCAAATGCGTTGAGCGCGTCTTCATCGTACAGGGCTTCGCCGGGCCGGCGTCCGAGCGCGATCGCCCCGACGAGTTTTCCCCGGACTTTGAGCGGGCAAATGCACTTGAACAGTTCGGGCGCGACGTTGCCGTTCGAACTCAGAAAAACGTCGTAGGTGGAACTCGTCAGCACGACCGGCCCGGCGGCCGCGGTCAGGGTGTGCACATGGCGGGGAAGCAGGGGAATCAGCGATGGTTCCGGCAGCAGCGCGAACCCTTGCGCGTCGACCGAGGTCAGCATGGAAGGGCGTTCGCTGAACGAAAAAAGCGCAGCTTCGCGCGCGCCGGTCGCTTCCATCACAGCGGCCAGCATGGCGCGAGCGGTTTGGCGGAAGTCGCGGTCCGCTGTAAGCTCGGGCCCCAAATCCGCCAGCGCTTCGACTGTCCGCAAAAGCTTCTTGAGATTGGTTCCCTGCAACGCCTCGTGCGGAGGTACATGCGAGAAACCAGAGCGATACCAGCGTAGCATTGCGCCGCGGCTCGATTGTTGGTTAGTTTGGTGCCAGCAGAATCGGGTGATCGGGTCATCGGGCGATCTGAACCGACTGTGCGATCTGGTCCGATTGTGCGAACGAAGGTTGGTTTTTCGATCACCCGATGGCCCGATCACCCGATCACCCGATGTCTACACGCCGACCGGAAATGGCTTGCTGTGGCGTTCCGAACCCACCGAGATTCCGGCAAAACGCCCCTGCAACAGCGACATCAGCCCCGTGACCCAGTAACCGATCACGAACAACGCCAGGAAGGGGACCGTGACGTAATTCTCGTTGTCGATGGCGTAAACGATCGCCAGCGCGAAATAGGTCCCGATCAGCAGTTCAATCCACGGGACCCATCCCAGGCGCTTGCGGTATTTGTTCGCGCCGACCCTGTCCTTCTTCGATTCGACGCGGTACTTGGGAGTGCGCACGAAGGCGGTCCGCTTGCCCACCAGCGCTTCCAGCACCGCGATCGTATTGGTGACGGTCAGCCCGATTCCCAGGGACATCAAGATGGGCAGGTAGAGCAGCGAGCGCAGCCAACTTTTCGGGAACAGCTCCTTCTGCGAAACCAGATAGAAGCTGGAAATCGAGAACGTCGAAGCCATGAACAGGGGCAGGTCGATGTAAAGCATCTGGAACCATCCCTGATAGAAACGAATAATCATGGCGGGCAGCAGCAGCACCGAGAGCACGATCATCAGCGGATAGCTGAGGTTGGCGGTCAGGTGGTACACGGCTTCGATTTTCTGGTGCCGCGAGGCGTCGCTCGCGAAAACCTTGGGCAGAATTTTCTTCGAGACCTGGATCAGCCCCTTGGCCCAGCGCGCCTGCTGCGTTTTGAATGCGGTCATTTCCACCGGCAATTCGGCCGGGCATTCGACATCCTGCAAGTAAAGAAATTTCCATCCCTTGAGCTGCGAGCGATAGGAAAGATCGGTGTCTTCGGTGAGCGTGTCGTGCTCCCAGCCGCCGGCTTCGTCGATGGCGCGGCGCCGCCACATGCCGGCCGTGCCGTTGAAGTTGAAGAAAACGCCGCTGCGCGACCGTCCCGAATGTTCCAGGACAAAATGGCCGTCGAGCAGGATGGCTTCAACTTCGGTCAGCATCGAGTAGTTGCGGTTGATGTGCGTCCAGCGCGTCTGCACCATGCCGGCATTGGGATCGGTGAAGTGATGGATGCAGCTCAACAGAAAGTCGGGGGGCGGAACGAAATCGGCGTCGAAGATGGCGACGAATTCGCCCTTCGCCGTTTTCAATCCCGCTTCCAAAGCGCCCGCCTTGAAGCCCTCGCGATTCTCGCGGTGCAGATATTTGACTGGATGCCCCAGCGCGGCGTAGCGCTCCACCAAGGCGCTGGCCACTTCCACGGTTTCGTCGGTCGAGTCGTCGAGCAACTGGATGTCAAGCTTGTCTTTCGGATAGTCGAGCCGGCAGACGGCGTCCAGCAGCCGGTCCACGACATACTGCTCGTTATAGATCGGCAACTGCACGGTGACGCGCGGCAGATCGTCAAGAGGGAAGCGCGCCGCGGGCTCGGTCGTCTTGTTCTTCTTGTGCTTGTAATAAAGATAGACCAGCCAGTAGCGGTGTCCGCCGTAGGCCGCCAGGACGATCAGCACCATGAAATAGGGGATCAGCAATGCCAGATCAAACGCATTGACCTGGTAAAGCCCCTGAAAAGTCTTGTCCAGAAAATGATGGCGGAAGTATGCCGCCAAGCCCTTGTTGGCAAGTATCAACGCCAGGGACGAAGTGAGGTTTAGAACCATGGAGACAACAGCGCCACGAATAAAAAAGAAAGAAGGCAGCAGAAGCATTGTACCCGATCGGCTTGTGTGGGGACGGGGCGGAGCCTGTCCTGAGCGGAGCCGAAGGACCCCGTCCCGGCGGGGCAAATCCCCGCCGCCACATGAAGTTCTACCGCCATTCCTCGCCCACCGGACTCAGCTTCAACTCGACCGCCTGATGCGATCCCTCCTCAACTTTCACCGCCTTGCCATTCGCTTCCTGCGATTTCAAAAAGTCGGCGTCGCCGTAAGCGCCTTCGTCCATATCCTGCCAGGCATAGAGCGTGTAGCTGCCGGGAGCCAAGCCGCGAATGGTGAAGCGTCCATGCTGATCGGTCGCTCCAGAACCGAAGCGGCCGGGCAATTTGCGGTACTTTTCTTCCGGCACGGCGACCACCGTGGCGTTGGCCACGGGATGGGCGTTTTCCGGACGATCGTTGTCCGAATCTTTTTCCTTTTCTTTTTCAACCACCGCGCCCTCGATCGTGCCTCCCTTGGAGCTGACCAGCAAATCCAGCGCCGCCGCCCCGCTTGCCGTGAATCCGGTTTCCACGTCGCGTCCGCCCAGCGTCACCGATTTCAGGAAGAAACTGCCCTGCGCGCCGCCTCCGTACACCTGGACGATGTAGTTGCCGGGGTTCACATTCTTCCACTCGAAGTTGCCCAGCCGGTCGGCCGCCGCGCTTGCCCCCAAAAAATCCTGTGACATGAAAAAGCCCGAATCTTCCGGCAACTCCGCCTGGCGCAGATTGACCGTGTATTCGGTGAGCTCGGCCGCCGCCGCGCCCTCTATGCGAAGATGGCCGGAGAGCCGGAAAGAAGGCAAGGGAGTGAGCTTCACGCCGTCCACGTCGGCGGCCACCACGTTGATGTCCTGCCGCGCCGTGAGCGGCTGCGCATCCGTGCCCGCCGTTGCCCTCAGCACATACGGCCCCGGAGCGACCCCGCGCAGATCAAACTGGCCGTCCGGCCCCGCCTCATTCGCGCGGATCGCATCGCCCGTCTTCGAGACCAACTCCACAACCGGCTTTTGCCCGGCGGAAACGCCCGTCACCATCCCGCGGACGCGATATGTTCGCGACGGCATCAGCGAGAGATTGACCGGCATTTCGTCGCCCGCCTTCAGCGTCACCGTCGCGGCTTGCGCCGCATCGTAAGTGCCCGGATAGTAGGTCGTGACGTAACGCTCGTCAACGCTGGCCTGGGCGTCGCCTTGGCTGTCGTTTAAGGGAGTGCCCGAGGTAGCGTCCGGCGGCGCGTTCTCATGCTCCGGCGTGTAATCTCGAATGTCCGGCGGCGGCATGGCCACAATCCAATACCGGCCGGGAAACAAGCCGGCGATGCGGTATTCGCCCAGATCGTTCGTGGCCTCGCTGCCAACGGTTTCGCGCGTTGCCTTGCCCGGCTTCTTCTTTTGCGCGATCACTCTCACCCCGGACATGGGTTCGCCATCTTCGTCCGTGATGCGGCCGCTGACGATGGCCGTCGGCATCATGCGCAACAACAGGTCGTCCGTCGTCTGTCCGGCCTGGACCGTGATAGCTTCGACGTCGGACTTCATCCCGCGCCCATTCACTCCGGCAAACCCGGTTTTTTCAAGAAAGAGCCGGTAACGCCCGGGAAGAACGTTCTCCATGCGGAAATGACCGTCGGCGTCGGTCGAGGCAGTGTAATTTCCGCCCGCCTTCTGGTCTTCGGCGATGAACTCGACCAGCACTTTCTTGAGCGGCTGGCTCCCCGGCTCTTGCACTACTGTGCCCGCAACGGAGGCCGCATTCGCCTTCGGCGCGGACTCCTGCGCCGTCGCCAGCAAGGCGCTGAGAACGAAAATGGCGAGAGCAAGTGAGCGCGTCATTGAATAGGAACGTTCGGTAGAGACGCGGCTTGCCGCGTCTCCTTCGCCGCGACTCCTTTGTCATGCTTCAAAGAGACGGTGGCGAAGCCCCGTCTCTACACAGCGAATCAGTTCAGAAAATATTGCCGGTACAGCGTGTCCCGCTGCGCCGGACGGAATCCCGCATCGCGTATTATGCGCCGCAATTCTTCTTCGCTTGTGCAGTTGGCGACGCCCGCCGCGCGCACCACGTTTTCCTCCAGCATCACCGAGCCTACGTCGTTGCTGCCGAAACGCAAGCCCATCTGGCAGACTTTCAATCCCTGCGTCACCCAACTGGACTGCACGTTCAAGAAATTCGAAAGATAGAGCCGCGAAATCGCCAGCACTTTTAAGTATTCCACCGCCGTGGCCTCATCCCAGCCGCGTCCGCCCAGCGCCGTGTTCGCGGGCTGAAAAGTCCACGGGATAAACGCCGTAAATCCGCCCGTCTCCTCCTGCAAATCGTAAAGGCATTGCAGATGATTGATGCGGTGCTCGATCGACTCGCCCACGCCAAACATCATGGTCGCCGTGGTTCTCATGCCAAGCTGGTGCGCCGTGCGATGCACCTCCAGCCAATCCGCGGTCAGGCATTTCAGGCGCGCGATTTTGTAGCGGACTTCATCGTCGAGAATCTCCGCCCCGCCGCCCGGAATCGAATCGAGCCCCGCGTCGCGCAGCCGCGCAATCGTATCGCGCAAGCTCAGATGGCTGTACTCGGCAATCGCCAGAATCTCCGAAGCGGAGTAACAGTGCAGATGAATTTTCGGAAAACGTTGCTTGATGCCGCTCAACATGCGTTCGTGCCAGTCGATCTTGAGATCGGGATGCAAGCCTCCCTGCATCAGCACGCCCGTGCCGCCGAGTTCCACCGTCTCGCGAATCTTTTCGTAGATGGTGTCGAAATCGAGGATGTAACCTTCTTTGACCTGCGCCGCCGGCCCCTTCAACGGACGATAAAACGCGCAGAAGGTGCAATATTCCGTGCAGAAGTTCGTGTAATTGATGTTGCGGTCGATGATGTAAGTCACCACGCCCTCGGGATGCAGCTTGCGGCGCAGCGCGTCCGCCTCCATGCCAATCCCAATCAGATCGTCGGACCGAAACATCTCCAAAGCCTGCTGCTTGGTCAGGGACATCCCCTCCACCCCACGGTAATGGCTATTTTAGCTGGTGAGAGGGGGGCTGTCAGCTGTCAGCCGTCAGTCGTCAGTCGTCAGTCGTCAGCCATCAGCTACTCTATCCAAGTTGTTATTTATCAAACACTTCCTTAATTTAATCGTTTCCCCCGCAATCCAAAAACCTGGGGACTTCCTTCAGAAACCCTTCGCCGAATCCAGCAATATCGTCACCGGCCCTTCGTTGACCAGTTCCACCTGCATCGTTTCCTGAAAGCGTCCGGTTTCGCAGCGCAAACCGGCGGCGCGGACTTTCTCCACAAAATATTCGTAGAGTTCGCGCGCCTGGCGGGCGGGGCGGCCGCATCGAACGACGGACGCTTGCCTTTGCGCGCGTCTCCGTAGAGGGTGAACTGCGAAACCACCAGCAGCGCGCCGCCCACTTCGGCAACCGACAGATTCATTTTGCCGCCGGCATCTTCAAAAATGCGCAGGCCGACGATTTTCTCGGCCAGGTAATCCGCGTCGGCCCGCGTGTCTCCCGCGCCTACGCCGAGCAGCACCAGCAGGCCGCGGCCGATTTCGCCCGCAAGCTCGCCGTTCGCCTGGCGTTAACCGTCACTCGCGCATGGCTCACACGCTGCACTACGGCGCGCATTAGCGGCTCCCTCGCCAAGAAGTGTCTCGTGTCCGGCCAGCGCCAGCGGAACCGCGAGCAATCCTGAACCGGCTTTGGAATTTTCACGTCCAGATCGTGACATGAGTGCGGCAAGATGAGCAAGAGCGAAACTCGAAACCGCCATGTAGAGACGGGGCTTGCCCCGTCCCCGCCACGATAAGGAGACGCGGCAAGCCGCGTCTCTACAGGAAATCAGGTTCGCGTTTGACCCTTTCGCCGACGCTCCTACAATCCAAGATTCCCGGCAAGCGAACTTTTTTCTGGAGTTCAATTCATGCGATTCATTTCGGCAAGAAACTTTTCTCTCCTCTGCGTCTGGCTGACGATGGCGCTGGCATCGGCGATTGTCTTCGGGCAAACGGCGCTTGGCCAATCGGCCAGCGCGGCCCATCATGACGTCTTGATTAAGAACGCCATCGTCATGACCGCAACGCACGGCAACATTACGAACGGCTCCGTCTATATCAAGGACGGCAAGATCGCCGCCGTCGGCGAAAACGTAACCGCGCCCGCGGATGCCAACGTCACGGTGATTGACGCCGGCGGAAAGTACCTGACGCCGGGCATCGTCGATTCGCACTCGCACATCGCGCTCGACGACGATGTGAACGAAGCCACCAGCCCCATCACTCCGCAGATGATGATGAAAGACGCCTTCGACTATCAGAGCAAGGAAATCTACCGCGCGCTGGCCGGGGGCGTGACCACGTCGCTCTTGCTGCACGGATCGGCCAACATGATCGGCGGGCAGGCGGTCGTCATCAAGCACAAATACGGCGACTCGCGCGATGAAATGCTGTTCCCAAACGCGCCCCGCTCCATCAAATTCGCGAGCGGCGAGAATCCCATGCGCACTTACGGCAGCCGCGATCAGATGCCTTCGACGCGCATGGGCAATTTCGAGGTGCAGCGCGAGGCCTTCGTTCAGGCGCAGGACTACATGCGCGAGTGGGACGCCTATAACGAGAAAGTCAAGCGCAATAAAGATGACAAAGACGCCAAAGACGCCACCCCGCCCAAGCGCGACCTGAAGCTCGAAGCGCTGGCCGACATTCTGCGCGGCAAAATCATGCCGCAGATCCACATCTATCGCGCCGACGAAATGCTGACCGAAATCGCGATGGCCAAGGAATTCGGCTACAAGATTCGCGCCTTCCACCACGCGCTCGAAGCCTACAAAGTCGCCGATCAGCTTGCCGCCAACAACATCGCCATTGCCACGTTCTCCGATTGGTGGGGCTATAAACAGGAGGCGTGGGACGCGATCCCGTGGAACGCGGTGATGGCGATGCGCAAAGGCGTGCGCGTGGCCATCAAGAGCGACTCGGAGGATTTCACCCGCCGCCTCAATCAGGAAGCCGCCAAGACCATTCGTTACGGCGGCGCCACCGAAGAAGAAGCCTTGAAGATGATCACGCTGAATCCCGCGTGGATCGTCGGCGTGGACGATCGCGTCGGTTCGATCGACGTGGGCAAGGATGCCGACCTCGTGATTTGGAACGGTTATCCGCTGTCGAGTTACGGCGTGCCGGAAAAAGTTTTGATCGATGGCGAAGTGTACTTCGACCGCTCGCTGCCCGGACTCGGAACAACGCACTATAGGGAGGGACAATGATGAATCAGTTCTCAGTTCTCGGTTCTCAGTTCTCAGAACTTAGGTCTCAGGTGTCAGGTCTCAGGTCTCAGGTTTCGGAAAAGACCAGGTCTCTCCTCATCATCGGCATTTTGCTGTGCGCGTGCTTTGGCGGCTTCGCTTCGGCCCAAGACGCGCCCGTGGTCCTCAAGGGCGGCAAGCTGCTCACGGTCACGCATGGCGTAATTGAGAACGGCGCAATCGTCATGCAGGGCGGAAAGATCGTTGCGGTTGGCGCGGCGAACTCCGTGGCTGTCCCTGCAGGCGCCGAGGTCATTGATGTCAGCGGCATGACCGTCTATCCGGGCCTGATCGATTCGGAGACCAATCTCGGCCTCACGGAAATTTCGCAGGAGGTCACGACCAACGATCTGGTCGAACGGAGCGACGAGATCATGCCGCACATGCACACCGCCGAGGCGTTTCACGCGGAATCGGCGCTGATCCCGGTGGCGCGCCTGAACGGAATCACCAATGCCGTGGTCGCTCCCGGAGGCGGGGACACGCTGCCCGGCCAGGATTCTTTCATTCAACTCGCCGGAGCCAACGCCACCGAGATGCTGCTGCTCCGCGACAACGCCATGCCGCTCAACTTCACCGGCGGCGAGCGCCGCAACCAGGGCGGTTGGGACAAGCAAAAGTTCCCCTCGACGCGCATGGGCGTGGCGGCGCAACTGCGGCAGGCCTTTCTCGATGCCGAAGACTACAAAGCGAAGTGGGCCGATTATGAACGCAAGCAGGCCGACGCTGCCAAGGATGCAGCCAAGAACGATGCGGCCAAGAACAAGGCCAGGAAAGATACAGCCAGCGATAAAGACAAGAAGTCCGAGCCCGCGGCTCCCAAGCGCGATCTCAAGTTGGAGGCGCTGCTCCCGTATCTCGAGGGCAAGAAGACCGTAGTGCTCGCCGCCGAAAGCCCGAGCGATCTGCAAACCGCCGTCAGTCTCGCCAACGAGTTCAAGCTGAAGTTCGTGCTCAACCACATCAGCCACGCGCAGCCGGTCCTCGACTACGTGGCCAGCCTCAAGGCGCCGGTGATCGTCGGGCCCATCTACGAAGCTCCGAAGGACGACGAGCGTTACGACACGGTTTACAGCCTGCCGGCCGAGCTCTACAAGCGCGGCGTCAAGATCGTTTTCGCCTCCTACTCGGCGCACGATGTGCGCAACCTGCCCTACCAGGCGGGCTTCGCCACCGCTTTCGGCCTTCCCTACGACGAAGCGCTGAAGGCAATTACTTTGAACGCCGCCGAAATCTGGGGAGTCGCCGATCAACTCGGTTCGCTCGATGCCGGCAAAACCGCCAATGTCGTGGTCGCGAACGGCGATCCGCTCGACGTGAAGACCGATGTGAAGCAAGTCTTCATCGCCGGACGCGCAGTTCCAATGACCGACCGGCAGACCCAGCTCCGGGACGAATATTCGAAGTGATGACGCGAGCTTGTCAGGGGAGATGCCGGGCGTCCCGCCCGGCGGAGTTTCTACGCGACCGCTTCCCCGCCGCCATTTAGGATGCGGAAGCGGTCCCGGCACAGGCCGTTTTTTTTCGTTGCGCCTTTGCATACTTTTCCAATCCCTTTTAGACTATGGCATTCGACTTCATTCGATCCATTGGGCAAGATGCAGTCGTGAATCAGCAAACGCGGGCCCGCGACCCGGACCCGCGATTCCCAGCAGCTAGAAACGAGGAGAACATGGCAGCGGTTGATGAAAAAGTGAAACAGATTATCGTCGAGCAGTTGGGCGTGGACGAGGGCGAAGTCACGCCCAGCGCTTCGTTCGTGGACGACCTGGGCGCCGACTCGCTTGACACCGTCGAACTGGTGATGGCCTTCGAGGAGGCCTTCGATATCGAAATCCCCGACGAGGACGCGGAGAAGATCCGCACCGTGGCGGATGCCGTCGACTACATCGGCAAGAACGCAAAGGCGGGCAAGTAATTTGGCGCGAAGGGTCGTCATTACAGGCATTGGTTTGATCTGCTCCGCGGGCACCACCACCGGCGCGGTTTGGCAGGGTCTGCTCGCGGGCAAAAGCGGCGTCGGCCGCATTACCAGGTTCGACGCCTCCGCGTTTGCCTGCCAGATCGCGGCCGAGGTCCGCGACTTCGATCCGCTCAATTTCATCGAGAAGAAAGAAGTGAAAAAGATGGGCCGCTTCATCCACTTCGCCATCGCCGCCGCGGATGAAGCGATGAAGATGTCCGAGCTCAAGGTCACGCCCGAAAACGCCGAGAACGTCGGCGTGCATATTGGCTCGGGCATCGGCGGATTCGACGTCATCGAGCGCGAACATAGCGTGTTCCTCGAGGGCGGACCGCGCAAGATCTCCCCTTTCTTCATTCCCGCCACCATCATCAACCTCGCCGCCGGGCACGTTTCCATGAGGTTCGGCGCCAAGGGCCCGAATGAAGCGACGGCGACGGCCTGCACCACCAGCGCCCACTCCATCGGCGGTTCTTTCCGCATCATCCAGCGCGGCGATGCCGACGTCATGATTGCCGGGGGCGCCGAGGCTGCCATCACTCCCATGGGTGTCGGCGGATTCGCCGCCATGCGCTCGCTTTCCACGCGCAATGACGACCCCGCCCACGCCAGCCGTCCCTGGGACCGCGACCGCGACGGCTTCGTCATGGGCGAAGGCGCCGGCATTCTGATCCTTGAAGAACTCGAACATGCCCGCCGCCGCGGCGCTCACATTCTCGCCGAAATCGTCGGCTACGGCATGAGCGCGGACGCGTATCACATAACCCAACCCGCTCCCGAGCACGAAGGCGGGTTCCGCGTCATGCGCAACGCCCTACGCGACGCCAAGCTCGATCCCAGCGCCGTTGGCTACGTCAACGCTCACGGCACCTCGACGCCCATCGGCGACACGGTTGAAGCGCATGCCATTCGAAATTCATTTGGCAAGAGAGTCCCGGTCAGTTCCACCAAGTCCATGACCGGCCACTTGCTGGGCGGAGCGGGCGGTTTAGAGGCGGGAATCACCGTGCTGGCGCTGCGCGATCAGGTGCTGCCGCCGACCATCAATCTGGAAAATCAAGACCCGGAGACCGAGGGCATGGATTTCGTTCCCAACCACGCCCGCAAAGCGGACTTCGAATATGCCATGTCGAATTCCTTCGGCTTCGGCGGAACCAACGGCGCCCTGCTGTTCCGCAGGTGGACGGAATAAATAAGCGAGCGGTAGAGACGGGGCTTGCCCGGTCTGGCACGCCGCTGGTGTGGTGACGGGGCTCTGCCCCATTTCGCACGCCGCCCGTGTGGTGACGGGGCTTTGCCCCGTCTCGCACGCCGCGTCTCTACGGGAAGTCAGACGCCCAGCTCCGACCGGATCGCTGTAACGATCGCTTCCGCCAGCCGCTCGATCTGCTCCTTCGATTCCGCTTCGATCATCACTCGCGCCAGCGATTCCGTGCCTGAGTAACGCACCACCACTCGGCCATTGCCGTCGAGTTCCCGTTCCGCCGCCGCAATTGCCGCTTGCACCGCCGGAATCTGGGCAAAGGGAATTTTCTGCCGCACCCGTACGTTGCGGATGGTTTGCGGAAACACCTTCAGATCGCCCACCAGATCGGCCAGCGGCTTGCCCGTCCGAACCATGATCTCCAGCACTCGGAGCGCGGTCAGCAAGCCATCGCCGGTGGTCGCATCCCCGTCGCGAAATAATATGTGGCCCGACTGTTCGCCGCCCAGCGTGGCCCCAGCGCGTTGCATTTCTTCCAGCACATACTTATCGCCGACATTGGCGCGCAGCATCCGCATGCCCGACCGCCTGAGCGCCAGTTCCAATCCCATGTTCGACATGGTCGTGGCCACCACGGTGGCGTTGGCGAGCGTGCCGCGCGCCTGCATGTCGCGCGCCGCCACGAGCAGCACCGCATCTCCGTTCACCACGCGCCCCTGGGCATCGCAAAAAAGCGCGCGGTCGGCGTCGCCATCGAACGTGACGCCTACGTCGAAACGCCCCCGCTCGCCGGCCACAAAGCGCGCCACCACTTCCGGATGCAGCGCCCCGCAATTCTCGTTGATGTTCTCGCCGTCCGGCTTGCAGTGCAAAAACGCGGTGTCGATCTTGAGCGCCCTGAACAACTCCGGAGCTTCCACTGCCGCCGCGCCATTGGCGCAATCGACTGCCAGGCGCAGCCGCGTGAAGTCCGGAGAATAGTCCGCCGCAACACCGCCCGCCAGCCAGCGAACATAGGTCTGGCGCAGACCTTCTTCGCCAGGAACGCTCGAAACTTCAGGCATAAAACCGGGCATGGAACCGGGCGTAGAACCAAGCGTGGCTTCCGGCGCCGGGACCGCATCCGAATCCAGCAGCGCGAAAATTTCTTTTTCAATCGCCAGTTCGCGCGCGTCCGGCAGCTTGTAGCCGTCGCGGGAAAAAATCTTGATCCCGTTGTCGGTCCACGGATTGTGCGATGCCGAAATCACCACCCCGGCATCGAACCCCTGCGAGCGCGCGAGATAGGCAACGCCCGGCGTCGTGATCACTCCGGCGCTGCGCGCGTCCACGTCCACCGCCCCAAGCCCTTGCAGGAACCGGTCGGCAATCCAGCGGCTGGAGACGCGCGTGTCCTGTCCAATCACCACTCGCGCCTTGGCATTGACCCGCACCAGATTGTGCCCCAGCGCCCGCCCAATCCAATACACGCTGTCGCGCGTCAGCGGAAACTCCCCCGCCACGCCGCGGATCCCATCAGTTCCGAAAAGTTGCCGAGTTTGTGTCATACCTAGTGGGCCAACTCTACTTGGCGAGTAAGTAAGCTGCGAGTTGCGAGCTTCGAGCCTCGAGCTGCGGAGCATCCGGCTTGCTCGAAGCCCGCAGCTCGTAGCTCGCGGCCGAGCAACCCGTAATTCAACCGCCCCCTATTTTTTCTCGTCCCCCGCGACTTCCATGATAACCGTCACGCGAATCGGGATGGGGTGCACAACTTGAATCAGAGGATCGGGGACGTATGCCTGCGTCACAAAAGAAGCCCGAGTCATGGCTCCGCTGACATCTACCGGATCGGTGGTAGCGGCCTCCACCGCTTCGACGCGGCGCCGCGGTCCCGTGATCGTGACATTCGGTGGATCGGCGATCACCCGCGCCATTCGCATGCCGCTGGCAAAATTTCCGGTCACGCGAGGACGCACCTCGACTACGCGAGTCGCGCGATTATCGAACGAGAGGTGAAACTGCCCCGGAACGATCTGCACCACTTCCAGGTCCTGCGGCACATGCACTTGCCGGCTGGTCAGATCGAACGTTCGCTCGCCCGGGCGAATGCCGGTCAAGTCGATCTCCGCGCGCACATCGCCAGCTTGCAAGCGATGGATCAAACGCTCCGCCCCGCGCACTCGTATCTGCGCTTCGGTGTAGCTGGCGGAATCGATCTCCAGATCGCCGGGAAGATTGCGGAACTCGATCGGGACCTTCATTTCGACTTCGGCGATGGGATCGTGCGCCACCAGGGACCACAGGCCGATGGCGAGCAGCAGGGAAGCCAGCTTAAGCCAGAAATCGTGGACTAACACACGCTGCGCCAGGCGCGCCATGGTCATTCGTCCTTTCCGGCATTCTGCCCGCGGGCGAGATTGGAACTGGGCGGCTCCTCTTCGATTAAGCCTGCCTCCAACGGCGCCTGGAGCGTGGGCATGGGCGCGTAGCGGCGCAGCAGGCCGCTCAAGCGCTCGCGCAGACGCTCCACCGTCAGATCGCGCTCAATGCTCCCCGCCACCGCCATGCTGATCGCCCCGGTCTCTTCCGAAACGATGACAACGACGGCGTCGGTTTCTTCCGTGATCCCGATCCCGGCGCGATGCCGCGTTCCGAGCTGGGTCGAGAGCACCGGGTTCATCGAGAGCGGCAGGAAACACGCGGCGGCGGCGATGCGGTCCCGCTGCACAATCACCGCCCCGTCGTGCAACGGAGCGCTGGGACGAAACACCGTCGCCAGCAGGTCGTACGACAGCCGCGCATCCAGTGCTACACCGCTTTCGATATAGGTGCGCAGCCCAATCTCCCGCTCGATCACGATCAGCGCGCCCGTCTGATTTTGTGAAAAAAGATTCACCGCCAAAACAATGTCGTCGTAAACGTCGGCCACCGAACTCGAAGACCGCATCAACGAAACCCGGCTCCCCAGGTTCGCCAGCGCATGACGGATCTCCGACTGAAACAGCACGATCAGCGCGAAAACCACATACGGCAGCAGCGTGCTCAACATCCAGTTCAGCGTGCGCAATTCGCCCAGCCGCGCCAAATAAAACGCCAGGGCCAGCGTCGCCACTCCCAGCAGCATCGGCGCCGCCCGCGTGCCCCGCACCAGCCCAAGAAACTGGTAGATCAGGACCGCGACCAGCAGCACGTCCAGAATCGAAATGACCGAGATGTGCGACCAGAGCAGCGACGGCGTCACGACTCCCCCACGTCGAAAGTTGACTTGGCCTTCATTCTAATGCAGCGCCACCCCATTCCCGCCGGATTCCCGTTAGGGAACCTCTGAACAAGTATCTCGTTGCCCCAGGAACACTGTGAAGATGCGGCTTTTTCGCGGGCGAGGGCGCCCGCGCCACACTTGTTCAGAGGTTCCTTAAATTATGGATCGCTCGGTTCGGTCGCGGTCACGCGCGCGCGCACTCGTCCCCGGCTGAGCCGCGCCGACATTTCATCCCCAGCTTCGAACTGCGCCGCGTCTTTCACCAGCTTGCCTTTGGCATCGAACACCAGCGCGTATCCCCGGTTCAGGATCGCAACCGGCGAAAGCGCCGCCAGGCTTGCGGCGCGTCGCTCGAGCGCCCCGCGCCTTTCCAGCAACCGCGTGTGCGCAGCGGCGGCCAGATTCGCCATGAGGGCCTCCAATCGCTGCCGCACCGCAGCCAGGCGCCGTCGCGCGTCATAGTGCCGCACCGCCGCGCCCACATTTTCCAATCGCCGGTGACAGCGCTCCAACAATTGTCCCTCCGCCTTTTCCAGCCGGAAGCGTTGTTCATCCACCTTCTGCTGCCGCCGGTGGATGCCGTCCATTGTGCGCGCAAACGCCCCATGCCGCGCCCGCTCCGTTAGTTCCTGACGCGCCATCAGCAACCGGTAGCGCACCGCGCGCTCCAGCCGACGATACAAGTCCTCCGCCTGCGCGTCGATCTCCTGCCGCGACCGGATCACCAACTCCGCCGCCGCCGACGGCGTGGGCGCGCGCAAATCGGCGACAAAATCCACGATTGTGAAATCCGTCTCGTGCCCAATCGCCGAAATCACCGGGATCTTCGACTCCGCAACCGCTCGCGCCAGCGCCTCATCGTTGAAGCACGCCAGGTCTTCCGCCGAGCCTCCGCCGCGCGCAATGACGATGACCTCAACCGCGCCGCCGCGACCCAGATCTTGACGCTCAAAGTCCTGACTGAAATATCGCAGCCCCGCCATCACCTCGCCTGCCGCCGCGTCTCCTTGCACCTGCGCCGGATAAATCAGCACATTCGCCGAGTGGTGCCGCCGCGCCAGGATGTTCAGAATGTCGCGCAGCGCCGCGCCCTGCGGAGAAGTAATAATCCCAATGCGCTGCGGCAACGGCGGAATCGCCTTTTTTCGCGACGCCTCGAACAGTCCTTCCGCTTGCAGCCGCGCTTTAAATTGCTCGAACGCCAATTGCAACGCGCCCGCGCCCTGCGGCTCCATGAATTCAGCGGAGATTTGCAGCTCGCCGCGCTCTTCATATACCGTGACGCGCCCGCGCACCGTGACGTGCAACCCGTTCGCCGGACGAAACCGCAGCAGCCGCGCCGCCGACCGGAACATCACCACGCGCATCTGCGCGCCTTCTTCCTTCAAAGTGAAATACAAATGCCCCGAGTCGGGAATGCGAAGGTTGGAAATTTCCCCTTCCACCCAGCAGTCCGAATACTCGCGCTCCACATGCGCCCGCACCGCCGCGACCAAAGCCCGCACCGTCCAAACGCGCCGCTCCGGAGGACGAAACGCAAATCCGAGTTGGTCTGGCGTGCCCATAAGTTTCAGCGAGGAAGTTTCAGTTTACCCGAGACTCACGTAAGGACGAATGCCCTCGTCCGCCCCGCCGCGCTGTTTACCTTGTCATCCTGTT
The DNA here is from genome assembly GCA_963772155.1 of uncultured Acidobacteriaceae bacterium. Taxonomy (GTDB): domain Bacteria; phylum Acidobacteriota; class Terriglobia; order Terriglobales; family Acidobacteriaceae; genus Acidiflorens. Next base: position 151,148 of record CAVYVX010000012.1, on the reverse strand, counting down.
TACAGTGTCATCTTGAGCGGAGCCGAGCCATGCGCGAAGCGAATGGCTCGGCGCAGTCGAAGGACCCCTACACCGCTCCCAATCTCGACCTTTCGCCCGAGAAGCGACTCCGCATCTAGTCGCTGAATTCCCGGAAGAAGCTCGCCCGTACCGTTACCGCTTCATCCGCCCAAGCAAGATAAGAACAATCGAAAGCACAACGCTAATCACGATGCAACTCGCCAGCGGAAAATAGAACGTGGTGTTCTTGCCCCGATAAAGAAAATCCCCCGGCAACCGTCCCAGCGGCAACCCCGTCCGCCCCAGCAGTATGACGACGCCCCCAATCACCACCAGGGCCACGCCCAGCACCACCAGCATCCGTCCCATATCCGACATGCTGAGAGTGTAACCTGGCAGCTTGCCAGGCCAGAAGCTATCCCCGCTATCCTCTAAAATGGCCATTCGGGATGGTTGGCGCGGATGCCTGTTCACATCTATGATGACGTACACTTGGCGAGGTCGGAGGAACTCACGATGCCGAAGTCTCTATGGGACGAGTGGCTCGGACGCAAGGTAACCTGGCAGTTACAGCGACGAATCTTGCCTCATCTGCGGTGGAACCAGGAAATCTGGGGTGAAACGATCAGGCAGTATCTGACACATCCCGTCCGCTGGCTGGACGCGGGTTGCGGCTGGCGTCTGCTGGGTGGGAACCTCGAGCCGCTCGAAAACGAACTGGTCAGTCGGGCCCAATTCGTCGTTGGCGTCGATCTCGATGTCCCGCACTTGCGCAAACACGTCAATATCTCCCGGCGCATCTGCGCATCACTGGACTCGCTCCCCTTCTCCGACGCCAGCTTCGATCTGGTCACTAGCAACATGGTGGTCGAGCACCTGCCTGCCCCACTCACAACTTTCCGGGAGTTGTCCCGCGTCCTGGTTCCTGGAGGCACTCTTATGGTGCACACTCCCAACACGCGGAACTACCTGGTTTTCGCAAACATTGTCGCGAAGAAGTTCCTGCCGCGATCCATGTTTCTGAAACTGATGCATGACAACCGCAAAGAAGAAGACATTTTCCCGACTTTCTACCGCGCGAACAATGCGTCCGCGCTCCGCAAGCTGGGCGAGTCTGTGGATCTCCAATCCGAGTTCGTGCGTTTTCTGACTTACCCACAACCGTACAGCCGTTTTTTTGCGCCGGCAGCGTTCTTCGAACTTCTTCTCATGGGTGCTACCATGACGCGCCCACTGGACCGCTTCGGCGCCACTATAGTGATGGTTTTCCGAAAGCAAGCCACGGAGTCGGCCCGTATCGCTGACACCGCGTAGGCACCGGCTCATTTGCGCCACGGTCTGCTACGGGATGGCACATGCGTTAAACTCTATGCAGCCCCAGCCGACGCATGAACAAAGCCACCATTCTGTTCAATCCCAACTCTGGCCGCCGCGAAAAAAAGCGCGACCGGGAACTGGACCACGCCATTGGCGTCATCCAGTCCGCCGGAGTTCGCACCGAGCTTACCGTCTGCCGCTCCAGCCAGGAAGCGACCGGCAACGCCCGCTGCGCCGTGGCTGCCGGCAGTGACACCGTCTTTGCCTGCGGCGGAGATGGCACCATCCACGATGTCATACAGGGATTGGCCGGCACGCCCGTCGCGCTCGCCATTCTGCCGTTAGGCACGGCCAATGCTCTTGCCCACGATCTTGGAATCCCGCTCAACCTCAGCGCCGCCGCCCAGACCGCCGTCACTGGAACCGTCCGCCGCATCCCGCTCGGCCGCATAGAATATGAGGATTTTAACGGAAAATCCGCCGCCCGCTACTTCACCGTCGCTGCTGGAATCGGCGTGGACGCGCACCTGTTCTACAAACTGACCGCGCAGGTCAAGAATCGCTCAGGCATGACTGCCTACTACCTGAAAGCCTGGCAGTTATGGGCGACTTATCGCATGAGAAGGTTCGAGGCCGAGTATGCGAACGGAAGCGGCCCTGAGCAGCGGGCCCTGCTTACCGAACTTCTCGCGGTGAGGATCCGCTTCTTCGGAAACATCCTGCGCGAGCTGGTTCCCGGAGCGTCGCTCGGCTGCGGCGATCTCCGCGCTGTAATGTGCCGCACCGCCAGCCGCAATGCCTATCTGCAATATGTCGCTGGAGCGCTGCTCGGCCGCCAATGGAAGATCAAGGGCATCGATCTGGTCAGTTGCTCGGAGGTCGTCTGCAAACTGCCGGAGGAGTGCGGTGGCGATGTTCATAACAACGACCGCGTCTATGTCGAGGCCGACGGCGAACTGCTGGGCCGCCTGCCCGCTCGCATGACAATGGTTCCCGACGCGCTGTCGCTGATCGTACCCGCATGAAGCTGTCGTAGAGACGGGGGCTTGCCCCGTCTCCGAAGCGCACTGCGCTCTCGACGAGGAGAAAATTTGGAACCCGTCACTCATTTCCTATTCGGCGCCGCTATGGGCCGCGCCGGACTCAACCGCAAGACCGCGCTTGCCACCATCACCCTAACTCTGGCCGCGGAAGCCGCCGACCTCGACGTCTTCAGCCGCTTCGGCGGCTCCGCCTTCGGCCTGAACCATCACCGCGGATTCACTCATTCGTTCCTGGGCATCCCGCTGGTGGCCGCTGTGGTGGTTGCGTTCATCTATCTCATCTGGCGACTGCGCGGCCGCAAGACCCGCAATCCCAACCTCCCCCCGCGCTGGGGATTGCTTTTCGCCTACGCCTGCCTGGCCGGCCTCAGCCACATTCTCCTCGACTTCACCACCAGCTACGGAGTGCGTCCGTTCTGGCCGTTCTCCGAACGCTGGATTTCCTGGGACATCGTCTTCATCGCCGAGCCCGTCCTACTCCTCATTCTCACGCTCGGTTTGATTCTCCCTGCGTTGTTTTCGCTGATCGACGAAGAGATCGGCGCGCGCAAGAAAGGCCCGCACTCGATGCCACATGGACGACTGGCCGCAACCGTCGCGCTTGTCGCCGTCTTTGCCTATGGGGGACTGCGCGACTTCGAGCATCGCCGCGCCGTCGCCGCTCTGCAATCGCGCACTTATAACGGAGCCGATGCCATCCGCGTTTCCGCGTATCCGTACTGGGTCAATCCGTTTCGCTGGCATGGCGTGGTCGAAACGCCCGCTTTCTTCGCCACCATGGACGTGGATTCGCTGAACTTCCATTCGATGTCTCCCGAGGTCGATCCCGAAGGCCGTATGCAGATCCGCTACAAGCCCGAAGAAACGCCCGTCACTCTAGCCGCCAAGAAGACCTATCTCGGACGCGTCTACCTAAGCTGGGCCCAGTATCCCGTAACCGAAACCGAACAACTGGAAAACGATCTGGCGAACGATAACGATCCGGCCGGCAACGCCCGCGCCGCCTACCTAGTCCGCTTTCGCGATCTCCGCTACGAGTATCCCGGAACGAACGCCCGCGCCGCACTAGGCGCGACGGTCTTCCTGACCCGCGATCTGCAAGTAGTGGAAGAACGCTTCGGGATGAGTAGGGCGAGTGCAGAAAAATCGGTAGAGGCAATTCGATCCGCGGCTCGCAACAACTGCCGATAAGCCGATTCGCGGAACCTGGTCGCCACTAAATTCACCTCCGCCCTTGACCGGCGGCGCCCGCTTGCGCGATAATTTCGCCTAGTTCTTGAAGAGGTGATCATGTTGGCTTATGTGTTCGTTCTGTTCGCGGTTGCGGTTCGCTTTATGCCCCATCCTCTAGCCTTTACTCCGGTAGCGGCAGCGCTGCTCTACTTCGGAGCGCGCGGACCAAAGCGCCAGTTGTGGGTTCCCTTGGCGCTGCTGGCCGTATCTGACGTCATCCTTACCAAGGCCGGCTACTCCTATCCGCTCACTTGGGACCATTTCGTGACCTGGGCTTGGTATGCGGCGATTCTGCTGCTTGGCACACGGCTGCGCGAAAACGCCAACTGGATGCGGGTTGGCGGAGCCGCACTCACAAGTTCCGTCTCTTTCTTCGCGGTGAGCAATTTTGCCGTTTGGGCGTGCTGGGGAATGTATCCAAAGACCCTATCCGGCCTGACGACTTGCTACGCCGCCGGCCTGCCGTTCTTCCGCCGCGGAGTCGCTGGCGACATGCTGTTCACCGCAGTCATGTTTGGATTGCCGGTGCTCGCCGCCGTGGCCACCCGCTCCCACAAGCCCCACGGGACCGCGGCCGCTTAACCAATCACTCGAGTTTCTTCCGAACGCAGCGTGGAATCCTTCCCCGCTGCGTTTTTCTTGTCCGCGCTCTGCCGCTTCGCTCGCCGCCAGACGAGCCACGCCGCCAGCAGTGCGCCCGCTCCCACCAGAATTCTGACAAAGTGGTGAGCAAAAAGACCCCCCGTCAGCGTTACAATCTGCGGGCCAAACCAGAGCGTCAGCAGCGCCTCAATCAGAAAGCGCACAAAGCGGCCCGCAAAAATCGCCAGCAGAAAACGCGCGAAGTTCATCTCAAACGCCGCCGCTGCCAGCACCACTATCTTGAACGGCGCAGGCGGCGGCAGTATCGCCGGGAACATCAGCGCCCAGAATTCATGTCGATCGAAGGATTCATGGATCTTCTCGAAGCGCTCCGCCGAAAGCCGCTTGCGCAACAGCACCTCGCCGCCCGTGTACCCGATGACGTAGAGAACGATGCTTCCCAGCGCCGACCCTACCGAACCCAGCAGCACATACAGCAGGAAGCGCGAACGGTCGTGGTAAACGTAGCCCACAAAAATTGCATCCAGCGGCATGCCCAGGAACGAGCCGTCCACCGCCGCAAACGCCAGCATCCCCCACGGCCCCAGAGGCGCAAGCACGCGGGTGATCCAATCGCCGTAAGCGTGAAGAAAATGTTTGATCTTGTTCAAGCGGGTAAGACCAGTTTACGCGAGAAGCGAAGAGCAGTCGTTGGTCGTCAGTTGTTGGCCGTCGGCAAAGGGCAGTCGCTTGTCGTCAGTCGTTAGTCGTTCGTCGTTGGCAAACCCAGTTCACATCGGTGGTGCGTTCCACAGTTCGCGGGATATGGTTTTGCTAACGACCATCGACCATCGACCAACGACTGATTTTTCTTGCGAACGACCGCCCCGCTACTCATACGCCGTCCGCCGCGCGAATACGAATCGCTAACCGTCAAGTGTCGAAATGTCAGTTGTCGAGGAGGACATCTTCACCCTCGGCCGCCGCATCCCGCTGCGCCTCGTCCAGCAGCCGCAAGCCTTCTATCAGCAAGCCCTGCGTATTCAGCGTCGTCGTTTCCTCGGACGACTTGCCGTTGAAGTCGATCTGGAAGCTTCCCTCCGTCCAGCGCAGCACTTTGAAGACCGCTTCGTCTCCCGTAATCGGGCCATAGACGGCGTGTCTGGCCTGTCCCTGGCTGAAATAGATCTCGCACCGGTCGTCGCCATTGGTCATCGCGAGCAGGCAACTCTTGCGCCCCATGTCCAGCGATTGCACCAGATCGATCACGTTCATCTGCGACAAGCTGCCGCGCAATATGCCATCGGTGGACGCCGCCTTGCTCAGTTTTTCCAGCGCGATGCGGTCCACCACGCGCTTGATTTTGCGCATGGCGTCTTTCAGGAAGAAAGGTTTTTCCAAATAGTCTTCGATCGCGTCCTGCAGCGACAATCGTTCGCTGATGTCGGCCTTGCTGGCCATCAGGATCACCGCGATCCCCGACGTTGCCGGCCGGCCCTTCAGCTTTTCCAGCAACTGACGCCCGTCCATGCCAGGCATGCGATAGTCGCTGATCAACAAATCAGGCAGATCATCGACCGCCTTCAACAACGCATCGGCTCCGTCGGTCGCGACCGCGACTTCACCCAGGGCCGAGAGCGCCTGTTGCAGCATCCCCAGCACCATCGGGTTGTCATCCACCAGCAGGATTTTGACGTTGCTCGCCATGGATAATGGACAGATGAGTATCTATTTTAGCTTCGCGCTTCTCCGGTAGTCTCCGCCGTCGTCTTTACTCTGGTAGCAATAGAAACGCCATTCTCGCACAGGCGCAGAGTCACAGCAATGTGCGACAAAGTTACCGGATGGCACATCGGAATCAACTCCGCCGTGCGCTTCGCCGCCCGCCGCGTGCTTATCAACCAAGCGTCGAGCCTCTTCGAAGCTCACCATAGAAGACATTCAGGAATGATACGCCGCCGAGTTTTACGCGGCCTGATCGTGGAGGGGCTAAGTCAGCCAATCTTGGCGGGCGCAAGAAGAGAGCAAAAATGATTTTTCCGAGAACTGAAGACTGAAAGCTGACGGCTGATGGCTGAGAACCGCCCTATCGCGCGAGTTCCTGCCCCAGCACCGTGGCATTGCTGGCGAAGCACAATCCGGTTTCCAGATCGACCAGGCCGGAGCGGACAAGTTTCGCGATTTCGCCATCGAAGTGCTGCATGCCTTCGTTTTCGCTGGCCTTGATCGCGTCCAGCAGGGTGCGGCCCGGGCGCTCGCCTTGTTCCACGCAATCGCGAGTGCGCGGGTTGGATTTCAAAATTTCCACCACGGCGATGCGGCCGCCGCCGTCGTTGCGCGGAATCAACCGCTGGGCAACGATGTAGCGGAAAGCCTTGGCGAGACGCTCGCGCACCGCTTGCTGTTCGGCGGCGGAAAACGCGCCCACGATGCGCTCCACCGTTTTCGAGGCGTCGACCGTGTTCATGCTGGAAAGAACGATATGGCCGTTTTCGGCGGCTTGCAGAAGGACATCGAGGGTCTCGCGGTCGCGGACTTCGCCGACCATGATCACGCGCGGGGCCTGGCGCAGCGCCGCTCGCAGCGCCAGCGTGAAATTCGGCGTATCGCTGTGCAACTCGCGCTGATGCACCGTCGATTTCTTGTGCTTGTGCAGAAACTCGATGGGATCTTCGACGGTCAGAACGTGATAGCAATATTGGCTGTTGATGCGGTCGATCAAGGCGGCCAGCGTGGAAGATTTGCCCGATCCCGTGCCGCCCGTCACCAGGATGATGCCGTTGCGGACCCTGGCCGCCTCTTCCAGTTGCGCGGGCAGATGCAGGGAGCTGAGCGTGGGAATGACGGTCGGAATGACGCGCATCACGATCGCGCAACTTCCGCGCTGGATAAACACGTTGACGCGGAAGCGCGCCATGCCCGGCAATCCGTAGGAAACGTCGCAGGACCCCTGCTCGCGCAGCGCATTGATGGCCTGCTTATTGTTGGCGATCAGGTCGGCCGCGATGCGGCGCGTGTCATCCGCCGAAAGCGTGCCGCTGCCGGGGATTTCGACCGCCGTGAGCTGTCCCTGGATCTCGACCTGGGGCGGACGGCCCGGCGAAAAAATCAGGTCGCTGACCTTGTCGGACGCGCGCAACATGCCGGCCAGCAGCACCGGCGTCGGGATCGAGCCAGTCCCGCTAATACCATCGAAGGCAATCGCAATCGGGGAATTCCCCGGAGCAGCCATTCCATACGCTCCCAGTTATCGGCAATGACACCACAGGGGAGAAACGTCGCCGGAAGAACCTATACCATGAATGTAACGCGGATACGCGCCAGAGCGAAGGACAAGTAGGTCATAGACCTCGGTAACTGAAGAACAGTTGCTCAGTACTCAGTTGCCAGTACCCGGCCACCGGTTCTCAAAAGAACCAGGTGTTTGTTGCGTCAACTTTCGAGTCTTCGTCTCAGTCGGCGCTGTGGTTTTACTGGGTACTGGCAACCGGCAACTGGGTACTGACTATTTCTTCACCGGTTTTTTCTTGCCGAAGCCGGTTTCCACGGTGGCGCCGATGCTTTCCAGCATGGCCTTGGCCCCGTCGGCGAACCGGCCGGTGGGGGCGAGCTGAAGATACTTTTGAAAGGCTTCGGCTGTGCCTTCGGGCGCGGTCACCTTGCCGTCTTTTCCAATGGTCTCCTTGGCAAGCAAGTTCACGCCCTTTTGGTAGTAGGCCTCGGCTTTGGTTGGATCGGCCGCGATCACCTTGTTCCATATCGCAATCGCATCGTCCGGCCTGCCTGCATTGGTGTAAACGGCGCCAATGTTGTACAAGTATGTGCCGGCGCCCGCCGGATCGATCGCGGCCGCCTTGTTATAGTTGGCCACGGCATCGTCGATCTTGTTGAACTTGACGTAAACTTCGGCAAGGTTGTTATAGTAAGCGGCCAATTTCTTGTTGTTGTCGGCTTCTTTCTGCGCCGTTTCCGAGGTGGTCCGCAGATCGATCGCCTTCTGGTAACTGGCCGCAGCCATCTCGTAACGCTTCTCCTTTTCGGCGGGATCGGCCTGCTTGGGCCCCGAATTGCGGTAGGCGTCGCCCAGTTTGAACCAGACCAAGTCGCGGGTGGCGTCGATCTCGTTGGCGGCATTCAGGGTAGCGATAGCAGTCTCGAAGTCGCCGGCATCGCTGGCCGCGCCTGCGGCTTTGAGTCTGTCGTTCAGTGAGCCGACGGTCTTGTTTTCCTTCTCCGCCTTGGCGATAGCCTCCTGTTTAGCCTTCAGTTGTTCAGGAGTCAGACCCTGGCCCTTGGCTGCGGTCGTCTGCTCTTTCTGGAGGTCGAAGTCCTGGTCGGTTTCGTCCACATCCACGTCGATACCGTTGAGGTGAAAGAGTTCCTTCCCGTCCTTGCTGAGCTTAACGTTGTACTTGCCAGGAACGATGCCGAGCGAAAAGTACTCGCCATTTTTGTTGGTCTTGAGCGTGTACTTGCTTCCGGTTTCCGGGCTATACCACTCCACTTCGGCCTGGATGATCGGTTTCCCGTCCGAGTCCTTGCAAACTCCCTTCACGCTGCCCGTTTCTTGCGCGAACATGAGTGGAGCGGACAGCCCCACGGCGAGCGCGAACAGCAGGGAAAGGATGAAATATTTCCTCATGATTTAGCCTCCCGGCATTACCTCTGAATTTAAGACCGTCGCTGAAACCAACTCTAGCTCAATCGGGCGGCGGCGTACGGAATGGGATCCTCCGCGCCCGCTTGGCGAAACGCGCGCAGACGGAGCACACAGCTATCACAGACACCGCAGGCGCGATCTTCGCGCTGATAACATGACCACGTTAAATCGAACGGGGCACCAATTTCAAGGCCCAGCGTCACAATCTCGTGTTTATGCATGGCAATCAGCGGCGCCACCACCCGGATGGTTCCTGCTTTCGTGCCCGCTTTTACTACTTCATTGAACGCCCGATAATACTCCGGCCGGCAGTCGGGATAGCCGGAACTGTCCGGCTCGACGGCCCCAATGTAAACTTTTTCCGCTCCCAGCACTTCCGCCCAACTGACGGCGACGGCGAGAAAATGCGCGTTGCGAAAAGGGACGTAGGTGACGGGAACGCCAACCGGAACAACGGCAGGAGCGCTCGTGCCAGCCCCGCGCGCTTCAGGAACGGCAATGCTCGTGTCGGTGAGCGCCGATCCGCCGATGGCGCCGAGCGCTTCATTCCGTACCAGCAGCCGGTCGCGGATTCCGAGCCGGTCGCAGATGCTCTCGAACGAGCGCCGTTCGCGCGCTTCGGTGCGCTGCCGGTAGCTGACGTGGACGGCGGCAGCCCGATGGTCGCGCGCCGCCAGCGCCGCGCACACGCAGGAATCCATGCCGCCGCTCAACAGAACCACGGCGCGGCTCCGGCCGCCGCTCGAGTGCGAGGCTGAATTCGATGTTGCGTCCGATGCTGAGTCCGATTCCATAGCCCGCTGACGAAGCTCCGCCAGCGCTTCCTTTAGAAACATTTTCACCGCCGCGCATCGGGGCTGCGCTTCGAGTCTCGCGAGCATGGAGCAGACTGGCCGTTGCCTCGTTACCATAAAGTCAATGTCGCAAGTGGTACGGATGGTTCTTAAGAATGGTGAAAGCGCGGTAAAGCTGCTCTACCAGGACCACCCGCGCCAGCTCGTGCGGCAGCGTCATCTTTCCCAGCGACAGCGTAAATTCGGCCTTGCGCAGCGTTTCGCAGCTAAAGCCGTCGCTGCCGCCAATCGCGAACAGGAGCGGTTTCGCGTTCACCCGCTCGCGCTGCAGAAACTCCGCCAGCTCTTCGGATGAAAACTGTGTCCCCTCCGAATCCAGCAGCACCAGCTTGTGCCGTTCTTCGTGCTGCCGCACGCCCCTCATCAGCGGCAAAATCGCGAATTCCTCCTTCAAGGCAACGCTCGAAACCTTGGCATAGCGCGAGATGCGTTTCAAATACTCCGCCGTCAAAGCCTCAATCGCCGGGTTTTTCGTCTTTCCAATCCACGCCACTTTGATCTTCATAGGGCCTCACGCCTTTCCCGACGCCAGCACCACATCGGCACCGAACCGTATCTCATCCCCCACGCGATAGCGATCGATCGCCGCCTTCGCTTCCGCGCGGACCGCCGGCCAATCTTCCGCCCGCACCCGCTCCAGCATTGCACGAAACGGCACCGTCACGGAGCACGCGTAGTCGAAAACTTCTTCCGCGTCTCCCGGCCAAGTCCAGGGCAAATTGCGGATCGACCCCTCCACCTCGTGAAATCCCGCGCCGCTGAGCGCCTCTGCAAGAGAGCCCGCCGCGGCGAATCGAAAAGGATCGTCTCCGCCCGGTGTAAGCATTGCTCCACCCACATGCTGGTGCACAATCTTCATCGTCGTTTGCCAATACGGCTGTTCCATCGGGCCCCAGGCGGCGAAGCAGGCGCGAGCTTGGGGCTTTAACACGCGGCGCAGTTCCGCCAGTGCGCGGGCGGTGTCGCTGAAAAACATTACCCCAAAGCGGCAGGTGGCGAGATCGAAGCTCTGGCCGGCAAACGGCAACTGGTGCGCGTCGGCCTGCTGGGTTGTGAAGTTTAGGAGGTTCTTGTTCCGGGCGCGCTCGGCGGCAATGTCGAGCAGTTCCGAACTCCGATCAACGGCCGTAACCGAACCGTGAGGGCCAACGCGCTGCGCCAAACTGATTCCGGGCTCGCCGGTGCCGCTGGCCAGATCGAGCACGCACATTTCCGGCAACGGGCGCGAGTATTCAACCAAGGCTTCCGTGACCGCGCCGCCCATCGCCGCCGATTTTGCCTTCCACTTTTCCGCAGCGGCAAGCCGGAAAGAAGAATTCCACGGCGCTGGATTCGAAGCCGGCACGTTAGCCTTTCTTCTTACGCGCTCTCTTGGGCGCCGCGGAAGCGGCCTTGCTCGCAGCGGTTTTGGCAGTTGTTGTCATGGCAGGCTTGGGCTTGGCAATCGCAGGCCGCCGGGGCTTCGGTTTCGCCAGCAATTCCGCCGGCTCCAGCCGCTTGGCCGACTTCCACAGCCGTTCCAGGTCGTAGAACTGCCGCGCCCTCTCCGAGAAAATATGGACGACGAAGTCCACATAGTCAAGCAGCACCCACTCCGCGTGTTTGTAGCCCTCGGAGTGGGTTACGCGCAGGCCCAACGCCTCCAGCCGCTCTTCCACCGCGTCGGCAATCGCCTGGATCTGCCGCGGATTCGTGCCGCTGCACATCACAAAATAGTCGGTAAACGCTCCCGAATCCTTTTCCAATTCGAGCACCGCCACATCGTCGGCATGTTTGTCCTGGCAGGCAAGGATGGCTTCATTCACCTGTTGTTTGAGGTCGTTCTTTTTCTTCATAAGGAATGCTTGATTGTAACCCGCAAGGAGCCGAGTGGGTGGGAGCGCTGACATCGCGCGGATGGGAAGTTCGGTACGCCCTGTCGAGTGATCACAGCCGCACACGCGCCGGTCGCTTGTGAAATGGGGATTTATCGCTAATTGGTCCACCGCTCGAGACTGTCATTTGGTCTTGTCCACGACCTTTGATACGTTTTGCACCAGCAATTGCTCGAATGTCTGACGCTGCGAGACGTCCTGAAACACGCGCTTGGGGACAACCGTAAATTGCTGGGAGCCGTAGTAGAGGATGAACGAGTACGTGTCAACCAACGCGCTCGTATACATGCCCCATTTGAGATCGGAATCTATATGCGCAGTCTGGAAGTGGATTCCCTGCGGCGAAAAACTCAACGAGTAGTCATCGCGGAACTTGGGCTGACTGCGAAACGCGATGGTCGGAATGACGGCAAAGGCAGCGACGAGCATCAGCGCTAAGATACCCGACACACATAGCAGTGTGATTCCGAACCCATGCGCACCTGACCGCCATTCGTAGGCACCAACAATAGCGACTCCCACAATGACCGCTATGTCGAAGGGCAAGCGAAGTCGTGAAGCATAATGAGCACGCATGGCTCGCACGTAGTCTTGCTCAGCATAGCGGAATGAAAGATTCACGGTTTCCATACGCGACCATCATAGCTGTTGTTAACAGGTGATTACACCACCAATTTCCCGCTCTCGCTTCCGCCTCGTGGCGACCAGTTCTCACGCGCCCTTGCGATACAGCCCGTGCTTAAGAATGTAGTCCGCCACGTGCGGATCCAACCATCGCGTCAGCGGCTTGCCCCGCGCCGACGCCGCCCGGATCGCGCTCGCGGAAACATTCTGCCGCACCCCATCCAACAAGTGCAACCTTACTCCCGGCAACACGAGGTCTCCGCTGGCCGCTCGCTTTCGCAACGCGCGCGCCGCCGCAGGTTGCAATTCTTCCGGCAACGACATGGCCGCGTCGCGCAACGAATATCCCGGACGGCTGGCCACTATGAAATCGCATTCCGCCAGCAGCGCGCGCGCCTCGTGCCACTCTGCAATGTCCTGGAAAGCGTCCATTCCGATCAGAAAAAAAAGCCGGTCCGATTTCTTGAGCTTTCGTTGCAGCCGTCGCACCGTGTCGATCGTATAATTCGCGGCAGCGGAGCCAAGCTTCGCAGCGGTCTCCGGCGCCTCCAACAGCGACGGCAGGAATCGCCGATCGTCCTGCGTGGCGAGCGCCACCATAGCGTAACGATGAACAAACGCCGTAAGCGGCTGCTGGCGTTTGTGGGGAGGAACATTCGCCGGCACGAACAGCACCTGCCGTAAAGCGTAGCGACTGGCGGCGGCCTGGGCCAGTGCCAGGTGTCCGCGATGGATGGGATCGAAGCTGCCGCCGAAAAGACCTATGTTCATTCCGATGTTTCCTGCCCGCTGTTCCTTGCCCGATGTCCCCTACTATGCTCCGCTAGTACCGCGACCGCGTGAAGTTTGCCGTTTCCGGCTTGATCTTGCTGGTGGAGCGCCGGGCGTCCCCGCCCGACGGGACGGGCGAGACGCCCGTCGCTCCACCGTGTACTCCTTCACGCGGTCACGGCCCTAGTTTCGTCTCTTGCCGCCCTCGGTTGCAAGTCCCAAAACGGCCTGCGCTCCACAACACCCAACGAGGGAGGCGCGGCAGCTCACCTATCCGGGGGCTTGCATTCGCATTACGCACAGCGCAGAATTTATGCGGCACTGGAGGAGCAACTATGTTTTGCGATCAATGTGGTGCACAGTTGCAATCGGGAGAGCAGCGTTGCGGGCGCTGCGGCAAGACCGTGGTTGGATCCGTCGAACTGCGGCGCAATCGGGTCCGGGATCATGTCCGGCTGGTGGGCATCTTCTGGATGGCATATTCGGTATTGCATGTGCTGGTGGGAGTGGTCTTGCTGATTGTCGCGGAGACGATCTTCGGCCGCACGATCCACATTCCCAACGGCCCATCGTCGGAGGTCTCGGCCTGGCTGCGGCCTCTTGTGAGCTTCATCGGATGGCTGGTTTTGGTGAAAGCCGTGGCGGGGTTCGCCGCCGGTTGGGGACTGCTGCAACGGCAGGAGTGGGCGCGAGTGCTTGCGCTGGTGGTGGGCTTTGTGGCGCTGCTGCACGTTCCGCTGGGGACCGCGCTCGGCATTTACACGCTCTGGGTGCTGCTGCCTGCGCAGTCCGACGACGAGTACAAGGCGTGGACGAAGTCCGCGTAGCGCGCATTGGTACGGGGCCAAGCCGCGGCCGGTTCGGATGCGGGCCGGATTTGCAGGAATCGCAGGCGGGTATTTAGAATCAAAAGCAGGCCGACGTAGCTCAGTTGGTAGAGCAGCCGATTCGTAATCGGCAGGTCATCAGTTCAAGTCTGATCGTCGGCTCCATTCTTTCAATCACTTACAGTCATTTTCACTGCACCCTGATTTCGTTGTGACGTGGATTGTGACGTAGATTCCGCTGATCAATGGCTTCACGAACGGAATCCAACACCGGATGCTGATAGCGCATTGCAGTACGCACATCTGCTTGGCCCATGACTTTCATCACGATCGCGAGATTCCCGGTTGCTTCATACGCCGCCGTCCCAAAGGTATGACGTGCGCAGTACAGCACCAGTTGCCCGGGTAGACCAGCTTTGCTGCGAGCGTCTCTGAACTGCCTTGCAACTGTTGTGAGGTGCCCGCCGGTTGCCCTCGCTGACGGGAAGAGCCAACCTTCTCTCTTGCCTGAACAACGAAGCATCAGAATGTCCAGCATTCGTTCACTGATTGGTACATGCCGTCGTGCTGCTTTGGTCTTTCCCCCAGGATTGAATATCAAACGCCGAGTCCAGTCGATGTTCTCAATTCGAATGCGAAAAACCTCATCCGGGCGCATACCGGTGTCCTGCATGATGATCAGAACATCCTTCACCGGCTGTTTTGCTACTGCAAGCAACTTGGCCTCGGTTTCCCGGTCGATTGTGATTTCGCGTCCAACTTCCTTCATCAGCTTGACGGTCGGTGGGATAGCAATCACTTTCCACTCCGCCGCTTTGCCTAGCAGTCTCCGTAAAGTGCGAAGTGCCTGATTGACGTAAGACGGCGAACCCTCCAACGCCAAAGAGTCCAGTTCTTCAGTTGTGATGCAGTCCAGAGGAACAAAAACAACGTACGCTTGAGCAGCGGCTGCGCTATAATCTGGGCCGTTACAACCAGAAACCAAGGGTGGAACTGAAACTCAAACCGTAGCCTGGCCCCGGGGCCAACCTGATCTCAGAGGTTCTGACGACGGACAGAATAGCATCGAAGGATAGAATTCGGAAAGAAGTATAATTCGTATCGGCTCAGTTCTTTCCGGGTTTTCGAGAGGCACAGACTCTCGTCTCGCCCGATTATGCGGAAGACATGGCGGCGTCGTTCACGTACGCTGCGGGGTATGTGCAGGTCACAATTCCACAGTTGGTTTCCTGTTATGCCGTCGTGACTCAATGAAGCGACGCAATGAAAGCGTGGGATGAACATAACAAAGTCCGTATTGGTTAGCTCAGTCTTAGTCCCTATCATCCTCAGCGCCTGTCTTTGCTCTGCGGAAACCGCTGTCACCATTTCGGAGGGCAAGAACCAGGTTCGAGTTGTTTTATTGGCAGACGATGTGATCCGACTACGGGTGGGCCCGGGTGGACTCTTCGCAAACGACGGCAACTCGGAGTATGTCGTAATCAAACCCGATTCCGAATGGCCAGGCGTTCCAAACCAGAGCCTCGATCCGAACACGATCGATACTGGGAAACTACGACTTGTATTCACGCACAACCCACTCAAATTGACGATCTCCGACCACGCCAGACATGATCTGCTCAGTAACTACAGGATCGATTTCACCCGGCCGAAAGCAGTATGGGATCTGCACAGCGATGAACACGTGTATGGATTTGGAGACAAGAAGAACGATATCGACAAACGTGGAACCCGGATGGACGTCTGGAACGTTGATACGGACTATCAGGACCAGTCCACGGGGTTGATGGGATATAAGAGCATTCCGATGTACTGGAGCAGCCGGGGATATGGAGTTTATTTGCACAATTGGTGGCGTTCCCGATTCGACATGGGGCAATTTGGTAGCGGTCGAGTGGAGATCTCCGCCGATGGCGGCGAGATGGACTTCTACATATTCTATGGCCCCTCCTTCAAGCAGATTGTGAATCGTTACACGGAACTGACAGGCCGACCCGCGCTACTACCCAGATGGGCGTTCGGGTTCCACCAGGGCGGAGCAGGCAATGACCGGACGAGTGGATGGGCTTCAAATATCGCGAGTAACATGCGGAAGAATCGTCTTCCGATCGATGTTATTTACTACGATGACGTGAACCCGGCCACGTTCACAAAATCTTTTGTCCAAACCGTGTGGAATGATTACCATGTAAAGATCACTGCCGGCTATGGAATGCCTTGGGCATGGGAAGGATCTTCGCAATGGCACGAGCTGAACGGTCTAACCCCGAAGGGCTTGATCGTTGATGAAAAAGGCAGGGCTTTGCTGCACCTGGGCAACGGGATGGATAAAGAGTTCAGCGAAATCGACTACTTCAATCCCGCGGCCAGCGACACGACGTTCGATGCGACATGGGCGGGCCCCCTTCAAAACGGTGTGTGGAACGGGATGTTGGATTTTGGCGAACTCGACTATGTTCCCGATCCGGCGAACACATTCTTCCCCTATTTCAAGAACCCCAAGCGCTCGGTAGAGGAGATGCACAACATCTATGCTATCGCCTATTTCACTCAGATGATGACTCGCGCCGCGAACTACGTTGCTGGCGTCAAGACAAAGTCGAGGATGATCGGCTACTGCCGCCCGGGAACCGCAGGCTCACAGCGATATGGCTGGACCTCGACCGGCGACTCGCAGCCAACCTTTGCTGGACTGCAGACGCATACCAAGGGCGCTTTGAATCTGGTGATGTCTGGGTATTCGGCTGTGGGATACGATATCGGAGGCTGGATGGGTGTTGCAGGTGATGATGTCTACGCCCGCTGGTTTGAGGCAGGTATGTTCATGCCGTTCGCGTGGGCACATGGAGAGGGAGATCATACCTGCTACATACGGCCCCGCGAAATCATCCTCATCTGCCGGGACGCGCTAGAGAGGCGTTATCAGCTCCTTCCTTATATCTACAGCATCAACTTCGAGTCGAGTCAGAACGGGACTCCGATGATGCGAACGCTACCCTTTGAAACGGACGGTGAAGCGGGCACCGAAAACATCAACGATGAGTGGTTTCTGGGAGCCTCTATCCTCGTCGCTCCCGTTTTGGACGATCAGTCGTCGCGAAACGTCTTTCTCCCTTCCGGGCAATGGTTTGACTATGCCGATGGGAAGACCGTCTACGAAGGAGGGAAAAAGATCGTTTATGAGGCTGAGCTAGGTAAAGTTCCTGTATTCATCAAAGCGGGGGCAATCATTCCCACTGGCCCTGTCATGCAGTATTCCTCTGAAAAGCCGCTGGATCCGCTGACTCTGGATGTCTATCCTGCCAGACAGGACTCGTCATTTGTGCTATTTGAAGACGACGGAGAATATGGATACGAACAGGGTAAGTACGCCACCACAAGATTCGATTGCATTGACAAGGACGGAAAGATTACCGTCACAATCAGTGCTCGCAACGCTCATGGCGGCTACCTTCCGGAAAGACGGAAATATGTTGTCAATGTGCACGGACGCTCGGCCGCGCAATACACTGTCAGGTTAAATCGTGCGATTCTCACTCAGGCGTGGGCTTACGCGCCGAATGAGCAAGTATTGACCGTGACGATCGATGACAACGGCAGAGAGAATATGTTGAGTATTGAACCGACCCAGTGAAGACACGCTCGCCTTACCATAACTGCTTCAACCCGCATAATTACAGCACGATTCGCATTAAGGTGAGGTGGAGTAGTGAGAAGATGGTTGCACCGGACGGGTACCAATAATGTGCCAGCTCACGAATCCTAACGCCGCGTTGCACCGCAACGCGCTTGCAGCCGGGGTTTTCTATGCAATCCGCACGAAAGTGGTTTCCTTTGCTGTATGCGCTCATCACTTGCCTTGCCATAACCTGCGCCTCTCAAACCACTCCGGCTCCCACAAAAAACACCGATTGGACGCTGGTCTGGAGCGACGAATTCAACGGCCCCAACGGATCCGCCGTTGATCGTTCCAAGTGGGTTCTCGAAACCGGGGGCGAGGGTCAGGGCAACCAGGAGCTTGAGTACTACACCGATCGCAGCGCCAATGTCTCGGTTCACGATGGCAACTTGGCGATCACGGCGCTCTTGGAAAAGTACACCGGCGCCGACGGCGTCACCAGAAACTACACCTCGGCGCGACTCAAGACCCTCGGCAGATTTTCCCAAACCTACGGCCGCTTCGAAGCCCGCATCCGAATTCCCTACGGTCAGGGCATGTGGCCCGCCTTCTGGATGCTCGGCGATGACATCGACAAAGTCGGCTGGCCTGCCTGCGGCGAAATCGACATCATGGAGAATGTCGGCAAGGAACCCGCCATCATTCATGGCTCGATTCACGGCCCCGGATATGTCGGCAACACAGGGATCGAGGCGCCCTACACTCTTCCCGGCAAGCAGCGCTTCGCCGACGATTTCCACGTCTTCGCCGTCGAGTGGGACCCTGATTCTGTCAGCTTCTTTGTCGACAAGGATCTCTACGTGCGCCGCACGCGCGCCGACCTTAAGCCCGGATGGAAATGGGTCTTCGACAAACTGTTCTTTCTGCTCCTCAACCTGGCGGTGGGCGGCGACTGGCCTGGAAACCCCGACTCCACCACCGTGTTTCCGCAAACCATGCTGGTCGACTACGTGCGCGTCTACCAGCACTCCGAACCCGTAAAGTAAGGAGCCAGCTTTTTCAAGCTCATGGGTTTGCGGACGGCGCGCCCCGCGCCATCGCTGCTTGGTCCTGGCTTCCTCGTGGTCACGAAGCGCAGTCTCGCACACTGAAATTGCGGGGGCAAGCGGATATCTCGATTCTGATTTTCTCCACTATTGACTTTGACGGCAAAAACGTATTTCATACAGACCGTCGAGTTGTACTAACGCGATTTAGTAAAGCACTATGTCGATATTGTCCTGAGGTGCTGACTCATGTGGTCCCCGGAGCGACTCACGCGGTCTTTTGGCTTACTCATCCCTGCTTTCCGGTCGACCCCAGGGAGTCGAAGAGCGTGCGCGCTGCTTTTCTCAGTGCTTGGATTGGGGTTAGGCAGTTTGTCGATGTCGGCTCAGGCAGTGGCCCCCACTACGGCGCTAACCCGAAGCAGCGCTGGCCAAACCGGCGTCGCGGACCCAAGACTTGACGCCCGGGTCGAGTCTCTGCTCCACAGCATGACCTTGGAAGAAAAAATTGGACAGCTGGTGCAATACTCCGCTGGCCAGCCAACGGGCCCCGGCACAGGACGGACCGACTACAAGAATATGATCGCCAAGGGGCAGATCGGGGCTTTGCTCAATGTAATTGATACCCCGCAGATCAACGAGTATCAGCATATCGCGGTCGAGAAGTCGCGCTTGCACATTCCGCTGCTCTTCGGGCTCGACGTGATCCACGGATTCCGAACCGAATTCCCTATTCCGCTGGGTATGGCTTCAACGTGGGATCCGTCTTTGGTCGAAAGGGCGTCTCGTGTTGCGGCGTCGGAAGCTAGCGCATTTGGCATCCGGTGGACGTTTTCTCCGATGGTTGACATCGCGCGCGATGCGCGCTGGGGGCGCATCCAAGAAGGCGCAGGGGAAGATCCGTATCTGGGGTCGGCGATGGCGGCGGCGTACGTGCGTGGGTATCAGGGTCCGCATCTGGATGCGCCGGACACGATGGCGGCGTGCGCCAAGCACTATGTGGGCTATGGCGCGGCGGAGGCGGGCCGCGATTACAACACAACCGAGATTTCCGAGCATACGCTGCGTGAGTTTTATCTGCCTCCGTTTCACGCGGCGGTCGACGCGGGCGCGGCGAGCTTGATGAGCGCTTTTAACTCCCTCAACGGCGTGCCGTCTTCGGCGAATCCTTTTACTCTTACCCAAGTGTTGCGAAAAGAGTGGGGATTTAAGGGTATGGTTGACAGCGATTGGTCTTCAATCAGCGAACTGGTGGCGCACGGGATTGCGGCTGATGACGCGGCTGCGGCGCGCAAAGCACTTCTTGCCGGTGTCGATATGGACATGGCAAGCAGTCTGTATCACGATTATCTTGCGCAACTTGTCGGCTCGGGTGCAGTGCCGGAGACGAACATCGACGAAAGCGTCCGCCGGGTGCTGCGAGTAAAGCTCGCGCTCGGGCTCTTTGAGCACCCCTACGTAGATGAAGAACGAGCGAAACAAGCCTTCTTTCTACCCGAAAGCTTGCAGTTGGCACAAACCGTTGCCGAGCGTTCTTTTGTTCTCTTGAAAAATGTGCCGGAAGCGGGAGGTAAGGCTCTTCTACCCATTTCGCAGGACGTGAAAACAGTGGCTGTCATAGGTCCGCTCGCCGACAATTCTTCCGACCCTGAGGGACCGGATGGATCGACTGCACCGAAGAGCGAAGTCCCATCGTTTCCCGCCGAGTTGGCGCGGCGCCTCGGGGACAGTAACGTGCTTCGCTCGGAGAGCGTCGGAATTCTCAAAGGCAGCGACGAGAAGATCGCAGGAGCGGTCGCCACTGCCAAGCGTACCGATCTGGTGATCCTCACTCTCGGAGAGTCTCATGAAATGAGCGGAGAGGCAGCGTGTCGTACGAATCTCGGTCTGCCTGGGCGGCAACAGGAATTGCTCGAAGCCATCGTCAACACCGGAAAGCCGGTCGTTCTCATTCTCTTCAGCGGGCGCCCGCTCACGGTGCCGTGGGCCGTTGAGCACGTGCCGGCAGTGTTGGCAGCGTGGTTTCCGGGAACAGAAGCAGGTCCGGCGCTAGCTCGTACGCTCTTCGGCGAATCGAATCCCAGCGGCAAGCTGGTTGTAAGTTGGCCGCGCAGCGTAGGCCAAGAGCCGCTCTATTACAACGCCTTGAGCACGGGAAGGCCGCCCGGCAAGATCGACCTGAGCCATCCGGCAACCGATACGGATTCCAAGTACGTATCGCGATACATCGACGAGCAAAACACCCCACAGTTTCCATTCGGCTACGGAGGTTCTTATACGACGTTCGAATATGCAAAAACTGAAATCAGCAAGACTCAACTCAGCGCTACAGACTTGAATCGAGGTTTGAATGAGGCAGCCGACACGCAAGATGCACTGACCGTCGAGGCCGCTATCTCGAACACCGGCTCGCTTGCGGGCGAAGAAGTTGTTGAGCTCTATGTCCGTTTGCAAGGCACGAGCACAGCTCAGCCAGTTCGCGCGCTGAAGGGATTTCAGCGGGTCTCGCTGGCTCCGGGAGAAACGAAAAGGGTCGCGTTCCATCTGGCGCCGGACGCATTCGCGATCTGGAATGACCACAACCAATTTGCGGTTGAACCGGCAAAAGTCACGGTCTGGATTGCTCCAGACTCTGCCAGCGGTTCAGAAGCAAATCTGGAAATCTTACCCTGAAGACTTCGGGTTGAAGGATACGGGGAAGACAACTCTTATGAGTCTGTGTGAGCGGCGTCTTACCGCTAGAAGTGATCAAGAAGTGATTTCGTTCGCCAAAGTGGAAATGAGAGAACCACAGCATGGAGCTTGTTGCTGGTAAGTCATACGCTTCTCGCAAATGGCGCGTGTCGATTCTCGCGGTAGCGTTCTGCTTACTTCCTTCGTGGGCCGAAGCAGCTTCGGACTACTACCGGCACGTCATTTTCGATAACAGTCTTACGCAGGACAATTATTTTTATAGTTCTGGTCAAGCGTCGGGGAATAGCTTTCTTGAGCAGAAGGACCACCGCTTGCCGGTCGAGACCGAAGATTTTTCTGACACCTCCGAACGCAATTCGCCTGCAGTGGCAATCCGAATCCGATGGCGGATGGGAGGCGGAGATCAGGACTGCCGATCTGCGCAATCGTATCCCGGGCCTCTCCGGGAACAATCTTTATTTTTGGATTTTTACGCCTCAGGCAATCGCGGCTGCGGACCTTCCGAAGATCGTCCTCTCTAACACTCGCCAAGGCCTTCAAGTCGCGGAATTTCCCGGCAGCTTCAGCGAACCAATCGACCTCGGCAAATACGCGGGCAACGTCCCGGCGGGGCGGTGGATAGAAGTTCGCATCCCACTCTCCGACTGTCGCGCGGCATCGATCTATCCGTTTCGGCCAGAATATGTCCAGAATGTCATATTCCACCAAGGACGCGCCGATAGCATGCGTCACACGCTTATCGTTGATGAGATTCGCGTCGATGACGATCCTCCTGCGGCAGATGTGCTGCCTGCCCCATCCAACGTGCGAGCGATCGGCTACGACCGCCACGTCGAGGTTGCATGGGACGCGGTGGAAAATCCAGCGCTCGCGCGCTACGTCATCTACCGTTCACTCGATGGCGCTAACTTTTCTCCGGTAGGAATTCAATTGCCGGGCTTCCATCGCTATGAGGATTTCTTGGGAAAGGCCGGCGTCCACGCGCAATACAGAGTTGCCGCGTCCGATTGGCGGTATAGTAACTCGGCATTTTCCAATAGCGCCAGCGCGTCTACCCGCGAACTTTCCGATGACGAGCTACTCACCATGCTGCAGAAAGCCTGCTTTCTTTATTACTGGGAGGGATCAGATCCCCACTCCGGCATGGCTCGCGAGAATATCCCTGGTGATGAGCGCGTTATCGCGACAGGCGCAAGCGGCTTTGGCATCATGGCGCTCATGGTTGGCGTCGATCGTGGTTTCATTACGCGCGAGCAAGGCGTGGAGCGGCTAACAAAGGTCGTGAACTTTCTCGAGCACGCCCAACGCTATCACGGCGCCTGGTCGCACTACATGGATGGCGGTACTGGCATCACCATGCCCGTGTTCGGTATGTTCGACAATGGCGGCGATATAGTCGAGACTTCATTTCTCATGCAAGGTTTGCTCGCGGCGCGACAGTATTTCCACCAGCCCAGCGAAAGCGAGCAGTCGCTCTACCGCAGGATCACGCAACTTTGGGCAAACGTCGAATGGGATTGGTATCGTGAGACACCGAACAGCGACTTTCTTTACTGGCACTGGTCGCCGCAGTGGGCCTGGCAGATTCACCATCCTCTCATCGGATTTAATGAGGTGATGATTACTTATCTTCTAGGCATCGCGTCGCCCACGCACTCCGTGCCGGCAAGCCTCTACTACTCCGGGTGGGCTGGACAGTCCCAGCAGGCGATTAACTACCGCCAGGGTTGGTCCGGCAGCACAGACGGTAACCACTACGGGAACGGACACACTTACTACGGGATTAAGCTCGATGTCGGCGTCGGCACCGGCGGACCGCTCTTCTTCACCCACTATTCCTTCATGGGCTTCGATCCACGTAGCCTTCATGATCGCTTCACGAAGTCTTACTTTGAAAACAACCGCAACATCGCGCTCATCAATCGCGCTTATTCGATCGCGAACCCGAAACACTTCGCGGGCTACGGTCCGAACGCATGGGGACTGACTGCAAGTGATGGCCCAGATGGATACGTGCCGCATGCGCCCGACAACGCTAACGATCGTGGTACGCTCACGCCTAGCGGAGCGCTGGCTTCTTTCCCATATACGCCGGACGCTTCGATGGCCGCGTTCAAGCACTACTACCGCGATCTCGGCAATCTGATGTGGGACATCTATGGCCCGCGCGACGCATTCAATGCAACCGCAAATTGGATCTCCCCCATCTACATGGGGCTGAATCAGGCGCCAATCGTAGTCATGATCGAGAACTACCGGACTGGTCTGGTGTGGAAGAACTTCATGTCCAACCCGGAGATCGGCGAGATGCTGAAGAAGCTCGATGAAGCAACGGCAAATTGATTAATGCGGTTCAGGATTTCGAGGGAGATACGTTGAAAAAGATATTTGCGAACTGCCGTTGTGAACGCGGCAAGCCGTGTCTCTATGCCTGCGTTCTTGTGGTTCTTTGGGTTTTCTTCGCGCCGGCGCAACTCCTTATGGCCGCTGACGCTCCTCGCCACATCCAGTTTGACGTCGGCCCAGATGACGTGCTGCCCACCGGTAAAGAGTGGATCGCCCTGCCTGAGATCCGAGCGACGGACGGGCCATCGCGAGCTTCAACGTGCTCTCGATGCGAGACCGAGGTCTGCTCGAAGTTAGAGGAGAGAGCGGCATTACCGCGCTGCAGCCGTATTTCACTGTCACGACAAGCCGCTCCAGTTTCGGAACCACACCTGGGAATTGATCGAGTATTGGATAGTAAGCTGATCCTAGGCTGTTGCTGTTTTCAGTCTTTCCGCAAGACTCATGAACTCACTTCTGGATAACGCCCCCAAGGTCTGCGATACAGAAGATTTCACTCCGTAACAATACGCAGGACAGCGGCATTTGGGAAAGGTGTCAGGAAATTCGGTTTATCATTGCTTCACTTTCGCGATCAGAAGCCCGAAAGGTTCGAGGGTAACTTCATTGCCTTTGGCCGATGCCTCGGGCGACGCGATCAGGGTTTTCAACGGAGCCTGGCCGAAACCTTGTTGGGAGAGATTGAAGGTCGCCTTCTGTGGGGAAGCCGACATGTTCAGCACAACCAGCACGGCTTTCCCCTTGCAGCTGCGCAGGTAGGACATCACGTTGGGGTCGTCTTCGTTGAGCGCTATGTAGCTGCCTTCGAGTAACGCTTCGTTGGTGTGGCGCAGCGCGAGTACTTTCTTATAAAGGTTGAGAACGGAGTTGGGATCTTTCGCCTCGGTCGCCACGTTGTGCGTCTTGCAGCTCGGCGGCACCGGCAGCCACGGATCTTTTTTGCTGAATCCGGCGTTGCGTGAGGTATTCCACTGCATGGGCGTGCGTTCGCCGTCCCGGCCTTTTTCTTGCGGCCATCCGGTGCGGCCGATCGGATCTTTCACGTCTTCCTTGCGGGTGGGGTCGTTGTTCTCCATTCCGATTTCTTCGCCGTAATACATGATGGGCGTGCCGCGCAGAGTCAGATAGAAGGCTCCCATCAGCTTGGCGATGGCGTCGTTGTGCTTGCCGTCTCCGTAGCGGTCGTAGGAGCGGACCAGATCGTGATTGCCGATCACGAACACGGGCCAGCCGTGGGCGCCATCGATAGCTGCGATTTGGCGCCGGAATTCAGGTGGGGAAAGTTTGTCGACCGTAGTGAACATGAAGTCCATAGGCATCTGGAGTTCATTGCCGCCCTGGCCATAGTAGCGGTCGAGCTCAGCGACATTGGAAGTCCAGGTTTCGCCGATGAGCACGGCCCCGGCTTCATCGGCAACTTGGCGCAGCTTCTGTAACTCCTCGTGCACCTCGGGAAGGTTCGTGTTGTTTTTGTGCTCCATATTGGGATCGCCCTGCTTGTTGGTTCCAGGGAGGACGGGATTGTCGTGCAGATCAGGATCTTCAAACAGAGTGTCAACCGCGTCGAGGCGGAAGCCGGAAACGCCGCGCTGGTACCACCAGTGCGTGGTCTCAAGCATCACCCTTTCGACCGCGGGATTGCGCCAGTTCAGGTCCGGCTGTTGCGCGTAAAAAAAATGATAGTAGTACTGGTTAGTAGTGGGATCGAGGGTCCATGCCGGACCGCCGAAAATTGAGATCCAGTTGTTGGGCGGCTGGCCGGGCGCTTTGCCGTCGCGCCAGATGTACCAGTCGCGATGCGGCGCAGTGCGGGAAGACTTCGAATCCAGAAACCACGGGTGCTGGTCGGAGGTGTGGTTCAGCACAAAATCGAGGATGATGCGGACATGATGTTTCCTGCCTTTGGCAACCATGTGATCGAAGTCGGCGAGATTCCCGTACATGGGGTCGATGTTCCGATAGTCGGCAACGTCGTAACCAAAATCGATCTGTGGCGAGGAATAGCAGGGGGTGATCCAGATGGCATCAACGCCCAATTCATGCAGGTAACTCATTTTGGAGCTGATGCCGTTGAGGTCGCCGACGCCGTCGTTGTTGCTGTCCGCAAAACTGCGGGGATAGATTTCATAAAACACGGCGTGCTGCCACCACGGATGGCCTTCAGCATCGACTGCTTTAGCTTGAGCAGCGGAGAAAAGAGAACAAAAAAAAGTCAAAAGCAACGGTAGTATCAGCGAGGGCAAAAGCAGCGGCGATCGCCTGGGCATGAATTTTTTCTCCTCGAAAAAACATAAAGCGTTCGCAAAGAGTTAGCAAATGGATCACAAGCCAGAGGGCTGGGGTTCAGATTACTTAGGTCGCTTTCGAATCTGCGGACATCGCCGCCCTTGGTTGAGACGACAATCACCTTGGACAGTGAAGGGGAATTAAATCCTATTGCCGAAGATGAAATCCCCGAGCTCCTGAGAAGTCTTATCCGGAATCTCCTTTTTGACCCCAAAAACGACACCATCATACGCCCATCTCACATGATCGCGACCTTGCGAAACGTATTCTCTCAATTATATTAACGGACGAACGCTTTCTCCATTTCCAGCTGAGACAGGCGGGACAGGTGGGAAGCCTCCTATTTTGTAACGGTTTTGCGATCAGGCGTCAGCAGTCCGCGGGTTCGCATCCATCCTTCGAGCAGCATGGGCCAAGTGTTTAGATGGGGGTTGGACCCACCAAGGCCCACTCCATGCAAGCCTTCACCGAAAATGTGCATTTCGACCGGGACGTTGGCGTGTACCAGTGCGGCATAAAAGGACAGAGAGCTTTGAACGGGTACGGCGTCATCCGTAGTGGTGTGGAAAATAAACGAAGGCGGTGTTTGCGTGGAGACGTGCAGTTCTGGTGTGTATGCCACGGCGAAATGCTTACACAGCACAGCATCGTTGATCTTCAAATCGGAGCAATATTCGCTCGTGCCGTTGGCGCGAAGCTGCATGGCATAGAGCCACGGATAACCGAGTATTAGAAAATCTGGACGGCTACTGACGCGATCAATTGCGTTTTCCGCCGCGGGATTACCGGCATCGAATTCCGTACCGGTCTCGGCGGCAAGATGCCCTCCAGCTGAAAAGCCCATGAAACCGATACGCTCCGGCGATATGCCAAATTCGGCAGCGTGGGTGCGGACCAAGCGGATGGCGCGTTGCGCATCTTGAAGCGGCTGAGGAAATAAATGCCCAGGGCCAAGCCGGTACTTCAGCACAAAAGCGACAACCCCGAGTCGAGCGAACCAGTCAGCCTCTTGGCGTCCTTCGTGATTGCTGGCCAGTTCTTCGTACCCACCGCCGGGTGCGATGATCACCGCGGTTCCATTGGGCGTGCCCTCCGGAGGAAACACAGTCAGGAAAGGCATTGTGGCCGGATCGGCGCTAGTGTCGCCGGGGGCAGGTCCGTCGTAGAGAGGGATCGCTGTGATGGAGAGATACTTGTCGACAGGGAGGCCGGGCGAGGAAGAAGCATCTGTCTGTCCACTTGCGAAGCCCGACACGAGCGCCAGCAACACCCCGAATGTAATGACAAGAAGAAAAGTACGGGCTACTGTCCCTCCTTTCGCGGGTGGGGATGCGAGATTGCGGAAGGGGCCATTCCTGCGTTTCATTGAAACGGGAGTCTCCTTTGTGTTCGCACTAGCACTCCAGTGTATGCTAATGGACCCAAAACCTGTGGCTTCAAGCGTCGAACTTGCCTTTCAAGACGAGAGTCGTTCCACGATCCGCTTGTGAATTTCTTCTACAGTCACGGGAAGTTCATGGCTCTACTCCGGCCACTTTCCCTCCGGCACAGTTACATAGGCAGCATTCTCGGAGATACAAACTGGAATTTCCTTCTTGACCTCGAAAACGACACCATCATACGCCGATCTAGCTGAGCGCGACATTGTGAAACGATTTCTCTATCGGAGCACTCACCGCTTTCTGCCATCCGTACCGGCATTGCCGAAATCACGCCATAGCGCTCAATGTCTGCAGTCAAAACGCGTAATCGACTGTGGCTGTTGAAAAAGGAACCAAAGCAGTAATTTCTGCATATTTCAGTGTCCATGGCGAACGAACATTCAATGACTTACGAACGAATTTTGCTCGTGAAATCCCGCGAAAAGAGTTTTTCAACAGCCACGACTGATCTACGTCAACAATCTCAGATCACCATAATTTCGTGGCGTACACGACGGAGTATACGAAGTGGATAGTGTATACATGTGCCGCATCACGCACACACTATCCCGTTAAATCGACGCGGGATCAAGAATCTGCTCCTGCTAATGCTTCGCTAACGGCGTTGACATCACTTTCATCGTTGTAAGGAGCGAGCGAGATCCGAATGCGTCCGCCACGTGTACAGCACTCAATATTGTGACTACGAAGTCTTCCCACAATTGTTTGTACGTTTTCGCGAGGGCGGCCCAGTGAAATGATATGTGAAGACCCAGCAGGATCGCCAACACTACGAAATGGCTGCCAACCATACTTGCTGGCTTCGCTAACCAACATTGCTGCCAGACTCCGTGCATGTGCCTCAATGCGAGCTTCACCCAAGGACAACAACTGCTCAATTGCTACTACGAGACCCGCCATTGAGACATACGACATCGTTGATTGCGTGTAGCGCCGTGCATCATTAGCTAGCGACACGGAGGTTGCATCAAATCCAAAGGGGTCCGCCGCGCCCATCCAACCCGGTAAAGGGGGTATTTGCTCAAGCAAAAGTGGCGACATGATTGCTAGTGCAATGCCTCCATGTCCACCAAGCCATTTGTAGCCACTAGTAACAACGGCATCAGCATCCCACACCGCTGCGTCCACCCGCGTCGCACCTGCCGCTTGCGTCGCGTCTACAATCAAACGAGCACCAACTTGGATAGTGCTTTGGCGCAGGCGAGAAATATCAACTACCGTACCCGTAGCGTATTGCACACTGCTCACCGCAACCACAGAAGTACTCTCATCAATTGCCGCAATGAGTGTATCGGTCAAATCGCGCGTAGGCTGGTCATCAACAAAGCGCACCGTATGGTTTTTTAGAGCAGCCTCGCGAAGCCACGGCCGAGTTATCGCAGGAAAGTCTGATGAAACGGCCAGAATTGCGCTCTTTAGTCTTGGCTGAAGCAACATCGGAAGCTGCCCCAAGATTTCACTTGCGCTCGCGACAATTGCGACTCGACTGGAATCGCAATGAAATAATCGCGATGCGCGTTCGCGAAGCGTTTCGCAATACGCCACCTCATCGCTGTCGGACATGTGAAGGTTGCCATGCCTAGCAACATTGTCTATGAAAGTGTGCATTGCGGTTACGGCAGGTTGACCGATTAATCCCAGGGATGCCTGATTCAAGTAAGCACCTTGACGGAGGCTGGGATAATCCAACCGATCAAAAAGAGGGGAGATCATTACCGATGCCAAACCTTCTTGTGAGCGAGTAGATCCTAAACTATCCTGCTTCAGTAGGGAAACGGGGCGCCTCAGAAGACAATCTCACCGGCGGCGCCTCTTTGACAACTGCACGAACAACTGTCGTAATACTCTATTTTCACTATTTAAATGGGTATCGGCAACAGAGCGATCCGTCCAAGCATCACCCCGAACCGCCGCCGGTTCAAATGTCCTTCCGCCAGCAATAGCCAGTAGTACCGCGCATACAAAATCACGCTGGATTGCAAGCAGCACAATTTCTTCGTTCTTGATCTGGTTTAGCAGATTGATAATGCTTATATG
Organism: uncultured Acidobacteriaceae bacterium; assembly: GCA_963772155.1. Lineage (GTDB taxonomy): Bacteria > Acidobacteriota > Terriglobia > Terriglobales > Acidobacteriaceae > Acidiflorens. The sequence continues at coordinate 121,893 of CAVYVX010000012.1, read as the reverse complement.
CGAGAACTCCAATTCTGGACGAGCTATTCTCGAAAACGAAATTATAATACAAGAAATCCAAATTAAATTGATCAGGTCTAGGAACCACAATAATGGGAACATTTTGATGCAAGTACGTATAACGAGGAAATTCCTTCTTGGCGAGCACGATTCCGGATTGGTCGACGATGCCGGCCGCGACCTTGGTTCCTCCGATGTCAACTGCTCCAATCGCGAGACATTCCCGGCCGATTGCGAACACGCCAATTGAGCTTCACGGACAACACTCTCAGAAAGTAATTCGCAGCGCGAACTGCAGCACCCGCGGCATGTGCGCGCCCTCAGCGTAAAGAAAATTCTGCGTACCTACATAGGGATTTACCCACGACCATTGCGGATGGTTAAAGATGTTGAACCCCTCCGCCCGAAATTGCATTTGAAATTTCTCGCTCGGCTTGAAGACCTTATACACCGACATATCGAAGTTCGTGCGATGAGGCATATTGAGGCTGTTCCGGTTCGAATTGCCTAAGGTCAAGCCTCGGGGTTGCGCATAAGCGGTGCAGTTGAAAAGCGGGAAAGCCTTGACATCGGCAACGTAACAACTGGGGTCGGGGTGCGTGTGCGGATTGCCAATCAGATCGGCGTACGAGCCGTTGTTCGTAGTCCCGTCGGCCACGCCGGCGTTGTCGCCGTAGATGCCGTCAACCACAGAAAAAGGTTCGCCGCTCTGCGAGGTCATTATGCCGGCATACTGCCATCCTCCCAGGAAAGTGTGGGCAAGTCCTTTGCCCCCGAAGTAGGGCTCTTCATAGACCCAGGCCACGGTCAGAATTTGCCGCTGATCGTAGTTGGAACTGGCATAGTTGCTGGGAATATTGTAAGAGTTCACGAAATTCCCATCCGAGGCGTCGGATGAATCGTCGAGCGAGTGGCTGTAGGTATAGGCTACGTTAAGCGTAAGTGGGCCATCGGTTTTTCGCAGCGAAAACTGCAGCGCATTGTAGTTCGAGTTGGCCTCAGGCTCCACGCGCTGTAGGGAATCGAGGCTGTAAAACGGACGAAACGGATTCGGATCGTTCCCGCAGGCAATGTCCAGGTTGATGGCCGGTTGGCCGGTCACTTTCTGGCCATTAACTGTGAAGTTTGGTGTGAGGGGTCCTCCACCCTGAGAGTTGCAGATGTCGTCGGTGAGAGGCTGGCCGGGCAAGAATGGGTTTTCTGCGGCCGGCGTCGGGTGCACAGCATTTTCTTCGTGCTGCAGGGTGAGGTGTGTCCCCTTGGAGCCGACGTAAGCCAGCGTCGCCACACTATGCTTGATGAAGTCGTGCTGCACGTCCAAATTCCACTGTTGCACGTAAGGCCATTGCACCCTCTCGGGAATAGTCTCCGTCGTCAAGGGGAAAATCAGCCCTGGAACCTGTCCAACCTTGTTATAACCAATAATGTTGTATTCGGTTGGCGTCAGCACCACCGGAGGCGAGCCTTCCATATACTCCGCGTTGGCTTCCATGCCATTGGTGTGCTCGAAGTAAATTCCGTAGCCGCCGCGCACCGCCATTTTGCCGTTACCCTTAGGGTCCCATGAAAACCCAAGGCGCGGCGCTGAATTAAACAGATGTCCCTTCATGCAGCCGCGCGGCACGGATCCCACGCCACATTGCACCACGCCATCGAACGGAGTTGTCGTCGGTGTAAGGATGAGTGCGCCTTCCTGCCCGGTCACCCTGCCGGTCACATCGATCTCGGGAGCCAGGGCTGGGTTATAAGCCAATGGGTACCAATTACCTATCTGATGCTTTCTCTCCCAAAAAGTACCTAACAGATAGACCCGCACTCCCATATTCAAGGTCAGATTCTTGACGATGTGATAATCGTCCTGAAAATAAGGCTCGAACGTCTTGTAGTTGACGTGATACTTTGGTTGCACGTTCTCCTGCTGATAGCTTGCTATGTTTCCCATCAGCATGTCCGCGAAAGCATTCCCGGTGGAAACCGGTACCGTACTGTCGAAATACAGATCGCCGCCCAGGTCGGTCCAGGCATCCTCATTCTTCTCGGCATTCACGAAGTAGCCGCCGAATTCCAGCTTGTGCTTGCCCAGACTTTTGGTGACATTATCTCGATAGGTGAAAGTCGGGTTCGAATTGAACCAGGGTAAAACGGTGGGGCCTTCGCAGAATCCGCCGCCGTATGCCCCCGACGTGCTCACGCAGATATCGGGCAGCTTGCCGCCATAGTTTGGGAACAGCCCGAGCATGGTGAAGTTGCTGCCTCGCGTCCATACCGAGTGGTTAGTGTTGATCAGGTTGAGGTGGTCGGTGGTATAGCTGGCGGTAAACTCATTGAGCAAGGTCGGCGAAATCGTGGCCGTCAGCTTCGCCACCATTTCCACGCCCGGTCCGCTTAAATTCGTCTTAATCGTTGGAAAGCTTTCGCCCGACCAGGTAACAGTGGCGTCCGTCGTATCCGAGGAATCGTGAATCATGCGGTAAGTAGCGCGCAATTTGGGGCTGAAATCGTGGTCGATGCGCAATAAGTTTTCCAGCCAACGCGACGGCTGCGGCACGGCTGCGGCAAAAAGCGGTACCGAAACATTCCCGATATTTGTGCTGGTGTTCGCCCGAGGAATCATGGGCAGCAGGGCCAGCGCATTTGGGTCGATGAATGGAATTTGGTTACCTGGAAATGGATTGCCTTTTGAGTCAACCGGGCAGTCGGTTGGGTTCGGAATGGTGCAAACGTCGGTGAAGTTCCCCTGGCGGTTCGCATCCGAGGGGACGAAATTGTAGAAGTTATAAGGAACTGTCTCGCGCCGCCAGTTCTGTAACCAGAAGAAAAACGTATGGTTCTTCCAGATCGGACCACCCACGCTGTAGCCGAAATCGTGTTTGTGGTAACCGGCTTTGGGCGTCCCAGGGATGTCGAAATAGTTGTGCGCGTTGAACGCTTCGTTGCGCACAAATTCCCAGACTGAGCCGTGAAATGCGTTCGTCCCCGATTTGGTTTCCACTTCAACCGTGCCTGAACCGTTGCGCCCGTATTGCGCCCCATAGTTTGAAGTCAGTACCTGGACTTCACCAATGGCCTCCACACTGGGGTAAACGTTGATCCCCCCGTTGCTGCCGTTATCCATCATGTCGCCGCCGTCTACTTCCCAGTTGTTGTATTCCGTGCGGCCGCCGTTGACGCTGTAACTGACATTGCCATTCACACCGACCACGCCCTCATCTTGTCCGGTCTGATTGCTCACGCCGGGCACGAGTGTTATCAACTGCGTAAAATTACGGCCATTCAATTGCAGTTGGAGCAGCTCTTTGCCGGTAATTGTGCCGCCCATCTCCGCGGACTCCGTATCCACCTGAGCTAGGCCCTCGCCTTGAACCGTCACTTCCTCTTGGACGTTGCCAACTGCCATAGTGACGTTAATGCGGGCATTCTGGGCCACGCGCAGCGTAACCCCTTCGGCTTGATATCTGCGGAACCCGGGGGCTGTCACCGTGAGGTTGTACTGTCCCGGAACCAGGGCTGCGGCCACGTATTCGCCATTGGAGTTGGTCGCCAGGTTGCGAATCGTTCCCTGGGCGATGTTCTTAATAACGACGCTCGCTTTGGGCAGTACTGCTCCGGTCGCATCCCGCACCGTCCCCGTGAGAGATGCGGTATCTTGTGCCGTGGCAAGGTGGACAGAAAACATGGCCAATACGAGAACACCCATAACCCCTATGCGACGCATCATGGCAAATCCTCCGGAACGAATACGTGAAAATACTGAAACGCTATAATCTGGAATTTCCGTTTTAGCTCCAAACAACCCGATACTGTACACCCTGTCCGGGGTTCCACCGCATGAATATTTTCTTCGGCCTAGCCCAGGGCGCGGCACAGGGTCCGGTGTGCCCCAGCGCGAGTCCCGCAACGGTTGACCACAGCCTTTCCATCCGGTTTTGTCACACACCCTTCCCTCCTCCTGTTGGTCTGGACTCCATTTCCCGGCTCCCGCAGCCTTGGCTATCCCGCCGGAAGCGGTAGAGCCGCGATCCGCCGCACCATACTTCCAAACCTCCGCCTCGTCAGATGGCTCTCGGCCAGCAGAAGCCAGTAGTACCTAGCGTGCTTGACCAGCCGGGTAGTGTCCTAAACTTGCGTTGAAAGCAATTCTTTGATTTTCCAAGTGTCCCACGTCAGCGGAAATGGGACAGTTTGAGACTGGGAATTAAGCTATACATTTGAACATTCAGTTCACCCAAAACAGGGAGTAGACTGGCGACGACAGCGGGGCCCCAGCCAGCCCGCTTTTGGCTGGCTGGGGTGCTGGAGCCGGCAGTCTACTCCGGCGGCCCTCAGCGGGGCCGGAAGGGTGAACATGCCGGAAGAAAACAAGCCAGAAAGTAATTCCACCGCCATGACGGGCGCGACGCGCTCCGCCGAGACGGCACGCGCACTGATCCGCAAGACCAAGCGGGCGACGCGGCGCCGGTTTCCCACCGAAGACAAGATCCGCATCGTGATGGAAGGCGTACGGGGAGAAATCTCCGTGGCGGAGTTATGCCGCCGCGAGGGCATCCATCCCACGATTTATTACAAGTGGCTCAAAGATTTTATGGAGGCAGGAAAAGCGCGCATGCGGGGCGACACCTTGCGCGAGGCCACCAGTGACGAGGTCAAAGCGCTGCGGCAGGAGAATGAGCGGCTGAAGCAGTTGGTGGCCGATCTGAGCGTAGCCAACATGCTGCTCAAAAAAAACCAGAGCTAGGGCTGACCGAACGGCGGAGGTAAGAGCGGGTGAGTGCGGAGAAGAAGCGGGAGAGGATCGAGTTGGTGCGGCGGTCGCCGCAGCCGAAGCGGACGACGATCGCCGAGCTGGGGATGGCGCGTTCCACGTTCTACCGTTGGCAGCGGCGCTATCGCGAACAGGGCGAAGCCGGGCTGGTGGACCGCAAGCCGGAGCCGGGCGCAGTGTGGAACCGGCTGCGGCCTGCGGAACAGGCCGCCATCCTTGAAACCGCGCTGCAGCAGCCCGATCTGAGTCCGCGGGAGTTGGCCTTTCATGTCACCGATCATGCCGGGTTCACGGTATCGGAAGCCACCGTGTATCGGGTGCTGAAACGACATGGGCTCAACCGAACCATCACGCTCGTGGGTTTTCCCGCGGGTCAGGAGTTTCGCGTGAAGACCACAGCACCGAACCAGATGTGGCAATCCGATGCCAGTTACTTCTTCGTGGTGGGTTGGGGCTGGTATTACTCGATTGAAGTGCTCGACGACTTCTCCCGTTTCGTGCTGGCCAGCGATCTGAAACCGGATATGACGGCCGGTTCCATCAGCGACGTGGTCGAGCAGGCGGTCGCGTTCACCGGCATGCGGCAGGTGCCAGTGGAGGACCGCACCAAGTTACTCAGCGACAACGGCTCGGGCTACCTGGCGCGAGTCTTCGAGGAGTATCTGCGCATGCTCGCGATCCGGCATATCTATTGCGCGCCGCATCATCCCCAGACCAATGGCAAGGTCGAGCGCTTCCACGAGACGCTCAAGGCGCGCATGAATTTGTTGGTCTACACCAGCCCCGACGAGTTGCGCCGCACCATGCAGGACTTCATCGCGTATTACAACCATCGCCGCTATCACGAGGCCATCGGCAATGTGACCCCGGCCGATGTGTATTACGGGCGGCGGGAAGAAATCCTACGCAGAAGGGAGGAACAAAAACAACGTACGCTTGAGCAGCGGCTGCGCTATAATCTGGGCCGTTACAACCAGAAACCAAGGGTGGAACTGAAACTCAAACCGTAGCCTGGCCCCGGGGCCAACCTGATCTCAGAGGTTCTGACGACGGACAACCTTCGACGCCACGAAGATGCAACGGCGGCAGGTGAGCAGTCGCGTCAACTCCGTCAAGTTTGATGATCTCGAGTGTGCTGAAGCGATCATCTCTGTATGAGGTTCTTTTTGGGTGCTAAATAATTGTTGTTATAACCAGGCGTTTACACTCAAATCCCCCGGTTGCGGCGTCATTGAGTGCAATGGCTCTTCTGGGTGTAGTTGGACGCCCCATTGGAGTCTGTCGGAGAGCTGCGTCAACCTGCTTGCATTGGAGATATGCTGCGCCGAGGTTGACGTGCGCTTCCATAAATCTCGGATTTATCTCGGCGGCTCGCGTGAACGCCGTTATAGCTCCATCAAGGTCGCGGAATTTTCTACGTGCCATTCCAATGATGACATAGGGTTCGTCGTAATCATGGTCGATGGCCAATGCTCTTTCGGCAGCAAGGATCGCATCACGGTAATGATGCAGGTGAAAATGAAACAGACTGATGTTGTACCACCCAATGGCGAAGTCAGGTTTTAGCTCCACAACATGGGAATACGCTTCGATAGCTTCTGAATATCTCTTCAGTCTCCCACAGTTATAGCCAATGCTAACGAACAGCGTCACGTCTTGCGGGTTTAGCTCGGCCCCGCGTCTGAAGGCATCAATTGCCTTCGCGTATTGTCGCGAGTTCACGTAATCGACACCAAGATTGCAGTATGCCTGCTCATCTTTCGGGTTGAGATGAATGGCCCTGTTGTAAGCCTTGATTGCTGCTTTCAACTGACCGAGTTCGCCATACGCGACTCCCAGATTGTAGAAAGTCTCGGAAAAATTGGGATTCAAGCGAGCGGCTTCAAGATACTCCTTTACGGCCTCAGCGAACCTGCGTTCCGATGCTAGCGCGATTCCCGCTTCATGATGTTCAGCGGCAGAGCGACTCGGCAAGGTACCTTTGTTCACGACGCTGGATATTCTATCGTGTTTGCCGCAAATGTTGTTAACAGGCGATAGCACTCAAAACCCCGGTTGCGGCGTCGGCAACGCGGTGACACGTTCATCGTCTGGAAACTCGACCGGCTATGCCGCAGCGTGCGCGACCTCATCGCCATGCTCGACGACCTGAAACAGCGCGGTGTGAAATTCCACTCTCTTACGGAGCACATTGACACCGACACGCCGACAGGCCGCGCCATGTTGCAGATGATAATATTTGAGCGAATCAGGGCTGACGGAATGAACTCCTAATTTATGAGCTGGCTGGGCTGGCTACTTGCCTTGTTTATCGCCTATTGGTTCCTAAACGACCTGTTCAGGTCGAAACGGTGCTATCCCCACGGAATCTTCGGTCGATGCCGACGCTGCGAGGAAGAAGCCACGGAAAGAGTCAAAGCAGAAGCCGAAGCAAGAGCCGAAGCAGAACGTCAGCGGATGGAGATCGAAGAAACCTACAAGAACATGGATGAAGCGAAAAGAGATCAACTGACTACCTTGGTGAAAGAACGGGCTAAACGGGAGGATCTCATCATCGGGCCAGGCGATTTGGACCCACATTTCCTTTTTGAACTCTGAATAAGTGGTTGTATGATCGCGTCAACGTCAGTATTCATACGGCTTTGAGAGCAACACCTGCGGAAGGACATCTTCACCGACGGCAATTCGGGGCGCTGGGCCGGATCGCGCTACCGAGGGAATAAACAGATGCTGTTTTCGGAATTCTGTACTGCCGGGAGGGCTCCAATAGAAAAATCGTTTCGCAATGCAGCAATTAGGCAGGGTGGGCTTATGATGGTGTTGTTTTTCGAGGTCAAAAAGGAGATTCCGGTCCAAATGCACAGACCCAAGTCCATTCGCCGTGTTGATCAAATCTTCGTCGAGCGGTCCATTGACCTACCGGAGCGCGCCGGCGTTTACGCCTTCTGGTGGGTCGGCCCGCGAGCCGATTTTATGGCTGCTAACAGACACATCGTTCTCAAAGGACCAGGCGAGCGCCCGGTCGACGTTGAATACCGAGACTGGTGGCCTGAAGAGCTTGTCTACCCATGCCTTTACGAGGGAAAAACGACGAACGTCAGGCTGTGGCGAATCAGCAATTCGCCGGAATCTTGTACCAATCATGCCTAGCCCAGTCCGGACATTCCACGCCGTACATCAGAAGGTTACGACCACGCAAGGCGGTGGCGTCGTGCGGCTGAGTAGCAGAAGGAGGATATGACAATGCAACGCAGAGACTTTCTCAAAAGCAGTGTCGCACTGGCAGTAGCTGCAGAACTTGGAGCCGGCAAAGCGCATGGCTTCGTGCCCGATCACAACTGGGGGAAATACGATTTTGGCTCCGGGCCTGCTGTAACGGATCGCCTCAATCAGGGACCATTCCCGCAATATCCGCCCGCTGCCGTCATTCCCACGGACGACGTGGCGATGACCACAACTCCTTCCGAAGAAGTTGTGCCCAACTATGGGAAGGGCTTGATCACCTACATCACGGCGGATATGGGCACAGACGAAATCAAGGCCGACAATATTTCCCAGGCCATCGAGGACCTGGTGAAATTTCCTCTGGGACAGCAGCTCTACATACGCCCGACGTGGCGGGAAGTTCAGCCGCGGCCGGGCCGCCTCGAATTCCCCGATTACTTGAAGCTGGTTTTCGACTTAGCGAAGAAAAACAATAAGCGCATCGGAATGCGCGTGCAAATGAGCGCGCCCGACTACACCCACGATGCGGCTCTCCCCGATTTCGTTCTCGACAGAGTACCGAAGATCGATCTGGTGCTGAGCGACAAGGAGAACAGCAAGGAAGCCGAAAGGTATCTGCGGAACCCGCACGCGCGGTATCAACCCCGCTTTGACGATCCTTTTTTCCGGCAGGCGTTCGGCGAACTGGTCGGGCTTCTGGCAGCGGAATTCAACGGCAATCCTCTTATTGAATTCATCGATACCTTCATGTATGGATTCTGGGGCGAAGGCCACACCTGGCCCTTTGCCAACAATCCGTTCCCCGATTATCAGACCGCCGAGAGGACCTGGATCAACATGCTCGAAGTTCAGCTCGAGCATTTCACGAAAACTCCGTTGCTGACCAATACCCAGCCCGACTACAGCCGGGTTGGAAACTCAGAACTGGTGGATCGCACAGTTCGCAGCAATAACTGGATTCGCAGTGACACTATCTTTATCGAGAACGAGCAGATTGAAGCGCTGAGTAACCGCCCGCCCTGGACCGCAGCTGTGCTCGAGAGGACCGCTTCCCGGCAAGATCCCGGATGCGGCCACCACCCAAGAAGGGATCTCCCCCGCCGAGAACATTATCGCTCATGTGATCGACGTGGGAGCAAACTACTGGTCGCTTTGGAGCTTTCATCACATCGATCCGAAAACTCTGATGGCGTATTACCAAGCCTCGCCTGCGTGGTTCGACCGGATCAATCGCAAGGTTGGCTACCGTGTCCGGCCGTCTTTCATCTGGAACTATGAGGACCAGGGCTATCTCGGGCTGATCATCGGCTTCGCCAACGACGGTATCGCGGGTGTTCCGGGCGTGTTGCGGGTGACGGTCGAAAGTGAGGACGGAAAAGCGCTCAAGAGCGGCTGCCTGGACGCAGGATATCCCTTGCCCGGGAAGGTCCGGCAGGCGCAGTTTGTGTTGCCCAAGGGAACGAAGTGGCAAGGCTTGAAGCTTCGGGCAGAGATCGAGGTAAAGGGTATGCGCTACCCAGTGCGGTGGGCTTGTCATCAGAAACTGAACGATGACGGCTCGCTCACGTTGCGGCCCAACCTCCATCAGGGTGTCTAGAACTATAGGAAAATCAAAATCTCGTGTTCGGCGTGAACGAGGCATTGTGGCGGGTCAAGTGGGTGCCGTCGGTTGGAAAGGAGCTATTCAGTTTGGTCCGATCGTTCCGCGCGTGGACGAACTTGTGGCTGCTTGAAGTGCGGAAAAGACTAAGCATTACCTGTCGTGCAAGATAAGGTGTTGCCGCAGCGCTCATTCGATTTCAACCGCGATGATGTGGGAATTGGGCTTCGGCGGGGATTGGGGCTCGTCGATAGATTCGCCGGGCGGCGGGAGGGTGATATTAGCGGGAGCGGCTTCCCGGACCTCCTGGGGCTGGGGATAGAGGTCGTAAACGCCTTCTTCAGCCTTTGGAGGCTCTGAAGCGGTTAGGGTGGAGTCTGGGAGTGCCAGGCGCTGGAAAAGGTTCGTGTAGATGCCAGTAGATCCCCCAGCTTCGGGATTATCGGGTGTCTTGACTATCAGACGGCCGCTTTTATCCAGTAACACTATACCGGCTTTGATCGCTTCGAGCTTTTCTTTAGGAAATTGGTTTTGGTTCAGCCCTACCACCAGCCGCATCAGTTCATGTTCAAGAACTTCCCCCTCGACCTTCGTGCGCGGCAGCGATGTGATCGCCTTCAGCTCATTCCCGTTTGGTTCGTACCCGCCAACGGGTTCTTCAACTCGCTGGTCGAGAGCCTTCAGAAGAATCGCGGTCAGAAACCCAATAGTATTCGCGGCACGAAGATGGAATGGACCTTGCTGGACTCGAGTGATCGTTTCTCCCAAAAGCTCAATCACTTCTCCAATGTTGTTCAGACGTTTGTGTGGGAGGTCGAGCGCGACTGGTTGGGCCGGAAATGCTAGCATACGTTCGTGCTTAGAGCCCATTTTTGCCGCCAGTTCGGGATTCGAATGTAGGGCACACTGTGTTGATCCGGTGACAGCCCACGCGCCGCACTGGTTGCCGTTTCTATTCTTCGCCGAACACCGTTTGGACATCGTTCAAACTCCCGCCATTTACCGTTTCTCACCGTTCAACGGTGGGAGGTGGCCACTCAGCGTCATAGCACTCGCTATTCTTCAACTGTAGAATTTTTTTGTGACGTATTTGTGACGTAAGGGTTCAACCCATTTCACCAAAATCCAACGCTTTCAACATCACCAGAACTCCCTTCCGTGCGGGCGGAAAATTGTTAAAGTCTATTGCTGCAACAGACTTCGCCGTTGCAGCGGTGGAACTGGACGATAATTCGTAATCGGCAGGTCATCAGTTCAAGTCTGATCGTCGGCTCCATCATAACCCCTTGAGGTTGAGTTAGTTTACAAATCCCAGCGTTGCGCCAGGATCCGGTTTTGGTGTTCCATCGGTGTCCCGAAGGTTTTGACCCTCCAATCAGCTCGTTCGGAAGAATTTCAGCCTTCAAAGGAAAACGCCGCAAGTCGGCAAAACTCGCGGCGCTCTATCTTCGACCTTGGCCGGGGCAGAGGGCAAACCAAACACAACCAACAGGGCTGCAAATCACCTTGCGGCCCAGGGGGTGGTCCCTGGGCCGCAATCCTTCAGCGTAGCTATCTACAGCACGTTCACAGAGAGCGGAGGAGTGGAGGCGCTCGCATTGTTGTTGGCATTGTCCGGCGAGTAGGTTGCGGTCAATGACGCTGGTGGCGACATCTCAGCGGACGGGAACGTTAATACGCAACTGCCCTTGCCGCTCGCCAGCGTTCCCGTGCAGGTGGTTGCCGAGACGCTATCGGTCACGGTCACACTGCCCGTCGGCGGGGCCTTGCTCCCCACATTCTGGGAGGCCACGGCGAAGGTCACCGTCACCACCAGAGGCGTCGCCTTCGGAGCCGTCGCTTTACTGATCGTCGTGGTAGTGTCGGCCGCATTCACCGTCAACTCCACGCTGTCATTCGATCCCGCGTAGTCCTTGTTGAGCGTCGGCTTAAACGCGACCGACAAGGTCTGCGTGCCCGCCGCCAGCAACGCGTTTGCCTTGGGCGAATAGCTGAATCTGCCGGCAACGTTCGCCGTCGCATCCAGTTGAGTTGCGCTCAACGGCGTTCCGTAGGTAATCGGAGCCGGCGTGGCCCAAGTGACTGCGCTGGCCAGTTTCTCCGCAGTGGTCTTTTGGCTGGCGTAAGCCACATTATAGTCATTGTCGGCTGCCCACCTCGCTGTCAGGCTGCACACGCCAGCACCGCTGATCAGCGTAACGGTCTCGGTATTGTCGATCGTGCAGACAGTGGCCGGTGCCGCCGTGATGACCGGGCTAGTGCTGGCGTTTGTAGTTGCTGCCACCTGGTAGGTGGACTGGTACGGAGCGCTGGTTGGCGCGCCGGTGAAGGTAACTGTGGGGGTTATCTTTTTCGCAATCGTGGCATGTTTGAGAGAAGCGGCCTTATAGAGAGAGTATGCCGGCCACGCCGCTGCCAGGATACACGTCCCAGTACCGCTGCTCATCGTAACGGTGGTGCCGCTAATCGTGCAAGCACCGGTCGCCGTGATGGTTGGAGTGGCGCCGGAGTTCGACGTTGCCGACACCGGGAAGGTGGACTGGTACACAGCGGTAGCTGGCGCGCCGGTGAAGGTCACCGTCGGCGCAATCGGCAAAATTACGTTTGTGGTCTCTACTACGGTGGGCGCAGGAGCATAGGTGCCGTCGCCTGCCTGATTCATCGCCACCAAACACGTTCCTTTGCCGGAACCCATCGTAAACGTTGCGCCTTGGTTGGTGCAGTCGCCAAAGCTGTTGAACGAAACCGGCAAAGCGGAACTGGCGGTTGCCACAACAGTAAAGCTGCTACTCGTTAAGTTGCTGCTCCTTAGCGCGATTGCGGGAGCGGGCGCAGTGACCGTAATGGTCTGACCCTCACCGTAACGCACCGCGAACACCGTTCCATAGCCTCTAGCGCCGCCCGAGTAGGTAGTGCCATACAGGTTGCCCTGCGCGTCCATCATTAAACCTGCGGAGGGATTTGAGCCATCCCCTACAATCCCAGTGAAGCTGTAAAGCACGGTCTCGTTGCCGCTCGCGTCCACTTTGAACACCGTTCCGTAGCCGTTAGCGCCGCCCTCGTTCGTGGTGCCATACAGGTTGCCCTGCGCGTCCATGATCAAGTTCGACAAGGGACCTTCGCCGTCCGCGCAACCCGTCTGAGAGCAGAAGCTGTAGAGCACGGTCTCGTTGTCGCTGGTGTCCAACTTGAACACCGTTCCGTAGCCGTTAGCGCCGCCCTGGTTCGTAGTGCCATACAGGTTGCCCTGCGCGTCCTGCACTAAACCTGCGGAGGGACCTGCGCCGTCCACGCAACCCGCCTGAGAGCAGAAGCTGTAAAGCACGGTCTCGTTGCTGCTCGTGTCCACCTCAAACACCGTTCCGTAGTCGTTAGCGCCGCCCTGGTTCGTAGTGCCATACAGGTTGCCCTGCGCGTCCTGCACTAAACCTGCGGAGGGACCTGCGCCGTCCGTATTCCCGGTGAAGCTGTAGAGCACAGTCTCGTTGCCGCTCGTGTCCAACTCGAACACCGTTCCGTAGCCGTTAGCGCCGCCCTGGTTCGTGGTGCCATACAGGTTGCCCTGCGCGTCCATGATCAAGCTCGACAAGGGATCTGAGCCGTCCCCGCCAGTCCCGGTGAAGCTGTAGAGCGCGGTCGCGCCGCCGCTCGTGGACACCTTGAACACCGTTCCGCACCCATAGTTGCGCTGGCGCAGTTCGTCGTAACCGCACCCCTCTGAGCCTCCGCCCGCGCTCGCAGTGCCATACAGGTAGCCCTGCGCGTCCAGCACTAAACCGGCTGCGGGATAACTGCCGTCGTTCCCGCCGGTGAAGCTGTAGAGCACGGTCTCGTTGCCGCTCGTGTCCAACTTGAACACCGTTCCGCACCCATGTTGACATTCGTATAGTCCACCATGCATCGCAGTACCATACAGGTTGCCCTGCGCGTCCTGCACTAGACCAGCGGAGGGATATTCGCCGTCCCAGCAATCCCAATACGGGTGATTTTGATAGCAGAAGCTATGGAGCACCTCCTCTCCATAAGTGTTCTGTGCTTGCGCCGGTCCGGCTGCGAGAACAACTGTCAGCAATAACAAGATCGCCAAAGCCAGGGCGGTGCCTGCCGCTCGCCCGCGTATTCCAGGAACCCATCTCCGATTTTGCGTTGAGTTATTCATAAGTTCACCCTCTATTTTGTTGATCTCTTCGCTGGCATTTCCCTCATAATACCGGTCCATGCGCTATCGCTCAAACCGAATCGTAAGTGCATCCGTCGCCGTCCGCCAGAGGCGCTTCGCAGGTCGTTCGGCCGCATCTGGTGTATCACTGGTTCACCGTCTGCGTCACGCCGCCAGGGGAAACGCTGCCGTTGTTGTTGCTGTCGCCCGCGTACGCTGCGGTCAGTGTAATTGACCCCACAGTGTTGAGCGTCAGCGAGCAACTGCCCTTGCCTATGGCGAGCGCCCCCGTGCAGGTTTCCCCGCTGCTGGCGGTCACGGTCACGCTGCCCGTCGGCGCGGTCTTGCTTGTCACGGCCTGCGCCACAGTGAAGCCCACCGTCACCGCCTTCCCGGCCTTCGATGGGTTGGGAGTGTGTTTGGTGATGGTGGCGGTGGTAACGGATGGATTTACCGTTAGCGACACGGTGCCCGTCGCGTTGGTGTAGTTCTTGCTGGCAGTCGGAGTAAAGGCGACCGACAGAGTCTGCGTGCCCACCGTCAGCACCGTACCTGCCTTCGGTGAATAGACGAACTTGCCCGGAGCACTCGCGGTCGCATCCAGTTGGGTTGCGCTCAACGCTGTCCCGTAGGTAATCGGAGCCGGCGTGTTCCAAGTGACTATGCTGGCCAGTTTCTCCGCAGTGGTCATTTGGCTGGCGGAAGCCGCCTGATAGCTATTGTCGGCTGCCCACTTCGCTGTCAGGCTGCACACGCCAGTACCGCTGATCATATTAACCGTAAAGGTGGTGGGGTCGTTGGTGGAAGCGACCTTGCAAACGGTAGCCGGCGTCGCCGTGACAACCGGGAGAGTGCTGGCGTTCGTCGTGGCTGTTACCTGGAACGTGCTCAGGTAGTCCGCCTCGCCGGGCGCGCCGGTGAAATGCACCGTCGGCTGAATTCCTCCCACTGTTATACGGACGGTACGGGTAGATGCGGCGTAGTTCGTGTCGCTTGGAGTGAAGGTGACCGAAAGAGGTTGGCTGCCCACGTTCAGCACCGTTCCCGCTGTCGGATTGTACACGTAAGTGCCCTCGCTCACCGGGGTGGCCGTCGCGTTCAACTGCGTTCCGCTCAGCGCCGTCCCATACGTGATCGCTTTCGGTTGCGTCCAGACCACGATTGTTGGAGCCTGATTGACTGTAAATGTCTGCGAGACCGGCGTGGCCGCGGCGTATTTGCTATTCCCCGCCTGACTCGCCTGCACCGTCACAGAACCCACGCCCGTGATCGTCAGTATTTTACCGCTGACGCTCGCCGGACCCGTCACCGTGTAGTTTACAGCCAGATGCGAACTGGCGGTAGCGTTCAGTGCAAACGGCGCCACGCCATACGTCTGCGTCGTGATGGTTGGGAAGGCGATGGTTTGCGCAAGCTGTGAGCCGCTGCCGGACAACTGCACCGTCTGCGCGCTCGACGAGTTGTTGAGCGCGTTATCGATAAGCGTCAACGCATCGGTTAGCGGCGATCCGCCGGCCTGAGGAGCAAAGTCCACTGCTATCAGGCATTGTCCGCCCGAAGCAAGCGGCGTGCTTGTACTGCACGTGCTGGAAGGATCTACCGTGAAATTTGACGTGCCGGTCGCGATACTCGACACAGCCAGTGCTTGGTTGCCTGCGTCGGAAACCTCCACCGACTGCGGAGCGCTGGTCGAACCGACGTTCGTGCTGGGGAAGGATAGCGCCGTTGCCAGAGTCCGGTTGACTTCGATCACGACGCTGGGATCCGTGATGTACACGTTGTCAAACGCATCCACGACCACGCCCTCCGGCATAGCGGGAAGCGTGACCGGCAGGGTTGTCTGCGTCAGTCCTCCCGCAGGCACTTCAATGATTTGCTTGAGGCCCGTGTCCGCCACATAGATCGTGCCGGCTGCGTCCACTGCCACACCGTGCGGTGTAATATAACCGGTGCCCATTGTGATCGGCGGTCCGCCGCCAAATGGGTACTCGTTTACCTGACCTGTGCTGGTAACGTAAACGTTGCCAGCCGCATCTATCGCAACTCCATGTGGCCTCGTCAAGCCCGAAAGCAGCGTGCTCTGCGTTCCGGCGCCTGGCTGCGGGACCTCGAGCACATTGCCGTTGGCACTATCGGCGACGTAGAGGTTTCCGCTGCCGTCAATCGCCACGCCGCGTGGTGAACTCAACCCGCTGATGGTCACGGGCGCCATATCCCCCGCGTTCAGGCCGCCTTGTTCGTTCGGCACCATCTGCACTTGGTGGTTTCCCGTGTCGGAGATGTACAGATTTCCCGCTCCATCCAGCGCCAACGCCGTCGGACCCGACAGACCGGAGGACACCACCGTAGTAGGTGTGAATGTGCCCGCGGCCAGTTCGATCACCACGCTGTTGATGTTATCCACCAGATACAAGTTGCCGGCGCCATCAATCGCCGAGCCGTACGCCTGGCCATTGTTGGGCAAGGTAAACAGCGTCGTTTGCGTGCCGGGATCGATCGCGACTGCGCTCGACTGACCCACACCGTTCAAGTACCAGGTCATCAAGGGCAGGCTGCCACCTTGCGCGAACAGCGTAACTCCACCGGAGCGCAGTCCTGGCGCCGAGGGCGTGAAGGCCACCGTCACTGTGCAGCTCTGTCACCGGCGTTGTAAGCCGTTAACGCCGTGCAAGTGCTGTTGGCAACGTCTTCTGTGTAATCCAGTCCGGACGCGCCCGCTGTCAGTACGTTCACTGCCGTCAGGGTCGTCGCACTGGTGAAGCTATAAGTAAGCGTCTGCTCCGTAGCCGCCGTGCCGACGTTCACCGATCCAAAACTCGCCAGTTGGCTCAACAACGTCACGGCGATTGCCGTCGAGGTTGAACCGCCGTAGTTCGTATCGCCGCCATAGACTGCCGTGATGAGGTTGGCGCCGGCTGCGAGCTGCGATGCGTTAAGCGTCAGAGTCGCCGTCGAATCTGTTGCGTCGAGTGGCGACAATGTTCCCGTGGTGCCCAGCAGCGTGCCGGTGCCCGGCCCCGTGTAGTTCAGCCAGAAAGCCACAGTGCCGCTTGGCGCAGCGCCACTGCCAGCGAACGTAACCGTCGCTGTCAGCGTCGTTGCTTGGTTGGGATAGAGACTGCTGTTCAGCGCCGTTGCCGCAACCGTACTCGGCGCCTGCTGCATCGTGAAGTAGCCGCCAACGAACTGGAACGTATAGTTCGCCGAGGTCAATGAGCCTAACGAGATGTTGATTCCATAAACCCCCGGCGTTGAAGTCGGCGACACTCCCACCGCATACGACTCGTTGGGTGCGCCCCCGGTTGCCGAGCCTTGCGTGTCGCTGCCCACGAAGCCCGTCATGGTGTAGGCAAGCGAAGGCAGCGGCTGGCCGTATGTACCGTATGAGCTGGTAGCCGTTACGGTCAGCACTGCCGCGTTCACCTGCTGGCTCATGCTGCCGCTGCTCGCCGAATAAATCCCGGTTGGCGTGTAACAGGCAAAGATGCTGTGCGAGCCGGCGGTCAACGCGGACGTTTGGAATGCGGCTTGGCCGCTGCCATTCAGAGCTGTCGGCCCTGCCAGCAACGTTCCGCCGCAGGAGCCTGCGTAGAAGGTCACGCTGCCTGTGGGAGTCCCGTTTGCGCTCGATACCGTGGCTGTGAACGTGACCGGGTCTTCGTAAGTTGACGGATTTTCCGACGAGATCACCGTCATGTTGGTTGCCGCCTTATTGACCGTGAATGCGCCGGTTAGTGTCGCCGTCCCGCCGCCCGGAGCGGCGTTGGTCACAGAAACGTCGTGCGCGCCTACCGTGGCGGCCGCCGGGATTGTGATGCTGGCGGCGATCTGTGTGGAGCTGTTGACCGTGGTGCTGTTCACCGTGATATCGGACCCGAAGCTCACGGAACTGACGCCGCTGATGAAGTTGCTCCCGGTAAGGACTACGGACGGCGAAGTATTGAGGGTCCCGCTCGTGGGCAAAATGCCGGTCAATGTGGGAGCGGGATTGGTGAACGCCACCGCGGCCGTTTGCGTGATGGTGATGTTGTCCGTCGTGTCCTTCGCCGTGTAAGTAACCGACTCGACCACCGTGTCTTTTACCGTGAAGGTCACCACGCCGCTGGCATTGGATGCGCCGCTGGCGGCGGAGATCGTCGAGCTGCCGCTGCCGGCCGTCAACGATACCGTCTTGCCGCTCACCGGGTTGCTGTTCACATCCAGTAGCGTGACCGTGATGGTGGAAGTCGTTGATCCGTCGGCAACTACCGAGGCCGGGCTGGAGGTGACCGTGGACTTGCCAGCGTTGACGGCGCCGGCGGTAAAGGTCACCGCGGCCGTCGGAGTAACGGTGATCGAGTCCGTGCTGTCGGTGGCCGTGTAGGTGACCGTCTCAGCCTTGGTGTCCTTGACAGTGAAGGTCACCACGCCGCTGGAATTGGATGCGCCGCTGGCGGCGGAGATCGTCGAGCCTGCCGCTGCCCTGCGCCAGAGTCACCGTCTTGCCGCTCACCGGATGGCTAGAAGAGTCCTTGAGGGTGACCGTGATCGTCGAGGTCGTTGAGCCGTCGGCCACAACCGAGGCCGGACTGGCGCTCACCGTGGACGCGCTGGCGCTCACCGTGCCAACCGTGAAGTTCACCGGGGCCGTTTGGGTTACGGTGACGGTGTCCGTTGTGTCCTTCGCCGTGTAAGTCACGGACTCGACCACCGTGTCTTTTACCGTGAAGGTCACCACGCCGCTGGCATTGGAGGCGCCGCTGGCAGCGGAGATCGTCGAACTGCCGCTGCCCGCCGTCAGCGTGACCGTCTTGCCGCTCACCGGGTTGCTGTTCACGTCATTGAGCGTGACTGTGATCGTCGAGGTCGTCGAGCCGTCGGCCACAACCGACGCCGGACTGGCGTTCACGGTGGACGCGGCGGCGCTGACGGCGCCGGCGGTAATTGCGATCGCGGTACTCACCGCCGAGGTCAGCCCACTGCTCGTAGCCGTCAGCGTGTAGCCCGTACCTGACTTGTTGATGCTGCACCCCGCGAACGTTGCCACTCCGGAGGAAGCGATCTTCGGGTTAGCTGTGCAAGCCAGGGCCGCACCTGTGGTACCGGTTCCGCTCGTGATCGCCAGGGTGATCGAAGCCGAACTGCTGACAGTATTGCCGCCCGCGTCCTGGACCGTAACCGCCGGCTGCGTCCCAAACGCACTGCCAGCGGTGGCGGTGCTGCTCGGCTGAGTGGTGAAGCCCAATTTCGCCGCCGTGCCGAGCGTGATGCTAAATCGAGCTGCTGGTTGCTGAGGTCAGCCCGCTGCTCGTGGCCGTCAGCGTGTAGTTGTTCGAGCCCGTCTTGTCGATGTTGCACCCCGCGAACGTTGCCACCCCGGAAGAGGCGTTCACCGGGTTGGAGGTGCAGGTCAAGGTAGCACCTGTGGTCCCAGTCGCGATCGCCAGGGTGATCGGCGCCGAGTCTGCCCGTCACTGTGTTGCCGTTCGCGTCTTGAACCGTTACCACCGGCTGCGTCGCCCACACCGTTCCGCCCGTGCCGCCGCCCGGTTGCGTCGTGAAGGCTAATTTCGAGGCGGCACCTACGACTGCCGTTATAATGCCCGAGTTGCCAGAGGCGCTGCTATAAACCGCATGGATTGTAGCTGAGCCCACCTTGTGCGCGGTGAAAGTAGTGCTGGTGCTGTTGGTGGGACTCAAATCTCCTGACACTACTCCGCCAGTGATGCCCGTCAATGACCAAACGGTAGACTCGTTGGTTATGTAGTTGCCATATTGATCACGGCCTATGCCATAGACAGTGATCGACTGTCCGGAGGTCACATTCTGCGCGGGCACGACGGTCCCGCTTCCATCTGAGGCCGTCTCCACCTGGTCCACCGCCACAGCGCCCGGATTTACGGTGAAGGTACTGCTAGTAGCCGAAGTCAGGCCGGTGCTCGTGGCCGTCAGGGTGTAGCCAGAGCCTGTCTTGTGGAGGTTGCACCCCGCGAACGTTGCCACCCCAGAAGTGTCGGTGAGCGGGTTAGTGGTGCAGTACAGGGGAGTTCCGTTCGTGACCGCCAGAGTGATCTGTGTGCTACTGTCCGTGGTCAAAACGTGGCCGCCCGCATCTTCAACCTTCACCACCGGCTGAGTCGCGAAAGCAGTCCCGGCCGTATCGAGAAGATATGGCTGTGTGGTGAACACCAACTGAGTCGCAGGGCCCACGCTGACAACCAAACTTGCAGTGCCGGCCGAACCGCCGCTGCAGCTTCCGCTTGCAGATTGCGTCAGGCTAAGCGACGATGTCCCCGGGGGGGTTGAAGCTGAGGTTGTTACAGTCAGTGTAGAAGGCAGGCTGGTCTGCGTTGTAAAGACAACCGGGTTAGGACTAAACGAGCCGGTGGCCCCCGAGGGCAATCCTGAAACAGCCAGAGTGACACTGCAACTCGCGGCGTTGCTAAGATTCACGGTGATCGCATAGGTGGCGGAACTTCCGTCAGGCACCGGGTTGGGAGTCTGCGCTCCGATCGTGAGGGCGTTGACGGTCGCTGAATCCGAGAATCTCGTCTGCGCCTGGGAAACTGAGCCCGTGGCCGTCAGAACATATTTAACGCTGATGTCGTGTTCATCCGGGCTGTAATCGCTATTGGAAATGTTTCCATTGGAGTCGGCGACGGCAGTGAAAGGCGAAAGGGTCTCGACTACCGGTGACTCGACTAACGTAAGGGTGACCGTCTCACCCGGTACCCAGCCGGAGCCGGTAATGGTAACGGTATCGCCCGGAGCATAATCGATCGCGTCCGTCTTCACGGTGGCGAATCCATACAGCTCGGTGCTGGAAAGGGGAGTTCCCGCAGCATTCGTGCCGCCCGCGACGAGGAGGGACCCATCATTCTGGCTGGTGGGAGTGCCGAGGCTAAGCGGACTGCCCGTGGCATGTGCCCGGGCCGAGACCATCGTGGCGCTAAAGTTTGTGTTAAATTCCCCCGTCCAGGGATAGTAAAGCTCGGAGGAAGCCAGTGCGATGCCGCCTGAAGTCCCGCCCACGATGAGGATTCCGGCATTATGAGGAAGCAAGAAGGCGAGGTGACCGCTGCGCGTCGTGGCCAGCGAGTTTGTGGAAAGGGTAAAGTTCCCGTCGCTGGGGTCGAAGGTTTCCGCCGAATTCAAATCCGCTTGGCCGTTATTGCCGCCGGCCACGAACACTTTGCCATCGAGCTGCGTGGTGGCGGAATGGCTCATGCGCGCCACATTGAGCGCCGGGCCGGCCGAGACGAGGCCGGTCGAGGGATCGAAAATGTCGGAAGTGGCGAGGACGTTCGGCGTGCCCGGGTTGTTGGGAGGCTGCGGGGCCGAGGTGGTCCCGTCCCAGCCGCCGATGATGATCACGCGGCCGTCCTGAAGCGATGTGGCGGCGTGGTTCACCCTCGCCGAGGCCATCACCCCCGCGCTGGAAAAGTCGCCGCTCGCAGGATTGAAAATTTCCAGGGTGTCGAGAACGCCGCCCGAGTTCTGTCCTCCCGCCAGCAAGACGCGGCCATCCGGCAGAAGCGATGCGGTATGGCCGGAGCGCGCGCCGGTCATAGTGCCGCTCGCCAAGGTCCACGAGTCCGCGGTGGGATCGTAAATTTCGGCGGAGTTTGTAATGCCTCCGCCGGTGGTCGTGCCGCCGGCTACGAGGACACGCCCGTCGGAAAGGACCGTTGCTGTGTGTCCCGAGCGCGGCGTCTGCATGACGGCCGCGGCGGAGAAATTTCCATTCGTGTCGAACAAATCTGCGCTGGCAACCGGTCCAGTGGCGTTGTTGCCGCCAATAATGAGCACGCGCCCATCCTGCAACAGGACGGCGGCCGCGCCCGAGCGCGCGTCTCCCATGGAATTCCAGCTTTGCCAAGTCCCGGTGGGGACACTGGGAATGGAGGCGGCGGTCAGCAAAAAGACGCAGGACAGAACAAGCAGCGGTGAGAACCAGAAGCTTTTACGAAAGCGCATTGTATTCGTCTCCGACACAGAATTGCCCCAGAGCGGCCAAAGGCCGCTCCAAGCCCCTCATGGGGTAGCACCAAGCTAGCTAAAGGGGAGGGGCAACTTGTGGGTAAAAACTCTCTGACGATTACTTATGGCGCAAGTAAGCTGCCAACCCCGTGCCGGACGGGAAATAGATCCTGTTTTTTCTCAACAACCTGTGGGATGAATACATTCGGATACACTGTTTCCTGTGCAAGAAATTGCGCATATGCGCGAAGTCCGTGATGCAAACCCTTTCTTCCAATCTATTTAGTGAACTCCCATTCACAGGCTGCTGCCCCCAAAATGTCTGCGAAGGACGACGAACGATACGACTACCATCACGACAACATTCCAGCAGACCACCAGCGTATAAAACAGATTTACTACCCAAACAAGTCTCCTTACTCCCATTACAATCGCTATTGTGATTAACTTGCTGATGAGCACACCACGCCAGCGTCCGAACTGAAAGATCAGGTGCGCGACCAGGGGGTTTGCCTCGAACGCTCCAATACGGAACGCCGCCAGCGTCGTGAGTAGATCGAGGGACTGAAGCGCTACGAACGTCCATCTGGAGCGCAGAACTTTTCTGAAAGCGACTCTCCACTCCCGTTGTTCTTCGTTATTTCGAAAACTCAACCAAAGTCGATGGCATGGCCTTCAGTGTACAAACAAACTGCTAAAGCGCGAATGTCACTCTTGGAACGGGTGGCGCGCAGCCTATGCGCAAGCGGGGCAGTGGCCGGTTTCAGCGTACGTCAGCCACCGGGAGCCAAACGAATGCCGAGCAGGATCTTTAGGGAGACGGGTTTGCCGTCGATTTCCGCGGGCTGAAACATCCAGTGGCTGAGCGCTTCGACCAGGGGCGAGGCCAACTGCGGGTCGGGGTTCTGTCGCAGGGTGATCTGCTCAAGTCTGCCGGCAGAATTCAAAACGGCGACGGCAACGATCAGCTTGTGAGCGTACTTCCGAAGAAGGCCGGGAGCGAACTCAGGAACATCCTTCAGCAGGGCGTAAGGCGGCGTGGGTGTGCCCCGGATCCTGGCGGGAACACTGGACCTGTCTGCCGGATCCGGCGCGGGCTGGAGGAGAGCGTACTGGAGAGTCCAGGAAGGAGCGGGGTCTTCGTCGTTCGCTTTCATGTCGAGATAAACGGTGTAAACCTTTTCGTTGCGAAAGACGCCGAGGTCGGGAAGTCCGCCGCCACTACTGGCGGTGGATACAATCGTCATGCCATAGGAAGACTGGCGTTGCGGCGCAGGGGCGGGATGCAGTTCACCGGCGTCGCCTTTGCCGTACCGGCCACCCTGAATCGCGATGCCGGGGAAGCCGCCGGAGCCGGACGCGGCGCCCGCGCCCGTGCCGCTGGCGCGGCTGGTCCCGGATTCGGTCCCAATCCCGGATTCCGCTCCCGTGCCGCGGCCAGTAGCGCTGCCATTGCCTGAGGAATTCAAACCACTGCCGTGGCCACTGCCGTAGCTGCCGCCGCTGCCGCCGCCCGATCCGCCGGAAGCCTGGTTGGCGGCATCGCCACCAGTGGCGGGTTCGGCGAGCGCGTCGCCCGTGGCGATGTCAGCGCGCGAGCCGCTCCCAGCCGAGGCAGAAGACGCGTCGCCGCCCTTGGCGCCGGCGGCGGGATCTGCGATCACCGTCGCTTCCGCGGGAGCGACCGCAA
This sequence comes from uncultured Acidobacteriaceae bacterium, assembly GCA_963772155.1. Lineage (GTDB taxonomy): Bacteria > Acidobacteriota > Terriglobia > Terriglobales > Acidobacteriaceae > Acidiflorens. The sequence continues at coordinate 98,498 of CAVYVX010000012.1, read as the reverse complement.
ACAACCCACGCGCTTCGGCGCGCGGGATTTCGGCGGTCACGTCCGGGGGTGGGGGGATGGCATTCATTACCAGAAGACCTTCCTGGTTCCGGCGGCCAGCAGGAACATCGGAAACTTCGGGCGGGCGGGGCACAGTCGCCTTCACCGCGGGTCCCTCGGGAAGTGTGGGCTTAAAGATCGCCAACGCGGAGATGGCGCTGGCAGCCGCGGCGGGCAAGGTCAATTTCGGCGCTGCAATTGGCGGGTCGGGAGTGCGCCGCAGAGCGAGTGTGCCGGGTTTGACCACCAGTGCCTTCTGCGCCGTTGCCGGTCTGACGATGTTGGGCAAGGGCAGCAGTTGTTTCAGCAAGCGCGGGTTTTTCAGCGCGGAGTGAAGAATCGTCTGGATGCCGATTGTGGCGCGTGGAGGATTGGAGACCATCGGCTGCGGTCCGCGATAGGCGAAACCGCGGCGGCTGCGAGCGCGCAATCCGGAGGACTTTTTAGCGGTGTGACCCGATCCTCCGCCCACGCGGCCGCCACCTTCGCTTCCGCCGCCCAGCACCGGCAGATAAAGCACTCTGGCCGAACGAGCGAATTGCTGGGGAGAATCGACCGCCACGCGAGGCGAGTAAAAAAAAACGGAACGGCTGGCAATGAGGACCGCGAGCAGGAACAGATGGAAGACGATCGAGAGGCCAAGACCTCGCCCGGGGCGGTAGCCGTGTTCGATTTCACGAAAGGTAAGGGGGAGAGTCTGGGGCACGACTAACTGCGGCCGCGGCGGATACAGAAGATCCAGGAGGTCCGCGTTCATCGCTTGGTTCTCACGCTCGCGAATCTCGCGCTCTCGAAGCGGTGGCAGGCGCGCGCTATCGGCACGCTCCTCACGAGATGGATTCACGAAACTCATTGCGGAAGGTATGCCTGCAAATTTGAAATGAGTGGACCGCCATAATTCTTATTGCGCAATCACCATCTGCGACGTGCTGCTAAGGGTTGTAATCGGAAAGGTCAATAACGGAAGTGCGAAAGAAAATTTATATTGCACGTTCACCTGGACCACGTTTCCCGGATTGTTGTTTGACGAACTGCACGTTCCCAGCGTTCCCCCGATAGTGCCGCAGGTCACGTTCACCGTTACCGCCTGCGGCCCCCCGAAGTTCTTGACATAGCTCTGAATGTTCGCCGAGCTTGCCGTGCAGTATTCGGTGCTGGCATCCGGACAATTGCAAACCCCAACTGCGCCGCAGTAGTTGGCTGCGGTTGTGCTCCAGCCGGATCCATGCACGCTCGCATAGCGCGTTCCTTCGCGCGCGGCCTCGGAGATGTAGTGGTATGTATAAATCGCCAAAGTGAGTTCTATGACGGCGAACAGGACGGTCAACAAAAGAACGGCACACAGCGCAGTCTCGAACAGAGCGTATCCACGTTCGCCGCGTCCGGAATATGGCCTGCGCCGTTTGTACGCCCACGGCAACTGCAATCGGATTAGCGGGTTAGCAGATTTACTCACCATTGGATCAATCTCCGTCGAAACAGACTTTGCGGAAACATTACTGCTCTACTCTCATGATCGCCTGCCCCTTCAGGGTGAATGTTGTCGGAAGCCCCGGGTAGTGAATTAGAGGATTCACGGTGGCGGTGGTATTTACCTGGACATATTCGAGAAGTATGCCATTGCCGGTACAACTGGATGGAGAAGTGGTGGTACAGTTGGAAAGCGCTCATGCTCACGTTGGAGCAACTGCACATATGCGCCGCTGTAGCGGTCAGTCCAGCGGTAATGTCGGTCGCATCGTTGGTTGCGGCCGTCTTCATTCCCGCAATGTCCGAAGCGGTAACGTGGGACTGGGCGCCATAATGGGCTCCGGCATTAGCGGCGTTGCCGACCTCGATGCTGGCGTACGCCAGGCGCCCAAACTCGGCCGTGCCGACGATCAAAAGCAGGAAAAAAGGCAGCAAAAGAGCAAGTTCCACGATCGCCTGCCCGGCGTCCCCGCCTGCCATCGCTTGGCGCACACGAGTGGTGGCGCGCCGCTGCTCGCCCCCACGACATAAATCAGTTTGGCCATTTTATTCATAACTCACTCCACCAGAGTGGCAGCGCCGACTGGAGACGTTACGCCGGATAACGTGGCGTAATCTTTAAATGTTATAGAGGAGCCACTGAGGTTGATTGATTTGACTATAAGATCAACGTAGAGAGTGGGGGAAACGCTGCTGCCGCTGATATTAAGTTGTGCGCCTGGGAAGTAGAGCGCCCCGTAGAGCGATAGACTGGCGCCGCTGCCGCTAATTTGTGCGAGTGATGTGTCACTCGGGTTTTGATAGAACAGGATGCCATTGTATGTACCGGATGTTGGGGCAGTTAAGTTAATGTTGCCGCTGGAGCCGTTGATGTTGACCGCGCCAGTCCCCGCAACGTAGAAGGTGACCCCGTTTCCGCTAACTATATCGCTTGATCCGGAAATAGTTAGGCTTCCGTTAGTCAGAAAGTATGTGCCAGTACTGAAGGTCACATTGTCCGAGCTTCCACTAATGTTAATTCCACCGCTATAAGTACCGGAGGGGATAGTTACTGTGTTGCCAGATCCGCTGATCGTAAGGCTGCAATAGCCCGCGGGAACCGTCATGCTAGTGGTTACAGACAAACTTCCTGAGCACGTTGGAATGCCTGTAGGTGGCGACAGGTAAGCCAGTGGGTCGCTTACCGGAACGATTCCGGTCACCGGAGTAGGTGCGATGTTTTCGCTGGAGCCGCTTATCGCCGTACCGCCGACCACGCCTATCGACTTGGCATTGATCGTGACACTTGATCCACTGATGGAAAGGGCATTACTAGAGCTGGAATTGTCATAAATTCCACACTGGGTAGCCTGCAAATTAGTGCCACTACCACTTATTGAAATAGTCGTACCTGAAGCACCCAGTGCGTAGAGACATCCCTGGCCAGCTCCCCAGAAGGCTACAGATCTTGCAGTTACTGGCAGCTTACCGGTCCAAGACCCCGTCGTGCCCGTGCAGCTCGTTTTAGCCGGCGCGAATAGGTTCATGAAGAAAACCGGCGCGTTTTGGCAGGCGACCGCCTCGACATAATTCGAGTTGCCCGCTTTCGGCCCGTACACTGGCGGATGGTTCGCGAAAAGAGTGACTCCGTTCCCGAGGACGGTCCCGCTCGTTCCATTTGCTCCAGTAGTAACACCGCCCTGCGCGTCAATCTGGGCTGCCATTATGACGCTGGGGCAGCCAGATGCCAGTGATCCACCTGTGCCGGCCACGTTGCATGGGATGACCGAGGCGCCTCCGATAGCAGCACTGTCGGCGATGGATTGTAACTGCCTCTTGGTATAGAAGAGTATTCCGACATCCGTCGCCAAGGCCACAAAACCGAGCAAAATTACAATGCACAGAAGCACAATCATCAACGATTGTCCGTTCTCACTGCCCAGTGTTCTCATGGATTCTCCTCTCCGGGCAACTGCCGCGTGGACATCGATGGAGATCGAATGCCCGCCGATTCTACTCCGCTCCTCGGAGCGCAAGTCAGATTCAATCTCATCACAACGAAGTTGACCGAGCTAAAAGATACGCGACCCAGCCCAGGCGGAAGCAGCGCGGCCTCTGGCAGGCTGTGCCCCGAACTTGACCGCAGTCTTGCAGTTAGCGATCTCATCGGGTTGCCCTCAAGAGGCCAGCCGATCCGGCCCAGAGGACTGGAATGCGGCTGCGTTGCTCTCATATTCCTGGGACGGCAATGGTACGTCCTTTCCCTCTTCAGCATCCTTGTCCACCATCCTGAACTGACGCAGTAAGCGATGCAGGTAGCAGCGGCTGATGCCTAGTTGGTTGGCTGCCCTCAGTTTGTTCCCGCCTTGCGTGCGTAACGCCGACCGCACCAGCTCTTTCTTGAAGGCCTGCACAGCTTCCTGGAACGACCCTACCGGAGTGTCATCGGGACTAGTCAGTTCCTTCAGTTCCTCCGGCAGGTCGCTGACGCTTAAGTGTTCATGCCCATTCGCCAGCACGACGCTGCATTCAATGACGTTCTGCAATTCACGGATATTTCCCGGCCACGTGTGCCGCATGAGGGCGGTCGCGAACCCGGGAGTGAACGCGCGCGCCTTCTTGTTATGGGCCTTCGCGAACGCGCTCAGGAAGTGTTCCGCCAGGACAGGAATGTCTTCCTTTCTCTCCCGCAGCGCGGGCAACTGGATCTTCACCACCGAGATCCGGAAATAGAGGTCCTTCCGGAACGTGCCCTCCTCCACCATTTTTTCCAGATTGTGGTTGGTGGCGCAGATCACGCGGACATCCACCGGGCGGGAAATGTTCGACCCGAGGCGTTCCACGGTACGTTCCTGCAACACGCGCAACAGCTTGGATTGCAAAGGAAGGGCCAAATCGCCGATTTCGTCGATGAAAATCGTGCCGCCGTCGGCTTCCTCGAAGCGGCCGCGGCGGGTTTGTCCGGCGCCGGTGAAGGCGCCGCGTTCATGGCCGAAGAGTTCGTCGTCGATGAGAGAGTCAGGGAAGGCGCAGACGGAGAAGGCGACAAATGGTTTGTTGCGCCGCTCACTCAGACGATGGATGGCCCGGGCGACGATGCCCTTGCCGGTGCCACTCTCGCCAGTAAGGAGAACTGTGGTGAGGACCTCGGCAACTTTTCGGATGACTTCGCCGACCTGATCCATGGCCTTGCTGTTGCCCAGGAGCCCATCGACCCGGACGACTTCCAGCAGTTTCCGGGCTTCCGAAAGATCGCGAAGCAAATCTGTCCGGCGGCAGGCCCGTTCCAAGGCGAACTTCAACTGGTGTACATCCAGCGGTTGGTCCAGAATGTCCCATGCGCCTTCCTGGAACGCTTCCAGTGCTTTCGGTCCATGTGCTTCCCAACTGTATGCAATGACCGGGAGAGGCAGAGGCCGATCCGAGGCTGCGCGCAATAACTCACGGGGACTCGAATCGGGGCTCGTGCCGCCAAGCGAATCCAGGTCGAGCAGGACTGCATCGATGCATGACACATCGAAACTCGCGCTCGCCGCACCAATGGAGGACTTCTGCTCCAGGGAGTATTCGGTCCCCAGCACCTGTTTCAGTGCCTGTCCGAATGCTTCGTCGGAGTCCACCAGAAGTATGTTTCTTCGCTCGTGATCGGTGTTGGGCACGAGTCCTTGCCTCCCCTGTTTTCAACTTGGCTGACGGCGAACGGACACACATCCGTCCCTCGGTTCAGCTTGTTGCCATAGCCGATGACACCCACAAACCACGGGGGAGCAAGCTCGCTGCATCTAACCAGCGGCTTCCAGGAAGGCGCGGCCGGGACAGTTGAAAATCTCGTCTACAAAAAAGCCTACCCATTACTACCTCGCCCGATGCAACACTGACCCAAGCCTTGTAGTATAGTATTGTTTACTAATTACACCCTTTCAATGGCTCAGTCGTGTTGACGACCGGCACAAATGAGCTATTTATTGGGACTTTGATCGAATTAGCAGCCGCAGTTGGACTTATGTGCAAGTATTTGCAGTCGCGGCCCTTGAGTAATCCTGTGCGTGGAGTGTTCCGCGGATACTTAAGAGAATAGGCATACCTCCGATGGGTACAAACGTATACACTCCCCGCAAGCTCCGCTGTGGCCTTACGGACCATCTCCATAATGAATTACAGGGCGGAAGACGCTAACTTCCGGAGCACCGCGCTAATTGTCTTGCAGTTTTCAGTCGAGTTGCGCCAAGCTCAGCCCTGTATCCGGTCGTGGTAGCGGAATTGCTCCGATTTATTGGGGGGGAGTGTGCTCGTGCACCCAAGGGGAGAGATTGGTGAAGGTTCCGCTCGGCAACCGGGTCTGGTGGAAGTTCAGTCAATCTCCGTCCAAGTCGCAGCAAGCGAAGCGGAGAAGCATCGTCCATCTCCGGTCGAATCCGACTGGCGCGAACGGCTTCGTCCTGCCACTTCCTTTCTCGTCGTGCTTACTTTTATTGTTCTCACGATTGTCTTCGCTTTGGCCCATGGCAGTGTGGCCGATCCTGACATCTGGTGGCATTTGCACAATGCGGACTACCTGGTCCAGCACCACGCCCTACCGCGTTCCGACATGTATTCCTACACTGTTCCAGGGCATACGTGGATCAATCACGAGTGGTTGGCGGAGCTCCCTTACTATTTCGGATGGCGGGCGCTCGGCTTGCGCGGAATCGACGCGGTCACGTTTGCGGTTCTGAGTCTGATCTTCCTGGGATTGCTGTATCTCTGTTACCGGCAAAGCCGCCATTACAAGGCCTCGGTGGTTGCTTGCTGTTATGCCGCCCTCCTCGCTTCGGTTTCGTTCGGGCCACGGACAATACTGTTTGGCTATGCCTGCCTGGTAGCGCTGCTGATTGTTCTGCAGCGTTTCCGCCAAAAGAGTGGCGGCCCGGTGTGGCTGATCCCGCCTCTTTTCTGTTTGTGGGTGAACACTCACGGATCATGGCTCATCGGGTTGATCGTCTTTTCGATCATCGTAGCCGCGGGGCTGTTCGAGGGGAGATGGGGAGCGGTTACGGCGGAAGCATGGACACCTGCGCAGCGGAACAAGATGCTGCTCGCCTGGTGCGCGAGTGTGGGCGCGCTGTTTGTCAATCCGTTTGGTTTGCGCCTGGTGTTCTATCCCCTCGACCTCGCGTTCCGGCAGAAGCTCAATGTTGAGCACGTCGCCGAATGGGTCTCGGTCAATTTCCATGACACGCGAGGCAAGTTAGTTTTGGTTCTCTTGATTGCTTTACTGATCGGCGCGCTCTTGCGTTCCTGCCGCTGGACTTTGACGGAACTGGGGTTGCTGACGTTTGCTCTGTACAGCGGCCTGACGTACATCCGTTTTCTATTCTTGCTGGGCATCGTGGTGGCGCCCGTGCTTGCTAAGATTCTGGATTTCGTTCCCCGCTATCGCCGGGAAGCCGACACGCCAGTCTTCAATGCCGTTGTGATCCTGTTTATGATAGTCGGGGTCTCTCATTTCTGGCCCCGGGAGGCACAACTGCAGACCGCAGTGGGCGATCAATACCCCGTGGAAGCCGTGGCGTATCTTGAAGCGCATCCTCCCCAAGGGCGCATGTTGAATTTTTATCTCTGGGGTGGGTACATGAACTGGAAGGATCCGAGCCTGAAGATCTTTCTGGACAGCCGCGTGGATATTTTCGAGTACAGCGGCGTTCTCAAGGACTATCTCGACCTGCTGGCTCTCAACCATCCAGAGCCGCTGCTGGACAAGTACAGCATTCGGTATGTTCTGTTCCCTCCGGGCGAACCGCTCACGTATGTACTCGAGCACGATTCGAAATGGAGAGTTCTCTATCGCGACAAAATCAGTGTCTTATTGGAAAGGGCAAACGACAATTCTGCCACACCGTCGCCAACGGGATAGACACAATCGGCGGAACGGGAGATGCGCGCTTAGCCAGAGCTGTAGCGCCCTAAGACTGGTGGCAAGGCGAGAAAGATTGGCGGGATGCGTCGCAACCAATCAAGATGGCAGTTCACCGCAGATACGACATCGTTGCCATTCTTGTCATTGTGCTGTGCGTCGTGGCGTACGCTTCCTTCCGGTCCGAATTCCGCTTGCGCGCGCAGATGCCGGCCGAATTTTTCGACGCCTCTCGCGTTCCGGCGGACAAGCGGGTTTCGGAAGAGAAGACCGCTCGAGCGTATTGGAAGTGCGCGGTGACGCAAATCCAATGGAAGCACGGGTACGCTCACCGGCTTCCCGACGAGCCACCCGATGAATTTGCAGTCACCACCGAGGAGGCCGGACCTGCCGCCAACGATTCCGCGGCGCGTGCCCGCTATTGGCAAAAGCTGCGTGAAGTCTGGGGTGTTCCGGAGGTGTGGCACGAGCAATACGAGTGGAACACGATCTCAGTGAAGGAATCGCTGCAGTCCGCGGGCGAGTGGCTGGAGCGCCACCTGCGGAGAATCGTCGGGTATTAGCAGCCTGCCGATCCAGCCGCGTTCTCCGTTTTGCAGCGCGACGATTGAAGTTGTTTGGAGTTGGAGCCGCCGATGTTCGCACACATAGGACCGGAAGCTTTGCTGGTTTCGCTCGCGCTTCTGTTGGCGCTGGTGTGGCCACAACTCGGCGCTCGCTGGTTCCGGCGGGCCGAGCGGGCCCTCTGCGCTCTGGCCCGAAAACGCACGCTGAGTATTCTGCTTTGCGGTTTTTCCGCGCTGGCGCTGCGCGCGGCGTTGCTGCCCTGGCTGCCGATTCCTAAGCCATTTATCAACGACGAATTCAGCTACCTGCTGGCCGCGGATACGTTCGCGCACGGCCGGCTCGCGAACCCGACTCATCCGATGTGGGTGCATCTGGAAACATTCCACGTCATCTTCCACCCGACGTATGCGTCCATGTATCCGCCCCTGCAGGGTCTGGTTCTGGCTGCGGGCAAGCTCGTCTTTGGGCATCCCTTCTGGGGAGTGTGGTTGAGCGTCGGCTTGATGTGCGCCGCTTTCTGCTGGATGCTGCAAGGCCTGGTTCCCGCCCGCGTGGGCGCTGCTCGGCGGCATGCTGCCGGTGCTGCGCTTCGGTGTGCTCAGCTATTGGGACAACAGTTATTGGGGAGGCGCCCTGGCCGCGACCGGGGGCGCACTGGTGCTGGGCGCTTTGCCGCGTATCATGCGGCGTCAGCGGGCGCGCGATGCGATAGTGATGGCGATCGGAATGGCGATGCTGGCCAACACTCGACCCTACGAAGGCTTGGTGTTGAGCCTGGTGGCCGGGGCAAGGCTCGCGATCTGGATGGTGAGGGACCGGCAGGACGCTGGCATACTGGTCCGCCGCGTCGCGCTCCCGATGCTCCTCGTGCTGACAGTGGCGGGAGTGGCTACTGGCTATTACTTCTGGCGGGTGACGGGGAGTCCTGCGCGCATGCCGCAGCAGGTGAACCGCGAGACCTATGCGGTGGCGCGATATTTTTACTGGCAAGCCGCGTATCCCGAGCCCGCGTATCACCATAAGGTAATTCGCGACTTCTATAACGGTTTGAATCTGCGGAATTCGACCTCGGCCATACGACGGCAGGCGCTTTCCTGCAACTATTGCAAAAAGTGTTGATGGGCTGGGCTTTCTATCTTTCTCCGATCCTGACCGTTCCGTTGGTGGCTGCTTCCGCGAATCGTGCGGGACCGCCGAATCCGTTTTCTGCTGATCGCTGGGACCGTATCCGTTGCCGCTTCCGCGCTCGTTATCTTCTTCAACACTCACTATGTCGCTCCCGTTGCTTCGGTGATGATGGCGGTGGTGGTGCAAGGCATGCGGCACCTGCGAACGTGGCGCTGGGAAAGACGACCCACTGGTTTATTTCTGGTGCGGGCAACGGTCGTGATGTGTTTGGCGATGATCCCGGTGCAGGTCCATATTTTGGCGGCACCGCCCAAACCGGGCACCTGGGCCGCCATTGGTCCGGAACGCGCAGCAGTTGAAGCACAGCTCGAGTTCATTGCAGGGGCCGCAGCTTGTGCTGGTGCGCTACCAGGCCAATCACGATCCGCTGTTGGATTGGGTTTACAACGGGGCCGACATCGATCACGCCAAGATTGTCTGGGCACGCGACATGGGACCGGATCAGAATGAAGAGCTGCTCCGCTATTACAACGATCGCCGCGTCTGGCTGCTGGAGGCGGATGAGATACCCCCCCAGCTCGCGCCATATCCCTGCCAGACACGATGGGCATACCATCGTCGCGGCCGCCCAGAAGATGGGCGGCTCGGTCGTGGAGGAACACCGGTGTCAATGATGCTGAATAAGCCACGCCCACTTGCCGAGGCGATACCTCGACTGCCGATTGATAGCGCGCAACTCGAACCTTCCACGACCACCCCAGACTCGGCTTCAGCCGGGGAAGCCTCGGGCGTGTACCTGCCGGAAGAATCCCGCTCGGAGCGGTACATCGCCATCGGCCTTTTTCTGCTGTCGTTTCTCTATCTCTGTATCTTCCGGCGTTACACGCTGGATCGATCCCGACGAGGGAATCGTCCTGCAAGGAGCGCAGCGAATACTGGACGGGCAAGTTCTGTATCGGGACTTCTTCTCATTCTTCACTCCTGGATCGTACTATCTCCTACGCGCTGCTGTTCCGCGTCTTTGGAGATTCTTTGCTGGTCGCACACACGGCCGTGGCGGTCGTGGGAGCGGCATTCTCCCGTGATCACCTACCTGTTATCGAGACGGGTGTGCTCTCGCGAAATCGCTCTCCTAGTAACCGGCCTCATGACGATAACTGCGCTCCCGTTTCGCTTCATGGTGCTGCATAACTGGGACAGCACGCTGTTGGCATGTCTGGCCCTGTACTGCGCGGTGCGATTGGCTGGAATCTCCACGCGCGGAGTGGGCTTTTGCGACGGATCGCTGGTTTCGCTCACTGGTTTGTTTGAACAGTCCAAGGGAGCCGGGCTTCTGCTCGGTCTCGGCCTGGGATTTCTGATCATCGCCTTGAGGGGCCGGGCATGCGGAAAGTCTTTAATCGCAAACTGTTTGACCCGCCGGATGTTTGCGCTCGCGATCTGGCCTGGCTGGCCGTATGGTGGTCACAGTCGGCTTACTTCGCCAGCCAGCATGTTTTGATGGCGATGCTTGCCGGGCTGGTTCTGGCCGCTTCAGCACTACTCGACGGCGAATCGAGTTCCTTATGGTTACCCGAATCTTGCCGATAACGCACGGATACCCGATCCTCTTCCCTGGTTCGTGGGGCACCGGTGGCGGAGATACTGGCACTCAGCCCGTCGCTTTGGATTCCCGCTCTTCCCTTTTTGGAGTGGCGCTCCTGCTCCGCCTGGCCATTGCGGGAATGCGGCGGGGGAATTCTGCCATCCCGGAGTGGGCTTATTATGTGCTGGTTTCGAGCGCAATTTCTGGGCTTCTGCTCTCGGTCAGTTGTTGTCCGTCCCGACATCGTGCACTTCGTTTATCTTGCAGCCAGTGTTTTTTCTGGTGTTGGCATGGTTACTTGACGGGAGGAATATTCGCGGCCGCCTTTGGGCTACGGATCGGGGCCAATTGTTGGCTTCTGCGCCGCGATCTCTTTGCTGGCCATGGCGATGCGACTTGCCTGCTAGGGGCGGCGGGGCCGCATTACACGTTGGTCACGCGCCGCGGCGTGGTCAACACGCCCACGAAAGACAAGGTGATCGGAACATGTTCAGGCCCATGTCGCCCCAGGGGAACGAATTCTGGTGTATCCGTATGGGCCGACTCTTCTATTATTTGACAGCTACCTACAGCCCAACCAGCTTTGAGTATTTACCAGCCCGGGATGCACACCCGCGAACAATCGCTGGACATGCTCTCCCAGCTCAAGGCTCGCCCGGTACGAGCGGTTTTGTTCGAACTGGGATTCGCCGAACACATCCGAAACTCATGGCCCAACACGCAGGCTCGTGACTTGGCTAGTGATCCGGTGGCCGACTACATCGCTCGTGAATACCGAGTCTGCGCCGCCCTCAACTCTGCCATATCGAACAACTTTCATTTTCTCTTTATGGTCCGCAGAGATCTTACGTGCCCATGACGTACACATTCGAACGCAAGGGCTCTGGGCTGTGACCGAAAACTATATGAGGAGATTCCGGCTCCTGGTCTCTTTCCCCGTGCTTCTGGCGATGACCCTGGCAGCTAGCGTCTTCCTCTTCAATACCCATGGCGGAGGGCGAATCTTCGAAGAGGGAGACACGTGGTGGCATGTCTCGACCGGGGAGCACATCCTCGCCACCGGTAGCTTCCCGAAGGTTGACCCGTATTCTTTTACGGCACCAGGAACTCCGTGGCTGGCCTACGAATGGCTGGGGGAAGTGGCCATGGCCCAAGCTGAGCACTTTGGATCGCTAGCAGGCTTAGCCATTTTGCTGATGCTCAACTCGGTGACCTTGGTTCTCCTAACTTACATTTATGCCTGGTTGCGCACAAGAAACGTTCTGGCTGCTGCTGCTGCTGTAGCTCTGCTGCTCCCCTTCGAACAACTCTCGTTCACGCTGCGGCCACAAATGTTCGGATACGTCTTCCTAGCGATTACCCTGATCATTCTGGAGCTGTACAAACAACGCGAATCGAGGCTGATATTGATTCTGCCGGGAATTTTCGCGCTTTGGATAAACACTCATGGCAGCTTTATTGTGGGGCTGGCGATCGTCTTCTGGTATTGGTTCAGTGGTCTCTTCGACTTTAGCGCCGGGGCTATTATTGCCCGCAGGTGGACACGTTCTGGCCGGGTCCGACTTCTAACCGTGATGCTTCTCTCCTCAGCCGCTCTCTTCCTCACGCCCTACGGAGGACGTTTTGCCGCCTACCCCCTAGAGTTGTTTTCCATGCAGCCGTTGAATACACTCTTCATCCCGGAGTGGCAACCTCTTGACCTGCAAACGGCCCTGGGACGTGCCTTCCTGCTCCTCCTGTTGTGCTGGTTGCTTGCTCAGGTTGTGATTCCTGTGAAGTACGAATTGGAGGTGCTTCTGCCACTGTTATTTGCCACGTACTCAACCTGTATCCATCGGCGTTTCTTGCCGATTTTCTTAGTGATCCTCACTCCGTTGATCGCCACCTATTTCGCCCGTGTGCTGCCAACCTATGAGGAGTCGAAAGAGCGCTATGCGATGAACATTTTGTTCATTACCGCTCTGCTGTTTTTCATGATCAGCTTGATTCCCACGACCGCGCATCTGGAACAGGGGATGAAAGAGCAGTTTCCAGTGGGTGCGGTGGCTTACTTGAGAGATCACCCGGCAGTTGGGAGAATGTTTAACGACGACCACTGGGGTGGGTTCCTGATCTGGTCTTTGGGCTCAAGCCACAAGGTGTTTATTGATGGCCGGCTCGATATCTATGAGTATTCGGGTGTACTGGAAGACTATATCCGGATAGTGGCAAACCCTAAAGATGCCAAGGAGGTATTTCGGAAGTATGAAATTGAAGCCTGCCTGGTGAGTCGCGACCGGGAAGCTGACCTGGTCTCAACCATCTCCCGTGACCCTGCCTGGAAGACTGTATATTCCGACGCTCAGAGCGCGATTTTCCTCCGCGACCCAAAATCCAAGGAATAACAGGATTACGTAGGGGGGCGGGTCAACGCGATGACTATGGCCTCTTATTGCCATTCGCCGCCCCCGACGGTCAGCGGAGATCCCGTCGGGCGACTGTAAACAAACGTATTCACCCACCCATGCGCCGTGTTACTGCTGGTACCAAGAAACCGCAAATCGGGTTCACGGTCTGAGGCGCGCGGGTGGCGCGACTGCGACCGTCGCGCTTTGGTTCTCGAGTGCAAGTGTAACTTCAACAATGACATGCGCCCGAGGTGGGGCGCGACTTCCACTCCATCCTCACTTTGGCCCCACAAGTGCTTTTAGTGACAGTGCTCGACTGCGTCCCATCGTGTAACCAGCGGTGGGAACAGACAAAACCCTATAGGAGAATCTATAATGACAACCCTCGTTCTGAAGTCACTGGGCCGCCTCCATCAAGATGAGTCGGGTCAGGGTCTCGTGGAATATCTGCTGATCCTGGCGCTGGTTGCGTTCGCCGCTACGGCTGGAATGAAGAGCATGGCGACCGGTCTCAACAGCGCTTTCACCCAAATCAGCACCATCCTCGGTCAGTACATCAGCTAAAGGAGCTCAAGATGATGCAAGCGCTCATTCACCATCTTTCCCGTCTGCAGCGCGATGAGGCAGGTCAGGGCCTGGTGGAGTACCTGCTGATCCTGGCTCTGGTCGCATTCGCAGCAACTGCGGGAATGGGCACCATGGCAACGGGAGTCAACAGCGCATTCACGGCGGTCGGCGGCTTTATCGGCCAATACATCAGTTGAGGTACTGACTGTCCGTAGGAGTTTCACCCTCAACCCGCGGCAACTCCCCCTGCCCGGCTTTATCTCCAGAGTGGACTCGTTGGAAAACTATTTTCTGATCGGCGCGGTCTTAGTCGCTTCCGTAGGTGCGGTGCGCGACATTCGCAGCGCGCGCATTCCCAACTGGCTGACCTACAGTGGCCTGACGGCGGCGCTCGTGCTGCGATTTACGGTGTTGGGTTGGTCCGGACTGAAAAGCGGCGCAGTTGGGATGTTGGTGGCTGGCGGCTTCTTTTTCGTTCTTTTTTTTATCGGCGCCATGGGCGGTGGGGACATGAAGTTGATGGCCTCCGTGGGAGCGTGGGTGGGAAGCGGGCAAGTGCTGACCATTCTTTTGGCGTCCGCTTTTGCCGGAGGGTTTCTTGCGGTCGTGCACATCGTATTCGGCCGGCGGGGACGCCAGACGCTCTGGAATCTTCTGGAACTGATTCGTTTTCGTCTTACCTCCGGGCTGCAGCCACATCCCCTGCTGAATGTTCGAGAATCGGACTCGCAGCGAGTGCCCTACGGTATGGCGATTGCAATGGCTACTGTGTATTGTGCCGGCAGCGCAATTTGGTGGAGGTGATTTACGAACACTCGACGTGTTTTGCTCGCACTTCTGATGGCCGCTATTCTGGCGGGACTGGTAACGCTGATCGTCTTCAAGCGCTTACGGGCTGGGATGGAGCAGCGCCAGGTCACTAAGATTGTTGCCGCGGCCGATGACATGGCTCCGGGAGTGGCGCTCTCGTCCAAAGATGTCGTTCTGATTGATTGGCCGAGCGATGTGCCGCTGGCCGGGTCCTTCGCGAAAATCGATGACGTTCTCGGGCATCCGTTGATTCATTCGTTGGGAGCGAGAGAACCCATCCTGAAACGCGACCTCGGACTGGAAGGTTCGGGTATTGGACTGGCGACCAAGATTCCTCCCGGCATGAGGGCGACCGCGGTGAAATCGAATGAGATTGTCGGCGTCGCCGGCTTCCTGTATCCGGGCTCGCACGTGGATGTGCTCGCGACCTACAGCCTGCCTGGAACGTCTGGCAGCCTGACGCAAACGGTGCTGCAGGATGTGGAGATTTTGGCGGCCGGCCAGACCATTGAGCCCGATCCTCAAGGCAAGCCGGAACAGGTCAACGTCGTAACCCTGGTGCTCAGTCCCGAGGATTCGCAGAAACTGCAACTCGCGAGTACCCAGGGCACCATTCAATTCGTGTTGCGCAACGGCACGGACATGGCCAGCGTTGATATTCGTCCCACGCGCGTTGACCAGTTGGTGGCTACCGCCGCACCGCCCTCTCCTGCCAAGTCGGGCAAACCTGTAATACGCGCAGCCGCTCCCTCGAAACCGGTCTACGTCTTAGAGGTTATTCAGGGCACGCAGAAAACGGTTCACAAGTTTGACGAAAACAACAAGGAAGTGGGAAAACAACAATGATGAACTCGAAAATTTTGCGACTTGTGTGTTTTCTTCTTGCGATCGGCACTTTTCCCGCGGCGGGCCAGAGCGCGTCGCAAGCGACGGAAACGCCCGCTGAGGGAGAAACGGTGCATGTGCTGGTCGGCAAGTCGGTGGTCATCAACGTTCAAGCGCCGCTGACGCGGGTGCTGTCGAGCAATCCCACGGTGGTCGAGACGATGGCAACTTCTCCTACTCAAGTGGTGGTCGAAGGGAAGGCCGCGGGGGCCAGCAGTTTGATTCTTTGGGACGAGTCGGGGCGCTCGCAGATGCTTGATGTGGTGGTGGACCTGGATGTTGCGGGACTGCGAAGCGCGATCCAGCGCTCCTATCCTCGCGAGCAACTGGACGTCGAGGCGGACGCGGGGCGGCTCGTGCTGACCGGGACTGCTTCCAACGCCCACATCGTCGAGGACCTGAGCAAGATGGCTGGCGCTTACTCCGCCGAAGTCGTGAACTCGGTTCACGTGCCCGCGGCACACGAACGCCAGGTGCTGCTCGAAGTGAAGTTTGCGGAAGTCGATCGCACGGCCCTGTCGCAACTGGGATTCAATATGTTTTCCACCAACGGGAAAATGATTGGCACCACTACTACGGGTCAATTCGGCGGTTTCCAGAACTCCAGTTCTGCTACAACTGGGTCCCCTACGCCATCAGTCCAGCAACTGTTGAACGTGTTCCTGTTCCGGCCGGATATCAATCTGGGCGCGGTAGTGCAGGCGCTACAGCAGCAAAACGTGCTGCAGATTCTGGCAGAGCCGAACCTGATGGCGATCAGCGGCCAGAAAGCGACCTTCCTGGCGGGCGGTGAATTCCCGTTCCCGATTGTTCAGCCTTCGCAGGGCTACACGGCCATCACGATTCAGTTCAAGCCCTACGGCGTGAAGCTCGACTTCACCGGTTTCGTTCAGGGAGACAACACACTTCGGCTCCATGTGGCCCCCGAAGTCAGCACACTGGATTTCACCAATGACCTGGTGATTTCCGGCTACACGGTCCCGGCGATTTCCACGCGGCGAGCCGAAACCGAGATCGAACTCAAGGATGGTCAATCGTTTGGCATTGCGGGATTGTTGGATCGTCGGGCCACCACTCAACTGAGCAAGGTCCCTGGCATCGGCGATATCCCCATTCTAGGGCAACTGTTTCGATCAAAATCGGTCAACCGTACGAATACCGAATTGTTGGTGTTTGTAACTCCGCACATTGTGGACCCGGTTCAGGTCGAGACTCCGGTGCCCCCGGCGCCGAAGATCGTGGTGCCTTTCCTGGACAACAAGAAATTTGATGAACAGGCCCCTGGCAACAAGCAGGTGAAACAACCGTCCGACCCGGGAGTGAAATGACGGTGCTGAAAGATTCCATAAGTATGTCCGCGCGGCACGATCTGAGTTTCGGCGAACCTTTGTCGGTGGTGGGGCTTTGCCTGGACGAAGAGACGCGTCGTTTTCTCGATTTGATGGCGGGCGCGGCGCCACTGTTTCGAGTTCGATCCTATATCGGGAGTTATCGAGCTGCCCAGGATCAAGACGCCAAGCTGGACCAGCTTGGGGATCCGGCTCCCAACGTCTGCCTGGTCGACTTCGATCACGACCGCCGCAGCGCGGCGATGATGGCAGAACGCATTCATTCAACTCTGCCGGGGGTCGCACTGTTCGCCGTGTCGTCCAAGGCGCACCCGGACGCAATTCTGGAAGCGATGCGCTGTGGCTGCAGTGAATACTTGAGCAAGCCGCTCGACCGCGAGCAAGTGGTCAGCGCCCTGGTGCGGATCGAAGCGCGCAGGAAGGAGAGGCTGGAGCAGTCGCGGGCGCAGCTTCTGGCCTTCATGGGAGCCAAGGGCGGCTGCGGTGTAACCGCGCTGGCGTCCCAGATGGGGGCGCTTCTGGCCAGTGCGTTTTCGCGGAACACGCTTCTGATCGATCTCCATCCGGACTTCGGAGACGCTGCGCTTTATCTGAAGCTGACCAAGGCCCGCTACCACTTCTTTGAGCTGCTTGAGAACATCGACCGTTTGGACGCCGATTTCCTGCAGTGCTTCCTGATGAAGCACCCCAGCGGGCTGGACCTGATTCCGGCTCCCGAGGGTAGCGTCAAGGCGCGAGATGGGTCGCCAGCGGGCGCTCTGTCGCAAACGCTTGATTTTCTCCGCCTCCGTTATGAGTTCATTCTGGTCGACCTTCCACCGTCGCTCAACGCTGAAAACCTGGCCGTTATCCAGGGTTGCGACCAGCTTTATCTGGTTACGGTGGCCGAGGTTGCGGCCGTTCGCAACGTTGTGCGCCAGCTGGAATATTTCAGTCAACGGGGCATTCCCCGGGAAAAAATTCGAGTGGTGTTGAATCGGGACCACAAAAGCAATGCGGTTACACCTGGCCAGATCGAAAAAGTCATCGAACAGAAGATTTTCTGGCGGGTTCCGAATCAATACCCTCAAGTTGTGAAGACGATTCATGAGGGCGACCCAATGGCCCAGCTGTCCAGTTCCGAAGTGACCCGCAGCCTCAAGGAATGGGCGGAAACGATCGGCAAGAAGGCAGGTACAGAAACAAGGAAGAAAGAAGGCGGGGGATTCCTGGGTTTGTGGAATCGGTGAGGACCCGCTGAGGGTGGGGAGGACAGATGGGCGACTTCAACCAAGGAATAACGACGCCAGTTGCGATCAATCCGCTGGTGTCTGGCGAAACGAAAAAGAGGGGCGGACTAGATTTCCGGGTCTATCAAGAGATGAAAACGGAGATCCATCGCGACCTGCTCAACAAGGTCGATCTGGAAAAGGTTGCCACGGTGCGCGACGAGCGCACGCGCCGCCAGGTGTTCGCGGTCATTCAGGACTTGGTTGCGAATCTTAAGACGCCATTGAGTGGCCCGGAGAAGGAGCGTCTCTCGTTGGAGGTGCTGGACGAAGTTTTCGGGCTGGGCCCGCTTGAACCCTTGCTGCAGGATCCAACTATCAGCGACATCCTGGTGAATGGCGCTAAAGAGGTGTACATCGAGCGTGCGGGGATGTTGGAAGAAACCAAGATCATGTTCAAGGACAATGGCCACCTGATGCACATCATCGACAAGATCGTCTCGGCCATCGGGCGTCGCGTGGACGAATCGTCCCCCATGGTCGACGCCCGGCTGGCGGATGGGTCGCGCGTGAACGTGATTATTCCTCCTTTGGCGGTCGATGGCCCGCATCTGTCAATCCGTCGTTTCGGGCACATCCCCATCACGGAAAACGATCTGCTGGCAAACCAGACGCTGACGCCCGCGATGATGGAATTGTTGCGAGGAGCGGTCGCGGCTCGCCTCAGCATCGTCGTTTCCGGCGGTACGGGCGCCGGGAAAACGACATTACTGAACGTGCTTTCAGGCTTTATTTCCAGCAAGGAGCGGATCGTCACGGTTGAGGACTCGGCCGAGTTGCAGTTGAAGCAACGCCATGTGGTCCGGCTGGAGTGTCGTCCTGCCAATGTGGAAGGGAAGGGGGCAATCATGCAACGGCAGCTCGTGATCAACTGCCTGCGGATGCGCCCCAACCGCATCATCGTGGGCGAGGTGCGTGGTGAGGAAGCGCTGGATATGTTGCAGGCAATGAATACCGGCCACGACGGATCGCTGACAACCATTCACGCCAACAGCCCCCGCGATGCGATCGCGCGCATGGAGACGATGGCGCTGATGGCCAATCTGAACTTGCCCGAAAAGGCCATTCGAAAACAGATTGCTTCCGCCGTTACCTTGGTTCTTCAGGTAGCGCGCTTCAACGATGGAACGCGGCGCGTCACGCACATCACCGAGATCACCGGAATGGAGGATGACGTTGTCAGCATGCAGGATGTGTTCGTGTTCGAAAAGCGGGGGGTTGCGCCCGACGGCCGCATCCTGGGAAGTTTCACGGCCACCGGTATCCGGCCAAAATTTGCGGAGAAACTCAAGGCTTCCGGAATCACGCTCCCGGCGAACCTCTTCGAGCAATCGGTAGATCTCTGGAGCTAAGGCAACGATATGACTCTTCTACTTTTTTTCGCCGTGGTTTTGATTCTGACGTTCGCCGTGCTTCTCTATTTCCTGAAGCCGACTTCGATGGAAAAAGCTGTCGCTGAACAACTGGCCGACATCGAAGTATCTGATACTGCCCTAACTCGCCCTACCACGATCCTAAAAGAAGAGGTCGTTCACTCGATTCCATTGCTGGACGACCTGATCCGCAGAATCCCCTGGTCCCCGGCGACGGCACGGCTGATCAAACAGGCTGGCAAGCGGTGGAGTGTCAGTTCTGTGCTTGGGATTTCCTTGCTCGCGGCTCTTGCCGGAGGTTGGGCCTCCTTGTTAGTGGCATCGGACATCGTCATTGCTCTCTGCATAGGTTTCGTTGCGGCACTGCTGCCGTATGTGTGTCTGTACATCCTTCGCGAAGCCAGATTTCGGAAGTTCGATTCGCTTCTTCCCGAAGCGGTGGACCTGATGTCAAGAGGGCTGCGGGCTGGGCACTCGATTGCCGCCGTCATGGAGATGGTGGGCGACGAAATCTCGGATCCCGTCGGCACCGAGTTTCGTGCTTTACACAAAGAGCAGAGTCTCGGCCTTCCAGTTCGGGAGGCGATCATGAATTTTGTGGAGCGGGTGCCCATTGATGACGTGCGCTTCCTCGCCACTGCGATTCTTCTGCAGAAGGAATCCGGCGGCAACCTTGTGCAGATTCTCGACAAGACGATCGGCGGTGCTGCGGGAACGTGCGCGGCTGCGCGGCCAGCTCAAAATTTACACCGCCCAGGGCCGGATCACCGGATGGATCCTTTGTTTCGCGCCATTCCTGATGTTTGGTTTGATCAGCATTACGAACCATCGGTACGAGGAGACTCTCTTCACCGATCCGTTAGGCCTCAAGATGGTTTACATCGGCTTGGGGCTGATGGTCGTGGGCATTCTGCTGATCCGCAAAATTATTGATGTCAAGGTTTAAACCATGCAGCTTGCGATATTTTTCGGGTTGACGCTCTTTGTGGTGTTTGCGCTGGGGCTGCTGCTTCTCATGGAGCGGCCCTCTGGGCCAAGCGCCTTGCTCGAAGAAGTGACCCGGGATGTCCGCCGGAAGGGAGCAACTCCAGCCCCATGGCGTGACACGGTCAGCACCGACTTCCTGGCCAAGCCGTTTACGGCGTTCCGGCGATTCTTCGCGTCCGAGCCCGACCCGGACATCGTGCGCCGGCTCTCGCTTGCCGGATATCGCAAACCGCACCACGCCGACATTTTTCTGGGCTCGAGGCTCGCCGTGCCCGCCGCTCTGGGTCTGGCGGTCGCGCTGATATTCGATGAGAACACAGTTCTGATTTTCTTCATTGCGGTCGTGCTCGGATTCTTCGCGCCGGATTTCTGGCTCGGGCACGCCATCAACCGGAGGAGAGAACGGCTCCGGATCAGCCTTCCCGACGGCCTGGATCTGTTATCCATCTGCATGGAGGCCGGTCTCGGCTTGGACCAGGGGATCGTCCGGGTGGGGCAGGAATTGCGCGTGAGTCATCCCGCACTCAGTGATGAGTTTCTGCTGATCAATTTTGAGCAGCGCGCGGGTGTTCAGCGTAACGCCGCATGGCAGTCCTTTGCGCGCCGGGCGGATTTCGAGAGCGCAAGGTCGTTCGTGGCCATGCTCGTCCAGACCGACCGGTTCGGAACGCCGGTTGCCAAGTCGCTGGGTGCTTTTTCGGATGCACTACGAACTGAACGGCGGCAAAAAGCGGAAGAAATGGCCGCTAAAACTACCATTAAGCTTGTGCCCCCGCTGGTCTTCTGCATTTTCCCGAGCATGGGGGTAGTCGTAGTGGGTCCAGCCGTCATTGCAGTGGCGGATTTCTTTAAGCACTTTTTGCGTTGAGGATTTCAGCAGTCTAAATCAAACCGAGGTGAACTAATGGATAGCGTTATATTGATTCGAGTGATTTCAGGAATTCTCGCCATATGCACACTCTTCATCTTGATTTACCGGATGAAGAAAAAAGCCCCACGCTAGATCTGCAACTTCCATACGCTTGGGAGCGACCATGTTTGGAACATCGAGACAAGTGTTTGTCTACAATAAGACGAAGGAGAACTTCCTTGCTTTTCGGGTCAACGTTGCCGACTCCATTGTGGGACGCTTGATCGGCTTGCTGGGCAGACGGTCCCTTAGGGCTGGCAGCGGTGTGTGGATAGTTCCGGCGAACGCTATCCACACCATCGGGATGTTGTTTTCCTTCGACGTCGTGATGATCGACAAAGACTTCAAGGTCGTGAGTTTGAAGGAGTTGGTGAAGCCCTTCAGAGTAATTTTCCCGAAGCTGCGCGCGGAAAGTGTTATCGAACTGCCGGCGCACACTATTTTTCGGAGCCGGACCGAGATTGGCGATGAATTAGTCATTGACCGATACGAGGCAGGGAACATCCCTAAACCGCAATTCGCCGGCAAGGGAAATTAGGTCGCAGGTCACGTCCATGCTTCTTTTCGGTTCTGTCGGCAATCTGCGCCGAGTCCCGAGGAGGGGTTCGGGAGCCAGTCCCGGCGAAAAACAGTCGCCATTGAAAAATCTCAAATAAAACTCAACTGCCTTGCCATCAAGCGACCAGGAGAAATGAAGAGCCCTTTCCCGGACCGTAGCGACTCTTCGTAAGCCATGCTTATTCAATCAGATGCGGCGCATGTCAAGGCATCGGCAAAGCCCCGTTGACCGCTTGCATTCACGCCCTTGCATTTCCAGCCAGCCTCCGGACTCCAAACAAAAACCTGCGCTGGCAGAAATTTCGTTGTGCCCGAGGCAGGAGAAGTGTACGCTTTCTAAACTAGAGGTTCGAATGGAAATTCCGGATCGAAACTCAACTTGGAGGCAAATGATGCAACGATTGTTCGCAGGGCTGTGTTTATTGGCCCTGCTGTCCTTGATCTTATCCGTACCGTCATCTCAGGCTCAGACCACGGCAGAGAACAAGGCTGCAGGCCCGTTCAGTTACGACGTTACCCAGGAAGTCACACTCAATGGCACGGTGTCGAGCGTGCTCACGGAACCCTCTCGGGGGATGATTATGGGTTCCCACCTCCTGCTCGCAACTCCCTCCGGCCCCGTGGATGCGAGTTTGGGGATGTACGGTTTGCGCGGCAAGGGCGCGGTTGCGGTGGCGGTGGGCCAGCGAGTTGAGGTCACCGGCGTCATGAAAACGATCCACGAGAAACAGGTTTTCCTGGCTCGCACCGTGAGGGCCGGCGGCCAAGTCTATACGATCCGGAACCAGCGCGGGTTCCCCATACCGCCGCAGGCGCGTGAGCGCACCAGCCGGAAGACATCAGGGGAGGCGTTATGAAGCTCAAGGCATACGCAAGCATTCTCGTCATAATTTTCCTGATGTCCTTGATGGGCTGCGGAAACTGCAGCCCGACGAACAAGGTGGGGCCTCCGGCATCGCTGTTGACGATTAGCGGATCAAATCAAACCACAGTGTTCGGCACGCTGTTCGCACAGCCGCTGGTGGCGCAGGTGTTGGACAGTCACAACAACCCAGTACCCAACGTGTCGGTGACGTTTACGGCCCCAACCTCGGGCGCGACCGGCACATTCGCGACTACGGCCCCAACGTCGGACACGACCGGCAAATTAGCGACTGCAGCCTCGTGCGGAGGGAGCACCTGTACGGCTACGACCGACGCGAACGGCAACGCTACCTCGTCGCCGTTCACAGCGGGGTTGCTGGTCGGCAGCTACACGGTGACGGCTACGGTTTCAGGAGTGACGACGCCGGCCGACTTCGACCTGACGAACACAGCGAAATACTATGCGTTCTATCTGAGGGGGCTGGTGAACGCGGCTGATAGCGCGTGCTTTTACGCCCTTGCTGGGTCGGTGGCCCTTGACGGCAACGGCAACGTCCTTGCCGGTGAGCAAGACTATGACGTCCCTGCCAGTCAGCAATTCTGTAACGACGCGGATGGAATCACGGCCACCGACACCATCCAGCCAGGGACTACAGCGTTGACGGTGGATCCCACAACCGGCCAGGGAACACTCACCCTGACCACGACCGACACGCTTGTGGGCGTGGACGGGGTCGAAACCCTGGGCGTCCAGTTTGTGAACGCCAACCATGCGCTCGTCGAACAGTTTGATGGGACGGCAACATCCAGCGGAAGCATGGACTTGCAGACCCTGCCGAGCACGAGCACGAACCTGCTCAACGACGGGGGTTATGCCTTCACACTTTCCGGCGAGAACTCCGATGACGGCGGCACGGTCGCGATCGGGGGAGTATTCTCAATCACCGGCACGGGCACCGCTTTGCAGGGCGTTTTCGACATCGATGATTCCGCCGCTCCGCCGCCGGCTGTGCTGGACACGGCTTTTAGTGGAACCATCGCAGCAGCCGATGGCTTTGGGCGGGGCACGATCACCGGCGCCGCCCTAATGGGCAGTACGCCAACCGCACTCGTCTACTACATCGTTGGTCCAGAGGCCATACGGATCATTGATGTGGATACTGCCGACACGGCCATTGGCTCGGCGTTCGGCCAGGGCACGGCCGCAGGTACATTTAGCGACGCATCGTTGCCCGTAGACTCCACCACTTCTCTGTGTTTGGCGTCGAGAGCAACTCGTGGGGCGGGAACTTCTACGCTGCGGCAGGCATGTTTACGGTTCCGGAAAGCCGTGAGATCAGTGGCGTTGGGGATTACAACAACGAATATGGCGCCGTCGTGAGCGGCTCCGCTATCTTAGGCGCCTATTCCATTGACAGTACTGGATACGGCAGCCTGGCCATTACGTCGGAAAACTTGGGAGACGTCAGCGCGCTGGGCTTATATATGACGGACCCGAACCTCAATCTGAGCGATCCCAATAACACGGCCAGTGGGTTAGGAGGCGCTCTGCTTGCCGACTTGGATGTGTCTGTCGTCGGCACCGGAGTCCTAATTCCGCAAACCGACTCCTCAACTGCCAGCTTTGCCGGCAACTATGCCTTTGCCGCGCAGGATTACAACGGCATTAGCGAAACCGGCGTGGAATTCGACTTTGCCGGCCAGGGATCGGTTACAAGCCTTGCTTTGAACGGGACCGGATTGGTCAGCGATCCGTTCCTCGCGCTGGATGGGACCTCGACGTATTCCGCGGTTCCATTCACGGGAACTGCGGTTGCCGACATCGACAACCCGGGCCGCTATACTATTCCGCTTGCCATTGCGCCCAGTGGTGGCTCGACGCTTGATTTAAGCGTGGTCATCTATCAGGCCAGCGGCGGGCAGTTGCTCTGGTTAGACGAAGACGAAGATAATCTATTCCTTGGCCCCCTCGAGCAGCAGGGGTCGCTAACTGGAATGCCCGCGGCAAAAAGCGCCGCGGCCAAGAAGGCTGCGGCAAAAGCCACACCAGAACAGAAACCAAAACAGAAACCATAGAGACTGTGTGAGAACTACGATTGCAGAGTCGCGGTGGAATGGAATTCACGGTTTTCAGCCGCGAAGCGGCGCAAGAATACAGCCCACGGCGTAAGCCGTGGGTTTATGTGAAAAAGGAACAAGCCCCAGCGGGGCGAAAGATCAGTTCTCACACAGTCTCCATAACCGGTAAACGGGACAAGGGCACAGCCGAAACCATCCGTCTGTGCCCTTTTTCTCATTTCAATCAGACCATTCAGGCCGCCGCTGTACTATACTGATCGTCCCTATGAAGGTAATCGTTATCATTCCGGCTGCGGGACTCGGCACGCGCATGGCTTCCGCCCCCGGCGCAATAGGCAAGCAGGCGACGGTGTCAAAACAGTTTACCAACCTCAATGGAACTCCCATCCTGATTCACACCTTGCGCAAATTCGCGGCCATGGATGATGTGAAGGAGATCTATATCGCGCTGCGCCCAAGTGAAATCGCCGCCTTCCGCACTCGCCTGGAGAAAGAGGCCAGGGGCAAAAAGGTGAAGCTGGTCGAAGGCGGCGATCATCGGCAGGAATCCGTGGCCAACGCTCTGGCAAAGGTGGTTGCCGAGCCGGACGATATCATCCTCGTGCACGATGCCGTCCGTCCGTTCGTCACAGAGGAGATAGTTAAAGAAGTGATTTTCGCGGCCAGGAGGTATGGGGGCGCGATAGCGGCAGTGCCCGCGATAGATACGGTCAAGCAGGTCGAGCGCACGGCGGAGGGGGCCTTGATTAAGGCCACTTTGCCGCGCCAGAAAATCGTCATGGCGCAGACGCCGCAAGGATTTCGCTACGACGTTCTCAAAAAAGCGTTCGACGAGGCTCCCGGCGGGTTCACGGGCACGGATGAGGCCTCGCTCGTGGAGCGGTCCGAACATGAAGTCGCGGTGGTGATGGGATCGCCAAGGAACATCAAGATCACGACGCCAGCCGACATGGAGCTGGCGGAGTTCTACCTGCAACACGAAGACGAGAACCGGCCTTGAACGATCAAAGACTGAAACCTGAAATGCGCATCGGCTGCGGTTGGGATTCGCACGAATTCAAACCCGGCATTCCGCTGAAAATCGGGGGCGTGACTCTGCCGCATGATCGGGGGCTCGCCGGCCATTCCGACGGCGACGTTCTGCTGCACGCCATCACCGACGCGCTGCTTGGCGCTATTGCGGCGCCCGACATTGGAGCGCTGTTCCCGCCATCCGGCGCGCAGTGGAAGAACGCCGACTCCGCCGTGTTTCTGCGCGAAGCATTGCAGCGTGTCACCGCCGCGGGCTACGAGCTTGTGAACCTGGATTCCACGCTGATTCTGTCCACTCCAAAAATCGGCCCACATGCGGAAGCGATTCGCAAACACATTGCCGAGTTGTGTGGAATTCCCGCGGACTGCGTGGGGATTAAAGCCAAAACTCCGGAAGGCATCGGCGCCGACAACGCCGCGATTGCGAATGTGGTGGTGCTGCTGAAGCGCCGCTAGACCAAATCAGATTTTGTCATCCTGATCGAAGCGAAGGACCTCTACCCGCACGAAAATGTATGCCGGGAATAGGGTCCCTCGGTCGTTCAGACTGCCCGTGTGGGGACGGGCGTGTGGGGACGGGTGCCCTCGCCCGTCCAGGCCGAGCGCAGCTCGGCAGCTACCTGTGATCAAAGCAACTCAGGATTCGCTACCGACTTCTGGCAGACTCGGACTCTGTCGCCGACTCTGCGTGCTTTTCTCTCGCCGCTTCAATGAACGCGCGAAAAATCGCGCGCGCGGATTCGGCCAGCTCCGGCCCATCGTTCACGCTGCGCTCCGGATGCCACTGCACGGCCAGCACAAAATGTCCGGGCGAGGTCCCTTCCAGAGCTTCGACGATTCCGTCTTCGGGGCAGCGCGCCACCACGCGCAAGCCCTCGCCCACTCGGTCCGCCGACTGATGATGCGAAGAATTCACGGCAATCGTCTCACTCGCGCCCACAATTTCCGCCAGCCGCGATCCGGGCTCGATCCTGACCGAGTGCGCCTTCGCTACCGCGCGTCCCGCGCTGTGATTGATCTTCTTATCTACGATCTTCGAATCGACGGCCGCCGATTCGATGTGCTGCACCAGCGATCCCGAGCGGTGCACATTCAACGACTGCAATCCGTAGCAGATGGCCAACACGGGCTTGCGCAGGTTGTAAGCGTGTTGCAGCAGCAGCTCGTCCATCGCGTCTCGTTTCGCGTCGGCGGGCGCCGTCTTTTCGTGGCGTGGCGCGCCGTACTTTTTCGGATCGATATCCGCCTTGCTGCCGGGCAGCAGAACGGCGTCGCAGCGCTCGATCTGCCGCATCGCCTGCGCCGCAGTCTGGTCCAGTTCGATGCGCACCGGCTCTCCACCTGCGCCGCGCACGGCTGCTTCATACTGCGGCAGCGCGCGCTCGGCGTACTCTCGATCGCCGGAATGCGGCACGGGAATGGCAATGCGCGGCCCGTTCGAATTCGTTATCGCCATGCTCATAGGCTACAACAGGTTTCAGGTTTCAGGGTTTCAAGGTTTCAAAGTGGACGGTTTTCTGATGCGACTGTGACCGCGCGATCCTGCGCTACAATACCGTCATGTCGCAAAGCGCATCGGCAATCGTCCGCAGCCCGGCGGAGATCGTGCAAAACAGCCCGGTTTCACAAGCGCCGAATGGCATCTGCTACGCCCGCTCGGGCGAGATCACCATTGCCGACAACGATCTTGAGCGCATGATTGCGGCGGTGCCGGTGGCGGTGGCCGGGGCGCTCAGCCGCAATGCGTACTACTTCGTACCGCTCACGGTGACGCAGGGCGACAACACGGTGATTGCCGACCGTTACGACGTGGCGCTCAGCGACAACGCGGTTTGCCATCGCAATCTGAATCTTGGCGATGCCCAGTGCGTTTTTATTTCGACGCGCTTGATGGACGATAAATTTTCCGTGGCCTTCGAGTTCTACATCAACGTCGGGCACGCGCTGGTGGAACGGGCGGGCGTGGCGCAAAATTTCGCCGACCTGGCTTGGCAGCAAGTGGAATCGGGCGTGCGCGGCGAAACTTCGCTCGATGCCTGGGAGGCGCGCAAGTTCGCCACGGCCCACGGGCCGGACGCGGAGAAATTCAAGAACGATTATCTGGCGGCCAGCTTCGCCGACGCGATTTCGATTTACCTGCTCGCGATCTACCTCGATGTCGATTACTACGATCTGCGGGAGCGGGACTATCCGCTGCTGGCGCCGGCCCCGATGGCGGAGCGGCTGCGCAAGATCGCGGAAATTTTCCCGCCCAATCCGGGGTTCGAATTCAACATTTATTATCGGCGGAGAGCGTAAAACGGTTCCGTGTGGCGCGGACACTCTTGTCCGCGCTCCCCGGCTTTGCGACAAGCTCTTACGCGGTTCTTGGCGTGTGTGTGCGCTCGCGATCATGGCGCGATCAAGCGCGATTCGCTTACCAGCAAACGTAAATGTTTTTCCACAGTTCAGGTACATTCCCGCTCACCTTCGTACCCTTGGCGGCCACAGAGGATGCGGCTATGCTGAAAGAGATTGAAAGATGCGGTTTGAGTTTTACCAATGATTGCGCTTCGTCTCTACACACTTGCGTTGGGTACGATTGGCCTGGCCGTCGCCAGCTATGCCTTGCTGCGCCGCAAACCCAAGAACGCGGACGAGGTCGAGCGGGAGCGCCGCACCTGGCTGAATACGGTTGGGCGCATCACCGATGGCACGGTGATCGATGTCCAGGAAATCGCGAAAGACACGGACCGGCCCGCCACCATGCTGATTTATCAATATGACGTGGCCGGTGTTTCCTATGAGGCGTCGCAGGACGTCACCTATCTGCGGCAGTGGCTCAATCTGCATTCCTGCCGGCTCGGCTTGCCCACTTCGGTGAAGTACGATGCTCGCAACCCTGGAAATTCCATGGTGATTGCCGAAGGCTGGATAGGGTTGCGGCAGTAACACGCCGCGGCAGAGCGATTCACCACGGGGGCACGAAGAAAATCGCCTTCGGTGTGATAGCTCAGATTTGATGTGACAGTGCGGTTAGATCAAGCGGCCGTTTTCGCGGCCGCGCCTTCGCTGCGACGCACATCGCACTACGTTTTCCTCGAAGCCGCCACGACTGTTGGGCCTATCCCTGCGTGCGGTCAAGAAACTCTTCATGCCACGCCATCTGGATCGCTTCCAGTTTGGCTTCGTTCGACTTCGAGGGATCGTCCTTGAAATCGGGAAGCGCGATCACATACTTGTGCAGGTCGGTAAACCGCACCGCCAGCGGGTCGAGTTCGGGATGGGTTTCAGAGAGCAAAATCCCGATGTCCTCAGCATCGCCCCAGGTGAGTTCTTTTGGCATGAATGATTTCTCCTAGTGGTCTCCTGTTCGCACTCTTCAACTAACTCTCGATCACGGTTTAGCTGATGGCTGACGGCTGACGGCTGATAGCTGAAGCTGCTCTCTAATGCTCTTCCGAAACGTAATTCCGGTTCCATGCCGGAATTTCCACGACCACCTTGCCCGGCTTCTCGATCACGGTCTGGCAGCCGAGGCGCGAATTGAGCTGAAGATCGGCGGCCATGTCGAGCTTGTCGGCTTCGTCGTCTTCCAGTTCCGAGAGCAAGTCCGCGCCTTCTTTCACCCAGACGTGGCAGGTCGTGCAAGCGCAGTTTCCTCCGCAGGCATGATCGAGATGAATGCCGAAATTCAACGCCACATCGAGCAGCGACTCTTCCTTGCCGTGGTCTTGATAAGGCAGCTTGCCGTGCTCGAAGGTCACCGTCTTGCCTTCGGGAAGAAAGGTGACCTCAACCGTGTTTTCGCCGGGAGCATCCACCGTGGTCGCTGCGCCTTCCTGTATTTTTTCTTCAAGCATTATGACTCCTAAAATCTGGGCTGCGAGCCGCGAGCTTCGAGCAACCCCGGTACTCTCCGCCTGGGACTCGATATGACGTGGCTTGCTCGCAGCCCGAGGCTCGTAGCTCGAAGCTAAGTCTTAAATTCCGCCTTCGCCACCGGATGCCCGGCCTGCGGCCCTTCTTCCAGATCGGTGTCGTCCATGGACTTGCCTTTGAGCGCGGTCGAAACCGCCGTATCCATCATCAATTCCGCCAATCGCATCGTGGCCTGGTTGAGCGCGTCAATGGCTGCACGGATCGCGTGATAGTCGTCGTTATTGCCATCCTTCACCGCGACCAGAGCCTTCTCCAGCGTCTCGGCATGGCGGCGTTCTTCGCTCGTGAGTTCCTGCCACGCTGGACTCTTTTTCCCTTTCGCAAGCGCCGTCAGGATCGTCTCCGCTTCGCGCCGCGCTTCGATGACCTGCCGCTGGCGGAAATCCTCTTCCGCGTAGTCGAACGACGCGAGCAGCATGTTCTCCACCTGCTCGTCGGTGAGGCCATAACTGGGCTGAACGTTGATTTCCGCCTCTTTCCCGCTGCGCTGCTCGCGCGCCGAGACGCGCAGAATGCCGTTGGCGTCGATCAAAAACTTCACCTCAATGCGCGGCATGCCGGCGGGCATGGGTGGAACGCCCTTCAGATCGAACCGCGCCAGCGACCGGCAATCCCGCGCCAGTTCGCGTTCGCCTTGCAGCACATGAATGGCGACGTTGGTTTGGCCATCGACCTGGGTCGTGTAATACTGCGTCGCCGAAGCTGGTATCGTCGAATTGCGCAGAATGACTTTATCGGTCACGCCGCCCGCGACTTCGATGCCCAGAGAGAGCGGAGTCACGTCGAGCAGCAGCATTTCTTTTGTAATGTCGGAGCCGCCGCCGAGAATATTCGCCTGCACGGCCGCGCCCAGCGCAACCACTTCGTCTGGATTCAAATCCGTGTGCGGCACGCGCCGGAACAGGTCCTGCACCAGCCGCCGCACCTTGGGAATGCGCGTCGAGCCGCCGACCAGCACCACCTCATCAATTTGTTCGGGTTTCAGTCCCGCGTCTTTGAGGGCCTGCTGGCAGGGGCCGACGGTGCGGTCAATGATCGGTTGGATCGTCCGCTCGAAAAGGTCGAGCGAAATTTCGCGCTGATACTTTTTTCCGCCGGGCAAATCGATATCGAGCTTCGCCGTGGGCTGCGACGAAAGCGCAATCTTGGCCTCGATCACGGCTTTGCGGATGCGGGCTGCCGCTTCGCCGTTTCGCGGCACGTCGAGTCCAAGATTCGCCGCGAATGTCGTCGAGCGCGATTGCGATCAGCAGATTGTCGATGTCGTCACCGCCGAGGTGCGTATCGCCGTTGGTGGCGACGACCTCGAAAATGCCGTCATGCAGCTTCAGAATCGAAATGTCGAACGTGCCGCCGCCCAGATCGTAAACCGCGACCATGCCGTGCTTCTTCTTGTCCAGCCCGTACGCGAGCGATGCCGCCGTCGGTTCGTTCACCAGCCGCAGAACATTCAGCCCGGCGATGCGTCCGGCATCTTTCGTCGCCTGCCGCTGCGCATCGTTGAAATATGCGGGGACGGTGATGACCGCCTTGCTTACGGGCCTGCCGAAAAAGCGCTCGGCATTGCGCTTTAACTGACGCAACACCAGCGCCGAAATTTCAGGCGGAGTGTAGCTACGCTCGCCGATCTTGATGCGCAGAACCTCGCCCGGCTGAAGATCTTCCGCCAACTGGAACGGAAACAGCTTCAGTTCGTCCTGTATGTCTTCGACGCCGCGCCCCATCAGGC
The DNA here is from genome assembly GCA_963772155.1 of uncultured Acidobacteriaceae bacterium. Classification (GTDB taxonomy): domain Bacteria; phylum Acidobacteriota; class Terriglobia; order Terriglobales; family Acidobacteriaceae; genus Acidiflorens. The sequence goes on along the minus strand of CAVYVX010000012.1, from coordinate 67,118 downwards.
GTTTGACCGAGTAAACCGCCCGCTCCGGCGTTTCGATCAGATACCGGCGTGCAGCGTTGCCCACTATGATCTGGTTGTTTTCATCGAGCGCCACCACCGAGGGCACAAGATTCAGCCCGTCTTCTCCGGGGATGACGACAGGAGAATCTCCCTGCATGTAGGCCACGAGCGAGTTCGTGGTGCCGAGATCGATGCCAACGATGTAGTCAGAGGACATTTTGTAATTTTGTAATCGGGCAATTTCGTAATTTGGAAAAGCAAGGCTTCCGTGGGTCTTAAATTACAAAATCACCCGATTACCAAATTACAAAATCCTATTCCATTGCCTCATTCACATCCCGTACCAGGTTTCGGACGTAGTTCCCGCGGTTCAGCACATCCAGCATCCGGTCGAGGATCTTCCGCCGGTCTTCGGCGGTCCCGCAGTCCACCGCTTTGTCCCACTTATCCCACTCGGTCCTCAGCTCGTCCAAAAGCGCGTTGTACTTTTCTTCCAGCGAAAGCTTGGCCTTACCGATCTCCTCCAGCAAGGCAGGGTCGTTTTCGCCCATCTTTTTCTGCATTCGCAGTTCTTCCAGGTGCAGGTTGAGTTCGAAGACTTTCTCCAAAAGATCTGGAGGCACGACCTGCTTCTTCAACTCCCCAGTCGCGCGCGCCTTTTCTGTCGCCTGTTTCGATTGCTCCCCGAGTTCGACGCCTTCAAGGCGCAACAGATACTCCGTGCGCTTGATCGGATCTTTCAGCGTGCGGTAGGCGTCGTTGAGCATCGAACTTTGCTCCAGGCTCCAGGTGCGCTCTTGCGTCTCAGCCTGTCCAAACATGTCGGGATGCAGCCGCCGGCTCAACGCGTAGAACTCTTTTTCCAGTTCGATTGTGTCGAGGTTGAGCTTGCACGGAAATCCAAAAAAGGTGAAATAGTCCACCGGGATCGCGGGCTGCACCTTGCCGCACGAACTGCAAAAATGCACCGCGCGCATGGTGCCACACGACCAGCAACTTGGGGTTGCCTCGTCGGAAACTCGCCCGGGCATGATCAACGACGACTTGGATTCTGTCATTTTGTAATTGTGTATTTCGATAATTTGAACCGCCTGTCATCCTGAGCGAAGCGAAGGACCTCTGCATTCTGCCCGCGCCAAGAGAATGCATAGATCCTTCGCTTCGCTCAGGATGACAGCCGATGGAGCTACTGCTACGAAAAAGAAGTCCCGCAGCCGCAGGACTTGGTCGCGTTCGGATTCACAAACACGAAGCCCTGCCGCATCAGGGTCTCCTGGTAATCGAGAGTCATCCCGTGCAGATAAATGAAAGACTTCGGATCCACAAAAACCCTCACATCTCCGAACTGAAACACCCGGTCGCGCTCGCGCGGCTGGGTATCGAACCGCAGGTTGTAAGTCAGGCCCGAACATCCGCCGCCCTGCACGCCCAAACGAAGGCCGCCATGCTCCGGCGAAACGCCTTCTTTTGCCATCGCCAAGCGAATCTTCTTGAGCGCGTTGTCGGTCACCTGAATGCCCTTGGCCGGAGCCGCGGGCTGAGTGAACGTCTTGAGTACGTCTTCCATGATTAAGCTTCGAGCTGCGAGCCACGAGCTGCGAGCGAGCAATCCGGGGAAAGTCGACCGGTTGCTCGAAGCTCGCGGCTCGTAGCTCGTAGCGGTTTAATGCGCTACCTGCACTTCCGCGGGCTTCGCGGATTCCTGCTTCTTCTTCCAGTCGCCGATGGCGGCGCGGATCGCGTCCTCGGCCAGCACCGAGCAGTGGATTTTCACCGGCGGCAAGGCCAGCTCCTTCACAATCTCGGTGTTCTTGATCCCGAGGGCCTGGTCTACGGTTTTGCCCTTGACCCACTCGGTGGCCAGCGAAGAAGACGCTATCGCCGAGCCGCAGCCGAAGGTCTTGAACTTGGCGTCTTCGATAACATTGGTCTGCGGATTCACCCTGATCTGCAGCTTCATCACGTCGCCGCACTCCGGCGCGCCGACCAGGCCGGTGCCCACATCGGCCTCCTTTTTGTCGAACGAGCCCACGTTGCGCGGATGGTTGTAATGGTCGATTACTTTTTCGCTGTAGGACATTTCTTGCTCCTTACGCTTTGGTTAGATTTCATTCATCAGCTTCGAGCCGCGAGCTTCGAGCTACGAGCAATCGAAGCCATTCCCACTTCGATCGAACCTGCTTGCTCGAAGCTCATGGCTCGAAGCTCGCAGCTTCTAATGCGCTTCCGCAGCCCATTTGACACTCTTCAAGTCCACTCCCTCTTTCGCCATTTCGTAGAGCGGCGAAAGTTCGCGCAGACGCAGCACGGTTTCGACCACGCGGTCGCCCACGTAATCGACCTCGGCCTCGGTATTGAATCGTCCAAGGCCGAAGCGGATCGAGCTGTGCGCCAGATCGTCGCCCGTGCCGAGCGCTTTCAATACATAAGATGGCTCCAGCGTTGCCGAGGTGCATGCCGATCCGCTCGACACCGCAATATCGTTGATGCCCATCAGCAGCGACTCGCCTTCCACGTAGGCAAAGCTGATATTCAGATTGCCCGGCAGCCGGTGCTCCATGGAGCCGTTGATATACACCTCGTTAAGCCGGCTCATGATGCTGTCTTTCAAACGGTTGCGCAGGCCGGCGATCTTGCAGGATTCCTGCGCCATCTCTTCCTGCGCGATGGCGCAAGCCTTGCCCATGCCGACGATGCCGGGAACATTGAGCGTTCCGGAGCGCATGCCGCGTTCGTGCCCGCCGCCGTCAATCTGCGCCACCAACTGCACGCGCGGATTCCTGCGGCGCACATAGAGCGCGCCCACGCCTTTTGGCCCATAGAACTTGTGCCCTGAGATGGACGCGAGATCGAGGTTCATCTTATTAACGTCGATCGGAATCTTGCCGATCGCCTGCACCGCGTCGGAGTGGAAAATCACGCCGCGCTCGCGGCACAGCTTGCCGATTTCCTCGATCGGTTGCAGCACGCCGATTTCGTTGTTGGCCGCCATGATCGTAACCAGGATCGTTTTGTCGTCGATGGCGCGCTTCAGGCCGTCGAGATCGATCAGTCCATCCTTCTGCACCGGCAGATAGGTCACGCGGAAACCGAGCTTCTCCAGGTGCTTGCAGCTATCGAGCACCGCCTTATGTTCCGTGGTCTCCGTGATGATGTGGTTGCCCTTCTCGCGGTACATCTCGGCCACGCCCTTGATGGCGAGGTTGTCGCTTTCGGTGGCGCCCGAGGTAAATACGATTTCTTTCGAGGTCGCGCCGATCAGCCTGGCGATGCGCTCGCGCGACAACTCGACCGCTTCTTCCGCCACCCATCCAAACGGGTGATTGCGGCTGGCGGCGTTGCCGAACTTCTCCATGAAGTAGGGCAGCATTTCGTCGAGCACCCGCGGGTCCATCGGAGTAGTCGCATGATTATCCATGTAAATCGGCAGCTTGATCCCCGCGGGGACAGCGCGCCGTTCGTCTTGACGCACCTCGTGACGTTCATCGCGATTGGTGAGGGTCGTCGTATTGCCATTCGTGCTCATGATTGCCTTGCTCCTACGCAGCCCCTGAAGGGGCATTTATTTTCGCCGCTTACGGCATCGCTAAAGCGATGCCCTGATACGAAACCCAAGTACTTCAGCAGCATCTTAATTACAAAATCTTGACTAACTCCGCCGGCTTCCTGGTCTCCGGCTCATTCTCATTTACCTGCTCATGGACCTGGATGACTTCCGGCTCTTCCTTCATTTGCGAAATCATGATGCTTCTGAGCACCTGCTCGATGCTCTCGTTCACCTTGCGCAGCGGCTCGCGGATGGTGCAGCGATTGCTCTGGCCGCATTCGCCGCGCACGCTCACGCACGACGTAATGAACAGCGGGCCGTCGATGGCCTTAATCACCTCGAACGCGGAAACCGTCTTCGGATCGCGCGTCAGGGTGTAACCGCCGTTCATGCCATGCTGCGACCGGACCAAGCCGACCTTGGCCAGCCGTTGCAGTATCTTCGCCAGCGCTTCCTGCGGAATGCCGTAAACTTCGGCCACATCCTTGGCGCTGCACGCGCCCCGGTCGGCGTGCTCGGCCAGATGCTTCATGGCCATAAGCCCGTAGTCCGCTTTTTTGGTGAGCTTGAGCATGATGCAAACGGTCGAGTCAAATGGCGACCTATATAATCGGATTAAACTCCGACTGTTTCGGTCGCAATTTAATTCTACCCTCGACGGCGGTTGGACGCAAGCCTTGTCAGGCAGCGGTCAAATTTTGGAACCGAACGGTAAGTTTTAGCAGGTAAACGGGTTAGGCGTTAGTGCACCGTGATCGCCAACTTTAGTCCTAAGCGTGGGAGTCGGTGTCCGTCATGTGTACCAGAGTGTGGTAGCGCCCAAACGGCGGTGTCCGGGTAAATACATACTACCCGGCAATTGGGCATTGAATAGCTGGATTGGGTGTGCTATAGTTAAAACTCCGGCGGGCACCTATGTTTTTATTGTGCGCTCCGGACTATCTAGGGATCCCTGCGGGGATCCCCTCATTATTTAGGACGGTCCTATGAAACGCCACGCAATTTTTGTAGACGCTGGGTATGTTTATGCCCAAGGGTCGGTATCGCTTCTCGGGAAAAAATCTAACCGCACACAATTCAAGCTCGACGAAGCTGAGATCATCGTGCAGCTAAAGTCTCTGGCGGAGAGCCAAAGCGTTGGCGTTCAGCTTTTGCGCATCTACTGGTACGACGGTGCTTGGAATGGCCCGACCCTCGATCACTTGGCACTTGCTAACATGCAGAGACGTCAAACTTAGACTCGGCTCCATCAACAGCGTCGGCGAGCAAAAAGAGGTCGACTCCCTTCTTGTAACCGACCTTATAGACCTGGCCCGTAATCAGTCCATTTGCGATGCCACGGTGGTGACCGGCGATACCGATGTGCGCATAGCCGTGCAAATCGCGCAGAGTTTCGGGGTCCGTGTTCACCTGGTTGGTCTTGAGCCTAGCCGGGTCTCGCAATCGCCCTCTCTGCGGCAAGAAGCGGATACAGTGCATGAAATTGCCAAGGCGGATGTTTCCAGATTCCTCAAAATCTTGACACTCGCATCACCAAAGGTGACGGTCGATATTGCTGCTTCGGAGACTAAGGTGCGGACTATCCGTACAACGGCGGGCACATCGAAAGGGGCAATGGAGAAAGCGATTGGCGAGATATTGGGAGCCGCAATCCAGCAGACATTGTCTTCTATTAGCCCAGAGAACATTCCACGTCTCGGCGCAGCCCTTGCTGCTTCGGACGCGGTCCCGATGGAACACGATAGGCGGCTTCTCGGAACGTGTCGAACGTTGCTTGGGAGAGACCTGACTGGAGATGAGCGCCGAGAGATGAGAGCGGCTTTCAGATCCAAGGTTCGCAGTCTCGGCCCACCAGAACAATAAATTAGCGTGTATGGAGTGGGTCGATCCTCCACAGATGCGATACAGCTTGGTATCGGCTCCAATGGGCCGAAACTTCACCGCTACGTCTGTTGTTTTAGCTTCTGCAGCACCAGCGCGCAAATTTTGTCGGCGAAGGTTTCGTTGAGCTTATCGTGGCGGATCAGGAAGCGCAGGTAGATGGGGCCGTAGAGCGCGTCAAGAATGAGGTCGAGGTCGCTCGCGGCGGGGAGCTCGCCGCGGTCGATGCCGCGCTGCAAAGTTTGATATGCCTGCTGGCGTCGGGGCCACAGGAACCTGTCGCGAAAGGCCTGGATCAACTCCGGGTCCGATTGCCCTCCGGCGATCAGCGCCGCGACGACCTTGCCGCGCTTGGAGCGGAGGATGCGAATCAGCCGCCGCATCTGCAGGCTCATGTCCTTTTGTACGGAGCCAGTGTTCGGGAATTGAAGCTCCTCGTCGGCGCTGGCGGAGAAAGCGTCGGCGACCAGGGCGGCCTTGGTCGGCCACCAACGGTAGACAGTTGTCTTGCTGACGTTGGCGTCGGCGGCAACGGCCTCAATGCTCAGTTCTGGAAATCCACCATCCTGCTTGAGCAGCTTCACGGTGCTGCGCAGGATCGACCGGCGCGACTCCTCACTGCGCGGCCGCCCGGGCGCGCGCTTGCGGTTGACGCCGTCAGTTTCGTTCCGGGCGGCGGCTATTCGAGCGCCGGCGCTCCGGGTATGATTTTGACTCATGGCGAAAGTCTAATATAATTCAATTCCGAAACGTACTGTTTTGAATCTTATTTGGAAGTTCGCCGGTGGAGGGACGGGCGTCTCGCGAGTCTGCCCTGAGCGAAGCCGAAGGATCCAGCCGGCCCTCAGGGGCTAAAGCCCGTATGTTTATTGGCCGGTGGTGGCACGGCTGAAGCCGTGCCCTTCCCAAAACCATTTATGGGGCCAGGTAGTATCGGGTTTCAGTAGCACCAGTTTTGCCAGTTTTATGTGGATTGTAGCATTAGCGCTTCGCCGTCCTTATACGTTTGTGGTGATGGCACTGCTCATCATCATTCTTACGCCCATCACCATCCTGCGCACCCCGGTTGACATTTTTCCCGAAATCAACATTCCCGTGGTGAGCGTGATCTGGAACTACGACGGGATGTCGCCGAGCGAGATGGCGGACCGGATCGTGACCAACTCCGAGCGCGGATTGACGGTCACCGTCAACGACATCGAGCACCAGGAGTCGCAGTCGCTGAACGGAAAGGCCGTGATCAAGATCTTCTTCCGGCCGGGCGTCAACATTTCCATGGCGGTGACGCAAGTGACTGCGATGTGCCAGACCGTGCTGCGCGGACTGCCTCCGGGCACGACTCCGCCGCTGGTCATCACCTACACGGCATCCACGACGCCAATTGTGCAACTGGGCTTGAGCAGCAAGACGCTGCCGGAACAGCAGGTGTTCGATCTGGGGCAGAATTTTCTGCGCACGCAGTTGACCACGGTGCAGGGCGCGGCCACTCCGTATCCTTACGGCGGCAAGCCGCGCCAAATACAGGTGGACCTCGATTCTGCCAAGCTCCAGGCCTACGGTTTGGCGCCCATAGATATCGTCAATGCAGTGTCGGCGCAGAACTTGATTCTGCCGGCAGGCACGGCGAAGATCGGGCCGACCGAGTACAACGTGGAGATGAACGGCACGCCGCAGACCGTCGCCGAACTGAACGATCTGCCGGTGAAGACTTCGAACTCGTCCACGCTTTACCTGCGCGATGTGGCGCACGTGCGCGACGGATTTGCGGTGCAAACCAACATCGTGCGGCAGGACGGCGCGCGCGGCGTGCTGATGTCGATCTATAAGCTGGGCGGCTCTTCCACGCTGGCCGTCGTCGATGGCATAAAGGCGATGGTGCCGCAGGCGGCAAAGTCGCTGCCGCGCGATCTCAGCATCAAGGCCCTGTTCGATCAGTCGCTTTTCGTGCGCGCGTCGATTCAGGGAGTGGTGCGGGAAGGCCTGATCGCCGCCTGTCTTACCGCCGTAATGATCCTGATTTTCCTGGGCGATTGGCGCCCGACGGTGATTATCGCGGTCTCGATTCCGTTGTCCATTTTCGTCTCCGTGATTCTGCTGAGCGCGCTCGGCGAGACCATCAACATCATGACCCTGGGAGGACTGGCGCTCGCCGTGGGCATTCTGGTGGACGATGCCACGGTGACGATCGAAAACATCGAGCGCCATCTGGCCATGGGCAAGGAGTTGAAGCAGGCCATCCTCGATGGCGCGCAACAAATTGCGGTGCCCGCGTTCGTCTCGACGCTGAGCATCTGCATTGTGTTTGTGCCCATGTTCTTTCTGGCCGGCGTGGCGAAGTTTCTTTTCGTTCCCATGGCGGAAGCGGTGTGCTTTGCCATGCTGGCGTCGTACCTGCTGTCGCGGACCCTGATCCCGACGATGGCGATGTTTATCATGCGCGGGCATGAGCATCGCGCCGCCGCGCCGAAAAGCTTCCTGGGAAAATCGCAGCGCGGATTCGAGCGCTGGTTTGAAAGGTCCCGCGGCGGCTACCGGCAACTGCTGGAAACCACGCTCGAACGCCGGAAAATGTTCTCCCTCGGCTTTGCGGCTTTCTGCTTTCTGTCGCTGGGGCTGGTGTTCTTTCTGGGGCGCGATTTTTTCCCGCAAGTGGATGCGGGCCTGATTCGTTTGCACGTCCGCGCCCGGCCCGGCCTGCGCGTGGAAGAGACCGCGCGCCTGTGCGATGAAGTGGAGCGCGCGCTGCGCAGCGAGATTCCGAAGGAAGAGTTGCAAACGATGGTAGACAATGTTGGCGTCCCCTACTCGGGCTTGAATCTTTCCTACAGCAGTTCGGGCGTGATTGGGACGGGTGATGCGGAGATACTGATTGCGCTGAATCCGGAACACCATCATGCGACGGCGCAGTACGTGCGCCAGTTGCGCCGCGAACTGCCATCGCGTTTTCCGGGCGTGGAGTTCTTCTTCCAGCCCGCCGATATCGTGTCGCAAATTCTCAATTTTGGCTTGCCCGCGCCGGTCGATATTCAGGTAGTGGGCGCGGATATGCGCGGGAACTACGATATCGCGCAGGGAATCGCCAATCGGTTGCGCCAGATTCCCGGCACGGCCGACGTGCACGTGCAACAGATGATGGGCCTGCCCACGCTCCACCTCGAGATGGACCGCGCGCGCATCAATCAGGTCGGACTGACTGCCCAGCAAGTCGCCCAGAGCGTGCTCATCAGCCTGAGTGGAAGCTTCCAGACGGCCCCTAATTTCTGGCTTAATCCCAGGAACGGCGTGAGTTATAACATCGCCATCCAGACGCCGCAGTATCGCATGACATCGTTGCAGGACTTGATGAACACGCCGGTGAAGGCTGCGAGTGCGCAGCCGCAAGTGCTCGGCAATCTTGTCCAACTCACGCCGGTGGCGCGTCCCGCCGTGGTCAATCACTACAATGTGCAGCCGGTCATCGATGTGTATGCCAGCACGCAGGGGCGCGATCTGGGCGGGGTCGCGTCGGACATCATGAAGGCGCTCAAGCCATTCGAAGACCCGCATTATCTGCCGCGCGGAACGCAAATCGTGGTGCGCGGGCAAATTGAGACCATGCAGTCGTCTTTCTTCGGCCTGGGCGTTGGCCTCCTGGGGGCAATCGTGCTGGTGTATTTGCTGATCGTGGTCAACTTTCAGTCGTGGCTCGATCCTTTTATCATCATTACAGCGTTGCCGGGAGCGCTGGCAGGAATCTGCTGGTTCCTGCTGATTACGCGCACCACGCTTAGCGTTCCGTCGCTGACGGGCGCGGTCATGTGCATGGGGGTGGCGACCGCGAATTCGATTCTGTTGGTTTCGTTCGCTCGCGAACGCATAAACGCTGGAGTGCCTGCGCGGCAAGCGGCGCTCGAAGCGGGCCACACCCGCATACGGCCGGTCATCATGACGGCCCTGGCCATGATTATCGGCATGGTGCCGATGGCGCTGGGCTTTGGAGAGGGCGGCGAGCAGAACGCGCCGCTGGGCCGCGCCGTGATTGGCGGCCTGCTCTTCGCAACCGTAGCCACATTATTTTTCGTGCCGAGCGTGTTTACGATTATTCATGGCCGCCGCGAGGCACGGCAGCAAACGGAGCGCAGTTAGGAAAACTCCGATTAAGTGGCCGAGGAAAAACGTAAACCACAGGGTCCACAGGGTCTCGCGGGGGAAATCGGAGACTTAATTAGAGTTGCTTAAGATAGAACCATAGATTCCAGAGTATGTTGGAGACGTCATTATGTCAGTACAACCGCCGCCAGTAACGCCCGGACAGAACGAGACGGAGCCGGTGCGCCCAGACGACTATCAGCCTTCCGACCTGAGTCCCAATCCCGCGGGCCGGGGAAAGATGCTGATGGGCGCCGCGCTGCTCGTGCTTATCACCGCCGGAGCAGTCACTTTTCTGAATAAGAGGAGCGAATCCAACGCGCTGGCAAAAGAAACCGAAGCCGTCTCGATTCCCACCGTTGCCGTGGTGCAACCCGCGTCCGCGCCCGGGAACGACGAACTGGTGTTGCCGGGAAATTTGCAGGCCTTTGAAGAGTCTCCGATCTTTGCCCGCACCAACGGCTACCTCCTGCGCTGGTACAAGGACATTGGCAGCAAGATCCAGAAGGGAGAACTGCTGGCGGCAATTGACACTCCGGAAGTCGACCAGGAACTCTCACAGGCAAAAGCCAGCCGCGAGCAGATCAAAGCGGCGCTGGAGTTGGCGAAAATCTCCGCCGACCGCTGGGCGAATCTGCGCAAGTCCGACTCGGTTTCGCAGCAGGAAGCCGACCAGCAAGCCAGCGGCTATCAGCAGGCGCTCGCCAATCTTGCCGCCGCCGACGCGAACGTTCGCCGTCTCGAAGAACTCGAATCCTTCAAAAATGTATACGCTCCTTTTTCCGGCGTGCTGACGAAGCGCAATGTCGATCCCGGCGCGCTCATCAATTCCGGAGCGCAAGCGGCCGGCAAAGAGTTGTTCGATGTCGCGCGCGTCGATCCGCTTCGCGTTTACATCAGCGTGCCGCAGGCGTATGCGCCGAACATGAAAGTTGGGATGAAAGCTAACGTTACGCTGCAGGAATTTCCCGGACAGAAGTTTTTGGGAACGGTGGTTCGCACTGCCGATGCCATCGATCCGGCGACGCGCACCCTGCTCACGGAGGTGGATGTTCCCAATAAAGATGGCAAGCTGTTGCCCGGTTCGTTCGGCCAGGTGCATTTTGCGACTGGGACTTCGGTCCCGCGGATTACGATCCCGGTAAACGCCATGCTGTTTCGCGCCGAGGGCCCGCGGGTCGCGGTCGTCGATAAGGACGGCAAGGTGCATTTGCGGCCGATCGGCATTGGGCGCGACTTCGGCGCTACGCTCGAAATTCTTGGCGGGCTTGACGTGAGCGACCAAATCGTCATCAACCCGTCCGACTCACTCGAGGAAGGACAGCAGGTACACGTTGCCAAGCCAAGCGCGGGAGATACACACTCGTGAAGCACTTGCCTCTAGCCTGTAGAGACGGGGCTTGCCCCGTCTCCAAAGATGCGGCCAGACGCGGCAAGCCGCGTCTCTACGGGAAATATATTGGCTGGGTGATAACCGCGTTGCTTGCGGGCTGCAGTTTGATGTGCACTCTGGGTTGCACCGTGGGGCCGGGATATAAGCGCCCGGCCGCGCCGGTTCCCGACGCGTGGAAGGGCGAAGGGCCGTGGCAGACGGCGGTCCCGAAAGACGCAATTCCCAAGGGCGCGTGGTGGCAACTATTTCATGATGCGGAACTCGACCGTCTGGAGCAAGATCTGCTTCAGGCAAACCAGTCGCTGGCGGCGGCCGAGGATCGCCTCTCACAGGCGCGGTCGCAGGCGCGGATCGCGTCGTCGGCCTACTTTCCCGCGCTCAGCGCCGATCCCAGCGGACAGCGCCAGCGTCTCCCCGGCAACCGCCCGCTCTCGGGCAGTACGGCCCCGCTTACGTCCGTCACGCAGAACGTTTTTACCGTCCCATTTTCCGTCAGCTACGAGCTTGATTTATTCGGACGTGTGCGCCGCAATCTTGAAGCCTCCAATGCATCGCTGCAAGCCAGCGCGGCCGATCTGGAGAATGTCCGCCTGGTGCTGACCGCCGAACTCGCCGCCGATTATTTCAACCTGCGCGAACTTGACCGTGAAGCTGGAGTGGTTCGCCAGTCGGTCGAAATCCAGCAAAAGGGTTTGGACCTGGTCAACCACCGTCACGAGGGCGGAGTCGCGAATGGGCTGGAAGTCGCGCAGCAGGCCGCGCTGCTCGATTCGACGGCAACGCAGCTTCAGCTCGTGCTCGAACAGCGGGCGCAATACGAACATGCCATCGCTGCGCTCACGGGAAAATCCGCCTCGGCTTTCACCTTGGCTGAGGCGCCGTTCGACGCGGCCCCGCCAGCGATTCCCGCCGGAGTTCCCTCCGAGATTCTGGAGCGTCGGCCCGACGTTGCCACCAGCGAGCGCCAGATGGCTTTCGAAAATGCGCAGGTCGGGTTGGCGAAGGCTGCGTTCTATCCGCATATCACGCTGGGTGGAACAGGCGGATGGCAAAGCCGCGACATCACCACTCTGGCAAACGCTCCCAGCGCTTTCTGGTCGCTGGGCGGCGATCTGCTGCAGCCGATTTTCAATGGCGGACGCAATCGCGCCACGCTCGCCGCCAGCCGCGCTGCCTATGACGAATCGGTCGCCAATTATCGCGAGTCCGTGCTGGTGGCGTTTCAGCAGGTGGAGGATGGGCTTTCCGGTCTGGCGCTGCTGAACCAGGCTGCGAAAACTCAGCAGGCGGCGATTGCCGACTCGCGCCGCGCGCTCGACATCGCCAACAGCCGCTATGTTGGCGGCGTAACCACGTACCTCGATGTGATTACCGCGCAATCCGCGTTGCTGGGCAACGAACGCCTGGCCACGCAACTGCTCGGCCAGCAAATGGTCACTTCCGTCTATCTGGTAAAAGCACTGGGCGGCGGGTGGGACGCTTCCGAAATTCAGCGCGAACAGGTGAAGCCGGCGCTGCGCCAGGCTGTGCAGCAGTAACTCCTAACTCCAAAGACCCGCCCACGACTCTGGCTGGCAAGCGTTCGTAGCAAACCGCCCCGGCCCGAGCGCCGGGCACGGCGCGTCCGGCGCGGAGCCACCGAGGGTGTCCTCGGCCCTCGGTCCTTGGCAAAATTCCAGCGCGGTTTCCCGCCGCGCAGCTACGCTGTGCGGCGTTGCGAGACGCCGTAACGCGAACGAATCTCGCGCTCCGCAAGCAGCCAATCTTGGTTCTCGTCGCCGCTCCCGCCACCCGCAGCCGCTGTGCGCTGCAGGTAGAGTTCATAGGCGCGGCGCCGAATCTCTTCTTCGAGATTTACGGGAACCACGTTGACTGGCTTCCCTTGCTTGGGAACTTCAGGCATAACCTGCATAGCGGCAGGCTGAACGGACGTTGCAATTTTCTTGCCGCGATTGATAGAAGTGTTTTCAGTTGTCTTGCGAGCCATACGGTACTCCTTGAATAGATGCCCAACTCCAGGAATGGCCTGAAGTAATGAATTGTCGAAATAAGCGTACCCCGATAGCCGCTATCCGGCTATTTGCGATGAGTGGTTGCATTAAATATAGCGCGAATGCCTGTGGAAGTGTGGGGCCAATTTCCTCCATGAAAAAAGGGCGCCTTTTTTTGGCAAGCCGGTTCATCCCGGCGCACTGAAATCGCGATTTTGCGGCGTCTTGAGTCGAATAATTCATCACAAACACAATGTTCCTCGATCACAGCCAACCTCGACCGGGTCGGTTAGATTTGCAGATAAGCTTGGCGCCAGGTTGTGTCGGGTGATGGCGTCCCGTGGTCTTAGTGTCACTCGCCAGTTGCGTAAGAGCGGAGGTAATCGCAAATGACAAAGCTCTTTTCCTTACATTCTGAATATCCACGAAGTGCGAGGTCCTGGAAGCGCCGTATGTATGCCCATTCGTGCCTTTTGTCATATTTCCCAGTGTTATACAAGTGAATCCAGGCAGCTAGTACACAGACTTGGGTGGCCGCTCCTTGTGTCTCATTGGTGCTCGATTAGTACCTGCAACAGTCTGGTTAGCATGTTGCACTGGGCCGACATTGAGACTTGTCCACAACGTTGCTGGCGGGGGCGTTTCGCAGCTAGCAATAAGCGGTAAGTTTTTTAGTTAACTACATGATTGACAATGGGTTGCAGTCGTTTTTCGAATGTAACCGAGATGGCGGAACTGTAGTTTAGGAGCGAAAGCGGTGCTGGAGAACACACTCTCAAACTACGCAGCGTCAGGCAGCGGTATACCGGGCGAAGCTTTGCTCTCCACCGAGAAAATCCTGCCGGTCGAACGGTGGTACGCAATTTCCGTTCGTCCGCGGCACGAGAAGCTGGTCGCCCGTCATCTCGAATATCGGGGATTGAACTACTTTCTTCCCGTCTACCGCAGCGTACGCCGCTGGAAGGACCGCCGCAAGGAATTGGACATGGCCTTGTTCCCGGGCTATGTATTCGTGAACCTCAATGCTCGCGACCGTTCGAGTGTGCTTCGGGCGCCCGGGGTCCTGCGATTCGTGACCTTTCAGGGCCAGCCTGCCGCGGTTCCAGACTCCGAAATCCGCGCGCTGGAATCGAGTCTGTCGGTAGGCCTGCGGCCACGACCTCATCCCTTCCTGCGCCAAGGCGCGAAAGTCCGCGTAAAGCGCGGACCTCTCGTGGGTGCGGAAGGAATCATGGTTCGCCGCAAAGAACGCTTCCGCTTGGTGCTCTCGATCAATCTGATCATGCGGTCGGTGATGTTTGAGGTGGATGAAGCCGACGTTCGAACCTCTCTGAGGGCATCTTGTCAGTCAGCCTATGTCGCGGCATCTGAAGAGGGAATTTTGCGCGCTCCCGGAAGCAGGTTGGCCGGGAACGGCCCGGAGGATTTCATGCCCGGCCCTGGGTGGAAATAAACCATGTTCGACCACAAACAATTGAAAAAGAGTATCTCTTGTCTTGCCTGGATGTTCTTGTTTTGCGCGGCGGCCTATGCACAGCAGGAATCCCGGCAGGGTACAGCGCAACGGTCCGGAGAAGAAACTGCGGCGCGTGTGCCTGGCCGTCCTCCCGATATCGTCTCGGACAATCTCGATAAGGCGGCGGCTTCGGCCGATCAGATTCTCGGAGTCTTGACGAAAGAAGCTGGTCTGATGGTCGAGTTTAAGCGTCTTCTCGCCCAGGACGCGGGGGCGAGCGGGCAGATCCTTGAAGAGTCCGATCTGACCGATGCAGCGGTAGCCGAACGCCTGCGCTTGGACTTGCATGCCCGCGTACTCGCGACGCGCCTGGTGCAGCGGTATGGCTATCTCGTGCCTCGATTGAATCCGGATTCCGACCTCGGAGCGGAGCAAAAGCTGGTGCGGCAGGAGCGGGCACAGATGCTCGCGCGCGCCGCCGAGCGTCGCGACACCCAGGGTGAGAATTCAACCACTAGCCGTAACGCTTCATGCGATCCGCGGAGCGTCCCGGAGTGTGCGTTCCCGTCCTCTCTCCCGGAAGACCGTGAAAGTTCGCCGGTGGGCCCGGCTGCGCCAGGGCAAGCGCCGCGTTCGTCGGCGCCATTGCACCGCGCCGACGACACTTCACCCAGCCCCATGACGCCGCCGGATGGCACCGGCCTGTCGCCGGACCAACGCTCAGGAAATCCGGCCAGTCTGGCTGCGCCGGAGACCATGCTCACTGGGGCGCGGGCTGATACAAATCCAGCGCTGAACTGGACGCCGCGCATGGCCGGGTACGGGAGTGGGGAGAATCCTTCGCTTCCCTCCACCAGCCAATCGGATCTGCAATCGCTGCCGGTGTCGCAGACGGATCGATTCTCAAGCGGCGCCGGGATGCCACGGACAGGGCGGGGCCCAGAGCGATATCCAGCCGGGCGCGATTATGCTCCGGCAGGCACTACCGGGACGGAGCAAGGGAGGATGGTGCGTCGTCCGAATCCTTACGCGGATGTGCCTTCCTTATATGACCTCTATGTGCAGGCGGGGGCGAGCAATCGGCCTCTCGAGAGGTTCGGCCTCGATGTTTTCCGCCAAGGAACGGCAAATCCGGAATATATCCCCATGGATCTTCCCGTCGGACCGAGCTATGTCGTCGGCCCCGGCGACAGTCTCTCGATCGATCTCTGGGGAGGGGTCTCACAGCGGTTGCTCCGCACAGTGGACCGGGAAGGGCGCGTGGCTCTGCCGGAAACAGGGCCGGTCCTTGTCTCCGGGAGAACGCTGGGCGATGTGCAGGAAATGGTGCAACACGCCCTGAGAACGCAATTCCGCGATGTTTCCGCAGACGTTGCGCTGCTGCGGCTGCGCTCGGTGCGTATTTATGTGGTTGGCGACGTCGCTTCGCCGGGCGCGTATGACGTAAGTTCGCTTTCCACTCCGCTGAATGCTCTTTTCGTGGCCGGTGGCGTGACAGCGCAAGGCTCTCTGCGGCGGCTGCAACACTATCGAGGGAAGCAGTTGGTTGAAGAAGTGGACGCGTATGACCTGCTGCTCCACGGGATTCGGGGCGATCTCGAGCGCATCGAGAACGGCGATTCGCTCATGGTGCCGCCGCTTGGTCCGGTGGTGACGGTAGAAGGCATGGTGCGCCGCCCGGCAATTTACGAATTGCGCAATGAGAAGACACTCGTGGACGTACTCGATCTGGCGGGAGGAATTCTCCCCGCTGCCGCCCTGCGGCACATTGAAGTCCAGCGCCTGGTAGCGCATGAAAAGCGCACGATGTTGAGCGTCGAGATCAGCGACACCGAGCGATTCCGAAGCGGTGCGCGCGCAAATGAGCGGGTTCGCAGTACAGGATGGGGACGAGATCCACATCTTTCCGATCGCTCCGTATAACTCGGAGTCCATCTACCTTGTAGGGCATGTCTTGCGTCCCGGCCGGTATTCCTACAAGCCGGAGATGAAGCTCACCGACCTCGTGACTTCGTATGCCGACCTGCTTCCGGAACCTTCGACCCGTTATGCCGAGATCATTCGGCTGCAGGCGCCGGACTACCATCCGGTGGTCGAGACCTTCGATCTCGGCAGCCGCTCTCGAACATCCCGCCAGCGCGCCCAAGCTGGAGCCGCTCGATACTGTGCACATTTTTGGACGGTATGACTTCGAGCCCGACCCAGAAGTGTTCATCACGGGTGAGGTCCGCGCGCCGGGGTCGTATCGCACCTCCGGCCAGCAGCATTTGCGCGATGCGGTTTATCAGGCCGGAGGTGTGACTCCGGATGCCTGGCTCGACTCGGCGCAGCTATTCCGCCGGCAGCCGGACGGGACCACACGAGTCTTGAGCATCAACTTGAGCGGCGCACTCGGCGGGGATCCTTTGAATAATGTCTTGCTCCAGCCGCGCGACCGGATCCTGGTGCATCGCCAGCCGGAACAAGTTTCGCCACGCAGCGTGTACGTAAAAGGCGATGTCGCGCGGCCGGGCCGCTATCCTCTCGCCGTCAATATGAGCGTCTCAGACCTGGTGGCGTTCCGCCGGCGGATTGCTGCGAAGCGCGAACCCCGATGGCGGCGACCTGACGCATTATGCGTTCTCTAACTCGTCCGGGGAGCGCGTGCCGGCCGGACACCAGGACCTCAATCTGGCGGCCGCTCTTGCGGGAAAGGAAGACCAGAATTTGCCGCTCCGCGACGGCGATGTGTTGACCGTGCCGCAACAGGCTGGCTGGAACGATATCGGCGCGACGGTCATCCTGCGCGGTGAAGTCGGCAAACCGGGTGTTTATGGCATCCGGCCAGGCGAACGCCTGAGCTCGCTGCTGAAGCGCGCTGGCGGGCTCCTGCCGACAGCATGTCCGCGCGCAGCGGTGTTTGAACGGACCGAAGTTCGCGAACTTCAGCAGAAGAGCCGCCAGGAGTTGATCCAGCGGCTGGAGCAGGAATCCACGGTGGTAAAGACTTCGGCTTCCACGACGGGAACGGAGGAAGCGGCATTGCAACAGGCCGCCATACAGCAGCGCGAGCGCGTATTGGATGCACTGCGAAAAGCTCCTGTCTCGGGGCGGCTGGTCATCCATCTTCGCCCGGAGCGCAAAGACTTTGCGGGATCGCCTGACGATATCGAGCTTCGCGCGGGCGATTCGCTCACCATCCCCAAGCAGCCCGGAGTCGTGCTGGTCATCGGGCAGGTGTACAACGCCAACGCCCTCACCTATACGCCAGGGAGGAACGCCGGCTGGTATTTCTCGCGCGCGGGAGGCGCAACCCATCTTGCCGACAAAGGCGCAATCTTCATCGTCCGCGCGGACGGTTCGGTCACGGGCCGCAACTCGGGTCGTGCTTTGGTCCGGGAGTGTGCTCTCGGTGGCGATGGGGCCGGGCGACACGATTGTGGTGCCGGAGAGGGCGGTGTTGGGCAGCAGCACTTTGAAAAACGTTCTGTCCGTCGCCCAGATCGCGTCCTCTGCCGCATTGGTTGCAGCGGTTGCGATTCCCTAAGCGCGCGTGACGATACGACTCCAAGCCGGGATTCCCGGAGGGGCCATTCCGGCATCATGCGCACTTCCGATTCCTCCAGAAGGCGCTTTCCATCGCGGGTCCGCGTAGAAGGCCTTTTTGGGCCCAACCACCGTTCGGGTCGCGCGATCGTACTACGGCGGCGCATGAAGCTCTGGGTTGATTCAGTCATGCTGTTGACTCTTATAGCGGTTGTACGGGCCGGCGCTCAGACCGATTCGCCGCCGCCTGCGCCTGCGCCGGACGCGAAAATGGAATTGCGAGACAGTTCCATGGCAGTGATTCAGAACGCGAAATCTCACGGAAATCGGCCCGCGTTCCTGCCCGCCGGAGAGGACCCGGAAAACCGGCTGGTTACGCCCTTCATGAAGCATCTGGCGCTCAATCAGAAACAGTTCTGGACAGGGCCGTTACATTGGGACCGGCAAGACGTTCCATATCTTCTTCCCTTCGCCGCCTTCACGGGAGCACTCATGGCCAACGACGCTGCGATAGAGCGCCGGGTCCCGGGCACGGCTTCGCAGATCAACCGCAGCAAGAATGTTTCCGGCTACGCCACCTATTCGCTCATCGGCGTTGCTGGCGGCTCCTATTTTTGGGGACATTGCGTTCACAACGACCATCTGCGCGAAACCGGGTTTCTGGCCGGCGAGGCAGCTCTCAATAGTACGGCGGTGGCATATCTGTTCAAGACCATGACCCAGCGCACCCGGCCGCTGGAAGGAAGCGGGAATGGGACGTTCTTCCGGGGAGGGGCGTCGTTCCCCTCCGAGCATTCGGCGGTCGCGTGGTCGGTGGCGAGCGTGGTCGCGCATGAATATCCGGGGACGCTGACGAAGGTCGCCGCTTACGGCCTCGCCTCTGCGGTGACGCTCACGCGCGTTACCGGCAAGCAGCATTTTCCTTCCGACGTTGTGGTGGGCAGCGCTCTCGGATGGTACTTCGCGCGCCAAGTCTATCGCGCCCATCATGACCCCGAACTCGGCGGGACGGGATGGGGCAATTCCTTGAGAGACTCGAGCTGGGGAGGTTCGGACAATGACAATGAGGAGAAGGTCCGTAATCCCCAGCACATGGGATCGCCCTACGTCCCTCTCGATAGCTGGGTGTATCCGGCTGTGGCGAAGCTGGCGGGTATGGGTTATATCCGGACTGCATTTCTCGCCTTGAAGCCCTGGACGCGCATCGAAACCGCGAATCTGGTGAGCGAGGCCAAAGACAACCTGGAGACAGACGAAAGCGCGCCCGCGGAAATCGCCGGACTTGAGCTTCAGCTGGAACGAGAATTCGCCTACGAAATGGCACGGCTCGACGGCCAATCGAATGTTACCGCGAAAGTCGAATCGATTTATGCCCGCGCGGTATCGATCGGCGGGCCGCCCCTGACCGACAGCTATCATCTCGGCCAGACGCTCGGTTACGACTACGGCAGGCCTTTCCGCCGCGGCGCCAACGGACAGGCTGGCGGTTCCATGTGGGCGGCCGCCGGGCCCTTCACGGTTTATTTTCGCGGCGAGTTTCAGCACGCCCCCTACGCCCCGCCGCTGTCGGAAGCCGTGCGCAATGTGTTCGCGGCGGTTGACCTGACGCCGGTTCCGGCGGCAACTCCGTATGCTGCCGTCAATCGTCCCCATCTATTGGAAGGATATGCCGCTCTGAATCTGAAGGGTTGGCAGATATCGGCGGGCCGGCAGAGCCTCGATTGGGGGCCCGGGCCGGGTGGTTCGTTGTTGTTTAGTAACAACGCCGACCCGGTGGAAATGGTGCGCATTGTGAAGCCGGATCTGCGGCTGCCCATCCTCGGCCTCGCGCGCCTCGATCAGTTCTTCGGCATGCTCCGCGGCCATAGCTTCATTCCCCATCCCTACATTTACGGCCAGAAGCTCAATTTCAAACCGCTGCCCGGTCTGGAGCTTGGCTTTGGACGCACCATCACCATTGGAGGCAGAGGAGGGAACCCGCTCAACCTCGGGAGTTTTGTCGACAGTTTTTTTGGCCGGGTCAACAGCCGGCTCGACTCCGTGCCGGGAGACAGTCATGCCAGTATGGACTGGGTGTTTCATGTTCCGAAGGTCCGGAACTACATCGTCTTTTATGGCGAGCTCTATGCCGACGACGATCCCGTGCCCATCGTGAACCCGCCGAAGAATCCCTACCGTCCGGGTATCTATCTGACCCGTTTCCCGGGCATTCCGAAACTGGACCTGCATATGGAAGCGGTATCGAGCGAAAGTCCGGGAGTGGTCAATCGGGGAGACCTTAACTACTGGAACTATATCTACCGTGACGGGTACACGAACAGCGGCAATCTGATCGGCAATACTGTCGGCCGCATGGGCCGGGCGATTCAGCTCTGGTCCACCTACTGGATCTTTCCGCAAAGCACCCTGCAATTCACCTACAAGCACAGTACGGTCAGCCCGGATTTCATCCCCAAAGGTGGGGCGTGGCAAGACTACGGGTTGCGGCATGAGATGCACCTGCGCTCCGGCCTCTATGTGAAGAGCCAGGTGCAGTACGAACATATTTCGCGCTATCCGCTGTTGTTCTCCGGCCCGCAAAACAACTTCACGGCGGTGGTGGAGTTGGGGCTGCTTCCACATAAGGCAAAATGAAACCAAGATTGAGCGCTACCCAGAACGATGAGCGCGAACACATCGAACTTGCGGAAGACAGCCTGAGGGCTGCGGCCCTTCCCGTTCCGGATGGTGGCGGATTGGCTGCCGGACCGGCCATCGAACGGGCCCTCGCGCGCGCGCGTCTGCTGTGGACGCACCGGGTTTTTCTCCGCAGGGCGCTGGCGGCCGGGTTGGTGGCCGGCGTCCTGATCGCCTGGTCGATTCCCTCCGAATATCAATCGACGGTGCAATTGATGCCGCCCGACAGCCCCTCGAATGGCGGGTTCCAGATGCTGGCCGCGCTCGCGGCCAAGACCAGCGGCGGAATGGGATTGATGGCCGGCGATGCGCTTGGAATCAAGAGCGCCGGATCGCTCTTCATCGGCATTCTGCGCAGCCGGACCGTCGAAGACCGCCTGGTCGCGCGTTTCCAGCTCAAAAACGTCTATCGCGCCAAACTCGAGGAAGCTGCCTGCCAGAAGCTGGCCGGAAATACCGGGATATCCGAGGACCGGAAAAGCGGAATCATTACCCTGACGGTGTCCGACCATGAGCGCCAGCAGGCGCGGGCCATGGCTATGGCCTACGTGGAAGAGTTGAACCGGCTGGTGGCCGAGCTTTCCACTTCTTCCGCCCACCGGGAAAGGGTCTTCCTCGAAGAACGGCTGGCCGCCGTCAAGCAAGACCTCGACCGGGCGACGCGCGAGTTGGGCGAATTTTCCAGCCAGAACGCCACTCTCGACGTCAAAGACCAGGGCCGGGCCATGCTGGAAGAGGCGGCCGCGCTGCAGGGAGAATTGATTGCCGCGGAATCCCAGCGCCAGTCGCTCGAAACCATCTATACCCCCGGCAACTACCGCGTGCGCGCCGTCCAGGCGCAGGTGTCGGAACTGCAAGACCAGTTGCGTAAACTGCGAGGCAAGGGAGAGGAAAAAGAAAACGGAGATTCGCTGTACCCTTCGCTGCGGGAACTTCCCCTGTTCGGCATGAAGTATGCCGACCTCTACCGCCAGACCAAAATCCAGGAGGCGGTGTTCGAGACCCTGACCCAGCAGTACGAGGTCGCCAAGGTCCAGGAAGCGAAAGAAACGCCCAGCGTAAAAATGCTGGACGAAGCCAGCCTGCCCGAAGTCCGCTCGTTTCCGCCCCGCACTTTGATCGCGCTGCTGTGCGCTTTCACGGTTTTGCTGGGGGCCTCGGCGTGGATCGTCGCCCGGCAGCGGTGGGAGCGGATGGACGCGGCCGATCCGAAGAAACAATTTGCGCAAGAAGTGTTCGACGGCCTGAACTCGGCGATGCCGTGGGCCAGCCCGAACGGATCGCGCTGGCAGGCGGCCACCCACCAGGTTTGGCTCCGCTTGGCCAGCCGCAATCATCCTCAGGGCTGTCGCCGTCAGAGCGGGCAACATCCGAACGATGAACATTCGGGCAATGAAACCTCGGGAGCGGCGTGATCCTTCCCGGAAACGCAGCCACGGCGGACGTTGAGGCGGCGACACAATCCGCGCCCTTTACGGCCCGATCCGATGTCCGTCCCGATGTCTGTCCCGAAGTCCGTCCCGGCGACCGTTTCGGCGCCCTGTCCATTTCGAGGCCAGTTCGGTTCGGTTACAGTTTGACGGACCAGCTCTTCTCCGTGGGTGGGATGTTTGTCGTGAACATTGCTCTGGCGCGCGTGCGATCGAAAGAAGAGTATGGCATTTTCGCGCTCACCTGTTCGGTCCTCACTTTCCTGGCCGGGTTGCACAATGCGGCCATTCTCGAGGCCTACACGATCTACGGATCGGGGCGCTATCGCCACAGCTTCGCCAGCTACGTAAGATTGCTGTGGCGGTGCAACCTCTGGCTGCTGGCGGCCCTCAGCGCACTATTACTGGCCGTCTGGCAAGGCTTGCGCTGGCTGCATCCCTCTTTTGCCTCGCCGTCCTTGCTCGGCATGGCGCTGACGTGCGGCGTGCTCCTGAGTGCGTCCTTTGTGCGGCGCACCTTTTACATGCGGCGCCGCCCCGACCTGGCTGCGCGCTTCTCCGCCGTGTTTTTTGTGAGCTGCATGGGCCTGCTCGCGCTGGCGATACGCGCAGACCGGCTGAACGGGCTGTCGGCATTTCTGATCGTCGCCCTGGCTTGGGGCGTGGCCGCTCTGTTCATTCTGCGTGAGTATCCGGAAAGGACCGGGCCGGCGGACACCATGGATTTTCTGCGCGAGGAGCCGGACTACTGGCGCGAGCACTGGAAGTATTCGCGCTGGGTGCTGGTCACGGCCCTGGTTTTTCAGTGCACCACGCAAGCCTACTTCTGGGCGGTGGCGGCACTGCTTTCGGTGCGGCACGTCGCCGAACTTCGCGCCATGTACAACCTCGCTGTTCCCGTGGACCAGATCTCTGTCGCCATCACGTTCCTGGTATTGCCGCAGATGGCGCTCCAGTTCGCCGCCCGGGAGTTTGGCCAACTGCGGCATTTGTGGCGGCAGTGCGCTCTGCTGTATCTGGGCATCGGTTTGGCGTATGCGCTGATGGTGGGGCTGGGAAGTCTCCCACTGCTGCATGCCGTTTATGGGGGCAAGTTCGACAGCGTCGCTCCGCTTCTCCGGTGGTATGTGCTGCTGCCGGTGGCGATGGCCCTCGGCAACGCAACCAACGCGGCGCTGAAGGCGATGGAAAAACCTCGGGCCGTCTTCTATGCCTACTTGACGAGCGGCGCCGCCACCTTCGTTCTTGGCATACCGCTGGTGATACGCTTCGGGCTGCGCGGCGCGATTTATGGAATGCTATTGTCGGCGGCAAGCTATACGGCGGCGCTCGCTTTCTTTTTTTATCGCTGCAACCGGCCAAAGATGGCCGGAGCGCAACCCTGTATCCCGCTCGTGTAGAGACGGGGCTTGCCCCGTCTCCGTCGGACGTAATCCGGCATTTTTCCGCCGAGCTGCGCTCGGCTTGGACCCTTCGACTTCCCCCTCGGCTTCGCTCGGGGCTTCGGCAAACCAGGGCAGGCTTGCGAGGGCACCCGCGCCACACTTGATCAGAGGTTTCTTAGAACCTGTCCAAAAACTGTTGGGTTTTGAAGGGTACGGGCTTCAGCCCGTACGTACGAACGCAAAATGATAGGGGGCTTCAGCCCCCGAGGAGCGGCATGGCTTGCGAACTCATTCCCTCAGCGGCTGAAAGCCGCGTCGTTTTGTAGCCTCAACGGACGGGCTGAAGCCCGTCCCCTTCAAAACGTGAGTTTTTGGACAGATTCTAAGAAGGAGTAAGACGAATGATCAATTTTTCCGCGGTGCGGCCCCAGTCTCTGCCGGGGCGGCTCGTCCGCTATCCTTTCAAGCTCATTCCGCCCGATATTGCGCTTCCGGTCTTGCAGGGTCCGCTGCGAGGCCAGAAGTGGATCGTCGGTTCGCTTCTCCACGGGTGCTGGCTTGGGAGTTATGAGTGGGAGACGCAAAAGCGCATCGCCCAGGAAGTGCGCCGCGGGTCGGTGTTCTTCGATGTGGGAGCGAACGTTGGTTTCTATTCCTTGCTCGCAGCCCTGCGGGTGGGCGCGGGCCGGGTGTATGCCTTTGAACCCTTACCCGCCAATATTGATTTCCTGCGCCAGCACCTGGAAATAAATCGCATCCGGAACGTGGAAGTCCTGGAGGTGGCAATTTCCGACCAGCCGGGAAGGGCGGACTTTGTCAGCGAAACCACCCGCGCCATGGGAAAGCTGGAGGAGGGAGGCAGCCTGTCCGTCGAAGTGTCCACGCTCGACCACCTCATTGCCGAAGCGCGAGTCGCTCCCCCCGACTGCATCAAGATGGATATTGAGGGCGGCGAGTTCCGCGCCTTGCTGGGAGCAACCCAGTGTTTTCGCGAACGTCGCCCAAAGCTTTTTCTCGCGACGCACGGCAAGGCGGTGCACGACGACTGCTGCCGCCTGCTTGCCTCCTGGGAGTACGAATGGGTCTATATGACGCGCGAGTCGGACGAACGCGCGGAGTTGTTCGCGCAACCGCACGGAGGCAACAGCGCCTGACGTTGAATGCTCGCTTGACGGCCGTTCCTTCACCGTCGAAGTCCGGAATACAAGAGAAGCCGCAGCCGCCTGACGATCAACGCTATCGAGGCATAGCATCGGGTTTGTATGAGGTTCACCGCCAGAAAAGTGCTCTTGGTCATCGTGGCTCTTTAGCAGGCTGCTGAAAAACTCGTTTCAATAGCAAGCTTGGTTCGAAAAAGAGTCGTAAGTTGTTGATTCTTCGTTCACCGAAACAGTCGAAATTACTACCTTGGTTCTTTTTTCAGCAGCCTGTTAGATAGCGTTCAGTGAGTATATGTTCAGTACTTTCCTCTGGATGAAGTTTCTCAGACAACCCAGAAGCGCGCTGCGCGAGGGCAACACGCGGTTGCGCGTAGCCATTATCGAACCGGTTTGGACGCACTACCGTTATCCCGTGTATCGCGAGCTGGCGCAACGTTGCCACGTGGACTGGATTTTCTCTCCCGCCCCGCGCGAGACCGGATTCGGGGCCGTGACTCCGGCGGGGACGGCATCGCTTCGCTACATAGAAGTACCGATGCGAAAACCCCTGGGCCAAGCAGCCGGCTTCTGGCAAGCCGGCGTCACACGCTACCTGGTCCGCGAACGGCCGGACGTTGTCATGTTCTCGGCCAATCCCCGGTCGATCAGTTTTTGGATGGCACTGGTTGCCGGCCGCATTTTCGGCATCCCCATCTATGCACACGGCCATGGGGTGTATAAGAAGACGCAGATTTCCTGGTTTTACCGCAGGATGATGAACCTGCTCTTGCGTCTCTCGGCAGGCTATATCGCGTACGCTCCCATTGTCCGCGATAGCTTCGCCCGCCACGGTTTTCTTACCGCCAAGGTGCAGGTGGCGCATAACTCCGTGGTTAACCCCTTTCCTTTGCCGCCCGGGGAAAAGACGGGCACGGAACGTGGGGTGTTGTTTCTTGGACGATTGCGGCCGGATAGCGGCATCAAGACCCTCCTGAACGCAGTCCAACAGCTTCGCCAAATCGGCTGCGAACTTGAGCTTCACGTCATAGGGGGCGGTGAGAATCTGCCCCGGCTGCAGGAAACGCATTCCGGTCTGGGCTGGGTTCGGTGGCATGGCGACGTGTACGATCCTGCGCGAATTCGAGAAATTTCGCGAGCCTGCTTTGCGGGATGCTATCCCGGCAATGCCGGACTCAGCGTGATTCACATGATGTCGCTGAGTTTGCCAGTCATTGTCCAAGACGGGCTCGAACGGCATGGACCCGAGGCCGCTCTGGTGCGGGACGGAACGAACGGAGTCCGCTGCCCTTCAGCGCAACCCGGGAGCCATCTTGACGAAGCGCTGGGGGCGATGGCGCGAGACCCGGCTAAAGTCCGGGAAATGCAGAACGCCGCTTACCAAACATACCTGGAGTTGACGACGCCCTCTCTTGCCACCCAGCTTGCTCAGATCCTTCTCCAAGCAGCCGACCGGCCCGCTCATCCTGAGCATGATGATGCCGGCGTCCCACGGCTGGTTACCGCGCCGCTGCGCACCCCTGACGTTCCCGGGGAATCGCAATCATGAAGACTGTCTATTGTCTTCTGTTGTTGGGCCTTCTACTGGCCTATATTCGGACCGTTTTAGCGGTAGGGAAAAAGTATGGGGCCGTGTGCCCGCTTGTCGGGTGGCTGCTGGGCTTGGGCTACTTCATTCTCGCGCCCCTCTCTCTCATCACCATCCACGGCGGCTATGAATTGCCGGACATTTACGAAGTGGGCAACGCTTGGGGCGCCGTCGACCTGTCGACAACGCGTTTCCTCATCCCCTACCTCGTTGTTTGGCTCTCTATGATGGGCTCCCTGTTTGTCGTTTATATATTCATGTCACCGTCGCGTTCCAATACCTGGTGGAAGCAGGTTGACATTCGCCGGGTGGAACGGGCCATCGCCACAACAATCGTTATCGCGGTGGTCTTGTGGGCCAACTTGATTTGGCTCGTCGGTGGGGTGGAAGAGTTCCTCGTTTCTCATTGGCAGGTTCGAAACGATGAGCTCGTGGCGCGGCACGGTGACGTTTTCGTACTCCTGAGCCACCTCGACACTGCCAATCAGGTCGTGTTCACTGGGGCTGCCATTCTCCACACTTCCATGGGCATCTGTCGGAGGAAGATGCGTTGGGGGTTCACGTTTTTACTGTGGGTTTTCTTTCTCCTGGAAGTTGCGATGTCGGGGAATCGAATCTTCCTCGCCACCTATCTTCTCTCCTTGTTCGCATGTCTTTGTTTTGAGAAACGGTGGAAGGTCTTCGCGCTCGTGCTGGCCGGCGCGCCAGTCCTGGTCTTCGTTTTCGCCATGTGGAGCTCGGTGCGGCACAACCTCTCGACGCTAGGTACGTCGGTGGGAGACTATGTCGAGCGCGACGACCGCAGCGACGTTACCTCGTCACTCATCAATGTGACCGAAGGAATGGATTTTCTCCTGCTCATGCACGTGGTGGACGACTACGGGGGCCGTTTCGATTACTTGCATGGCATTACTTATTCACGGGCCGTCATCTCGTTTGTGCCGAGACGATTGTTCCCGCAGAAACCGCAGAATTTCACGGCTCTGCTGGCCGAACAATACTTACCCAACGTCGAAACCAGTCTCAATGCCACAGCCATCGGCGAAATGTATGCAAATTTTGGCCCGCTCACGCTGTTTTTCTTTCCTGCACTAACCGGTGCCATTGTCGTGCTCAACCAATGGAGTTCGGGGACCGTTTCCCATCATCCCCTGCTGCATGCGATTCTGTTTGTCCTGCTGGTCTGGGTGGCCCGATCGACTTTCGAAGACAACTTCGTGCTGTTTCTCCTCTGCGTGGCCCTGATTCGGCTTTTTCGGATTGAGTGTGGCCTGCCAAAAACGGCAATCGTAGGTCCCTGAGCCGCAACCCACTGCGGAACTGCCTTGCCGCTCTTGCATAGAAAATGGAGACCGCGCGAGGCGAGTGAAACAAAGAACAGCCCGGCGCGTCTGCCGGCACAAGGAGGTAAATGCGAATGAAACTGGAGAAGGCCATCCGGCGCGTCATACCTTCCGCTTCGCGTCTCACCTATAGCCCGGTCTTCAAGGCGATTGTGGACTGCTTCGACCTGCTTCCTAAACTGGTATATGAGGAGTTCTCGCGAATCCCTCCGAATCACATGCGGATTCGGATCGGCGTGGGTAACCGGATCTTCGCCAACCAGGTGGATTTCGTCGCCGCGTCAAAAGACTTCTGGATGCACGCCTTCCATGCGGGGCTGTGCCGGCTGGACTCAACGGTAGTGGATATCGGCTGCGGCTGCGGCCGGTACGCGCATCCGCTGCGCGACTACCGCTTCAAGTCCGAAAGATTCACGGGGAAGTACATCGGCATCGACATTGATGAAGAGATGCTGGCGTGGTGCAGGAAGAATTTTGATGCCGAGCGTTTTTCCTTCCACCGGTCGAACCATACCAGCAAAGCGTACCGCGGCGTAGAGAATGGCAATTCCCATTACCATCTGCCGGTGGCCGATGAGTCCGCCGATTTCGTGTTCTCGACGTCGTTATTTACCCATCTCCTGGAGGCGCAACTCACCAACTACTGCCAGGAAAGCTATCGTGCGCTCAAGCCGGGCGGCCACATGGCGATGGCCTGCTTCAGCATGGACCATCCGCCGCCGACCTATGGACAACGCCACACCTTCCGGCACCGCATCGCCAATGCACATGTGGAATCCCTGGATGTTCCCGAGGCTGCGGTGGCCTACGAGGAAAACTTCCTGTTCGCCGTAGCGCAAGCGGCGGGGTTTCGTACGGCGGAGATTCTGGAAGCTCCGGGAAACTGGCAGCCGATGTTGCTCTGCCGCAAGTGAACCGGGGAGGGGATAGCGAAGACGATTGGCTTTCCGGCCTCCCGATCCCGACTGACTGAAGATTAAGCAGAGACCCGCGAATCGAACCGAGCGCAGACTCACGACGCAGAATCAGGGACTGCGCATACAGACTGCCGTCCATGAGAGCCCCAGCGGTTCCGAGTACCGGCCGGGAAGATGAAGGCTGACTCCCGGCAGCGGGAGCCAAAAACCACGGGCCTCCAGTTGCAGCGAATGAAATCCAATGGCAAGCAGGCCGGCCATGGTTTCCCGGCGGAAGCTGCAACGCTGGATGGCAGGCACGCCCAAGCGGCGATACTTGAAACTGCCGCCGTTAGGGACAGACAGAATAAAGTGCCCGCCCGGCCTGAGAACGCGGCGGACTTCGGCGACAGCCCGTTCCGGCCGATCGAGATACTGGAGAGCTTGCAGCGAAACCACGAGATCGAAGCTCCCGGAGGCAAATGGCAGCCGGTTGAGGTCCACGCGAAAATATTCAGCGGGATGGTTGCGAGAAGCGCGAACCAGGGGACGCAGGGAAAAATCGCTCCCAACGTAATCGTGGCGTCGAGAGAGATGCCGCCAGAGCATGCCGTCGCCACACGCGGCATCGAGAATCCGGAGCGGCCGTCCGCCGGCCACCGTTTCGATCATGCGGGCCGCCCAAACATAAAGATAGGCGTTGCCCAGTTCGGCGATCAGAACCCGGCCAAACCGCAACCACGCATGATCGGAGCGCTGCGAATATCCCGCCCGATAGGATTCCAGCCGCTGCCCTTCGGGTGAAGCTCGATCCCGGGACGCATTCGGAAGGAGTTCCCAAACCGCGTTCGTCGCAGAGAACTCGCGGCCGCAGCTTTGGCAACGCAGCCCGTCCTTAACGCCGGTGAGGCTTCCGCGATCGTCGGGACAGACCAACACCGCCATTTCCAGCAGCGATTGCTTCACAAAGCCGATTCTAGGCGCTCATTTTCGATTGTCAAAACGGAGGACCTTCACCTTCCCACGTGGTAACGGCGGTGCGATCCATGACCCCTGATTTCTGCCGGAATCTGGTGTTTGCCAGCGATGCCCGACTCGCGCGGGTCTGGCTGGGCATTTTCCCAACAGCCTCGGGACTTCTCATATTTGTTTTCCACAGCCTGTTCGAGTCGAAGCAAGAGGCCGGCCAGGGCCTGCTGGATCCACAGCAGGCAATTACCACGCGCATGTTTCGCGACTTTGTCGCGAACTTCCAGGCGCACGGCTACCGCTTTGTTTCGCCGGACCAGATCGCCGCCGGCCTGGATTCGCCGGGGCAATACGCGCTGATCACTTTCGACGACGGGTATGCCAACAATTTGCGCGCCCTGCCCGCGCTGGAGGAATTCGACGCGCCCGCTGTCTTCTGTATCTCGGCCAACCACGTCGCGACCGGGAAATCCTTCTGGTGGGATGTCCTATACCGTGAAGCCAGGAAACGGGCCTGGCCGGAAGAGAAGCTGGAGCGGGAGCGGGCCGCGCTAAAGCGTTTGCGGACCCAGGAGGCGGAACAACGGATTATTGCCGAATTCGGCCAGCCGCCGTTTCGCACCGCTTCCGATCTCGACCGCCCCTTTACTCCCCAGGAACTTCGAGACTTCGCCCGCCATCCTCTTGTCCACATCGGAAACCACACCTGGGACCATGCCATCCTCTCCAACTATTCCGCCCACGAGGCGCGCGAGCAGATTCGGAATGCGCAAGCCTGGCTCGGCGAATTGACGGGGCGGGTCCCGCGAATGATCGCGTATCCCAACGGCAATGTCTCGCAGCCAACGATCGAGGCGGCACGAAGCATCGGGATCGGTCTTGGTATGACGAACCGCTCCGGCAGAAATGCAATTCCCCCAGCGCTCGCTAGGGCCCCCAGCCTGCGGCTTGGGCGGCACACACTGTGGGGAAACCGCGATATCGCAACCCAGTGTCAGACAGCGCGATCTCCGCTCTCCTTGCACTCTGCCCTGATCGCCCTCCGATCGAAGTTCGCTGCCACCGGCTAAGTATCATGCCCGAAGTCAACGGAAAGCTGCGCGTTCTACAGGTGCACAACCACTATTCCCCGGGCTGGGGTGGCGAGGACACGGTGGTCGAGCTTGAGGCCCGGCTGCTCCGCAACCGAGGCCATGCGGTGGACGAGTTCAAAGCCTCCACGGCTGCCCTGAAACATGCGACGGCCTTCCGGCAAATGATGGCGGTGCCGAGCTTTCTCTGGTCACGGCGGTCTTACCAGGGGCTTTGTCAAAAGATATCGGAGTTTCAGCCGGACGTAGTCCACGTGCACAACACGTTTCCCATACTCAGCCCCAGCGTGTTCTGGGCCGGCCACCGGGCAGGAGTGCCGGTGGTCCAGACGCTGCACAATTTTCGTCCTGTGTGCGCCAACGCGCTGCTGCTCCGAGAGGGCCGGCGCTGTGAGAAATGCGTTGGGCACGCGCCCTTCCCAGCCTCTGCGGCATCGCTGCTACGCCAACAGCTTTGCGCGAACTGCGGTTGTCGCCGCCATCAATGCCCTGCACGCGAAGCTCGGTACCTACACGCGCGCGGTCGATGCCTACATCGTGCTGAACGATTTCAATGGGGAGATTTTTCGCGCGCGGAGAACTCCCCGGCCACAAGCTGGCCGTGAAGCCAAATTTTGTCCCGGTTTCGAGACTGGGCCACGGCCCCCGAAAAACACAAGTGGTCTTCGCGGGTGAATTGACTCGGAGCAAGGGTGTGCAACTGCTGCTGGAGGCCTGGGGCATCGCGGCCGTGGAGGGGTTCACCTTGTTGTTGGCCGGTGACGGCCCGGAGCGCAAGGCGCTGGAACGACGGTATGCCAAGTCTCCCCGGGTCACATGGTGCGGACGACTCAGCCGGATCCGAAGTCCTGGAGCACATCGCCACCAGCCGCATTCCTCGTGTTTCCTTCGCTCGCCTGCGAAAACTGCCCGATGGTCGTGCTCGAAGCCCTGTCGGTAGGAACGCCGGTGGTCGCAGCCAATCATCCCAGCCTGCAAGCCATTGATCCGGCACCGGCGCGAAGGGCTGCTGTTCCAGGCCGGCGATCCGCTAGCACTCGCGGCGGCGTTGCGGGCCGCACTGCTTGCCGATGACGACACCTGGTTCGGATGGTCGAACGCGGCGCGGCGCACGCAGGCAGAACGTTATAGCGAAGACGTGAGTTACGGCCAGTTGATCTCGATCTACCGGAGTGTGATTCAGAACAAGTCCGCTCCTGCTTGAGATGGCGAGGCGGGCGGGGACGCCCGCCGGACAGCCTCCGGGACGGCGGCGCTACTCGCAGTGGTGAAACGGTACATATCACACGGTGAGCGACTGCGTTCGCCCACCCGGGCGGGACGCCGGCGCTCCACCAGCAAGATTAAGCCGGAAACGGCAAACTTCACGCGGTCACGGTACTAGTAAGTGCAGAAAGGAAATACTTATGAAACAAGCAATGCGTATTTTGGTAACTGGTGCAGGCGGGTTTATTGGACATCATCTGGTAAAGCGGCTGCGGGCGGACGGCCATTGGGTCCGCGGCGTAGATCTCAAGCATCCGGAATACGAAAAGACGGACGCCAACGAATTCGAACTCCTGGATCTGCGCAAGTTCGACAACAGCCTGATCGCAACGCGCGGAAATATCGGCGTCGTCTATAACCTGGCCGCCGACATGGGTGGTATCGGCTTCATTACCGCTTACCACGCCGATATTGCCCGCAACAACATTCTCATCAACGCGCACATGCTGGAGGCCGCGCGCCTGCAAGGCGTTTCGAAGTTCTTGTTCTCTTCGTCCGCATGCATCTATCCGCAGTCGAAGCAGGCGGCGGCGGACGTGACCGCGCTACGCGAAGAAGACGCATTCCCCGCGGATCCCGAGCCGGGCTACGGCTGGGAAAAACTCTACACCGAAATGCTCTGCCGATATTTCAGGCAGGACTATGGCCTCGACACGAGAATCGTGCGGTTCCACAACGTCTACGGCCCGCTCGGCACTTATGAGGGAGGGCGAGAGAAGGCCCCAGCGGCGATTTGCCGGAAAGTGGCCCTGGCGGAGTCTCCGGGAACGATCGAAGTCTGGGGTGATGGAGAGCAGACCCGATCCTTTATGTATGTGGACGATTGCGTGGAAGGCCTGCTGCGCCTTATGGCCTCCGAGTTTCACGAGCCGCTGAACCTGGGCACGGACCGGCTGATCACCATCAACGGCCTGGTCGACCTGATTAGCGGGCTTGCCGGAAAACAACTGGTCAAGCGGCACGACACGAGCCAGCCGCAGGGCGTCCGGGGCCGTAACAGCGACAACCGCCTGTTGCGCCAAGTTCTGGGATGGGAACCGGCGATTTCCCTGGAGCAAGGGCTGGCGGTTGTCTATGCCTGGATTCAGCAGGAACTCGAAAAGGCTGGCCGTTTGCCCAAGAAGAAAATGGCCTATGCCTAATGGCGCATGTCTGAGAAACATCGGGTTACCGTTCCCGCCGCGCGCTCTCGTCCCAGGGTGACACGATGCGAATTCTAATACTCGG
Organism: uncultured Acidobacteriaceae bacterium; assembly: GCA_963772155.1. Lineage (GTDB taxonomy): Bacteria > Acidobacteriota > Terriglobia > Terriglobales > Acidobacteriaceae > Acidiflorens. The sequence goes on along the minus strand of CAVYVX010000012.1, from coordinate 34,169 downwards.
TATCAACTACTTTCCGGAGCGTACTTCGGTAGCTCCCTTTACCACCGGGCTGAGCGAGCATCTCGCATCGCAGGGTCATACCGTCCAGGTGGTGACGGCATTTCCATATTATCCGGAGTGGCGCATTTGGAAGGAATACCGCGGCCGGATCACACAGAAAGAAGTGCGTGGCTGGGGTCGAGATCCGGCGGGTGCGTCATTTTATTCCGCGACGCGCCAGTTCGCTCCCGCAGCGCCTGCTGCATGATTTCTCCTTCGCGGTGGCGGCGCTTGCCGCCGGACTCGCGGCCAGCCGTTGCGACCTCATTTACTGCTCCTCGCCGCCACCCGCCCTGGCGCTGGCGGCCTATGTTCTGAGCCGAATCAGGAACGTTCCCTACGTCGTCAAACTTACCGACCTCGCGTCCGACGCTGCGCTGGCGACCGGAATTCTGCGGGAAGGGGCGCTGGCACGCTCGGCGCGAACTCTGGAAAAACTCGTCTATCGTCATGCGCAGGCCGTCGTTTGCCTGTGCGAAGGTTTTCGTGAAAAGCTGACGCAAAGCGGAATTCCCGCCGAGCGGCTGCGCCTGATACCGGATTGGGGCGACACGGAGGCAATCCGCCCGGTCCCGAGCGATGGGAGTTTCCGTGCCGCCAACCGCATAGCGGGCGAGAAGTTCGTCGTTCTGCATACCGGTAACATGGGGAAAAAACAGGACCTCCTCAACGTCGTCCGCGCCGCGGCCTTAAGCAAAAACGATTTCAATCTGTTGTGGGTAATCGTCGGCGAGGGCGAAGAACGAGCCTTGGTGGCCAGCGAAATCAGAGCCAGGGAACTGGGCAACCTCCTGCTCTTGCCCCTGCAACCGGTGGCCGAGCTGGGCCAGTTATATGCCGCCGCCGATGTCTTGCTCTTGAACCAGAAGGCGGCTGTCAAGGATGCGGTGATTCCCTCCAAGCTGCTGACGTACATGGCGTCGGGCCGGCCGGTGCTGTCTGCCGCCCACGCTGATAGCGTCGCCTCCCGTCTGATTCGCGACGCCGGATGTGGTGTCGTCGTCGAGCCCGACGATCCCGCCACGCTAGTGGAGGGGGCGCTGGCGTTGCGTGCGAACGCCTCTCTTCGCGGGGCGATGGGAGCGAACGGACGGGTGTACGCCGAGAGAAATTACAACAAGGCGCGGCTGTTGGATGAGTACGACCAATTCTTTCGGTCTTTTTTCGAAACCCCCGCTGGCGCGTGCGGCCACCAGCTACTAACAAGCCGCGGAAAAACTCATCGAGAGCGCGAAAAGCGCACCTCAGGCGCTGAAGCGCGGACAAATTTTGAACGACTTAGCGGCACGAGTAAACTCGTGCCCTTCCCGAAACCCGTCCGAATCGGAGTTTTTCCGCAGCCTGCCAGAGTTCTTTGTGTGAGGACGGGAATCTGCCCCGTCCAAGCGGGGCTGAGCCCCGCTTCCACATCCGGCAATTGACTGCGCTGTCTTTACCAACTCGCGTTTCCAAAATCAACCCCAAAGACCCCGAATTCGAGGGAAGAAAGGATTTAAGCACGTGTTCCTGTCATTGCGTTTGTACCGCCTGATCCTCACGTTTCTCACCTATATTTTGCCGTGGATTGCTTTTGAGGCCGGTTATCAGCTTTGGTGGCACGTGTGGAAGTACGCCGCCCGGCCGGCAATCTATCCGCGCTCCGGTCATGTGGGCCTGCTGCTGCTGAGTTCTTTTGTGTGGGCCTTCATGTCAGAGCACTACCGGGTCACGAACGTGGAGGAACTGTTCCGGGAGCGCACCGGCGCCAAGGCGGCGCTTTCGGCTCTGGCGGCAACCAGCGGCATTCTGTTCGCGATTTTGTTCTTCAGTGGCGAGGGCGTTTTTCCACGGGGCCTGTTCGTGTGCGACATCCTGGCCTTGTTCACCCTGACGCTGCTGATGCGCGCCCTGCTTCGCGTAATCCTCCGGAGGTGGAAGTCATGGCGGAAGCCAACATCGCTCTTGATCATTGGAGCCGACGGTTTCGCGCGCCAGGCCGCGGAATGTTTGCAACGGCTTTCCTTTGTCCCTTGCCAAATCGCCGGTTACGTCCTCCTGCCCGACCAGGACCCGGCGGCGGCGGCAAGTCCACTGTACAGTTTCGATCAGATTGCCATGCTGAACGCAACCCGGGGATTTCAGGAAGTGATAATCGCCGTCAATCCTCTGCAATTCGCGCGGATGCCGGCGATCGTGGAAGGCCTGGAGAAACTCTCCTTGCCCGCTCGAGTCATTGTGGATCTGGGAAATCGCGCCGTCGTGCGCGAGAGGTTGTTCCAGTTGGGCCGCATTCAGGTGTTGGACTTGACCGCAAGTCCGGCCGATTTGCTGCCTTACTCGCTCCTTAAGCGGGCTTTCGACATTATCTTCTCGCTGCTCGTTCTCACCCCCGCGATCCCGCTCTTCGGCCTGGTTGCCCTATTGATCGGAACCACTTCCCGTGGCCCCATCTTTTTCACGCAGGAGCGTATCGGGCTCCATGGTCAAATGTTCCGCATGTACAAATTTCGGAGCATGCGGGTCTCCGCCAAGCAGGAGAGCGATACCATGTGGAGCGGCACGAACAATCCGCGGACGACCCGCCTGGGATCGTTCCTGCGCCGCACCAATATCGACGAACTGCCGCAGTTCATCAATGTTCTGAAGGGCGACATGAGCGTGGTTGGGCCGCGGCCGGAGCGGCCCCACTTTGTCGACAAGTTCCTGGGCGAGGTCCGGCGCTACAATAGCCGGCATGCGCTCAAGGTCGGAATTACGGGCTGGGCGCAAGTGCGCGGCTGGCGAGGCGACACCTCCATTGAAAAACGCCTGGAGCACGACCTCTACTATCTTCGGAACTGGAGTTTTGCGTTTGATCTGAGGATTGTCGCTATGACTGTCCTGGCGACCTTGACCAGCAAGCAACAGCAGCCCGATTGGATGCATCCCGCTTAATCCGTGAAATGTGTTTTCATCAGGTTGTGCGGCGTCAAGCAATTGCGACCCAGTTGATAAAACTCTCGTAACTTGTCGAGAAGTTGCCGGCGCACGCAGGATGGTATGGGTAAGGATTAAGTCCACAATTATGTCATTGACCGCCAATCCGGGTTTCGCAGCCAAGATCAACAGGGCCAGCGTCGGCGAATTGGAGGGCCTGCTCTCGGAATCTCCCAGTCCGGATAGAGTCTGTCTGACACTCGCCCAAATACTGCATGTGTGCCGCGACGAAGTGGCGATTCTCAGACTGGAAAAAGACAGCCTGCGATTTATCTTTCCGCCCGAGTTGCGCTCCGCGGGCGCGCTGCCGCTCACGGGATCGTCGGTTGCGGCACGGACCGCTGCGGCTTGCACTCCGCTGCTGTCGAATACATTTGCGCGCGTAAAACATGCCAAATTGTTTGAAACGGTCAAGCTCGCACCCGGGGAAGAGGACCGCAGCCGCGAGCAAATGCCGATTCAGAAAATCATGTCCGTTCCCGTGGTGGGCCCCAAGGGAAACGTGCTGGGAGTGGTGCAGGTTTCGCGCAAAGGGTTCGATGCCTCGCTCGCCGGCGCGAACTTCACCGGCGAAGACCTCAAGCAACTGGAGCGGGCCGCGGCAATTCTCGCCCGCATGCCTTTCATGCAGGAAGGCGCGGAAGTTTAGCAGGCGTTCCATAAGTGGGTAATTGCCCTGGGTCGCTCCGGGCCACTACGGGCCGTGCAAACAGCCGGATTGGGCCCCCAAGGAAACTTTCTTCGCCTCCGAACCCGCCTGCCGCGCCGGTTCGCAGACCGCTGGCTTGAGATTTATCCTTTAGCGGGCAACTCCGATCGCGCCTTCGCCATCGTCCTTTCCTACTGGCGCTCTTCTACCCACCGCGCTCCGAATTCTTACGTGGAGCATTCCACACCGCCGACAAAAGTCCGCAAGACCTCGCCCGCCTGGTTAAGGACAATAAAGTCCGCGTCGGCTCCCGCTGCGAGAACGCCCTTATTCCGAATTCCCGCCACCCGCGCGGGATTCTTGCTGGCGGCCGCCACGGCTTGCGGCAAATCCCATCCCGCGAAACGCGCCAGATTGCGCACGGCGCGGTCCATGGTCAAAACACTTCCCGCCAGCTTGCCGCCGGCCATGCACTTGCCGTCGCGAACATCCACTTCGATAGACCCAAGCCGATAGCGGCCCTCGGGCATGCCGGTCGCCGAAATCGCATCCGTGATGAGCACGGTTTGTTCGGGACCTTTGGCGCTGGCAACGAGCTTCACGATTGCCGGATCGAGATGCACGCCGTCGGCGATGATGTCCGCGCTCACGCGGCGATCGGTCAGCACCGCGCCCAAAATGCCGGGACTGCGATGATCCAAAGTGCTATGGTCGAGCGGACGCATGGCGTTGAATGTATGCGTCGCATGACGCGCTCCCGCCGCGATGCCGCGCTCGGCGGTCTCAAAATCGGCGTCGGAATGTCCCAAGCTCACGCCGACGCCGCGCCGCGCGGCTTCAGCAATCACCTCGAGCGAGCCCTCCAATTCGGAAGCGATCGTCATCATGCGAATGCGCCCGCTCGCCGCTTGCCAGAAGCGCTCGAACAAGGCCAGCGTCGGGGCCAGCAAATTTTGCGGCGGATGTACTCCGCGCCGCGCATGGCTGAGGAACGGCCCTTCCAGATGGATTCCGAGTGGGAAAGCCCGAATCGCGCCAGTGCCATTTTTTTGTTCGCGATCGCGTTCGCGCATTTCGATCGCCTGCGCCAGTCGTTCCAGCGCGCGCAAAGTCATATCCAGCGGAGCGGTGACGGTTGTCGGAAGATAACTCGTGACCCCATGCCGCGCCAGCAGCCGTTCAATCGCCGGCAGCGCTTCGGCGGCATCGTCCATGACGTCATATCCGGAGCCGCCGTGGACGTGAAGATCGACGTACCCTGGCGCTATCGCGTTATCGCCAAAATCGGTAAGAGAAACTCCAGCGGGGGCCCGCCGTCCGCTCTGAGCGGAAATTTCGAGGACGCGTCCCTGCTCGACGAGCACGAGAGGATGCTCGACGGCATTCGTCGGAGTCCACAGCCTTTCTCCAGTAAAAGCCAGCATAGAAAAATTTTTAGTGCAGCAATGGCAGTAATGAAAGACGGCGAATATTCAAATTCTAGCAGCCTTACTTCGCCAAATTTTGGGGCGCCCCGCCACAATTGCCACAGCAATCGCCAGACCGCGCAACGCCATACTATCTGAATTCGCGTCGCTGCGTCGTTGCCGTGGTGGCCGTCATCCAGTAGTCAGTCGGAAAGTGGTTCCGCCCGCGTTTTGCAAACGCTATAAAATTGATCGACTCGTTCACTACGAGAGCTTTGACGATGTGCGCAACGCAATCGACCGCGAGAAGCGGATCAAAGGCTGGCTCCGGATCAAGAAAATTCAGTTGATTGTCTCCGTGAATCCTACGTGGATCGATCTGAGCGAGGGATGTTACGAGCGGCATCTCTACCAGCCGGATAAATGCATGGGTCCTTCCCCTTCGCTCCGCTCAGGGTCAGGATGACAGACGATTTGCGGAAAGCGAATTTCCGGCTTAAACTTCCGGCCGTCGGCCTCTATCGCGGCAGCGCATCCGGCATCGCCGCCAGCGCGTAGCCCATGACGGCCATGGCGGCGGCGTTTTCGCGCAGTTCCTGCGGATCGACTTTGTCGAGCGTGTCGGCGGCGCTGTGGTGATAGTCGAAATACTTGCGGCCGTCTTGGATGATACCGATGCCGGGGACGCCGCCATCCACCAGCGGATCGATGTCGGCGCCAGGCCCGTATTCCGAGGGTTGAAAAACGGTCGCGCCGATGGGGCGCAGAATGTCGCGCAGCGGCCGCAAGGCGTCGCTGGCGGCAGGCGTCATTTTCAACTCGAAACCGAGCGGATGCCCGGCTCCGGTGTCGCTCTCAATCGCGGCAATGTGGTTGGCTAATTCGGCGACGTGAGCTTTGGCGTAGGCCTTGTTTCCGCCGCCGCCATTTTCTTCGTCCATCCAGGCGATGACGCGCAGGGTGCGGCGTGGGCGAAGGTGCAGGCGCTGCAATACTTCGGCGGCGGCCATGGAGATGGCGACACCCGCACCGTCGTCAATCGCGCCCCGGCCCAGGTCCCAGGAATCGAGGTGGCCCGAGACGATGACAATCTGCTCGGGATGCTCGCTGCCCTTCAGGTCGGCGACCACGTTGTAGCCGGTCACTTCGGGCAGGCTTTGCGGAGTGAGCGTGAGGTGCATGCGAACGCGGCCCTGAGCGGCGAGGTGCTCAATCAATTCGGCGTCTTCCGCAGCCAGAGCGGCGGCGGGGATTCCGGCGGGCGCGCTGTATCCGGTGTGCGGCAGGCGATAGTCGGCTCCGCCAACGGAACGGACGAGCGAAGCGGCGGCGCCCAGTTCAGCGGCGGCCTTGGCGCCGCGCGAACGATAGCCAACCGCTTCGCCGTAAGCCTCAAATGACATGCCGGCGAGGGCTTTGCGCTCGTCGTAAATTACATTGAATACGACAATCTTGCCGGCAACTTTTTCGCGTCCGAGCGCGGTCAGTTCGGCGAAGCTGTGCACTACGACGACCTCCGCGGTAATGCCTGCGGCGGGAGTCGCCGAGCTGCCGCTGATGGCGGTGAGAACGATGCGCTCGGTCGTTTCCGGCACTTGGCCGGGATATTCGACGAGTTCGGCTTTTTCCTCGCCGCGAATCCAGTGCGAAACTTGCGCGGGCTCCAAGTGAACGTCGAGGCCGAGTTTGCGCATCTCGGCGGCCACGTATTCGGTGGCGGCCTGGACTTGCGGCGATCCGGCGGGGCGCGGCCCGATGTTTTCGGTCAGGTGCGCGAGTTGATGCCAGGCGTAGTCGCTGGCGAGAGCGGCGTCGCGCACCGCCTGCAACTGATCGCTAAGTTCTTTGGAAAAAGTGGGCGGAGCGGTTTGCGGCTTGGGCGGCGGAGTCTGCGGCCACGCGGCGAAGCTGGCGGAAAGCGAGAGGACGCAGATCAGGAGCGGTGTTTTCAAGTTAAGCATTCTCATTGGGTAAACTCACATTCTCGTAGAGGCGCAGCTTACCGCGTCTCTGTGGGCGGGGCAAGCGGAGACGGGGCAAGCCCCGTCTCTACAGCCGAAAAATTTTTCCACCGCCGGTCTCACGGCTGGTTCGCACCCTGACTGAGCGCGGGCGCTGGGTACTCGGGAAGTTCCTGCTTGCTGGCTTCCGAGCGTTTGACTTGTAGCTCGTCGAACAGCAGCGCGGGACTGGCGACGCTGCGCCAGACGGGCTCGAAGCTGTTATCGACGCCGGGAGTGTCTCCGGCGGCAACCAGGTCGCTGCGCAGCGAGCGCACGTCGAGGTCGCCAAACACCGCGCCCCTCACCGGCTCTTCCCGGCCGTCTTCCACCCAAATGCGATAGATCAAATGTGGGACCAGCTTTGAGCCGATCGATTCGACATACAAGCCGTATTTCAGATCGCGCTGCTTGCACATCTCGATCAACTTTTTCTTGAGTTCGGCCTCGGGCTGCGGGTCGGACGACTCAAGAATGAGATTGCCCGCCTGCGGCGCAGCCGCGGCGCTCGGGGCGGCGCGGCCGTGGCCGTTCGAAGCGGGAAAGTCGCGAATCGGCTCGCGCCCCACCAGGTAGCCGACGAGTTGTCCCTTTTCGATAAGCGAAACGCGCTGCGCCTTGACGCCTTCGTCGTCTATCGAATAGTCGCCAAACAAGTGCTTGCCCGAGATGGCCGATATGGTCGGATCGTCGAACACATTGATGAAATCGGGCAGTACGCGCGATTTGTAGCTGCTCGACCATTTGCCTATGGTGCGGGCGTTTTCCCCGAGCTTGGGTTTCTTGCCTAAGACGTTCGGCTCAATCAGATCGGCGATCACGTGCCGGGCGGCGTTGGCGGAAAACAGCACCGGCCCGCGATATTCTTCTTCGACGACGGCGGCGTCGTGCATCTGCTTGAGCGTGGCAACGAGCTTCTTGGCGCCGTCGAGAAACTTCTCGTGGCTGGGCAAGTCTCCAAGCGCGTGCCCGCCCTCGCTGGAGGAACGCGCCAGCGGCATGCCGTCCGGGGCCTGCGCCGATCCATCCACGTGCAGACTGTAGAGTGCGCGTCCTGTCCTCGCCACCGTTCCCTCCGAGTTCAGGTAGTAACGGTTCTCCGCGATGAAACGCAGCGAGGATTCGAAGTTCTCCAAGTCCGGGTCGGCGCGATATATGCCGGATGCCTCTTCGATCAAATTCACCCAGGGCGTGAAATCGGCGGCAGAGAGCCGCGCCACTGGCTCAATCGCTTCGACCGGCGGCGCTTTGGCGAAATCGTCGACCGGCTCATCTACTTTCAACTGCTTGAGCGCGGCTTGCTTGGCGGAGAGCGCTTCGGCGGCGTCCTTGTAAGCGCGATCGGTGGCGAGCCAGATGCGGTGGCGGATGGCGAAGACGTCGTCGTCGGACGGAACGAGATCGACAGTGCCTTCTCCCGTGCCGTAGAAACTGTCTTGCTTGTAGTCGCCGACGCGGACCACGACGCGCAACAGGCGGGCGCGATTACGCTGCTGGTTGCGCAGCGCGCCGAAAACCGCGCCAGCCTCGAACTCGTCGAGATCGGTAACGCGGTATTCGATATAGTACGGCGCGGCGACGTTCTCCATTTTGAGCTGGGCTTTCGAGCGATCCATTTCCTCGCGCAGAGCGCGGAGCACAGCATCGTTGGAAGCAGGATCGGCAGCGCGGGCGGAAGTTGAAAACCCGCAGACGAGGAGCGTGGAAAAGATTGCTGCCGACAGCACGGAATGGAAAGTGTGGCGTGTCATTTCGCACCTCCCTTATCGTCCATGGCGCCGGGAGGCGGCGGAAGAATGGGAGGGCGCGCGTCGCCGTACTTTCGTTTCTGCACCTCTATCCCGGCAAACAACATGGCCGGAGCGGCGGCGGATACGGGAACGCTGCCCGATTCCGCTCCGCAAATGCCGTTAAACACACTGGTGGTGTCTCCCGTGGCGGCGATCTCGGTCAACACCGTGAGCGGCGTGCCCACGATGTCGACTCCGCGCACGAGTTCATCCGGGCGCCCGTCCGCATAAACGCGCCACACCATGACCGGCAGCACCTGGAAGGCTTGCGGCAGTCCGCGCGCAGTCAGAGTGAATCCGCCCTGGATGTCTTCGAAGTAGAGGCCGTAGGGTTTCCCCTGTTTCTTGATTTCTTCGATGAAGCGGGCGCGCAGTGCGGCGTCGGACATGGTTTTCGAAGAAGTCACGATCAGATTGCCCTGGCGGCCCACGGGCATCAATCCCGACTGGGCGCGGCCGTGGCCGTTCGAGTGGCTGAAGTTTTTCACCGGCAATCGTCCCATCAGAAAATTCTTCAGAATGCCGTCCTTGACCACCTCGACGCGCTCGGCGGGAATGCCTTCGTCGTCGTAACGATAAAAGCCCGAGAGTTCCGTGCCGCGCGAGCGTGCGCAGCGTGGGATCGTCGGTGACGCTGAGAAATTCAGGCAGGATTTTTTCGTTGACCTTCTTGGTGAAAGTCTGGCCTTCGTCGCGGCCCCTCTGGCGCTGTCCTTCGACGCGATGGCCGAGCACTTCATGAAAGAAAACCGCGGCGGCGCGCCCCGAGAGCAATGCCGGGCCGCTGTAAGGTTCGGCCAGCGGGGCCGCGCGCAACGCGCTCAAATCGCCCGCCATTTTTTTCACGCTCGCCGCCACTTCCGCTTCCGAGGGAACTTTTGCCGGGTCGGAAAACTGGAAGGTTTCGACGCGCATCAGTTCCATGCCGTCGTCGGCGCGGGTTTCCGGCCTGGATCATGATGCGGAAAATAGCGTCGGCGGTGACCATCTTCGTGCCTTCGGTCGAGACCAGATAACTGTGGCTCGTCTCGGCGTAAAGAACGACCATGGACTGTTCGACCTGTGGATACTGGCGAAACTTGGCGGAATAGCGGCGCGCCAGTTCTTCCCAGGCTTTCTGCTCGGGAAAGGCGGGCGGTGGAGTCTTCTCGATGTAAGTCGAGGGCTTCTCTTCGGAGAAGTCGGGCGAGTCGTCCTCGTCCTGGGCGCGGACGGCGCTCTTGGTTTTCACCTTGGCATAGGCCTGGCGTGCCTTGCGATACTGCTCGTAGGTCAGCTTCCAGAGCACGCGGGCGATGGCGTTGGCGTCGTCCCGCTGCGGAAGCTGGCCGGAAGTAATACCGGAAAAGCGCTCCTTGTCGTGGGTGTTATCGAGGGCCGGAGCGCCGATGCGCATGCTAACGTCGGCGGCGCGGTAACGCGTGTGAGTTGAGGTAAGGATGCCGCCTTGGGCGCTGATGATGACCAGCGACTCCCCATCGGTCACGGCGTAGCTGGTGAAGTAGGGCGCGGGGTCCTTTTTGGCCAGCTCGGTTTGGCCGCGATGCAACTCCTTTTCCATGGTGGCGAGGAGCAGATCGTCGGGCCCGTTGACCGGCTTTTGCGCGTGCAGCGGTTTCTGCGCGAGCAACGCAACCAGCAGCAAGAAGATAGGCAGGGAAACGGCTTTTTTGACGCGCACTTTTTTAGCGTTCATTTTTTCGATTTCATCGGAACTGGCGAGTGTATCGCAACGGCAGTGACAAAAAAAGCGGCCCCTTGCGGGGCCAGCCTTTTCCAAGAGGCTATAGCGAATCCAGGATTGCTGTAACCACGGAGAAATGCTGAATTACGTCCGACGGAGACTGGGCAAGCCCCGTCTCTACACGAGCGGGGTACAGCAACGCTGGAACCGCTATAGTCCCGGAGGGGCTGGCTTTCCGGCCCGAAAGGCATTTATGAAACACACGCTAGCTGTCGCTGGCGACCGTGCGCACCTTCCCCGGCAGAAAATGATACGGCGGCCAGGGGCCGGTCACGAACATCTGGCAATTCTTGAGTTGCTTGGCCGCCGCGCTGTACCGGTTCTGATATTGCTCGATCGATTTGGTGTCGATGAGATGGGCGATGTCGAGCAACATGCCGTCGGCATCGACCTTTTTGCAACTCACTTCTTCCTCGAGGGGGTTGAAGAGCTTGTGCACCTGCACCGAAAGGGCGCGGGCTTTGGTCTGGCGCTCGCGCTCGCGCGACGCCTTCTCGCGGAGTTTGGTCAGGTATTCGCGTCCAACCGTATCGGGCAAGACAATTTCTTCGACGGGGCCATGTCCATCGTCGTCGCGGACCACCAGCTTGATGCGCATTTCCGACTTGCCGCGCAGCCGCTCCACGCTCTCGAAGAAAGTGCGGCGGTTGGCTCGAACCGCCTGGCGAATGGCGTCTTCGGTGTCGAAAATCGTTCCGAATCGGAACGGCAAGACAGTGCCACTGCGAAAACTCTGGCTCACAACGCGGGCATGCTCCAGCACCGACCTTTCGTCCAGTTTGGAGGTTGTCCGATCATATTCACTGACGATGACCGCGAATTCTCCGCTCGGATAGCTCATGACCGGAGAACCGTTCACACCCTGAATTCCATCGAGAAGATAAGGACGGCGGGCGCGAACACCGTTAGCAAGTGTTGGGTGTTCCGTGAGGCAGTACGCGTACCACGACATGCATTCTCTCCGAATTACACCGGGGCCTTGGGCGCCCCTTCAGACTCTCATTATGACCAGGGCTGCGTTTCTACATGGAAGATTTGGCGTGTTCAGACAAGATGGACGCGAAAACCCGCGCCCAAAGCCATCCTACTGCCGCAGCAGGTAATTTGCAACCTTTCTTGCGGCGCCTGCATCGCACAAAATCTCAATTTGATACGACGGCGGACCGGCAAAAACGTCAATTAACCGGCATCGGCAGCCGGCCGCCCCGAGTGTTATGGTTGACTTCCACGCTGCATCTCTCTAACCTGACGGATGGCGGCGGGAGTCTCGACCGGCCGCCCAACGAAGGAGAACTATGCCGGCAATCTTCGGTCATGTTTCAGCGCGGGAGCGCGCGATTCGGCGTGTCATTTTGAGGGTCAGCCTTGGCATGGCCCTCGCTTTTCTGCTGGGGTTCAGCGGGGCGCGGAATTTCGCCGGGCGCGGCCCGGGATGAGGGCTCGCCAGGACCCGCGCCTGGAAAAATCGTACCGCTTTCAGCAGGCAGGCTGGACGTATGTCCACCTGGAGGGATCGCCGTCGGAGATCGGATTTCAGCACGGATATCTGCTGGCGGCGGAGATTGCCGACGGTTTTGAGGTTATCAAGTTCTCGACATGCACGATCGCACCGCGACTGGGCGTTCTTCCGCCAGGCGGCGCAAGACATGCTTTGGCCGCACATTGATGGCGAATATCAGCAGGAGTTGCAGGGCATTGCCGATGGGCTGAAAGCGCGCGGCGTCAAACTCGATATTTACGACGTGGTTGCGCTCAACGCCTTTGAAGAGCTGTCCGACTATTACGTGCCGTGGCTGGACGAACGGCAGAAGCGGGCCGAACGCGCCGCGCCCCAAGCCGCCGGGCAATTGCAGCGCGTTTATTGCGACCGGCAGCCAGACCAAAGACGGCCAGATCGTGATCGCGCACAACGACTGGACGAGCTATGTCGGCGGGCGAGCGCTCGGTCATCATCTTCGACATCGTCCCCGAGCGCGGCAATCGCATGTTGACGGATGGCTATCCGGGAGTGATCACCAGCGACGACGACTTCGGCATCAATGCCAGCGGCATCATGATCACGGAAACGACCATCACGCAGTTCGAGGGCTGGGACCCGAAGGGCAAGCCGGAGTTCATGCGCTCGCGCAAGGCGCTGCAATACGCCAATTCCATTGACGACTATGTGCGCATCATCAAAGAGGGAAATAACGGCGGCTACGCCAACGACTGGCTGATCGGGGACCGCAAGACGGGAGAAATCGCCTACCTCGAACTGGGGCTGAAGAACACGCCCTTGTGGCGCAAGAAAGACGGCTATTTCGTCAGCGCGAATTTCGCGCAAGACCCGAAGCTGATCCGGGAGGAAACCACGTTCGATCCAAAGGACGCGTCTTCATCGCCGAATGCGCGGCACATCCGCTGGGAAGAGCTGATGCAAACGTCCAAGGGAAAAATCGACGTGGAAATGGCGGAGGAGTTTTTGTCGGACCACTTCGACAGCTTTGAGAAAAAAGAACAGCCCAATGAGCGCACGTTGTGCGGCCATGGGGATGCATCTCCGCGGGGAGTGAAGGAGTGGGACTGGAACCCCTACAACCCCGGAGGCGCGGTCCAGGGCAAAGTCACCGACAGCAAGATGGCCGCCAGCATGACCCTGCGGGCCCGCGCGGGACATCCTTGCGGAGCCGATTTTGTGGCCGCCGATTTTCTGGCGCAGCATCCCGGAATACTCCTGGCAGAAGCCCTTGCTTCGCGACATGAAGGCGGGGCCGTGGACAACTTTTAGCGCGGGACAAAAGGGCCAGTAGCTAGAGCTTACGAATTCGGTTGCTTCTGGGCGGCCGCGCGCTCCTGCAGCGCGACCGCAACCGCGCGCAGCATATCGCCGGCGGGGGCGGGCTTTCCCGTCCAGATTTCAAACTGCCGGGCGGCCTGTTGCACGAACATTTCAATTCCTGGAATGACGGCGATTCCCTTGGCTCGCGCCACCTGTAGCAGGTGCGTTTCGACCGGGTCGTACACCATGTCGAAGACCACGCGCGCCTGAATCTCCTCGTCCTTGAGCGGGCAGTCCCGGGTGTTGCCCATGCCCACCGGAGTGGCGTTAACGATGGCATCGAAGGCGATCTTGCCCAGGCCGGCGCGTTGGATGGCGCGCGCCTTCACCTGCCGCGCCAGCTTCTGCCCCTTGAGCGGAGTGCGATTAAATATCCACACTTCGGCGCCGCGCTCCTTGAGCCCGAAGACGGCGGCGCGCGCCGCGCCTCCCGCGCCCAGCACCAGAACTTTCGCGCCTTCGATGGCCAGCCGCTGCTCCAGCGGGCGAACGATCCCGGCGATATCCGTATTGAACCCGTAAAACTTGCCTTCCTGTCCCCGGACCACCGTATTGCAGGCGCCGATCTTCGCCGTATGCGTGTCCATGTTATCGAGATACGGAAGGATGGCCTGCTTGTACGGCATGGTGATGCTGAAGCCGCGCAACGGTATCTCGCGCGCGCAGTGGATCAGGTCCTTGAGCGTCTTGGCGTGCAGCGGAAGATATACAGCGTTCACGTTCTCGCGGCGCAGCGCCGTGTTCATGATGACGGGCGAGAGCGAATGTCCGATGGGATCGCCGGCGACCCCATAAATGCGCGTGGCGGCGTCGACTTGATCGATGCGGTAGGTCCCGTGCAGGTCCCTCGCGCTCACCTGGCCGGGCGCGGTCTGCAGACCGGCGTTGACCGCGGCAAAGGTAAACACGCTCCCGGCGCGCACGCTGAGCACGCGGCTGATGATGCCTTGCTCTCCCATGCACAATCCGATCAGCGCATGCTTGTCGCTCTCCGTCTGCACAAACTTCATCATGGCCACGTTGTCGGAAAGCGTAGTGGCCGTGCCGACGATTTTGTAGAGGTCGGCCGGGACCTTCAGCATTTTCTTGAGCGTTTCCTCGAGGTGGCGCGTGCCGCGGAAATCGTGGAACGAAACAATCAGAGTGGCGCGGCTGCGCAGGCGCGCAATCGCTTCCGGCTTGGCCCGCAGCGCGCTCTCCAGTTCCAGATCGACAATCTGGCAACCCGCCGCGTGCGCCTTGCCCAGCACTTCCAATTGCGCAGCGAGCGATCCTTTGAACTGGCCGCCGCTCGCGGCGCGGCGGCAGGTAGCGATGGCTATGACGTACCGGTGCGTTTCGAGAAAACGATGGATCTTCGCAAGCGCGGCCAGCGGCTGCTTCAGGTAGTCCAGACGGAACTCGAGGAACGGGTTGTCCCGCGCCACGGACTCAGCCGCATCCAGCATCTCGTCGATCGAGTCGCCCCTCAACGCCAGGCAGACCTTGGGTAAGCGCCTGGACAGAAGACGGGGCTCAATAGTAAAAGAACTAGCCAAGGCCATTTGTTTTCAACATCGGCGCGATATTACAGGGGTACGAGTCCAGATGCAACCATTAAGGTTGCCCCGCCACTAGAAAGACACTTTGGGAGCACACCGGCTCAACACCCTCGTAACCTTGACCCCACCCCATGCGCTTGTTACTTTTCGACTGTAACCCTTGTATTCCGAAAGAGATAGCCGGGACAGCCCCAGAAGGCCAAGAAGGCGGAGGTAAGATGCAGAAAACAGGATTGTTATTGCTACTGATAGTGACGGTGACGGCGACTCTGACCCTAGCCCAGCAGTCGCTGACGGCGGCCGCGCCCGATGCGTCCGGCATCGTCAACACGTCGGTCAACGTGCCCTTTGTGCGCTTCCAGACGCCTACCGCGTCAGATATTTACTGCGCCGGATTTCTCTCCAAGGACCGGCTTCCCGACGCCAACTACGTCAACGGCGGCGTGCAGTCGCCGCACTCCACCAAATTCGGGAAAGGCGAACTGGTTTACCTCGCCGGGACTGGCTACCAGGCGGGACAACTGTATTCAATCGTCCGCGAAATGCGGGACGTCAACAAGTACGAAATCTATCCGGGGCAAAGAAAGGCACTGGCTGCCACGGGCCGCCCTTACGGTGAAATCGGCAGAGTGCGCGTAGTCGATACACGCAGTCACAGCGCCATCGCCCAGGTGGAACTCAGTTGCGATCCCATCAATCCGGGGGATCTCGCCGTGCCGTTCGTCGAAAAACAGCACGTCGCATTCCGCGAGCCCGCTCATTTCGACCGCTTCGCTCCGCCCAACGGAAAGTTGAGCGGACGGATCGTGCTCGGCAAAGACTTCGACAGCGTGCTCGGCACGGGCATGAAACTTTATATGAACATAGGTTCAAATCAGGGCGTAAAGGTGGGAGACTATTTTCGCGCACTGCGTTCATACACCTCCGATTTGGAAAATCCGGTGGATGCGCTCTCCTTCAAAGCCAGGATTGCGGAAGACACGCAAGCGCGGCCGCCTTCGGTTGAGGCTAGTCGCTTCACGAAAAGCACAGGGCCGAACATCCATCTCAGTGATTTGCCACGGCGCGCTGTGGGCGAAGTCGTGGTTCTGGGCGTGACTCCAACCTCGTCGTCCGCCATGGTCGTCTTCGCGCTCGAAGATGTTTACGCGGGAGACCAGGTGGAACTCGACGCGCAACAGTAAGCGAACAAACTCGATTTCATCGCAAGGAGGGGGAGAGAAAATCTCCCCTTTTTCTTTTGTCAGCAGGGAACTTGCACATCGCGGTCGCCAAAAACCTCGGCGGTGAATGCCTCGATGGTTGCGGCCTTGCGCCAGGCGTCCAGCGGCAGGCCCGCCTTGCGGCAGGTTTGCTCCAGAAAAGTTTCTCGGTCCCAGCCATATTCGACGGGGACCTGCGGCAGCAGCAGGCCGCGGCGAGCGCCGTCGGAGATGAGCAGTCCGTGGCGCCCGACTTCCACCGCCTCGGGATGAATCGCAAACAGGCGGGAGAGCACGCTCAAGGAAACCTCGAGCCGAGGAGCTTCTTCCTTAGTCACCGGCGAGAACCGGGAATCTTCGAAAGCCGCCGCGCGGGCCGTTTCCGCCACCGCGCGATACAAAGGCGCGATCGCCGTGACATAGCCAACGCATCCCCGCAATTCGCGGTAAGTTTCGCGATGCAGTTCGCGGCGGGCTCTGGGTTCGAGATCGCCCGGCAGATCGCTGGTCAAATAAAGCGTAGTGAAGACGCCTCGCGGTTCAGACAGCCCTGGCACAGAAGGGGGCGCGTCCGGAAAAGGCTGCCCCTGCAAATAGCAAAGAATCGACCGGTGCGCAATGCCGAGCAGTGCCCGGCGCTGTTCGAGAGAAAGTTCGAGAGAAGGTCCCCCCGACCGGAGCCGCTCCGCTTGGCGCGCGACGAGATCCGCAGACGGTTTTTCAGACGACCTGGACATCTCGTTTTCTCCTCCGGGAGAGGACGAAGGTCCGCCGCCGTTTTTCCGATTTGCGGTCGATCCGCGACCAGAAGGCGACGAAATAGTCGAGTGCCGAAACCAGAGAAAGCAAAACCATGAACCAGACGGCCAGCCGCGCGATCCAGTACAACGGGAAAATGTAAATGCCGTACACCGGCCACTCGTGCCAGCGCCGCGCCAGAATCACCGCCGCCACCGAAATAATTTGCACCAGCATCTTGAACTTGCCCAGCTCGCTGGCCTGGATGGTGAACCCTTCGGAAGCCGCAATCGAGCGCAGTCCGCTCACCAGAAACTCCCGCCCAATGATGACCACCGCCATCCAGGCCGGCACCAGCGCGGGATTGAACTGCACCAGCGCGATAAACGCGGCCGCGATCAGCAGCTTGTCGGCCAGCGGATCGAGCAGCATTCCCATGGTCGTGATCTGCCCGCGCCGGCGCGCCAGATACCCGTCAATGCCGTCGGTGAGCGAGGCCAGGATGAAAACCGCCGAAGCCAGAATTTCCCGCTCCCCGCTCTGCTCGCTCGCGAAGCGCGGGCTGCAAAGAATCCAGATGAGCAGCGGAATCGCGGCGATCCGGGTGAGCGTAATGTAATTTGGGAGGTTCACGCGATAACTGGGCCAAGGCCGCGGCTGCGGTAATGTGATTATCCTCCACATCCGGGGCCAAGGCAACGGACATGAGGATACGCTTGCGTTTTCGCCCCAACCTCCACCGGCCCAGGCGAAAACGCACCGCCCGCGCGTGTTAGGCAATGCCGCGTGCCATCACTCGCGCCGCTGAACTAATGCGCGACGCCACGTCCGGTGTCATGCCAATCTTTTCTACTCCCGGTGCGCTTCCTTATACCCGGCTGCCTTCGCTTCGGCTTCGGTCATGAACTTGCCCGCCTTGGTCTTGCCATACCAGCGTCCGCCCTTGTGATAGACGCCAGTTTCGGTATTGACCCAGACCTTGCCGCTGGCCTTGGCGGCGGCAATTTCCTGGCTGGAAGTGGCGCCACCGGTCTTCGTCGCCGCCGTCTTGGGCACAGCCGTGTTGCCCGCGGAAGCGGGCGCCGCTGCCGCCGGAGTTGCGCTGGATCCAGCCGCAGGTTTCGCCGCGGTTGGCGCGGCCGCGCTGGCCTGCGCCTTAGCCCAAGCGGGCGCCACGGCAACCGTCAGCATAAGGCAGCAAGCAATCATCCACAGAGTAAGTTTGTTATGGAAGCAATTCATATTTCCTCGCAAGATGAAGAGTCGTCAAGCCCCGCTTTTTGCCAACTGAACTATGCGGGGCCTCCCGCTGGAAGCCCCGGAGAACATTCCCACCCGCGCGGCGCCACGCTGGTTCCGGTAGCGAAGTCCGCCGGCCCCACACGACCGCCGCGCCGTTTTCTCTGATATTACGGCTCGCTCCAATGGTTGCCAGTTCTCGCTATTCACCAAAAGACAAGCCGACCCACTGGGCCGTGTGGTGGGCCGAGAATGAACCCGTCTCAGACGGTGGGAACCCGCCGCGACCCATTAGGCTTTTCCGCATGGCGGAACATAGCACACCGGATCTTGCGAGCCGAGTCCCCGTTCATTCGGCATTGGTTCAAAAATCGGTTGCCACCATCACCAACTTGGCAGGTCGGCTTTCATCTAGGATGCTAGGAAACCGGGAACAAATTGGCAAGAGGCAAATGAAAAATAGTTGGCATAAGGCTTGCTGGCAGGTGCGCTCGTGTGGGGACGGGCGCCCTCGCAAGCCTGCCCTGAGCGAAGTCGAAGGGTCCATGCCGAGCGCAGCTCGGCAGCCGCCTGTGATCGCTGCAACTCTGGATTCGCTATACCTGGATTCGCGATAGAAGATGGACCCAAGTTACGACCGAGGTTACCAACGGCTTCATCCCGTGCGGCGGGTATCTTGCAAAACTTCATCCAGCGCGTTGGCCAGTTTGCTGGCCCGCCGCTGCGCTTCCGGAGAAGGATGCTCCAGCCGCCGCTGCAGCAGGTGATATTCGTCCGCGATATTTAACGCCGCCAGCACCGCCAGCCGCACCGAATCGACCGTCGCCGTCTGCTCCGACACGGCGCGCATCTTGCCGTCCACGTACTCGGCCAGCTTGATAATGTAGGCCGCGTCCGAGCCCCGCAGGTTGTAAACCTGATCGAAGATTTCGACGCGGACACTGCCATTGCCGTTCGTCGTCGTCATTGTGCCGGCCGGAGATTGTTTGCTCGGAGTGGCCATGTCGCTCCCATTCAGCTTGCCTGCTCATGCGTCAGGCTGTCCATTTGGCCCAGCATTTTTTCGACCCGGCCGCGAATGTCCTCGCGGTCCTTGCGCAGTTGCAGCAACTCGCGGCGCATGGTTTCGTTTTCTTCCACGCGCTCCGCCAATTGCTCGCGCAGCCGCTTCGCGTCGCGCTCGGCGATGACGCGGGCCTCTTTGGCGGCCTTGTACAACTCAATGGTGCGATAAACTTTCTCTTCCAGCGCCGCAAAATCTTCAGCGGGAACCTGCTCAGATACCTCTTCTTCCACCATCTTCACAGCCATGGGCACTCGCTTCCGGGGACCAATCGGCGCTGAAGCGAAGTATAGCGCAATCTCCTGTGGAAGCGCCGCTCACTATTGCCGCACCACCTCGCGCACATCCGTAGAGACGGGGCTTGCCCCGTGTTGTTGCAACGAGAAAATGTCGTATTAACTGCAACGAGACTCTGTCACCCCCTTGTCGATTAAGTAACGGCCGCCAAAGCGGGGCGGCCGGAGAGGTTATAGATGCGGGGCATCGGGGTTTTTCGTTGCTGCGCGGTGGTGATGGGCGCAGGGCGTCGTTCGGCGTGTTCTTCAAGCGGCAAAGGCAAAGCGCACAGCAAAGTGTCTTCGCGATAGACGCGCAGCGTGCCGTCGAGTCTGATGCGAGAGTTCGACGGTTTCTCCGGCGTAGCCGCGCTGGCCGGGCAAGGGCGGCAGGGCAATGGAGTGCGCGCCGAGAGTGACCGTGTGATCGGGGGCGACCACGCGCCGATAGCGCAAGCTGAGGCAGCGGGCGAGGTCGAAGCGGCGCGGCAGGGAGCGGAAGTCGCAGGCGGCGTCAGCGGCGGCGCGAGCGAAGCGCTGGTTGTAGTCGGCGCAGAAGCGGTCGAGCACGCGATTGGCCTGCTCCAACGTGGAGGCGCGGGCGAGGCGGAGTTCGCTGACCAAGCGGTCCTGAAAGGTGCGCCAGGCGCGCTCGATGCGGCCCTTGGCTTGGGGCGAACAGGCGGGGATTTGTTGGATGCCAAGTTCTTCGAGGGCGCGTCCGAGTTGGGTGGGAGATTGTTTTCCGGCGAGTTGTTCGGCAAGGGTCCAGTGCGGATCGTTGCGCTGAAAGATGCCGTGGCGGTCGCGGTAGAGGCTGAGCGGGACGCCGTGCGCGAGGATCATGGTGCGCAGCGAGAAGAGATAGCCGAGGGTATTTTCGGCTTCGCGTTGGAAGTGCGCGGCGAGGATCTTGCTGGTGGCATCGTCCTGAAAGCCCAGGAGGGTGAGCGCGGGGCCGCGGCTTTCGAGCCAGTCGTGGCGGCTGGCATCGGTGAGCGCCATCATGCCGAAACGCGGGCGGGGCGGGCGTCGAGAGCGGTATTGGCGCGGGCGGCGCTTTTGCGGAGAGGCCAGCTTGGCGGCGCGCAAGATGCGGCGCACGGTCTCGCGGCTGAGGGCGAGGTCCTCATCGTCGCGCAGTTTTTCCGCCAGATGGGAATCGTCGAACCCCCGGTATTTGCCGCGGGCCAAGTTCAGGATCAACTGCTTCTGGGGAAGTGAAACGGCCCAGGGCATGGAGCGTCCGCGATTGCCGTGCTGCACCCAGCCCACGGAATCGGGCCGATAGCGGCGCTTGAGGCGCTGCACCTGGCGTTCACTCAGTTGCAGCAGGCGGGAGGCTTCGCGTACGCTCAGCCTCCCGCCTGCTGCATTCTCAATCACTTTCACCCGTTGGAACTCTTTCTGACTCATCGTCACCATCCCTATAGGGTGACAAAGTCTGGTTGCAGTTAAGGGGTGACATTATCTTGGAGCATCTACAGACGGGGCTTGCCCCGTCTCCTCCGCGAGTGAAAACGCGGCCTGCCCCATCTCATAGTGTCGGCGAACTCCGATTCTCATTTTGCTTTGCAGGGGCGCGGCTGAGGACGACAGCGGCAAGCCACAGCGCGGGTTTGAAAAGTAGTCAATCAAGCTGACCATAGTATGTTAGAATGACCACTAGAGAAACACTATGCAGGAAATAGCCATTTCGGAATTCAAGGCCAAGTGCCTCGCCGTGCTGGAACAGGTCCGTGCGACAAAAAAACCGATTCGGGTCACGCGTTTTGGCAAACCCGTCGCCGAGGTCGTTCCGCCGACGGCGGTGGAAAATCGTAAGGCCTGGATCGGGTCGATGAAGGGCACGATGAAGATTACCGGGGACATCGTCTCTCCGGCAACCGATGAGGATGAGTGGGAGGTCTTGCGCGATTGAGACTCTTGCTTGATACCCACATCTGGCTATGGACGCTGAGCGATCCAAAACGGATTGGGAGAGGAGTTTTGGTTCAGCTCAAAGACCAGGATAACGAACTTTGGCTCTCGCCTATGAGCACCTATGAGGCGCTAACGTTGTACTACAAAGGCAGATTCGAGATTGACGGAGACCTTTCGGATTGGCTGGCGCGAGCCACCGCCGGCACGCGCGAAGCTCCGCTGACCCATGAGATCGCGTTGGTCGCGAGACGGCTCTCCATGCATCAGGACCCCGCCGACCGCATCCTAGTCGCCACCGCCGAGGTCTTAGACCTGACGCTGGTGACGGCCGACGAACGCTTGCTGGGATTGGGCACGATCCGAACCATGGCCAACCGCTGAGTGGATTTTTCATCGTTAATCAAGATTAACGTTATCATTGGGAGAACTCGCTGCCGAAAACGCTTGCGCATGGCAAATTCTGAACAGCAACCCGAAGGCAATCGAAAGCTGCTAACCGACCTAGCGCCGTGGGCCGACCCTTTATCGAAAGGCGTTGCAGCTATCGCAATCGCTGTGTATGCATGTGGCTTCCTGATCGTCTCAATACACCAAGCTAGGGCGTGTCATCAAATGAGCCAAATGACGGTGGCGGCGAGGTGGATGGCGGCGAGGAAGTTGCGCGCGGTTTTATCGTAGCGGGTGGCGATGGCGCGATACTGTTTGAGTTTGGCAAAGAAGTTTTCAATCCGGTGGCGCGCCTGATAGAGATCCCTGTCGTATTCGCGCTGGATTTTGCGGTTGGCTTTGGGCGGAATCACCGCCACTTTGCCCGCCTGCGCCAGCGGAATCAGAACCCGCTCATCGGCATCGAAGCCTCGATCGGCGAGCACGATGTCGGCCTCCACCAGCGGCAGCAGCACGTCGGCTCCCTCCAGATCGCACGCCTGTCCGGGCGAAAGATGAAACCCGGTCGGGTTGCCGAGGGCATCGACGGTGGCATGAATCTTGGTGCTCAACCCGCCCTTGCTGCGTCCGATGGCCTGGTCCGAGCCCCCTTTTTACGCGCCCCAGCACTGTGCTGATGCGCGCGCACGATGGTCGAATCGATCATCGCGTATTCGTTGTCCGCATCCGCCGCCAGATGCTCGAATAACTTCTTCCACACCCCGCGCCTCGCCCACCGACTGAACCGCGTATGCACGACGCGGAAGTCGCCAAAACGTTCCGGCATGTCCCGCCATGGAATCCCGGCCCGATAGCGATATAACACGGCCTCGACAAACAACCGATTATCCTCGGCCGGACGGCCCACCGAACCCCTTCGACCCGGCAACATCCCTTCGATCCGCTCCCACTGATCGTCCCGTAACCCGTAGCGCCGCACTCCCATCCCACAAATCTATCGGCAACTACTCCTCACCGCATATATCCAATTTGATGACACGCCCTAGCTATGGGTTCATCGGTACAAATCCATTCCGTCCACGTATCCTTGCGGCAGGTGCATGGTTCTTGTTCTTCTCAGCGATTCCGATTACGGCAGCAACAAGGTACAGTGATCTTCCATGGATTAAGATTGCACGGGATGCCCTCTTAATCTGGACTTTCTTTCTTGGTCTGAGTATCCCGCTTTCGCCTCTGTTGTTCAACTTCGAATATGTGCCACCTGCAACTGGCTACGGCATTCGGTACTGGGTGCCCGCCGCGTGCCTATTGTTTGTATTTTACCTTGCTGCTATGAGCTGGAAGAAGGCCCCTCCAATCTTCGTTGCTACAGCTTCCGTGGCAGCCGTCCTGTTTCTCCTCCAAGGCGAAGTGCGATCGATAATCGCCAAAAATCTTAGCTTCGTGTCCGTTTCCATTAGGTTCTATGGCGTTTTTGTGTGGACAATAATAGAAATGAAGACTGAGGTCGAAGAAGAATCTCATCGAGCAAGGAGAATGGGCGAAACCGCTAGGGGTAATGTTCGTCGTCCTGCTGGTATTCGCCCAATACTACTATCCCCACCTCAAGGCTTCGTGGGGCGGGGGTGCCCCTGTCAGCGTGACTATTTACTTTACGAAGGATTCTCCCATCACCCCGAACAAGGCTGTGTCGGCCCAATTGGTCGAAGAGTCCGATGAAGGTTTTTATATCGTCGGACCGAAGGAAACGAGAGCCATTTACGTTCCTCGCAGTGTGGTCGCACTTGTCTACTTTTCAGATAAGGTTGTGGATTCGCCCTTATTGCGAGACGGCAAGTAAACGAGATACACGACCCCTACGCTCTCTGCACGCCGCCCAACCCTTCCAATGTCTTAGCAATCTGTCCCGACCACTGCGCGACCTCGTCGTCGCGCAGGGTGCGGTCGGTGGATTGGAACTTGGCGCGCATCAGGATCGAGTACTTGCACGCGCCGACTTTTTCGTCGCGGAAAATTTCTACCGGGACGAAGCTGCGCAGCTCGGCGATGCCTAACGCGCTGACGCTTCCGTGAATTTTCTCGAACTCCACTCCGTCGTCAAATACAAAGGAGAAGTCGCGCTCGACGGCAGGGAAGCGGGGCAGGGCTTCATAACGCACCTGGCGCAGATCGTGCTGGTAGAGGCGGTCGAGATAGATTTCGGCGACAAAAACGTCCTGCCGCAGTTTGCGGGCCGCGGCCACATCGGGATGAATCTGGCCAAACTGGGCTACGGTCGCGCCATCCATCACGATGCAGGCAGATCGTCCGGGATGATAGTAATCGGCCGTCTGCGAGTCGTAATGAATCGTCCAGTGCGCAAACGGGGCCAGCAGTTGTTCGACATCGCCCTTCAAATCGAAGAACGAGAACGGACGCGCCGCCTGATGAACTCCGCCTTCCACGGCGCTGCCGGTTGCGCCGCCCATCGCGCCAATCGAGATGCGCTTCAACTCCAACTTCACCGGATCATCGCCCGACGCCGCAAAAACATTTCCAGATTCGAACAGGCGAACATGGTCGCTGCCGCGATTCAGGTTATAAGCCAGCATGTTCAACATGCTCGGAACCATCGAAGTGCGCATCGCCGAAGCCTCGTCGCTGAGCGGGTTCGCGAGGGCGATTGCGGTGGCGGGAGAAAAGCGCCGGGCGTCGTCTTTTGAGATGAAGGTAAGCGAAATGGTTTCATTGTAACCGAGCGCCAGGAGCGTTGAGCGCAACCGCGCGTCCTTCCGCGCGTCGGGCAGATTGCGGACCTCGCCGCTATAGGCGGGAAGCGTGTTGGGAAATTTGTCGTATCCGTGCAGGCGCGCCAGTTCCTCTATGAGGTCGATCTCGCGTTCGATATCGAGCCGCCAGCTCGGGATGTGGACGAGATAGTTGTCTTCGTTTTCCGGAAACATGGCGAAGCCGAGGCGCGTAAGGATGCGGCTGATTTCGAGCGCGCCGATTTCCTGGCCGAGAATGCGGCGCACTTCGTGCAGGTCGAGCTCCACGGGAGCAAGGTCAAGCTGGCGGGCAACCACGTCGATCGCGTCGCCGATGAGCGTGCCGCCGCCGGAATTGAGAATAAGTTCCGCGACCCGATTGGCTGAAACGACGGTCGATGCGAAATCCGCCCCTCGCTCAAATCGGTGTGAAGCGTCGGTGTGAATGCCGTGGCGCTTCGACATCCGCCGCACGGTGACCGGGTCCCACCACGCGGATTCAATCAGGATGTTCTTCGTGCGCTCGGTGATCATGGTGTCGAAGCCGCCCATGACGCCGGCCAGGCCCACCGGTTTTTTCGCATCGGCAACGACGAGATCGTCGGTGGAGAGCTTGCGCTCCACGCCATCCAGGGTCTTCAACGTTTCGCCCGCGTGGGCTTTGCGAATGATCAGTCGCCGCCCTTCGAGCAGATCGAGATCGAACACGTGTGTGGGCTTGCCACTCTCCCACAAAACGTAGTTGGTGGCGTCGACCGCGTTGCTGATGGGGCGCTGATCGAGCAGCAGCAGGCGATTGGCAACGATTGCAGGCGAGCTATGCACGGTCGCGCCGCGAATCTCGCGCGCTGTGAAGCGCGGACAAAGCTCCGGTTCCTGAATGTCAATGGTGACTTCAGACTTACCCTGTGATGGCGGCAGCTTCGGTTCAATCGGCCGGAGCGGCAGATCGTAGAGCGCCGAAGCCTCGCGGGCCACGCCGTAATGATTCATGGCATCGGGACGGTTAGTCGTGATCTCCATCTCAAAGACGGTGCGGTCGCCTTCGCCGGAAATACCCTCGACGGCAACGCCCGCGAGAGTAAGGTCGTCGGCAACACGAAGATAGTCGACCGGGAGATCGACAAAGTCGCGCAACCAATGGGGAGAAATTTTCATGAGAACGTCAGCTACGAGCCACGAGCTACGAGCTTCGAGCAGACTTCGTCCAAGCGTGATCGCTCGAAGCTCGCGGCTCGTAGCTCGAAGCCATTATCCAAACTGCTCCAGAAACCTTACATCGCCCTGAAAGAACAACTGAATATCGTCCACGCCGTACTTCAGGATCGCAATTCGTTCCACGCCCATGCCAAAGGCGAATCCCGAAACTTTGGTGGCATCGTAATCCACGAAGCCGTAGACATTCGGATCGACCATGCCGCAGCCCAGCAGTTCAATCCATCCGCTGGCCTTGCAGTTGCGGCACGGAGCGCCGTCGCGCGCGCCCTTGCCATCGCAGAAAATGCAACTGATCTGCACGTCGGCGCTGGGTTCGGTGAACGGGAAAAACGACGGATAAAAGCGCGTCTTCACGCTCGATCCGAAGAACGCTTTCATGGCGTGGTCGAGTGTGCCCTTGAGATCACAGAAAGTAATGTTAGTGTCTACCGCCAGTCCTTCGACCTGATGAAAGATGGGCGAGTGGGTAGCGTCGAGCGCGTCGTTGCGGTGGACTTTTCCCGGACACACCACGCGCACCGGCGGCCGCATCTTCTGCATGGTGCGGATCTGCACCGGCGAAGTGTGCGTGCGCAGCAACAGGCGGTCGCGCGGCGGCTTCAATTCCTGCCCGGCGATGAATAGCGTGTCCTGGGTGTCGCGCGCGGGATGGTTCGGCGGGAAATTCAGCGCTTCGAAGTTGTAGTAATCGGTTTCAATCTCGGGGCCTTCCTCGACCGAGTATCCGAGATTGCGGAAGACGCCGATGATTTCGTTCATCGTCTTGATGACGGGATGCTCCGCGCCGATGGGACGCCGAATGCCGGGAAGGGTGATGTCGAGGCGCTCGGCGGCGAGATTGCCCGAGGAAGCTCCGCTCTGAATGCGGGCCAGCGTCGCGTCCACCCCTTGCTCGACGCTGGTCTTGAGTTGGTTGACGCGCTGGCCAACGTCACGTTTATTGGGTACCGGCGCGGCCTTCAGCCAAAGATCATTGATCTGGGTGAGCACGCCGTTCTTGCGCGCCATCCAGCGGGCGCGAAATATTTTCCAGTCGTTCTCGGACGCGACGGCTTCGGACTCTTGCTCCAGCGCAGCTAGAACTTCGCTCGTCGCGCTATCCAGCGCCGCAGTCGAGAAGTCGCTCGGTTTGGAGACGGTGTAGGGCACGTTTTCAAGAACTCATAGGACCCTGTCATCCCGAGCGAAGCGAAGGGTCTCTGCTCGCTCCAAAACTTGTGCCGGTAGTGGGGGTCCTTCGACTCCGCAGAACGATTCGCTTCGCGAATCGTTCTGCTCCGCTCAGGATGACATATCTAAAGTAAAACTGAAAACTGACGGCTGATGGCTGAAAGCTGACGGCTAAACCGCTGCTGCGTTCGCTTTCTTTGCCTGTTCCGCCAGGCTGGCAAATCCAGCCGCGTCGTTCACCGCCAAATCCGCCAGGATCTTGCGGTCGAGTTCGACGCCGGCTTTTTTCAATCCGCTGATGAACTGGTTGTAGTTCAGTCCGTTCAAGCGGGCGGCGGCGCCGATGCGCACGATCCAAATCGAGCGGAATTGGCGCTTCCTCTGCTTGCGGCCGGAGTAGGCAAACTTCAGCCCGCGCTCGACCGCTTCTTTCGCCGAACGGTAAAGTTTGGATTTCGTTAGGTAATAACCACTGGCGCGTTCAAGAATTCTCTTGCGCTTGGCGCGGCGTTTGGTCCCGCGTTTTACACGAGGCATGATGTTCTCCTTTTCTATTTCGTTTGGCGGCTGGAGGTAGGATGTACCTCTTCACTCGCTGTGGCTGACTTTTTGCTGTTCAGCCTTAAGATTTTCTACCCTTTTCTTAATTGCGTCGCCCCAACACTCCTTAAACACATCGTGTCCAAATTTTCTGTTTATCACAGCGACACTTTCTCGGTTATAAGCGTTTGCATATGAGGCCCCTAGAGAGGGCATGACACAGCCTTTGGCTTCTAGCTCGACGCCGTATCGGTCGTGCAGGAGCGTTCTGTATTCCGAAAACCCGAGAGCCGGATAGCCGTAAAACAACACTCTGTAATGTCCGCGTGCGGCGTCATAACGGGCCATCAGTTGTCCTCGAATCCCAGCCGATGACCACCACATTATAGGCAACACCACAATCGCAATAATGATCAAAAGAACATTCCTGCGATTGAGAACGTTGCCCATGGCTTAGTAGGGAATCATCCGCTTCACTTTTTTGAGATCGGCGTCGCTCACCAGCACGGAATTTCCCAGCTTCTTCTTGCGCTTCTTGGCCTTCGAGGTCAGGATGTGGCGGAGAAACGCCTTGTGGCGCTTCACCTTTCCCGTCCCGGTCTTCTTGAAGCGCTTGGCAGCGCCTTTGTGTGTTTTTAGTTTAGGCATAGAAATCAGTTCCCAGTTCCCGGTTGTCAGTTCTCAGTTAAATTCGTCCGCGAAATGCAGCGGAATATCCCGTCAGCCCGCAACGATCGCACCAGAAGGTTTTACTGATGACTGATGGCTGCCTTACGCTGTTTGCGCGCCGCCTTGCGGTGCTGGAGGCGCGGGAGGCGCGGGCTTCGGACGGGCCGGCGGTTTTT
The DNA here is from genome assembly GCA_963772155.1 of uncultured Acidobacteriaceae bacterium. Taxonomy (GTDB): domain Bacteria; phylum Acidobacteriota; class Terriglobia; order Terriglobales; family Acidobacteriaceae; genus Acidiflorens. Next base: position 5,880 of record CAVYVX010000012.1, on the reverse strand, counting down.
CTTTCGCACCGCCTTCCTTCTTTGCCGGCGCCAGAATCAGGTGCAGCGTGTTGCCTTCCTGCCGCGGGCGGAATTCCACCAGACCTTTTTGGTCGACGTCTTTAATCAGCCGTTCCAGAATCTGGCGGCCCAGGCTTTGCCGCGTCATTTCGCGTCCGCGGAAGAAGATGGTCGCTTTCACCTTGTCTCCTTCATCGAGGAAGCGCAGCACATGGTTCTTCTTGGTTTCGTAGTCGTGATCGTCAACGTTGATACGAAACTTGACTTCCTTGACGGTAATCGTCTTCTGCTTTTTCTTGGCTTCGCGCTCGCGCTTTTCGTTCTGGTACAGAAATTTTCCGTAGTCCATGATGCGGCAAACCGGAGGTTGCGCGGTCGGGGAAATTTCCACCAGGTCGAGGTTTTTTTCGCGAGCCAGCTTGAGCGCCTCGAAGGGAGGCATTACGCCAATCTGTTCCCCTTCGTCGCCGATCACGCGCACTTCGCGCGCCCGGATGCGCTCATTCATGCGGATAAAACGTTTGTCGATACGGTCCTCCGTCTACTGCCGCTGCTGCTGCCGCTTTTATTACTAACGACAGGAAAGATGCCTAAAAAGTATAGCATGGGTCCGCCTCGGGGTCTCTGCCGTCTGAACGGAAACCGATTTGGCCGCAGCCTCTGAGCCGAGCGCAGGGCTACGCCGGCTGAACTTTTCCCGCGACTGCCCTCCGAAAATATTCCAGCGAAAGCCGCAGCCCGTCTTCCAACTCCACTTTCGGCGTCCATCCGAGCAGCCGCTTCGCTTTCGAAATGTCAGGGCAGCGCTGCTTGGGATCGTCCTGCGGCAGCGCTTCGAATTCGATCTGGCTCGCCGACCCAGCGATCTCAATCACTTTCCGCGCACACTCCAGGATGGTGAACTCCACCGGATTCCCGATATTCACCGGCTCATGCTCCGATTCCGAAGACCGCGCCAGCCGCAGAATTCCATCCACCTCGTCGCTCACGTAACAGAAGCTGCGCGTCTGGCTGCCGTCACCATACACCGTAAGATTTTCTCCGCGCAGCGCCTGCCACATAAAATTCGGAATCACCCGCCCGTCGTGGATCTGCATGCGCGGCCCGTAGGTGTTGAAGATGCGCACAATCCGCGTGTCCACGCGGTGATAGCGGCGATACGCCATCGTCACCGCCTCCGAAAACCTCTTCGCCTCGTCGTACACCGAGCGCGGTCCAATCGGATTCACATTTCCCCAGTACGCCTCCATCTGCGGGTGCACCAGCGGATCTCCGTAGCATTCCGATGTCGATGCCATCATGAATTTCGCGCCGCACCGCCGCGCCGCTTCCAGCGCTTCAAACGTCCCATACGATCCCACCCGCAGGGTCTCGATTCCGTGTTCGGCATAGTCCACCGGGCTCGCCGGACTGGCAAAATGAAACACATAATCGAGCGCGCCCCACTCGCCGGGCTGACAAACGTCTTTCTCCACAAACTCAAATCGTGCATCATTCCGCAGGTGCTCAATGTTCGCCAACCGCCCGGTCAGCAGATTGTCAGCCGCTATGACGTTGTAGCCCTCGCCCAGCAGTGCATCGCACAGATGCGATCCCAGAAAGCCCGCGCCTCCAGTCACCAGCGCGCGCCGCGTGTTCATGGGCCCCATGTTCATCGGTATCAAGCACACTTCCTGTTCTGTGCCAGCGTCTTCGCCGGCGACTCCTCGGTCAACGCCGCCGGACGCCCCACGCTGTAATAAGAAAATCCGTGTTCCACCATTGCCGCCGGATCGTACAGGTTCCGCCCATCCAGCACGATCGGAAATTTCACCAGCGTGCGCAGACGGTCCAGATCAAGTGAAGCGAATTCCTCCCACTCCGTCAAGATCAGCAACGCATCCGCGCCCGCCGCCGCTTCATAAGCATTCGCCGCGAAGTCTACGCCCGATTTCAAAATTTCTTTCGCCCGCTCCATTGCCGCCGGATCGTAGGCGCAAATGTGGCAGCCCTCGCGCACCAGTTCCTGCACCAGCAGCAGCGCCGGCGACTCCCGAATATCGTCCGTCCCGCCCTTGAACGCCAGCCCCAGCACACCCAGCCGCTTGCCGCGAAGGGTCCACAGCACGCTCCGCACCTTGCGTAAAAAACGATGCCGCTGCTCCTCGTTAATGCGAATTACTTCTTCCAGCAGCCGGAAGTCGTATCCGCTTTCTTTCGCGACCGCCCGGAACGCCATCAGGTCTTTCGGAAAGCACGACCCTCCGTAGCCAATCCCCGGATGCAAAAATCGCGGCCCGATCCGCGAATCCGTTCCGATCCCATCGCACACCTGCTGCACATTCCCGCCCACCGCTTCGCAAATCGACGCCACCGCATTCACAAACGAAATCTTCAGGGCAAGAAATGCGTTGGAAGCGTGCTTGATCAGTTCCGCGCTCTTCGTGCTGGTGACGATCAACCGCGGCGGTGTCTTGGCCGCCTCCGGACGCGGAATCGCATCCCCCCGCCCGTAATACCATCCGCTCGTCAGCGGCCCATAGATCTGGCGCATCGTTTCCGCGGCCCGCTCGCTCTCGACTCCAACCACAATGCGGTCTGGATAAAGAAAATCCGTGACCGCCGTCCCTTCCCGCAGAAATTCCGGATTCGAAGCCACATCGAACGACGACGGATCAGCCCCGTTCCTCATGATGATGGTGCGAATCCACTGGCTCGTATAGACCGGGACCGTGCTCTTTTCCACCACCACCGTATACTCGTCCACGCCGCCCGAGATTTCTCGCGCCACCGACTCCACATACGACAGGTCCGCGTCTCCGTTTTCCGTCGGCGGCGTTCCCACCGTGATGAACACGGCCTTGCTTTCTCGCGTAGCCGCCTGCAAGTCGCCGGAAAACTCGACGCCCTCGCCCCGATGCCGCGCCAGCAATTCAGGCAGAAACTTCTCGTGAATTGGCACCTCGCCGTGCCGCAGCGCCGCCAGTTTCTTCTCGTCGTTATCGACCAGGACAACCTCGTGCCCCAGTTCCGCAAAACACGCCCCGGTCACCAATCCCACATACCCGGAACCGACCACCGCGATGCGCATAGCGAGCCTCCTCTCCTGGAATTTATGTGCACATCCGGCTCGCCGGTGTACACTTTTTTACTGTAGCAGTCTTTACCGCCGCGACGGCCTCGCCATCGCCTTCGCTGTGTCCACCACGCCCAGAAATGGGAATTCGAACCTCACAAAAAATAGTGACCGCCATCACAGCCCCAATTTCATGGCAATGTACACGCGCGCCTTCGGTGGACGCGGCATGTGTGGCTGCGGACGCCCTGCCCACATTTCCCTGTGAACTTTGTGCCCCCTGTGGGCAGCCGTTCCACCCGTAGCCGACTCTCGACTGCCTCCAAGTCCAACATGCCGTGGGTGCGGCGGTTGCCGAACATCAGGCGCAGAAAGCGCACACCGCTCTTCAATTGAAGGAGCTTGGCAACGGATGAGTGCGCATCCAATGCCATTGCGCACTCCAAACTGCGCCGTGCTGCAACTGCGATTCGATCACAGATGATGTTTTGCCGGTGACCTTCGTGACACTCCCAAAAGGTGGACTGCTCCCGCGCACCGCGCTCAGGCTATAATTTTCTCTTCGGAAGTCATGTCCAGTCCACTCTACGCGTTGGTTGCCTACGTACGGAATCCGGTGGGCGAGTTTGTGGAACAACTGCGCCAGGAACTCCACCCGACTTTGCCTCACATGCCGGCCCATCTCACGATTCTTCCTCCGCGGGAGCTGACGGGGGCCGAAGCGGCGGCGCTGGAATTTATGCAAGAGGCTTGTAGCCGCGTCGTCCCATTCAGCGTCGGTCTGGGAAACGTGGAAACATTTCTGCCGACGACTCCGACGGTGTTCATCGAGGTGACGCAGGCGGCTTCCCGGATGCGCGACCTGCACGATCGGCTCAACGGTAAAGAACTGCGCTGCGAGGAGAGTTGGCCCTATATTCCGCATCTTACCATTCTGAAAACGGAGCTGGACGAGCAGGCGCGCGCGGCACGCCTGCTGGCGCGCGAGCGCTGGGCGCAGTTTTCCGGCCCGCGCCAAATTCACGTGAAAGAACTGACGTTCGTCCGCGAGGCAGGCGAGCGCTGGCAGGATGTGGCCCTGCTGCCGTTAGGGAAACTCTGAATAAGTATCTCGTTGCCCCAGGAGCACTGTGAAGATGCGACTTTTTCGTGGGCGAGGGCGCCCGCGCCACACTTGATCAGAGGCTCCTTAATTCGTCCGCGACAAGGTTCGCGACACTACCTGTAACTCAGCCCATAATCATCCCGGAAAATCCCCCACTCGCGCCCAGTTCCGCTGCCCGAAAGGACATGTACTTTCTGACCGTTGCTTAGTCCATTGGACGGGTTACCATGGAGGTAACGGACTGCACACCACGCGCCGGATCCCAGGCTGCGGGTTTGATCGAGAGAGAAAATATGCAGATCGGGGTCTATGGATCCGGCTACCTAGCAACTGTCGTCTCCGCCTGCCTCGCCGACTTCGGCACGCCCGTCTGGTGCTGTCATGCCGACAGCTCGCGCATCGCCGAAGCCGCCAAGGGCAACATACCTTTTTTCGAAAAGAGCCTGCAGGAAATCATCCGGCGCAATGTGCGTTCGGGGCGGCTCGTGTACTCCTCGGACCCGGAAGAACTGGCGCGCAGAACACAAGCGATTTTTCTCGCCGAAGACTCTCCGCAGGGACTGGAAGAACTCGCGCTCCGCTTAGCGGGCGCTGCTGGCCGCTTTCAGATGCTGTCGCTGGTCACGCCGGTCGGCGTCGGTTCGACCAGGAAAATTGAAAAAGCGCTGCAAGACAAAGGCCTGAAGAGCCTGCTCGTCTGCCAGCCGATGTTCTTCACCAACGGCTGCGCGGTCGAAGACTTCAACTGGCCCGACCGCATCATTCTCGGCACCTCTTCGAGCGAAGCCGTTTCTGCGCTGAAGCAGATTTTTCATCCGCTGGTGATGCGCGGCGTCCCCGTGCTGGTCACGAATTACGAAACGGCGGAGCTGGCGCGCGAAGCCACAACTGCGTTTGTCGCGACCAAGATTGCGTTCATCAACGAAATTGCCAGCCTCTGTGAACACGTCAACGCCGATGCCGTCAGCCTGTCGCTGGCCCTCGGGCTGGACAAGAAAATCGCGCCGCGCTGCCTGCAACCCGGCGCCGGCATGGGTGGAATTTTCGCCCAGAGCGACATGGAATTACTCGCCGGATTGGCGCAAGAGAACCATGTCGATCTGAAAGTGCTGAACGCCGCGCGCGAGGTAAATCTAAATCTGGCCGAGCGGCTCTTTCAGAAAGTGGCCGCCGCCATCGATAGCGTGCAGAACAACGTGCGCAACAAAAACGTCGGCATTCTGGGCCTGGCTTTCAAGCCCAACACCAACTCCGTTGCCGGATCGTCTTCGCTGCAACTGGCGCAGAACCTGCTGGCCGGCGGGGCACGGGTGCGGGCCTACGATCCGGTGGCGATTCCCGATGCGCGGCTGCAACTGAGTGGCATGGTGAGGTACTTTGAATCCGCCTACGGCGCCGCCGAAGGAGTGGACGCCCTGGTCGTCGCCACCGGCTGGCCTGAATTCCGCACGCTCGACTTCACCAAGATTCGCCACCTCGTGAAACGCCCGATCATCATCGATACCAAGAACCTGCTCGACTCGTCGCGCCTCCGCGCCATGGGCTTCCAGTACATGGGCATGGGAAGGGCGTAGCCGGCGGCAAGGGACGAGCGCCGCATTCACGCCGCAGTTGCTATAATCGTTGCTTGCGGTGGGAATAGCTCAACTGGTAGAGCATCGGACTGTGGCTCCGACGGTTGCGGGTTCGATTCCCGTTTCCCACCCCACAGACCTTCCCG
>CAVYVX010000011.1:0-54623 GCA_963772155.1 uncultured Acidobacteriaceae bacterium | reverse complement strand
AACCCCATGATGTTGTATCCGCAGTCCACGTAGATGACTTCGCCGGTGATGCCCGAACTGGCGTCGGACGCCAGAAACACCCCGGTGCTGCCCACCTCGCCGACTTCGACATTGCGTTGCAGAGGCGCGCGCTCGGCGTGCAACTTTCATCATGTTCTCCCATGGCGGAGATGCCGCGCGCCGCCAGCGTCTTGATCGGCCCCGCCGAAATGGCATTGACGCGGATCTTCTTCCGGCCCAGATCGTAAGCCAGATATCGCACCGTGCATTCCAGCGCGGCCTTGGCCACTCCCATCACGTTATAGTTGGGCACGACTTTTTCCGCGCCGTAATAACTCATGGTGATGATGCTGCCCCCGTCTTCCATCAGCGGAACCGCCGCGCGCGCCACCGCGATCAGCGAATACACGCTCACGTCATGCGCAACTCGGAAGCCTTCGCGCGTAGTGTTGACGAAGTCGCCCTTCAATTCTTCCGCCGGAGCGTACGCCACGCTGTGCACCAGCACATGCAGTTTCCCGTACCGCTCCTTGAGCCTTTCGAACAGGCCCGCAATCGCCGCATCGTTCGATACGTCGCACATGAAAGCTTCCGCGCCCGGCAGCGACAGAATCAGGTCTTTGGCTTCCTGCTCCAGCCGCTCGTTCTGATAGGTGATGGCGAGGTTCGCTCCCGCCGCGTGCAACCCTTGCGCAATGGCCCACGCGATCGAGCGCTTGTTCGCCACTCCAAAGACGACCGCGGTCCGGCCTTTCAACTCCTCAAACATGAGTGGAAGCTCCTGGCGAAAAACCGTCTTGTAGATATACCAGCCCCTCAGTTCTCAACTCGCCGCCGGCAAAGGAAACTGTCAGTGAGCCGCTAGTTGGCCGAGTTCCGTTCTCGCCAGGGTGACAAGCGGTAATCCAGGATCGGCGTCTTTCCACCGCGCGAGGAATTCGCGATAGGCGTCTCTCGCTTTGGCCTGGTCTCGCTGGAGGGCGTAGGCGCGAGCGAGCTCCAGATGCGCTAACGCGCCAAGAGGGAAATTCTGAATTAACCCGGGGCGATCGACGATCTTTTGGAATTCGGCCGCCGCCGCTCCTCCCTGTTTGGCAAGCAAAAAGGCTTCTCCACGCAAGTAGACTGGATACATCGGGCCGAATGCGGCAACCTGAAATGTCGAGGACTGGCCCAGTTCATACTGCTTTGCGGCTTCCAGGGCCGTGATCGCCCGCTCGGGGTCGCCCGCGCGCAGTTGAGCGGCCGCCTCGATCGCAGGCAGCCAGTACCCATGCAGCGTGGTGTCGAGCGGGAACTCCTCGGTCAGTTTGCCGGCCAGCATGCGCGCTCGCTGAGTATCGCCGGCGCGCGCCAGAGTCAAGGCGGCAAGAATCCGGGGACCCTGGCCATTGGAAAGGCGCAGGGCAGAAGCAGCCTGTTGCCGGGCCTCAGGGCGATGCTGGACCGGATCGCTCTACTGCCGGAAACTCTCACTCCGGCTGGTACAGCGAACGGGGGCATCTCACGACAGGCTGTGATTACAGTCACAGACATAGTGCTGCCCTCTTCATATCATGTTGCCCTCTTTGCCATCCCCGGGGCAGGCGCTTAATCTCTCAAGGTCCGATCAGGAGGTCACGATGATCCAGCGTGCTACGAGCCACATACACTCCCCACTGGTTACACACTTACGCAAGTTCGCTCTTTCATTGTTGGCTACCTTGATCGCCTCGCAGTTCTTCGTTTCTGTTGCTGGAGCGCAGGTGCCGCCATTAGGGCGTCCGATTCTGTTTGTACACGGCTGGTGCGCGGACGGTACCGAATGGGAACCGGTACGTGACTACGTGATTTCTGGTCTAGTCAACAACTATCCCTCTCTTTATCCGAGCACGCAACAAGTCCCTCAAGTAAATTATTATGCGTATTATGATGTTTTCGCGGATGCGGTATCGTTCCTAAACAACGATGGATCGCAAGTGACAGCACCTATCCCTCCCACGAATCGCTTTTTTACCATCAAGTTCTACGACCCGGTCTTTCACGACTTAGATACAACGAATGTTACCCACATTTCTATTTTGAACAAAGCTTACGAGTTGTCACAGGTAATCAAAGCAATAACTAACCTGACCACCATCAAAGATGTCATCGTCGTCACGCACAGCATGGGAGGGCTAGTCGCACGAGCTTACGTAGAAAACTTGGGTTCACAATATGCCTGTTATCACTATGGGACAGATGACACTCGGGATCCATCGTCGCCCGATTATACAAACGGTTTATGCGGACCGGGGTATCCCGAGCTGCATATGCCAATGACATTGCCGACCTTATCACTTTGGACGCACCGCACGGAGGAACTGCATACGCGGCTTTGTACGACCCTTTTCCATCATGCTCTGTGGGTGACGGAGTGAGCACCAATAAGACCGAAATGACTCCAGGCAGCCAGCTTTTACAAGCTCTGAATTACTATGCTGGTCTGGAGTATTACGGAACCTCTGGTTTTCAGAACGCTTCCGCTTCACCGATTACGATCCCGACTCAATCGATCGATAGTTACTTGAAAGATATTGTATATCCTTGGACGGATGCTTGGGGAAGAGTTTACCAATGCGATCCACCCGGCGGAAACGTCCAGACCTACTATTGTGATGACCTTATTTCCGCAAATCACCAAGCAATTCGGCTGAATATTGAACCCTCGCACCTGCCACCGGCGTTCGTCACAGATACTGGTAACCCCTTCAACTCATCGGACATAGGTTCTAACCCCGACTGTTATATAGCCGGAATTCATCGCATGCTGCACTTCAATCGCTGCTTGGGAGATCAGGCGAACACCCGTTCAACCATCTATGGCTTTCTAACGCCTATTCTTGCCGGTCAGACTACGAACTTGAGCGTCCAAGTAAAGCTTGACGGAAACGCATGGACTGGCGCCGTGAGCTACAGCTTATACGGTCCCAATGGCGACGTGAGACCCGAAACTTCGGCAGTTTCGTTACCGGGAGTTGAGTCGGGTAGCTGGGCGATTGGTAATGTGGTCGGACCTCGTACGACGTATACGGTTACTCCGTCAAATGCTCAAATCATTGGCTGGAATCCGGTGACGCAGACAAATAATTGGACGACTACGTTCAGCATTAATTTCGTTAGCAATCCACCAGCGCCACCAGTCGTGGCCACGTCCGCCGCATCAGGCATTGCAGGGGACGGGGCAACACTGAACGGCACGGTTAACCCAGAGGGTTCAGCCACTACAGCATGGTTCGACTATAGCACCAGCAGCACGCTGGCGACCTTCCAGTCGACGACGCCTCAAACAGTTGCCGCAGGAACCACTAGCCAACCGTTCAGCTACAATCTGGCGGGTTTTAGTTGGAACACCACCTATTATTTTCGGGCGGCCGCGTCAAATGCCGCTGGAACTGTGCGCTCAACAACGATTCTCAGCTTCACGACGTTGTCGACCCTAGCCCCACCCACTTTGCTGGCTCCGTCGAACGGCGCCACCGGCGTTGCGACAAGTCAAACATTTAATTGGAGCGCAGTGACAAACGCGACGTCATACCGCCTTATTGTGGCTACCAATGCGGCCGCTTTACCAACCGACCCGACATCTGGAGCGTGTGGTGCCGGCTGCGTGCTGAACGTAACGCCAGCAGGCACATCGTACACTCCGGATGCGAATGCTCTCTCGCCTGGGGCGGTCTATACGTGGGAGGTGCATGCTCGCAGTCCTCTCCAATATGGCGCCTGGTCCAGTATTTTCAATTTCACAACCGTTGCCGTTGCTGGGAACGATTTTTCTTTGCTGGTTAATCCATCTGCACAATCGGTGAGTCAGACAGGATCGGTTGGTTACAACGTTACGTCAACGACGACCAGCGGCTCACCACAATCCGTTACATTCAGTGTCTACAACTTGCCATCCGGCATCACGGGGTCCTTCACTCCCACGACAGTGACCTCAGGGAGCTCCTCGAATCTGACGATTAAGGCGAGTGCGGCGGCCACGGGCACATACACAATCGTCATTGTGGGGACTGGTACCTCGGCAGTCCATACCGTTCAGGCGTCTTTGACGGTGACCGCCTCCTCCAGTGGCCCAATCGTTACCATAACGCCGACAAGTCAAATCTTTCCCGATCAAACAGTCGGAACGGTCGGCAGCCCCCAAACTGTGATGTTCATGAACACTGGTAGCGGCCAGCTAGTCGTGAATTTAATCTCGCTCGCGGCCGGAAGCGATTACATAATCACCCAGCAACCACAGTTGCCCTTGATTCTCAATCCATTGGTGCCGGCTACACTCCAAGTTGCATTCGCCCCAAGCGTGACGGGACCGAGGCCAGGACAGATTCTTTTTTGGGACAATGCACCGGGCAGCCCTCAAGTAGCTGCTCTATCTGGGAACGGACTTCCAGCCCAACCGACTACTGGCACGATCCAGGTCAATGGCACTTTGAATGGGCTGGCGTTGCCCGTTGGCTACGGCTTTAGTTTCACGCTGACTGGCCCCGCAACGTACACGGCGGGAGGTGCATACACCTTTACTGTGACCCCTGGAACTTACACGTTATCGTTCAATGGTACGCAGAGCTATCTCACATTAGCTGGAATCACCCCTTCTGCAACCCAGACTGTCGCCGCAGGCGGAGTCATAACCTATACAATGAACTTCACAGCCCCAAACGACTTTTATGACCCGGATTTCCAAACTCCACCTGGCGGTGGATGGACCGCACAGTTTGTGCCTGCTGGGAGTACGGGTACATACTATGTTAGCGCCCCCGTTCTACCTGGAAGTGCTTCTACACCGCTAACGCTTCAGGTGTTTGGAAATCCAGGGGACGACGCCGTATCGTTTAATCCGCAGCCGATGTACTCAGGAGCTAGTTCTACGCTAACAATCACCACAAATCCGGGTGACGCAATTGGGGCATACACCCTCAGTCTTAAAGCAACAAACTCTAGCGGCCTATCGCATCCCGGTTCAAACACGTCGGCTCTCGTGATCACAGCGCCACCGAGCCAACCACTCCAACTGGCGAGCAAAAACAGCAGCGGTGTGCAAGGCAATCAAGCCAGCACCGTTACACCTAGCGCAGTCAGCGCTGACGGTCGCTATGTGGTTTTTAACTCCTCGGCAACCAACTTGGCATCGAACAGTTACCCTGGAGTGTTCTTTAGGGACATGCAAGCTGGAACGACTACTCTGGTGAGTGTCTCCGAAAGCGGTGTCCCAGCGGACAATTACTCGAGGGGCGGAGCCATTAGTGCGAATGGCCGTTATGTCGTCTTCTCGTCTGACGCAGACAATCTGGCATCGGGAACAATTCCTGGTTACGGATCCATCTATGTCCGCGATCTGCAACAGGCAACGACGGAAAGAGAAGATGTTGCCGCCGATGGCACGCCTGAAAACGGAAGTGCATCGCAACCGATAATTAGTGCGGATGGGCGCTTCGTGGTTTTTGTCTCGAATGCGACGAATCTGGTATCGGGCGTACCCGGGAAACTTCAGATATATCTTCGTGACAGGAAGACGAGCCAAATCAGACTAGTCAGCGTGGGGATGGATGGTTCCCCGGCCAATGATATCTCGACCGGACCGACGTTGAGCGCCGACGGTCGCTACGTTGCCTATTATTCTTATGCTACAAACCTTGTACCCCAAAACACAGGTGGCTTTCCCGAGGTTTATGTCTATGATACGCAAGCCGCACAAACGGTGCTCGCTAGCGCCACCGCCGATGGAACTCCGGCGGGTCAATGGGTCTTCTCGAATACCGCCCCTCCTGCAATGAGCGCTGACGGGCGATTCGTTTCGTTCAGTTCGAACGCAACAAATCTGATTCCGGGAGCGATTGACTATAACGGCGACGGTCGCGTATTTCTAAAAAACCTGACTTCGCAAGCGATTAGCTTGGTCGATACAGACGCAATCGGGATTCCACTTGCACGGGGCGGTGGCGGACCACAAATCAGCGCCGACGGTCGATTCGTGGCTTATATGCTTTATGGTCAAGTCCTTTTGCGAGACTTGGATAGCAATCAAAGCGTTGCCATCAGTCTGTCATCGAATGGCACTCAGGGAAACAATCCAAGCTACTCCGATGCTCCCATCATAAATCCAAGCGGAACTGTAGTGGCGTTTGACTCAACTGCGACAAACCTCGTCGCCAACGACACAAACAATGCCAGCGATGTGTTTTTCTCCAAGAATCCATTTGTGCAAACGCCCTTTGCTCAGTCGTTAGCTATTAGTCCTTCGCCAGCGTTAGGAGGCAATGTTGTCTCAGGGTTCTTGACACTCAGTGGTCCGGCTCCGCAGGGCGGGGCGACTGTGTCGCTTTCTTGCAACAATACTGCAGCCGTCGTGCCTGGTTTTGCCGTTGTTCCAGCTGGCGCGACTACCCTGACATTTGGTATCAATACCTCGCTCGTCTCCACCGAGACCGTGATGACCATAATCGCGTCCTACAATGGAGGAGCGGCGGTCGGTCTGCTGACTCTGGAGCCCGCACCGTCTTTGTCAGTCACGCCGACAAGCTGGGATTTCGGTAGTCAGCCTATCGGCACCACAAGCCCTAGCAACGCCTTTACGATCACTAATGCGGGAACGGCACCCCTCACTTTGAATTCGGAGAGCATTGCCAGCGGCAAAGTGTTTCACGTGGCTGCTAATTCTTGCGGAGCAACCTTGGCGGCCGGAGCCAATTGCTCTGTTTCGGTGGTATTCAGCCCAACGACGGCAGCGGCAACCGCGGACAATTTGCAAATCAGTTACGGTAGCCCAGCAGTGGTGCAGTCAGTGCCTCTTACAGGAACCGGCACGACGCCATTGGTGAACTTGGCTCCTGCCGCAGTAAACTTTGGAGGTCAGCCAATACCAAGCACCAGCGCTGTCACTGTGACCTTGACAAACATCGGAACAGCACTGCTCACGAGCATTGCAACCAGTATCACAGGGGCAAATGCGAAAGACTTTAGTGTCAGCAGCGACGGCTGTTCAGGAACGGTGCTCCAACCCAATAGTGGCTGCCTCATTACGGTAGTATTCTCGCCACAAGCAGCAGGTCCACGAACCGCAACGCTTTCCGTGAATGATAACGCTGCGGGCAGCCCACAAGCCGTCGGGTTGAGTGGAACAGGAAGCGGTTTGCCTCTCACGGTCTCGCCAACAGCTTTGTCTTTCGGCAATCAAGCGCTTGGGAGCAATAGTGTCGCCAAGAAAGTTACCGTGACCAACAAAACGGGTGTGGCCGTAACGTTCTATTCTTGGACAATCGTCGGGACCAATGCCAGCGATTTCACGCAATCAGCTACCACATGTGGGACAACACTTGCGGTGAAAGCATCCTGCGCCGTCAGCGTTGTCTTTACTCCAGGAGCGGTTGGAGCAAGATCGGCCACGCTGAGCATTACTGATAGCGCCAGCAACAGTCCGCAATCGGTGAGCTTGATCGGAACCGGAATTCTGCCGGTCACAGTCACTCCCGCTGCGGAAAAATTTCCTGCTACGACGGTAGGCACGACTAGTGCGGCGAAGACGGTCACAATCAAGAACAAGCTTCCGACCGCCTTGACGCTCTCCGGAGCCTCCTTCACAGGTGCAAATGCGAGAGACTTCGCTAAATCCGGGACGACGTGCGGAGGAACTCTGGGAGCGGGTCTGACCTGCACCGTCAGCGTTGTCTTTACTCCAGGAGCGGTTGGAGCTAGATCGGCTACGCTGGCCATTACAGACAGCGCCAGCAACAGTCCGCAGTCGGTGAGCTTGACCGGAACCGGAATTCTGCCGGTCACAGTTACGCCCTCGAGTTTGAATTTCCCAGCTACCAATGTGGGAAAGACGAGCGCGGCCAAGATTGTTACGATCAAGAATAAACTGCCGGGAACCCTGGCCATCTCCGGCATCACTCTCGCAGGGACGAATAAAGGAGATTTTGCCGTCAAGACAACGACTTGCGGATCGACGCTGACGGCTGGCTCAAGCTGCACAGTCAGTGTGACTTTCACGCCGGTTGCAAAAGGCTCTCGTGTGGCGCAGCTTAACGTTGCAGACAGCGCAGTCACGAGTCCGCAGACGGTTGCGTTGTCTGGAACCGGCACTGCGCCAGATCATCTCTTCCTGGCACAGCCTGCTCCTGCAACAGTGCCCGCCCATGACAGGGCAGGGGACAGACGTCTTCAGAACTCAACCGAGAGATCTGCCGCCTAACTTAGATAGCACGCTTCACTTCCACGCCCGCCCATTTTTCCAGGAGCGTAAGTGTCGCGGCGTAGTCCAGGTCCTGCCGTCCTTCTTCGGCCGCGACGTTGTACACCTCTTCGACGGCTTCGAGTCCAGGCAGGCGGACGCGCGATTCCCTGGCGGCATCGAGAGCCAGGCGAATATCTTTCAGCATCAGCCGCAGAGGGAAATTGGGTGAGAAGTCGCGCTGCAAAATAAACGGCGCTTTGTAGTCCACGACTCCCGAACGCACCATGGACGCCTGCACCAGCGGCAACAACTTTTCCACTTCCACGCCCAGCTTGGCGGCGAGGGTGAGCGCTTCGGCAAAGCCTTCATAGATGAGCGCGATTTGCAGGTTCATGACCAGCTTCGCCGCCTGCCCCTTGCCGGTTTCGCCCATGTGGAACACCTGCTTGCCCATGGCATGAAAAAGCGGCTGCAAGCGGGCCAGCACTGTTTGGTCGCCGCCCGCCATAAAAATCAGGCTGCCCGCTTCGGCGGCGATCTTCGAGCCGGTCACCGGAGCGTCCACGTAATCGGCACCGCACGCCTTCACGCGCCCGGCAAAGCGGCGCGTAGCGGAAGGAGAGATGGTGCTGGAATCGGCGACGATCATGCCGGAAGCAAGTGACTGCTCGACGCCATCGGCGCCAAACAGCACGGCCTCGACCGCCTTCGTGTCGGAGACGCATATCCACACCACTTCCGCGCCTGCCGCCGCGTCCGCTGGAGTTGTCGCGCTGCGCGCGCCTTCCACGTCCTTGCCGGCTGTGCGGTTCCACGCCGCAACCTCGTGTCCGGCTTTGACCAAGTTCGCGGCCATCGGCCGTCCCATAATTCCCAATCCCAAAAAAGCGACGCGCATAAGCGTTAGCTCCTCCAAATGTTTCGTATCGGGAAATCGCTTCAGCGATACCGCAAATTCTTCCGCCCGTAGAGACGGGGCTTGCCCCATCTCCTTTGGACGCGGCAGGAGACGCGGCAAGCCGCGTCTCTACGGGAAAGCTACTGAGTGGCGAAAGCCGGCTTTTCTCGAAGCCCTCTAAACTTTGGATTAGATATGACCGGCGAAGTGACGGTCAAGGAAAACACGATCGTTTACACGAGAAAATCCAGAAACACCATCCGAGGAAATTGCCCACGCATCGCTTCCGGCCTCCAGAGCATCTAAACGCCCTAGCAGGCTGCTGAAAAATTGATGGATACGGTAATTTTCTTGCCATTTCTCATTGTGGGCGATGTCGAGCGAGTTGGTTTCCGGGGCCTTTTGCTCTGCTCCGTTCGCAACCAGACACACTTCGGTCCCGGACTTACACCGCCGGAACTGCGGCCGCCAGGTTTCGCGTGCGCACCAAGTTGTATGCCGCGCAGGCGAAGGTAAAGATCCAATCCACTTTGCAAACTCCGCGATGCCGCACTTTCCGCAGCAGCGCGATCGTCTTCAGCCAGCCGAAACATTCCTCGATTCGTTTCCTCTTCCGCTGGCTGATTTTGTATCCCGCGTGCCGCGTGGTGCGCGCATCAATGGCGCTTCCGCCGGGCCGGGCGTGGTTCTGGGCCACGTGCGGCGTCACCTGCAGATTTCGGCACTCCACCACAAACCCGGACGTATCGAAACCTTTGTCGCCACCCACCGTCACCGTTTTCGTTCCCGGAAGTTTCTCCAGCATCACCAAGGCAGCATCGCGCTCCGCCGTGCCGTTGGCCACGAACGCTTCCGCATCCACGATCAGCCCGTTCCGGTTTTCCACCAGCAGATTGCCGCAGTAACTCAACTTCGCCTCCTTGCCCGCACCCTTGCGCGCCAGCTTGGCCTCGGGATCAGTCTTCGATTCGTGCGTCTGGTTCGACCGCCTCTCGCCGTGAAAGTTCACCGTCGGATTGCCCCCATCGTCGGGCGGAGAAGTTTTCTTTCCCGCCTTCGATTGAAAACTCTTCGCGCTTGCCCAGGCCTCCAGCAGCGTACCGTCCACCGTGAAATGCTCGTCCGATGTCAGACCCCTGGCCCCGGCCTGCGCCACCACCTGCGCCAGAAACTGCCGGGCCACATCGGCCTCCAACAGCCGGTCGCGGTTCTTCGTGAAGGTGGTCGCGTCCCAGACTTCGTCGTCCGCGTTCAGCCCCACAAACCAGCGGAACAGTAGGTTGTAATCCATCTCTTCCATCAGCAAACGCTCGCTGCGCACCGAGTACAACATCTGCAACAGCTGCGCCCGCAACAACTTCTCCGGCGCAATCGACGGCCGCCCCACGCTGGCGTACATCGCGTCAAACTGCCCCGACAATTGGGCCAGCGCTTCGTCCACCATGACCCGGATGGCGCGCAGCGGATGGTCGTTTCGCACCCGTTCCTCCGGCGACAAGTAACTGAATATATGGTTCTGCTGATCGTCTGCTCCTCGCATGCTTCTTCGTAACATACACGGCTGTGGATTGGGAGTAGTTTTTCAGCAGCCTGCTAGCGGTGTGGATTGTTGCCCACGTGGTGCGGGGCATTAGCGTCAGCGGCCCGATGGCGGCGCTGATCGCGGCGTTGGCCATCGGCTTGATCAACGCAACTCTCGGCTTGCTGCTCAAAATTTTGACTTTCCCGCTGACGCTCCTGACGCTCGGCCTGTTCTGGTTTGTGATCAACGCGCTCATGCTGGAGTTGGCGGTGGCGATAGTACCCGGATTCCACGTGCGCGGCTTCGAGGCGGCCTTTCTCGGCGCCATCGTGCTGTGCGTAGTGAATGCGCTGTTGCAATGGCTGTTCATGCCCAGCCGCAGAGAGCGGTAAAAACAAACTCCAGCTAGGACGGGCGAGGTCGCCCGTCCCCACACAAACCCGTGCTCACCCTGATTCCGCCGGTTGTCAAAGAACTGAGCGCAGCTTGGCGAAAACTTGCCGCACCTGCCGCTCGGTGGCGTCGAGCGATCCGGAGTTATCGATCACGAAATCGGCAGCTTTGATTTTTTCCTCGTCGGGCATTTGCGCGGCCATGCGGCGAACTACTTCGGCTCGGGCGGCGTCTTCCGAAATCCCGAAGCGGCGGGCGTAACGCGGAATGCGCTGTTCGGGATGGCAGGTCACAACGATGAGCCGGTCGAACCGGCTGGCGGCGCCCGATTCGATGATGAGTGCGGCTTCAACGATGGCGATGGCGTTCGGATCGCGCTGGCCAATTTCTTCCATCCACTGGTTTTCGTGCGCGATCACGGCGGGATGGACGATTTCGTTGAGTTCCTTGACGCGCGGGGCGGCGCTGCCGGGGCTGCCGAACGCGGCTTCCGCCAGCCGGGGACGGTTAATGCTGCCATCGGAATTCAGGATTTCGCGGCCGAAGCGGCGGACAACTTCCTCATAAACCGCGTGGCCGGGGTCCATCAGCCAGTGCGCGATGGCATCGGCAAAGATCAGATGAGCGCCGAGTTTGACGAACATCTCGCCGGCAACGGATTTACCGCTCGCGATGCCGCCGGTGAGGCCGAGTTTTAGCAAAGTGCGCTCACCTTGTGGATGCAAATTCCCGTAGAGACGCGGCTTGCCGCGTCTCCTTTGACCAGGCAGGCAAAGATGGTGCAAACGGAGACGGAGCAAGCCCCGTCTCTACAGCGAAATCCCACGCCGCAGCACGGCGGCTTTTATGGTGTTGGCCATCAGCATGGCGATGGTCAGCGGACCGACGCCTCCCGGAACCGGCGTGATGGCTCCGGCGATTTCGGCCACCTCGGGGTGCACGTCGCCCACCAGGGTCGAACCTTTGGCCAAAAACGTTTCTTCGCGCTTCTTGTTTCCCGCGAAAAGGTGGTCGAATTCTTTTCTGTCGGCGACCCGGTTGATGCCGACATCAACCACCGTGGCTCCGGGCTTCACGAAGTCGCGCGTGACCATGCCGGCGCGGCCAATCGCCGCCACCACGATGTCGGCGCGGCGGCAAACTCCGGGCAGATCTCGCGTCTTGGAGTGGCAGACGGTGACCGTGGCGTTTTGATTCAGCAGCAGCATGGCGACGGGCTTGCCGACAATGTCGCTGCGTCCGACGACGACAGCTTCCTGGCCGGCAACGGGAATCTGGCTGCGCTTCAGAATTTCCATCACGCCGGCCGGCGTACAGGGCACGAGGCCGGGGCGCTGCGTGGAAAGATAGCCCACATTCATGGGATGGAATCCGTCAACGTCTTTGGCGGGATCGACGGCCAGCAGGATTTTCTTCGCATCTATGTGCGCGGGCAGGGGCAACTGCACCAGAATGCCGTCGATTTCATCGCGGTGGTTGAGATCGGCGATCAGCGCGAGCAGTTCTTCCGTGGTCGCGTTTTCGTTGGGCGTGTGCTGTTCGCTGTAGAGGCCGACTTCCTCGGAACTCTTCACCTTGCCGCGAACGTAGACCTCCGACGCGGGATTGTGCCCGACCAACACCACGGCAAGCCCGGGGCGCACCCCCGACAATGTCAGGGCCTTTACCTGGGCGGCGACTTCGGCCCGGATTTCACCGGCTATCTTGGTTCCGTCGAGAATCTTAGCTGCCATTATTCCTCGCTGCTCCTTGCTGTGAATTGAAAGGCGATTCTATCGCATCGTCAGGCCGGCGGATAGATGGTGTCCTAAATTCAGCCACGAGCTGCGTCGGCTCCAGCTGCGCGATAACTCAGCGGACGCCTATCGCACTGGGGGCCGCATCTTCCACGCTCGCATCGCGCAGGAACCTCGCGGCCTCTTCGGGCGGGGTGGGGTTGATGTAGAAACCTGTGCCCCACTCAAACCCCGCCGTCTTGGTCAGCTTGGGCATGAATTCGATGTGCCAGTGGTAATACTCGCTGGTCGGCTCCTGGATGGGCGAGGAATGCACGACCAGGTTATACGGCGGATTGTCGAGCACGCGGTCGGCTTTCATCAGCAGCAGTTTGAGCGCTCGCGCGAGATTTTCGAACATGTGCGACGACGAGTTCTCGAACGCGGATTCATGGCGCTTGGGGAGGATCCAGGTTTCAAAGGGAAAGCGCGGAGCGTAGGGCGCGAGAGTTATAAAATCCTCGTTCTCCGCCACGATTCGGGTGCCGTCGTCAATTTCCTGCCGGATAGCGTCGCAGAAGACGCAGCGCTCTTTGTAGATGTAATACTGCTTCGCGCCCTGCAGTTCCTCAACCACGTAAATCGGTATGATCGGCAGCGCGATGAGCTGCGAATGCGCGTGCTCCAGCGAGGCGCCGGCGGCTTCCCCGTGGTTCTTGAAAAGCAGAATGTACTTGAAGCGCCGGTCTTTCCTGAGATCGAGAATGCGGTCGCGCTCGGCCCACAGCACGTCTTCGATTCTCTTCGCCGGAAGCGTGGCCAGGGTGGCATTATGGTCGGGCGTTTCGATGATGACTTCGTGGGCGCCGATGCCATTCATCTTGTCGAACATGCCATCGGCCTGCTTATTCAAATTGCCTTCGATGCCGAGCGCCGGAAACTTGTTCGGGACCACGCGGATCGTCCAACCTGGGCTGTCTTTCTGCGCAGCGCCGCCATTGGAGTTAGGGCGATAGGCCAGGATTTCGGGCGGGGTCTTGCTCTCGTTGCCGTAACAGAAGGGACAGAAGCCGCCCTTGATCTTCACCGCCTCGCGCACAAAGTCGGTAGGCCGCTTGGCGCGGTCCGTGGAGATGATCACCCACCGCCCCACGATGGGGTCTTTTCTCAGTTCAGGCACGCACTAAATCCTTTCAGTCGGGGTCGCCGAATCCACGATTGTACGCTACGGGAAACGCATTTTGAAACAGCTCGAATGTAGGATGGCTGTGTCCGCGTTCATAATATACGGCCAGCACGTCGAACCGCCACTCGGGCAAAGCGGGCATGTGGCGCAGGAAGTCGCGGGCGGCCAGCGACAACTTCCTTTGTTTGTCCCGGTCCACGGCGGTTTCGGCGGGCTTGAAGTCGCGCGCCGTTCGCGTCTTCACTTCGACAATCGAGAGGACATCCCCATCCCAGCCGACCAGATCGAGTTCGCCGCGATGATTGGGGGAGCGGTAGTTGCGGGCGATGATCGTATAGCCGCGCCGGCGAAGGTAGAAATAAGCGTCTTCCTCGCCGCGCCGCCCGGTACGCTGGTGCGCGGGCACGTCCTCGGGCGGAAGCGTTCTTGCCGCCAGCCAGTCCAGTGCGCGAAGTGTGACTTCGGTCAGGCGTCCGGCAAACATAAAAACTCCATTTTCACCCTAGCTTAGACCGCGCCGCGCAAGATGTGACCCGCATCACCGCGCGGCGGGTACAATTCGACGTGATCTAAACCTGACATCTATGTTCAACTCATCGAATGTGGAACCGCGCAGCAGATCGTCGCGTATAAAGGTGTTATGGTGCCTCTTCGTCTCTCATTCCTCTCCCTAGTTCTTCTCGCCTGCAACGCCTGGAGCCAATCAACTCCCAGTGCGCAGGACGCAATCCGGGCGGTTGAGACCGGCCTCGCTCCTCCCATCGCGGTCGTCGGCCAGCCACCTGATCGCAGAGACCTACTGGCAGAGATGAAGAAGCTCCATGTGCCAGCGGCCAGTATCGCGGTCGTTCATGGCGGCAGGATCGAATGGGCCAAGGGGTACGGCGTCATGCGGGAGGGCGGCACACCCGTCACCCCTGACACACTCTTCCAGGCCGCGTCCATCAGCAAATCGGTCACCGCGATGGCCGCTCTTCACCTCGTCGAACAGGGCAAGCTCTCGCTCGACGCGCCCATCCAGACCGAACTGAAGAGCTGGACGCTTCCGCAGAATAGTTTCACCGTGCAGCATCCGGTCACGTTACGCGAGCTTCTGTCCCACACCGCCGGAATCTCGGTTCACGGCTTCGATGGCTATGCCGCTGGGGATCCCATTCCAACCCTCGATCAGGTCCTCGACGGAGCCAAGCCCGCTAACTCCGCTCCCATCGTTGTTGAGATTGCTCCCGGAAGCGAATTCCGCTACTCTGGCGGCGGCTTCGCCATCGTGCAGCAGGCCATGATGGATGCTACCGGCAAGCCATTCCCCGAGATCATGAAAATGATTGTCCTCGATCCCGTTGGAATGCACAGCAGCACCTATCAGCAGCCGATCAATCCCGCACTGCTCGCGAATGTGGCGTTCCCGGTCGATGGTAACGGCAAGCCGATCCCCGGCGGACCGCACATCTACCCGGAAATGGGCGCTGCCGGCCTCTGGACCACGCCTTCGGACCTCGCGCGCTGGATCATCGAGGTGCAGCATTCGGTCACAGGGAAGGCAAACCATGTGCTTTCCGCCGTTATGACCCGCACTATGCTCACCAGGGTCAACAATATACCGAATTCACCGGACGTGGACTACGGCCTAGGTGTCGCTGTGGAGACCATCGGCGGTAAACCTTCTTTCACCCATGGCGGTGCGAACGAAGGTTACCGGTGCGTCTATTTCGGTTTCGAGAATGGCGATGGTGCTGTCGTGATGACAAACAGTGACAACGGAGACGCGCTCATCCATGAGATCATGACCAGCATTGCTCACGTGTACGGCTGGCCGGGCCACCAAGAGCAGCGCACGCTTGTCACCGTGCCTCGCGCCCTGCAGATGCAGTTTGTCGGCAAGTTCGCCGCGAAGGACGCCTTCAACTTCGAAATCACTTTGGCGGAAAACCACCTGCAACTGTCGATCGACGGCGATTCCCCTCGCCCGCTTCTGACCTCGTCACCCACTTCGTTCTTTGTGACCGAGAGTACCCTGCAAATGAGCTTCGAGACGCCGGACCGCGGAGTCCTCATCTTCGGACAGCGGAAAGTCCCATTCGAACGCCTAAAGGAAAAGACGCCCTAATCCCGGAACGCCCGCGGCTTTGTCCGCCTTCCCTTGGTCGAAGTTCTTTTTCCCAACCGTATTCACCAGCAGCACGCCGCCGAGCGCGATGGCGCCGCCCACCAGAGAGATCGGCTTTGGCACCTCGCCCAGCCAGATCCATGCGATGACGATGGCCAGGACCGGAATCACGTAAAGCATCGTCGCCGTGCGTCCGGCCGCGCCATGCGAGAGCACGTAGGACCACGCCAAATAGGCCAGCGCTCCCGGAAAAATTCCGAGATAAACGACCGCCAGCGTCGCCGAGGCGGGAGCGGTGCGTAGCGTGTGCATCAGGCCGCTGCCGAAGGGCAGCATCAGCGCGGTGCCGGCCCAGATCGAGTACGAGGTGAATTCCAGCGGCCGGTACCTGCCAAGATAGTGCTTTTGCAGAATGAGGTGGATGGCCGACAACAATGCGGCGAGCAGGACGACCAGGGCTTGCGGCGAGATGCGAATGCCTTCGCCTTCTCCGCTCGCGATCAGCGCGGCCCCCACGAAGCTGGCGAACACGCCACACCATCCGAGGGCAGTCAGTTTTTCGCGCAGCCAGAAGCGGGCCGCCAGCGCAGCCCAAATCGGCGTCGAGGAAGACAGCAGACTGGCCGCGCCCGCGGTCACGCGCGTCTCTCCGTAATTGAGCGCGAAATGGTAGCAAGTGATTCCGATGGCGCCGGTCATTACCAGCCCGGGAACGTCGCGCCAGTCCGGGCGGCGAAAGTGCGCGATCCCGGCATAGACGGCGAGCACCAGCGAGGCGATAACAAAGCGCATGATGGCGAGATTCGCGGGCGAATAAGCGCGCAGGGTGGCGCGAATGCCGGCAAAGGCGGAGGCCCAGATCACCAGGGCAAACGCCAGCAGGGCAAGCGTGCGGGATGTATAGCGTGGCATCGAGGGGCCCCCTAACAGGCTGCGGAAAAACTCCGATTCACGCCCGAGGTGACTTTTTGCAGTGTAGATGAGTTTTTCCGCAGCCTGCTAAATCGGCCCAGGAACGGCGGCGATGTGGATCGACTTCGAAACTTCTTTCCACATCGCCTGCCTCCCTCGATTATGCGTTCTTTTCGACGATTCCGATCGACTCTTCCAACACATCGAGGGCAACGTCGGCTTCATTTTTGGTAACGTTGAGCGGCGGCGCGACACGAATCGTGCTCGGGCCGCAGCCTAAGAACAGAAGGCCGCGCTTGAACGCCTCCTCCACTACGCGCTCGCACTCGCTGTGGCCATACTCGCGCGTCTTCTGATCTTTCACGATCTCGACGCCGATCATCAGCCCGAGCCCACGGACGTCGCCGACGATCTTGTGCTTCTTCGGCCAGTCGGCAATGCGTTTCATGATGTGGCCGCCAATCTTCTGCGCGTTCTCCATCAGCCCTTCTTTCTCGATCACGTTGATGGTGGCCAGCGCGGCGGCAATGCAGACCGGGTTGCCGCCGAAAGTCGAGCCGTGCGAACCGGTGGTCCAGTCCATGATGTCGGCCCTGGTCATGGTGATACCTAGCGGCATGCCAGAGGCAATGCCCTTGGCGATGCAAACGATATCGGGATGCACGCCGCTGTGTTCGATGGCCCACCATTTGCCCGTGCGGCCGGTGCCACTCTGCACTTCGTCCGCCACCAGCAGGATGCCGTACTTGTCGCAAATGCGGCGCAGTTCCTGCAGGAAAATCGCCGGCGCGACGATGTATCCGCCTTCACCCTGAACCGGCTCGACAAAAATGGCCGCGACTTCCTCCGGCGGGAGGACGGTCTTAAACAGCTTGTCTTCAATGTAGCGGGCGCAGCCCAGCGCGAATTTCTCCGCATCCTGCGGACCGCCCTCGCAGCCCCTATACACATCGGGATAACGCACGTGCGTAACCCCTGGCACCATCGGCGCAAAGCGGCGCTTCTGCTGCGTCTTCGATGCCGTCAGCGAGAGCGCGCCCATGGTTCGTCCATGAAAAGCGCCCAGAAAGGCGATCACTTGCTGCCGCTTGGTGTGATAGCGCGCCAGCTTCAAAGCGCACTCCACGGCTTCGGTGCCGGAGTTTCCGTAATAAAACCTGTGTGGCCCCGGCATGGGCGCGATCTTCGATAGCCGCTCCGCCATCGTCACCAGGCACTCGTAGTAGAAGTCGGTAGCCGACATGTGGATGAGTTCGCCTGCCTGCTTCTGAATGGCGGCGACCACTTCCGGATGACAGTGGCCGGTTGAGACCACGGCAATGCCGGTGGCAAAATCGAGGAACTCGTTGCCATCCACGTCTTCGACCACGATGCCGCGGCCGCGCTTGGCCACCATCGGATACGAACGCATGTAGGAAGGGGAAATGTACTTGTCGTCGTCCGCGATAATGCGCTTGGCATTCGGGCCGGGAATCGCAGTCTTGAGCTTGGGGCCAACGGTCATAGTTTCGGTAGTCATAAGTATCCTCCAGATCGGTGCTTGGTTCTCGGTTCTCAGTGGTATTTGGCCAGGGTTCGAGCAGCGTCTACCGAGATAGCCTGCTTTGGCCAAGAGCTAAAAGCTAAGAGCGAAACGCCCCAGGCGATCAGCGTAGCAAGGATGAGGAGAAAAGACTAGTCGCTGCCAAAAAGGTTGGCGCGAACCCGCGAAGGCAGGACGGAAAGGTAGCGGCGGGGACAAGCGCGTCCCTCGACCCAGCACGCCTGGAAAAGCGAAATGTAGCCGGTCGAACGCATGGCGACAAAAACATTATATCCCAAGTTCGGTCCCGGCGTAACCCCCTAAAAACCGCGCCCAACAGGGCGTCTCGGCCCGCCAAAGTCCTTACCCCACGGAATTTCCGGCTGCGGCCGCTCGCGTCTTGCGCCTATTCCATGCTGCCGCCCATGGGCACGTAGTGGAACTTCTTGCCGTCGAAGAACAAGGCGGAGCTGATGCCAGTTTCACCTGCTTCTTCAACGTAGACAGCTTCGACTTTTTTCTTTCGCAGCTTCATTCCTCTGACGGAGATCGCCCGATACGGCAAATTCACAATCACGAACTTCGCCTTCGGAGTAGTGGAGCGCCAGGCGTCCGGCCCCGCGCCGTGGATGATGAGCACCACCAGGCCGCGCCGCGCCGGATCGCCCTCGCTGAACGTGGTCGTCAGCTTGGGATCGCCATAGCCAAAAAAATCGTTGTAGGGATCCATCACCGTGTAATTGTGCTCGGCTTGATCGAGCATTGGGTTCTTGCAGCGCGCCGCAATCACCGCGTCCTCCACGCCGTCGCCGTTCAGATCGCCGAATGCGGCCCCGATCTCGGGCAGCAGAGTGAACTGGTCGCCAAACTGCTTCTGCACGAAGTCGTTATCGATTTTGCGGGCCGCTGGAGGCCCCTGCGCGAAAGCTGGAAGCAACATCGCGGCACCGAACGCAATGAACGCTAATATTAAAGATACTTTTCTCATGGGCTTACTCTAGTCCCTCGCCGTCACCACCGGCAGGTAACGAAAGTCACCAATTGGGAAAGTTTCAGAGTTTCAAGGTTTCAAAGTTTTAAGGCGCGTCCCGTCAATACAAGCTGCAAAATTACCAATTACAAATCGCCAATTACCAATTCCCCCCGAAGTGTTCCCATCCTTCAGCTTCCAGCGGCTGCCATTTCCCATCCGGCGCGATCAGCCGCATTCCCGCGGACCGCGTCGTCCGCCCGATGCGTGTCACGCGAACGCCAGCCACCTTCGCGGGGACCGCCGCTGCGGACGTAAACAATAGTTCGTAATCGTCGCCGCCGTGCAACGCCAGCTCGAGCGCGACCCGTTTTTTCCCCCACCCAACCCGCGCCCGTGGAATCGCCTCCGCCTCGATCTCCGCGCCCACATGGCTTTCCTGGCAGATGTGTTCGAGATCGGTGGAAAGGCCGTCGCTCACATCGATCATGGCCGAAGCCGCTCCGCGCCGGCGCAACCACAGGCCCACGGCGACCCGCGCTTCGGGACGGAAATGCCGTAAATACTCCGCGCCCACCGGCTTCGCTTCCACCAGGCGCGCCAGCGCCGCCGCCGACCCGCCCAGTTCCCCGGTAACATAAATCCGCTCGCCCGGCTTGGCCCCCGAGCGCAGCACCGCCTTGCCCTTCGGCGCCGAGCCCACCACCACTATGTCCGCCTGAATCCCGCCACCGGCCGCCGACTGCGCCGTATCCCCACCCGCCAGCGGGACTCTGAATTCCTCCGCCAATTCCAGCAAGCCTTTCAAAAAGCGGTCCACCCACTTTTGCGGAAGGCCGCTGGGTACGGCCAGCGACAAAAATACGGCGCGCGGCTCGCCGCCCATCGCCGCGATGTCGCTCAGCCCGCGCACCAGGCAGCGTCGCCCCACCAGCTCTGGACGGTGCCAATCCCTCCGAAAATGCACTTTTTCAATGGTGAGGTCGGTCGTCACCAGCAGCTCGTGTCCGGGAGGAACGCGCAGCACCGCGCAGTCGTCGCCGATGCCGGTCGCGACCGCCTTGCTTCCGCGCGCCAAACGGCGGATTTGCTGAATCAGTTTCTTTTCGCTAAGCGGCATGACGATCACTATACCTCGGTTCTCAAGGCCCGGAGCACGGCGGCACGTGGCCGCACGCCCGCTCCCCTTCATGCGGTAAGATGCCCGGATGGGCGCTGGCAATTATGCGGCCTTCGTGACCGTCCAGAATGTCGCGGTGCGGTTGACAGCCAGAACCAAGTTTGTTACGTTTAACCTGCCGTTCATGGAAGTTTTGCCGAACCAAGTACTGCGGCGTGAATCGGTTGCAGCGAATTAGATCATGGCCTGCCTGGTTCCGCAGTGCTTGGAAAGACCAGCCTGCTCCTGACGCGGCTGGGGGGATCGGGATTCCGAAGTAGATTCTTTCGTGGGAAGCTGCCATATTGCGTAAACGTTTCTACATTCTGTTCGTCGCTCGCGATGAAGGTGGACAACTTCGCAAGATTTCCATCCCCGTTCAGTATCTCTACGTTTTTCTGGCCGGGTTGGCGGTCGGCGCGTTCTGCCTCACGGCAATCGCCAGCTCCTATGCCCGGATGCTGCAAAAAATTGCACACTATAACCAGCTCCGCACCGAGCACGCCCAGCTCAAGGACAACTATTCGCGCCTGGAGCAGGTCGCGAAAGAGCGCGACGTTCAGGTGGCCTCTCTGGGCTCGCTGGCCAGCGAGGTCTCCGAGCTTTACGGGCTCAAATCCAATCCGGCAATGGTTGTGGCCTCGACCGAGCAGATACAGGAAGCGCAGGTTCACTCCTCGCTCGACCAGCTTTACGCTTTGAAGCGCACGGCATTGAGCGGGGCTGCCAGCATCGGCATTTCGCTCGGCTTGACCAGGGACTCGACCACGGGCGACTGGCTCCGCGCCAGCTCGGCTCCCAACCTTTGGCCGGTCGAAGGCCAGGTCACCGGCTCTTTCGGCGAGCGCATTGACCCGTTTAACGGAGAGGGCGCCTTCCACTCGGGCATCGATATTTCCGCCAGCATCGGCTCGCCCGTCATCGCTCCCGCCGACGGCCTCGTTACCTTCGCCGACTTTCAGAGCGGCTACGGCCGCGCCATCACCATTGACCACGGTCACGGCATCACCACCCGCTACGGCCATCTTTCCAACTTCGCCGTCACCGCCGGACAATACATCCAGCGCGGCGACACCATCGGCTACGTCGGCTTAAGCGGACGCTCCACCGGCCCGCACCTCCACTATGAGGTCCGCATTAACGATGTCCCGGTAAATCCCTACAAGTACCTGCGCCTGACCGTGACGCAAATTGGCGGGTTCGCCTCCGGCTCGTAAGCTCGTGTAGCGCGAACACTCCTGTCCGCGAAACTGCCTCGCAAATCGTGTGGCGCGGACACTCCTGTCCGCGCGCCGTACAGCCAATGAACGGCCTTCGTGAGTAGGCGTTGCCCAAGACCTGTGGCGCCCAGCCCCAAAAGAATTGTCATCCTGACACTGAGCGCAGCGAAGGGGAAGGACCCCTACTTCCATCACGCTTGCTGCCCTGCCCTGAGCGCATCCGAAGGGAAACGCTCTGCTGTCGTGTGGCGCGGGCGCCCCCGCCCGTGAAACTGCCCGACTCATCGCGCACTTTGCGATGAGTGGGCCTCGCGCATCACGTCAAACTCACGCATAGCAGCGGGCTGCGATTCTTAAGGAATCGATCGTCTTAAAGAACCGCAAGGGCATAGGCTGCCCGGACGGATACTCGCGATGGTCGCAGTAAAAACGGAAGTCAAAATCCCCACCCTAACGTCGAAAAACACGACGTTAGGATTGATTGGATAAGAGGGAAGGCTCGATAGAATCCCGGTAGTCTTGAGGTTGAGGACCGAAAGACGCTGGGAAGGTAAGGAGCCTTCACCATGATGATTATAGGGTGTGATTTTCATCCGAGCTGGCAACAAGTGTCATGGGTGGATACGGAAACGGGAGAGACCGGGGAGCGGAAACTGGTGCATGCCACGGGAGAAGCCGAGCAATTTTACCGTCAGATGCCGGTGCCAACGCTGATTGGCATGGAAGCGACGGGTAACAGTCAGTGGTTTGTGGAGTTGGTCGAAGACCTGGGCCACGCCCTGTGGGTTGGGGATGCGGCGCAGATCCGGGCGAGTTACGTGCGCAAGCAGAAGACGGACAAGCGCGACGCGGGGCACATTCGTAAACTGATCGAGGAAGGGCGCTTTCCGAAGCTGTGGACTCCGGATCGGGAGCAACGCGATCTGCGGCAGTTAGTGCTGCACCGGCACAAGCTGGTCGAGATCCGCAGCCGGGTGAAAAACGAACTGCAACACCTTTCCTTGAATAAGGGAATGCAAAAGCAGAACAAGTTATGGAGCGCAGCGGGACAGAAGGCGTTGCGCGAGTTATCGCTGAAACCTTGGGCGGCGTGCCGGCGGGAGGATTTACTCGGGCTGCTGGCGATGTTAGACCAGCAGGTCGGGAAGTTGGACCAGGCGGTGCAAGAAGCCGCGGAGCAGCATGCGCAGGCCCGCTTGCTGATGACGCAACCGGGGGTCGGTCCGAACACGGCGCTGGCTTACGTGCTCACACTCGGCGACGTCAGCCGCTTTCCGCGCGGCAAGCAAGTGGCGAGTTACTTGGGGCTGATTCCGCGCGAACACAGTTCGGGCGGGCGTCAGATGCTGGGATCGATCAGCAAGCAAGGCAATCGCATGCTGCGCTCGCTGCTGGTGGAAGCGGCGCAGATTGCGGTGCGCTTCGATCCTGGCATGAAGAAAGAATATTTGCATCGCTGTCATCAAAAGCCGAAAGGCGTGGCCAAGGTGGCGGCGGCGCGCAAGTTGGCGGTGCGACTCTACTGGATGCTGCGCACGCAGAAGCCGTATCCGGAGATCGTTCGTATCGAGAGCAGCCCGCGGGTGGCCCTGGTCGGCGCGAGCTAGACCGCTGAGTTGATTGGGCGCTCTCGCATCCCGTAGGGACGGGATGTTCGCATAGAAGAATCATGGTCGCGGTAGAGGCCGAATCGATGGTTGGTGGAACGATCTTCCACCGCAGAGTGATTCAGCGTGAGATTTCCAGAGTCCTGGTCCTCAACCTCTCTGGCAAAACAAGCGGTGCAAAAACACCGCCCACGAGAAGTTTGCCCTTGACACAGCCTTCCCTCTTATCGAGGGCACCCGAGGTTGTCTGGGCCACCCGCCCGCTTACTTCCCGCTTTTCTTCGGTCGCGGCCAGCGCGCAATCACGACGGTTGAAATGCCTCCGCGTGGACGGAACTCGCCCTTCACCTCGGCCCACACGGGCTTGGCCCAGCGCACAACATCTTCCAACACCCGATTCACGATGTTCTCCTGGAAGATGCCAAGGTTGCGATATGCCTGGAGATATTCTTTTAGCGATTTCAACTCCAGGCACAAGCGATCCGGCGCGTAGCGAATCACTATGTTGCCGAAGTCCGGCAAGCCCGTCTTCGGGCAAACGGACGTGAATTCGGGATCCTCCACCACAATCTCGTAGCTTGCCTGGCCAGAAGCTGGAAACTGGTTTGGCCAGGTTTCTATTTCCGGGAAGTCGTGGCCCAGCCCAGCGCTGGCGTGCTCGGCGGTGTAACGGGGAGAAGCGTGGCGAGGAGAGGCGGAACGCGGAGATTTCGGCATTCGTTTATTGTACCTAAGGCAGTAACCAGTACCCAGTTGCCAGTACCCAGTCCTGGCGTCTCTGGGTAATAGGTACTTTCACCCGACTTTTACTCCAAACAGAAATCTCGCCTAATATTGTGTGCTGGAAATAGATGGCAGTATTTGCTCCCACGAAATCGAAGGCGGGTTAAACCGCGAGCGGTTGAATTTCAAAATCATGCTTAACAGCCTGTGGTGAAAGTGAGAATCTGCCGTTCCAATCTCAATTCACCGGATTTTGTCATCCCGAGCAAGGCGAGGGATCTGCATCTTGCGGCGAACTACAGATCTCTCCCCCTTGGCTACGCTCGGGGTCGGGATGACAAACTCTGGTGAATTGAAAGGGGAACAAACTCAGGGAAATCCAGCGCAAGCGGCCGGCGCGACGCACCTAAGGAACCTCTGAACAAGTATCTCGTTGCCCCAGGAACACTGTGAAGATGCGGCCTTTTCGCGGGCGAGGGCGCCCGCGCCACACTTATCAGAGGTTCCCTAAACCAGCACGTCCCAAGCGTGCATTTGCCAGCCGCTTGCGGCGCGTGGATGATATACATTGGAGTTTGCGCTTATCTCTATCGTGCCATCCAATGGAAATAATTCGGAACGCCAGCCGCGGCGCCGGTGGATAACGGCGCTGGCGGTCCTCGGGGCGGTGGCCGTGCTGGCGGCCCTCATCTTGCACCGCGACAACGCGGTGCCGGTGCGGATCGCGGTCGTCGAGCAGGGTTCGATCCGCAGCCTGGTATCAACCAACGGAAAGATCGAGCCCATCGCCAACTTCGAGGCGCACGCTCCGGCCTCGGCGAGTGTGCGGCGCGTGCTGGTCAAGGAAGGCGACTCCGTCAAGCGAGGCCAACTGCTGCTCGTTCTGGATGACGCCGACGCTCGTGCCCTGGCGGCCCGCGCCCAGACGCAATTGCGCGCGGCGCAGGCCGACCTGAGCGCCGCAAAACGAGGCGGGAATCGGGAAGAAGTGCTGAGCCTCGAAGCCCAACTGGTGAAGGCCGTCGCCGACCGCGATTCCGCGCAGCGCAATTTGGATGCGCTGAAAAAGCTTGAACAGCAGGGCGCGGCCTCGGCGGGCGAAGTGCGGGAAGCGGAAAACGCGTTGGCCCGCGCCGATGCCCAACTCACCTTTCTCCGGCAAAAGCAAAGCCAACGGTACTCGGATGCGGAGCTGGCGCGCGTGGAAGCGCAGCAAGCGGAAGCGCAGGCCGCCTACGATGCCGCCGAGGACGTTCTCGCGAAATCGAATGTCCGCGCCCCTTTTGATGGCATCGTGTACTCGGCGCCCGCGAAGCAAGGCGGCTTCGTCGCGGCCGGCGATCTGCTGCTGCAAGTGGCGGACCTTGGGAAAGTGCTGGTCCGCGCTTTTGTCGACGAACCCGACGTGGCCAGGCTCGCCGCCGGCAATCCGATGGAGATTACCTGGGACGCCGTCCCCGGACGGGTTTGGCGCACCACCGTGACGGCCATCCCAGCGACGGTGAAATTGCGCGGCTCCCGCAACGTCGGCGAGACCATCAGCATCGTGGACAACAAGGATTTGAAACTGCTGCCGAATATCAACGTCGGGGTGACGATCGTCGTTGGCGCCCACGATAACGTGCTGGTGGCGCCGCGAGAAGCGGTGCGCATGGACGACTCCAAGCCCTATGTTCTGCTGGTCTCCGGCCACAAACTCAAGCGTCGCGAGGTGGAAACTTCGCTTTCCAATCTCACGCAGGTTGAGATCACCCGCGGCCTTTCCGCCCAGGACGTGGTTGCGATCAATTCGTCGAATGGCAAACCGATCAGCGACGGAATGAAGGTCAAGTTCTAGATGATCGCACGGGCAGGCAGAGTTTTTCTCGTTTTGCTCATGCTCATTGTCGTTGCCTCGTTCACGGCCGGGGCGGCGGACTCCGCCCAGAACATGCTGGCGGCTGGCAGGATCGACGACGCCATCGCCGCGTTAAATGCCCGCCTTGCTTCCGCTCCGGCGGACGCGGAAGCCTCCAACCTGCTCTGCCGCGCTTACTACGAGCTGGAAGATTGGGATCGAGCGGAATCCTCCTGCAAAAAAGCGGTCGCGCTCGATCCGGGCAATGGCCGTTTCCATCTTTGGCTGGGGCGCGTATATGGCGAAAAAGCGGACCGGGCAGGGATCCTGGCCGCGGCCGGCCTGGCCGGAAAGGCCCGCCAGGAATTCGAGCGCGCGGTGCAACTGGATGCAAAAGACGCGGAGGCGCAGGCCGATCTGACGGAGTTTTATATTGAAGCGCCCGGCATCATGGGCGGCGGCGAGCGGAAAGC
The DNA here is from genome assembly GCA_963772155.1 of uncultured Acidobacteriaceae bacterium. Classification (GTDB taxonomy): domain Bacteria; phylum Acidobacteriota; class Terriglobia; order Terriglobales; family Acidobacteriaceae; genus Acidiflorens. Next base: position 28,185 of record CAVYVX010000011.1, on the reverse strand, counting down.
GCGCCAGCAAGCGCAGTCCCTGGCAGCGCTGAACCCCGCCCGTGAACACTGGGTGTACGCGCGCATCGCGGAAAAGAAAAAAGACGCTGCCACCGCCGAGCGGGAGTATCGCCAGTCCATCGAGGTCAGCAAGGGTGACGCCGACGCGTGGCTCGACTGGGCTTCTTTTCTGCGCCGCCAGAAGCGCTTCGACGAAATGGAGCAAGCCCTCGTTAAACTTAGCCAGGCGCCGATGCCCAAACTCGATGTACTAGTGGAAGCGGCCCAGATTCTTTATGGCGCCGGCCGCAGTTATTCCTTCGCCACGGATTTGCTGCGCCGCTACCTTGCAGCCGGGCCGGTGGAGGCGGCTCCCGCGTTCCGGGCCCACTATTTGTTGGGCACGCTGCTGGAAAAACAAGGCGATCGAGCAGGCGCGGCGCGCGAATACCGCGCTTCCTTGTCATTGGTTCGGGAGTTCGACGCCGCCAAGCAGGCGCTGAATCGAGTGGCGCGCTAGGGACCGTCCAGCCTGAGATGCGGTAAGCCGCGTCTCTACCGTGGGATTCGCGGTATATTGTCTGAGCATGGCAAAAACATTAAAGACCAAAGCGAAATCTTCCCGATCCACCCCGCACGCTGCGCGCAACGCCATTGCGGTCGTCATTATGGCGGCGGGCAAAGGCACGCGGCTTAAATCGAAACACACGAAGGTCCTGCACGAAGCCGGCGGCAAGCCGATCCTGGCGCACGTGATTGCCACGGCTACCAAGGTCGTGCCCGCTCAGGACGTTTTTGTGATCGTCGGCCACGAGGCGGAGCGCGTGCGCGAGGCGGTGCGCGCCACCGGCGTGAACTTCGTGCTGCAAGCCGAACAGCGCGGCACCGGACACGCGCTCATGGTGGCGCGCGATGCGCTCATGGGTGATGGCAACGGTAATAAATATGACCAGGTCATCGTCCTCTCCGGCGACGCTCCGCTGATCACCGCCGAAACCATTCGCCAGCTCAGTGAATTCCACAGCGCCCAAAAAGCGACGATGACATTGCTCAGCGCCGATCTCGACAATCCTTATGGATATGGGCGAGTGATTCGCAGGGGCACAGGGACGCGGACCCCAGTTCGGGCGATTGTCGAAGAGAAATCCGCGACTGCGCAGCAGAAGAAAATCCGCGAAATCAATTCCGGGTTCTATGTCTTTGATGTGCCAGCCTTGTACGAGCACATCGGCAGTCTATCCACCGCGAATGCGCACGGCGAATACTATCTCACCGATATGGCGGGAGTGTTTCACCGCGCACATAAGAAGGTTGTCGCGTTCAAGACTTTTGATGCGGGCGAGGTGCTCGGCAGCAACACCCGAGGCGAGATGATGATGCTGGATGTGCGGCTGCGGCTGGCGAAGTGCCGCGAGCTGTTGGAGGCGGGCGTTACCATTTTTTATCCGCACACCTGCGTAATTGACAGCGACGTGGAAGCCGGCGCCGACACCGTGATTGAGCCCTTCGTCCAGTTGCTGGGCTCGACGAAGATTGGCGCGGATTGCCGCATCCGCTCCTACAGCGTGATCGAAAACTCCGTCCTTGGCGACCGAGTGACGGTGAAGCCGGGGACGGTCGTGGAAGACTCGTGCGTGGCTGCGGGCGCTGTACTGGGGCCGTACTCTCATCTGCGTCCGGGAAGCGACATTGGCGAAGGCGCGCATGTGGGGAACTTCGTCGAGACCAAGAAGATCAAGCTGGGCAAGGGATCGAAAGCGAACCATCTCACGTATCTGGGCGACGCGGAAATCGGCGAAGGCGTGAACGTCGGCGCTGGCACCATCACCTGCAACTACGATGGCGTGAACAAGCACAAGACGGTCATCGCGGATGGCGCGTTCATCGGCAGCAATGCGACGCTGGTGGCGCCGGTGAAGATTGGACGCGGGGCCTACGTCGGAGCCGCGAGCTGCATCACGGAGGATGTGCCGGAGGATGCGCTGGCGCTCGGGCGTGCGCGGCAAACGGTGAAAGAGGGCTGGGCGCGGGCGAGACGGGATGCGCAGAAAGAAAAACGTGGTTAGTGGAGAGCCGGGCGTCCCCGCCCGGCTGGATCCTTCGACTTCGCTCAGGACAGGCTCGCGAGACGCCCGTCCCTCCACTGCGAATTCGGCTACACTGAAACCCGAAGCGAAACCATGACTACAAACTCTCCAACTCAGGAAGCATCCCCGGTCCGCTACGATGTTTCCCTGCTGACCGCCGACGATTTTTATTTATTCAACGAAGGCAGCCACTATCGCATTCACGAGAAGCTGGGCGCGCACATAATTCAGACCAACGTTCAGACCAACGCTCAGACCAACGTTAAGTCCAACTCTGAGTCGAACGGAACCACGGGCACGGTCTTTAGCGTCTGGGCTCCCAACGCCCGCCAGGTGTCCGTGATCGGCGACTTCAACGGTTGGAACCGGCAGTCCCATCAACTCCAATCGCGCGGCGATTCGGGAATTTGGGAAGGGTTCATCCCCGGCGTCGGCCCAGGCACGCTCTACAAGTTCCACATCGTCTCCCACCACCATGGGCACCGCGCCGACAAGGCCGACCCCGTCGCCCTTTACGCCGAGAAACCTCCGCGCACGGCATCCGTGGTCTGGGACCTCGATTACATCTGGAACGATGCGGCCTTTCTGGAACAGCGCGGGGCGGCCAACTCGCTGCACGCGCCCATATCCATCTACGAGGTGCACCTCGGCTCCTGGATGCGCGTCCCCGAAGAGCACAACCGCTCGCTAAACTATCGCGAGATCGCGCCCCGCCTCGCCGATTACGTAAACAAGTTGGGATTCACCCACGTCGAACTGCTGCCCATCATGGAGCATCCTTTCTACGGTTCCTGGGGATATCAAACCACGGGATATTTCGCGCCGACGTCGCGTTACGGCACGCCGCAGGATTTCATGTATTTCGTGGACTGCCTGCACCAGCACGGCATCTCGGTCATTCTCGACTGGGTCCCGTCGCATTTCCCTTCCGACGACCACGGCCTCGCCTACTTCGACGGCACCCACTTGTTCGAGCACGCCGACTCGCGCCAGGGCTTCCATCCCGACTGGAAGACGCACATCTTCAATTACGGCCGCGCCGAAGTGCGCAGCTTCCTGATGTCGAGCGCCATGTTTTGGCTCGACAAGTATCACGTCGACGGCCTGCGCGTTGACGCCGTCGCTTCCATGCTTTATCTCGACTACTCACGCGATCCGGGCGAATGGATCCCCAACAAGTACGGCGGACGCGAGAACCTGGAAGCCATCGAGTTTCTGCGGCGCTTCAACCTCGAAGCCTACAAAGAGCATCCCGACATTCAGACCTACGCGGAAGAATCCACCGCCTACGCCATGGTTTCGCGCCCCACCCATCTCGGCGGCCTCGGTTTCGGCATGAAGTGGGACATGGGATGGATGCACGACACGCTCAGCTATTTCCAAAACGACCCCATTCATCGCCAGTATCACCACAACCAACTGACCTTTCGCATGCTCTATGCGTTCCATGAAAATTTTGTTCTGCCCCTAAGCCACGATGAGGTGGTACACGGGAAAGGCTCGCTGATTGGCAAAATGCCCGGCGACGAATGGCAGAGGTTCGCCAACCTGCGCCTGCTCCTGGCCTACATGTTCGCCCAGCCCGCGAAGAAACTGCTGTTTATGGGCGACGAGTTCGGCCAGGTCAGCGAGTGGTCGCACGATCGCAGCCTCGATTGGAACGTGCTGGAATACCCGGTGCATCGCGGCCTCATGAACTGGGTCGAGCAGCTCAACCGCGTCTATCGCAGCGAGCCCGCGCTGCACTGGTTCGATAACGATCCCAAAGGATTTGAATGGGTGGACTGCAACGACGCGCCCGCCAGCGTCATCTCGCTGTTGCGCAAAGGCAAGCCTGACCAGAACCCGATCCTCGTCGCCTGTAATTTCACACCCGTGCCCCGGCTGGGATACATGGTCGGCGTGTCGGCGGGCGGCTACTGGAAAGAAATTCTCAACAGCGACGCCCTCGAATACGGCGGCAGCGGCTCCGGCAACCTGGGAGGCGCCGAAGCCATCGAGGAAAAAACCCACGGCCGCCCGTATTCCTTGCGGCTAACGCTGCCGCCGCTGGGGGCGCTGTTTCTAAGAAAAGAGTAGCCGCGGAGGGATAATGCGAACCGGAAAGAGATGCCCCCATGAGCCCGTGGTGAAAGTGAGAACCCGCAGTTTCACCCTCAATTCACCTGATTTTGTCATCCCGAGCGCAGCGAGGGATCTGCATTCCCGCGGCAAACTACAGATCCCTCGCTGCGCTCGGGATGACAATTCATAAAAAGTGTTACATGTCTGCTGCTCTCCGACTTTCACCACGGGCTGCCAGGAGAAAAATTTATGAAGATGAGAGTTCTCACTATCACGACGACGCTGGCGGCATTCCTGATGCTGCCTTCCATCGGCCAGACACAAGTGCCGCAATCGAATGCAGCAGCGCCGAGCGCAACGCCAAAGGGCGGAACATTGACAACTGGAACAACGCCTCGTGAAACATTGACAGTCGCGGGCTATTCCGGCCAAGCGCCGATCCTTCAGATCAATGGCAAATCCTGCGTGGAGCTGGAGCAACTGGCGCGCCTGACGCAAGCATCCCTCACCTTTAAGGGACACCAGATCATCCTCAACCTCTCCCCGTCTTCCGTCCACGAGACGGCAGAAGAGCCCAAGCCCAAGCCAGGTTTTTCCAGAGGTTTCCTACAGGCGAGCATTGAACAGATGGGAGTCGTCCGAGAATGGCGCATCGGCATTATCAACGCGATTCAGAGTGGCTTTCCATTGCCGGATGAATGGTTCTCGACGCAGCGCCGGATCGCCGATAAGAGCCTTGCCTTGGTCTCCGCCGCCATGTCGACGGACGACGACCACAAAGCCTTCCCGCTGCTTTCCGCCGAACTCAGCGCCCTGCAGAAGTTGAGCGACAACTATCTTGCTATGCGCAAGAACGCGGAGTACATGGCTCCCGGCTCGCTGGATAACGATCCGTTGAATCAACAAATCCTGAATTGCTCCCGCAGCCTCGCTGCCATGGCTGCCGACGATAAGTTTCAGGATGAAGCGGCCTGTCACTGAGGCCGGATGCCCCGCATAGCGCGCCTTTCGAGACGCGGGCGCTGACGACACCGCCCTGACAGCCTGTGGTGAAAGTGGGAACCAGCCATTCCAACCCCCAACTCACCGAGTTTTGTCATCCCGAGCGAAGCGAGGGATCTGCATTTTCGCGGCAAACTACAGATCCCTCCCCCTCGGCTGCGCTCGGGGTCGGGATGACAATTCATGAAAAGTGTTGTCTGTCCGCTGCTCTCCGACTTTTACCACAGGCTGCTAAATTGCCAATTACAAATCCTCGGCGCACTCGGCGACTCGGCGGTAGATTTACTACACGACCAGCGGCGGCGGACAAGAGTGTCCACCCTACATGATGCACCACAATCCCTCCCTTTCTCATGCTAGACTCCAAATTGAGTCTACAAGCCGTGCGGATGCGCATCCTCACCCGCTACATTCTGGGAGAAGTCGTCTCCCACGCCTTGATCGGCGCGGCGGTTTTCACCTTCGTTCTATTCACCCGCGATCTCGGCCGCATTCTCGAACTGGTGGTCCGCAACAGCGCCCCGCTGCCCAGCGTGGCGGAAATCTTCTTCTTCACCGTCCCGGTTGCGCTCACCTACACCATTCCCATGGGCGTGCTCGTCGGCATCCTCATCGGACTCAGCCGTCTGGCCGCCGACAGCGAAATCACAGCCATGCGCGCCAGCGGACTGGGCGTGTGGACATTCCTGCGCGTGACTTCACTCTTTGTCGTGGCAGCGTGGCTGCTCGCCCTCGGCAACAGCGTTTATCTGGCGCCGCGCTCGCTCGCCGCCCTAGGGCAGCTCGAAAACAACCTCAAGTCTTCTCAGGCGTCATTTGAAGTCCAGCCCCGCGTCTTTTACGAGGAATTTCCGAAGAAAGTCCTCTACGTGCAGGATGTCAAGGCCGTGTCCGGCGGAGCCCGCTGGAAAGGAGTGTTCCTCGCCGATTTGACCGACCCAACCGCGCCCGCCATCAGCCTGGCGCGTGAAGGACTGCTCGTCAGTCAGGGGGCCGATACTCTGGACCTGCATCTCAGCAACGGTTCCACGCACGAGACCGATCCCAAGGATCCGGACCATTACCAGATCTCCACCTTTCAGACCACCGACCTTCCCATCCATGTCCCCACTACACAAAACGGTCAGGAACACGAACCGGCTTCGTTGGGCGAACTCAAGGCCGCCGACCTACTCAGCATCGCGCAGACTTCCGACCCCGTCACTCGCCGCTGGCGCCTGATCGAATACCATCGCCGCCTGGCGCTGCCCTCGGCCTGCATTGTGCTGGCCATGGTCGGAATCCCGCTCGGCCTGTCTTCCAAGAAAGGCGGGAAGTCCAGCGGATTTGTCATGACCATCCTGCTGGTTTTTCTCTACTATTCGATTTCTTTGATCGGGGTGTCTTTCGCCAAGCAAGGACGCCTCTCCCCGGCCGCCGGCGTCTGGCTCGCCGACTTCGTGTTTCTTGCCGGAGGAGTGTTCCTGCTGTGGCAATCGGAACGCCGCCCCATCGAACTGGCAGGCTTCCGCGCCTGGTTTAAGTCATCCTGGCTTGAGACGTCGGCGTCCAGAAGTGCGCGGCCGGAGACCGACGCCGGGCGCGCACTCGGCAAACGGTCTTACCACGCTGCAACGGAGCGGCGAAAAGTCCCGCCTCCGTGTGTTGCCCATGCGCCGCCGCTTGTTCCACCTTCGTTTCCCGACCATCCTCGACGATTATGTGCTGCGCGACTTTACCCTTTACCTCGTCCTGATCGTCGCCACTTTCCTGACGCTGCTGCTCGTGTTCACGCTGTTCGAGCTGCTCGGCGACATTATGCGGAACCAGGTCTCGCCGCTCACCGTGGGCGAATATCTGCTCAACGTAGTGCCATATTTTCTCTACAACACCACGCCGCTCAGCATGTTGCTGGCGGTACTCGTCACCTTTGGACTGCTGCAGCGCTCGAACGAAATCACGGCGATCAAGGCCACCGGCATCAGTTTGTACCGTATCGTCGTCCCGGTTTTGATCGCCTCCACGCTGGTTGCCGGCGCGCTCTTTCTCTCGGACCAGCTCTATCTCCCCTACACCAACAAGCGCCAGGACGCGCTGCGCAACCAAATCAAAGGCAAACCCGCGCAGACTTACCTGCGCCCCGAGCGCCAGTGGATGTTCGGCCAGCACTCCGACATTTATTACTATCAATTCTTCGATCCCGACCGCGATGTTTTCGGCGGCGTCTCCGTGTTCCAGTTCGATCCGCACACGCTTCCAGATCACGCACCGCATCGCCGCCGACCGCGCGCACTGGTCGGACAACATGGGCCGCTGGGTTTATGAGCAGGGGTGGGAGCGAAGTCTGAACGGCTCCGCCATCGAGAGCTATCGCAAGTTCGATGCCGCCACTTACCCCGAACTTTCCGAAGCGCCCGCCTACTTCAAGAAGGAAATCAAGCAATCGTCGGAGATGAGTTACGACGAACTGCGCCGTTATATCTACGACCTGGAGCAGAGCGGCTTTGACGTGGTGCGGCTGCGCGTGCAGTTGCAAAAGAAGATCGCCTACCCGCTGATCACGCTGGTAATGGCCGTCCTCGCCATTCCCTTCGCGCTTTCCACCGGCAAGCGGTCGGCAGTCGCGGGGATTGCGACCGCCATTTTAATTGGCATTGGCTATTGGACGATTTCCGGCCTGTTCGAGGCCATGGGCAACTTGAGCCAGCTCCCGCCGGCCGTCGCCGCCTGGTCTCCCGACCTGGTCTTCGCTTTCATCGGCGGCTATTTGATTCTTCGGATACCAACTTAGAAATCGGGTCATCTGACCATCGGGTCATCGGGTCATCGAAAAACCTATGTAAACTTGGGTTTCGATCACCCGATGACCCGATCATCCGATGACCCGATTGGGCTACCGCGCCGTCATTCCGCTCGGCGTCTCCGGGGCGACCACCGTGATCGGATTGCTCATCTCCCCCGTCGTCGTACTCAGCGTAAAGCCCGAAATGTTATTCGACGCGCTGTTCGAGGTATAAAGAAACTGGCCGGTATTGTTTACGCTCGGGTGCAATGCCATCGCCACCGGCAACGATCCGGTCGGCTGGTTCGGCGGGGCTAAATTAGTCAACTTGCCCGTGGTCGTGGTGATGCTGTATGACCAAACCTGGTTCGATCTGTAACACAGGACATAGAGGAAACTGTTCGTCGGATCCACAACCATGGCCACCGGGTCCTCGCCCGTCGTAGTCGGCTCCGTGTCCACCGAATTCAGCAGCGCTTTGGCCACATCCTGCGACTGTGCAGTTCGAGTTGACCACCGTGCACATCTGAAACACACCCACCGTGCCAGCGTCGTTCCCCGGCTGGCTGCCAACATACACAAACACGCCGCCCACTATTGCGACTGCCCCGTCAGGTTCGTGTTCACCGCCAGCACCGAGATGGGATCGCCCTGGGTGATATAAGGCGTATTCGGGTATTGCGGCGATAGATCGGTAAGGATTCCGGAAGAATTCACGCAGTACACGCTGACCGTACTGTCATAGTGATAAGAGGACAGGTCGTGATTGCTAGTGACGTAGAGAAACTCCTCGTTCGTGGTAGCGCCACAAGGGGCATTGGTGACGCCGTTGGGCGTCGGGAAAGTAAGGGACGAGAGCGCGGTTGGAATCTTGGTCAGAGACCGTATCGCTCGCCAGCGTCAACGTCGTCGATCCCGGCTTCGCGTTAAAAACGAGCAGTTGCGGCGCCAGTTCCGGATTCCAGCGTTCTGATTTCCGCCCGTGATGACATACAAGAAACCGCCGGCGGCATCGAGCGTCATGGCAACCGGCATATCTCCCACCGTCAACGTCTGGGCGAGCGTAGGCGTTCCAAGACTCCCGTTAGAGTTCACGTTGAAGGCGTAAATCGTCGGAGCCACTGAGGCGGAAGGAACGCCCTGATTCAGGACGAACGCCACCGCGCCCGTCGGATCGAGCAAAATTTGCAGCGGCACTCCACACGGTTCGGGATCAGTGGCAGTCGAAGCCGTAGGGCAGGTGCTGGCATTCGAATTGATCTCCGACAGATTCCCACTGTTCTCATCAATGGCATAGGAAGTCACGTTGTTCCCCATGCCGGTGCTGCCCTGGGTCAGCACATACAAGAGCGCCGAGGGCCGGGACGAGGAACTGCCGCAATTGATGAGAAACAAACTCAGGGCGCAAATGCCCACGAGCGCAACGACTAAGCCGATTTTTTTCGACATCTTTTCTCCCAGAAATTGTATCGGGTCAAAAAAAGATCGGGTCATCTGACCATCGGGTCATCGGGCCATCGGAAGTCAAAAGCGTTTGATCTTCCATCACCCGATGACCCGATCACCCGATGGCCCGATCTTTTCCACCGCCGGAATCCGGATTTCAATCTCCAACCCACCCTCTTTTCGGTTGGATGCGCGAACCTGCCCGCCATGCAGCCTGACCGCCCGGTCCGCGATCGACAGTCCCAACCCCGCCCCACCGGTCTGCCGGTTGCGGGCATCGTCCAGCCGGTAAAAAGGCTCAAAGATCTTTGCCAGCGCTTCGTCGGGAACGCCGGGCCCGGAATCGAGCACGCGAACAATAATGTCTTCTTCGCCGTTCGCCGATCGCTGCCGCTCCAGCCGCACCTCCACCGTCGTGCCTTCCGCAGTATAGCGCGTGGCGTTCCTCACCGCATTCTCAATCGCGCTGCGCAGCAAGTCGGGATCGGCTTCCACCAGAAATTCATCCGCGACATCGGCCACGTATTGGCCGAGTACGTTACGCGGCAGCCCCGCCCCGGCGTTTCAAACTCGGCGTCGCGCGCCACCTGCTCCACCAGCTCGCGCAGCGACAACCGCGTCTTGCGCAGACCGTCGCTGCCCGACTCCAACCGCGAAATGGTCAGCAGCCGTTGGATCAGTTGATTCAACCGGTCGGCCTCGATTTCGATCCGGTCCAGCGCACTTGCAAGTTCCGGCGCCAGTCCTGGCGCAGCTTCCGGCCCCGCCGCCCGCTGCCGCGCCAGCCCCAGCGCCACGCTCAGCCTGGCCAGCGGAGACCGCAGCTCGTGCGAAACGTCTTTCAACAAGCGCGATTGCGAGTCCACCAGCCCTTCGATCCGTTCGGCCATGCGGTCGAAGTCGCGCATCAACTCCGTCAGCTCGTCGCGCCGTCCGCTTGCGGGAGCGCCCGTGCGCGCGCTCAAATCGCCCGCCGCCAGGCTTTGCGCCGCTTTCCGCAATCGCGTCACCGGACTCGTCATCGACCACGCCAGCAGATAGCACATCAGTCCCGAAGTAATGACCGCAATCGCAATTCCCAGCCCTGGAATGTCATGCGGCCCGAAAAAGACTCTCGGCCCCGGCGGCAATTCCACCACCAGCGTGTATCGTTTGCCATCGAGTGTCAGCGCCTGCCGCTGGATGCGATCGGGCAGCAATTTGTCCATCCACCCCTGGTGGGGTGGAAACCCGTGCGCCGCGCCGCCCTGCCGGACATCCTCGATCCATGGCGGCGCCGGCCGTCCAGAGAGCTCATGGCCCGCCGGATCGAAAACGAATGCCCGCACATGCTGCGTGCGCCAAAGCTCTTCCAGATATTCGTGGGCGGCGTGTTCGCCACCACGTCTGGTACGCATTCACCGCCTCCGCCAAAATTTGCGGCCCCTGGTTCTCGATCCCATGCCGTGCCGGGCGCAACGCAATCGTCACCAGGATCGCCAGCACCAGGAACAGCGCCTGGGCCGCCCAGAAGGACAGAAAAATCTTTAGGAAAAGGCTCTTCATAATAGATCGGGTGATCTGACCATCGGGTCATCGGGTGATCGAAAATCAAAGGCTTTTGACCTTCGATGGCCCGATGACCCGATCACCCAATGGCCCGATTACTTTCTTCCCCTTCGCCGCCGGACGCGCAAACATGTAGCCCACGCCGCGAATCGTCTTGATGTGGTCGCCGTCCTCTTCCGAGTCGCCCAACTTCCGCCGCACCTTGCTGACGTGCATGTCGATGCTGCGATCGAACGGCATGAACTTCCGGCTGAGCACGGCGTTCACCAGCCGCTCCCGCGTCACCACTCGTCCCGCCTCGCGCAGCAGCACCTCCAGCAGATTGAACTCCACCGAAGTGAGTTCCACCGGCTGCCCCGCTCGCGTCACATTTCGCGTCGCCGGATCCAGTTCCACGTCGCCCACCGTCAACACTTCCGGCGCAACGTCCGCCGCGCCCGCCGGTTTCGCGCGCCGCAGCACCGCGCGAATGCGCGCCACCAGCTCCCGCGGGTTAAAGGGCTTCGGAAGATAATCGTCCGCCCCGATTTCCAACCCCACGATCCGGTCCACGTCCTCGCCGCGCGCGGTCAGCAGCACTACCGGAATCTTCGACACGCTGCGGATCCGCCGCAGCACTTCGAAGCCATTGATCCCCGGCAGCATTACATCGAGCACCACCAATGCATACTCGTTGGTCAGCGCCTGTTGCAACCCACGCTCGCCGTCGTGTACCGCCTTCAGGCTGAACCCCTCCGCCGTCAGATACTCCTCGACCAGCCCGCACAATTCAACGTCGTCATCCACTACCAGTATGTGGTCCATTCTTCTAATCATCTAACACCTTCGCGCGCCTCGATGTGGTAAAGATTTGTGATTGCTGAAAACGGCTACGAGCTTCGGGCTGCGAGCTTCGAGCAAGCCGCGTTAGCTCGCAGCTCGTAGCCCGAAGCTCGCAGCTTCTTTACAAAACTTTACCGCGATTGACCGACTCTTTACCGCAGACCTTCGAAAATAGTGTTCTTATCTAAATAGAAGTTCGGGCTACCCCGAACCACGCAAAACCAAGCAGCTTAAAGGAGATTAAATGAAATCGAATCGTATCCGCACTCTCACCATTGCCGCCATTGTAGTACTGGCCGTGGCAGCCGCGTTTGCACAAGGTCCGCACGGATTTGGTGGCCCCGAAGGCGGTCCCGACCACGCGTTTGGACCTTTCACCGACGCTCTCGATCTGACCAGCGCGCAACAGGACCAGATCAAGGCGATCTGGGACAAGGAGAAAGTCAACCTCGACCCGCTGATGAAGCAGGAGCGTCAGAACCACGCCGATATGCGCGCCCTCGAAACCAGCGGCGCCTTCGACGAGGCCAAGACACGCGCCCTCGCCACGCAACACGCCCAGACCACGACCGAACTCGAAGTGGTGCACGCCCGCATCAGGTTCGAAATGCAGCAGGTCCTGACCGCCGACCAGAAGACCAAGCTGGCGAGCCTCGAAGCCAAGCATGAGGCACGGATGAGTAAACACGGGCCGCCGCCGCCCGAAGAATAACGACGAACGCTTTTTCCCGTTGAGACGGGGCTCGCCCCGTCTCGTGTTTGACGTGGCGTGAGACGCGGCAAGCCGCGTCTCTACGAAAGTATCTCCCCCAACCGGGTGAGGAACGGAACCTTCAACCTCCAACCTCCGTCCTCGCCCGGTTTTTTTGAAACCAGGCCGTCGGACGATCCGGCCCTCGGCTCACCAGGAATCCGCTGGAAACCGGGGTCAGATCACCCGATGGTCAGATCACCCGATTTCTATGGAACGCGGCGGCCTGCTCAACTCGGGATTGATGTTCGCCGCCTTCGTTGCCTTTACGCCCGCGCGGGAAAAATCCGCACCCGCCGCTGCTACAATTTCATCTACAAAATATGATTGCGCCCAAGAACCTCCACCCCCTTGTCCCCTATCTCAAGCGCTATCGCGGCGGTCTCGTCTGGGGCGGGCTCTGCGTTTTATTCAATAACGGAATCTGGATCCTCTTTCCGCAAGTCCTGCGCCGCGCCGTAAACGATCTGCACTCCGGCGTGACCCGCCAGAAGCTTCTCACCTATGCCCTGCTCGTCGTTGCCATCGCGCTGGCCAAGGGAATTTTTCAGTTTCTGACGCGCTGGGTGGTCATCGGCATTTCCCGCGATATCGAATTCGATTTGCGCAACGACCTGTTTGCCCGCCTCGAAAGCCTCTCGTATTCCTATTACCAGCGCAATCGCACCGGCGACATCATGGCCCGCGCCACCAACGACCTGAACGCCGTCCGCATGTTGCTCGGCCCCGCCATCATGTACTCGGCCAACACCATCGTCTTCACCGCCGGCGCTCTCGGCTTCATGCTCGCCATCAGCCCCAAGCTCACGGCCTACGCCTTTCTGCCGCTGCCCATCGCCAGCATCGTCATCCAATATTTCGGACGCCGCATTCACGAGCGCTTCGAACGCATTCAAGCCATGTTCTCCGACATTTCGGCCCGCGCCCAGGAAAACTTTTCCGGCGCCCGCGTCATTCGCGCCTATGTGCAGGAGCAAGCCGAAATCGCCGCCTTCGAGGGCGCCAACCGGGAATATATCCGCCGCAGCCTTGGCCTCGTCCGCCTCATGGGGATGCTCTGGCCCACGCTCGAACTCATGCTGGGCGCCGCCATTGTCATCGTCTTGTGGCTCGGCGGACGGCAAGTCCTCATGGGCAAAATGAACGTCGGCGATTTCGTCGCCTTCAACACCTACATGGTGCAACTCACCTGGCCGGTCATTGCCCTCGGGCTGGGTCATCAACATCTTCCAGCGCGGAACCGCGTCCATGGCGCGTATCGACGAGATTTTTAGCCAGCAGCCCGAGATCGCCGATGAAGACCAAGCTTCGAGCCACGAGCCGCGAGCCACGAGCGAACAGGGTGCTCGAAGCTCGCAGCTCGAAGCTCGTAGCTCTACCGTTCCGATCACCCGATCACCCGATGGCCCGATCACCCGATTCACTGGCGAAATCGAATTCCGCCATCTCAACTTCGCTTACAACGACGCCGCCGTTCTCCACGACATCAACTTGCGCATTCCCGCCGGCTCCAGCCTCGCCATTGTCGGCCCCACCGGCTCCGGCAAGACGACGCTCGTCAATCTCATCCCGCGCATCTACGACGCCGCGCCCGGCTCCGTGCTCATCGACGGCCACTCCATCCGTCACTTTCCTCTCGACTCCCTGCGCCGCCACATCGGATTCGTTCCCCAGGAAACATTCCTCTTCAGCGACACCATCCGCGAAAACATCGCTTACGGGGTTTCGCATGAAGTTTCGCAGAAAGACGGCGAGCCCACGTTAGCCGACATCCAAGCCGCCGCCGAAGCCGCCAACATTGCCCGCGACATCGAGAGCTTCCCCGAAGGCTTCGGCACTACGGTCGGCGAGCGCGGCATCACTCTCTCCGGCGGCCAGAAGCAGCGCACCGCCATTGCCCGCGCCCTGCTCCGCAGCCCCCGCATCCTCATCCTCGACGACGCTCTCTCCAGCGTCGATACCCAGACCGAGGACAAAATCCTCAACCACCTTCGCGAGATCATGCGCGGACGCACCACCATCTTCATCTCCCACCGCGTTTCCACCGTGCGCAACGCCGACTGCATCGCCGTCCTCCACCAGGGACGCATCGTCGAACAGGGCACCCACGACCAACTCATCGCCCGCAACGGTTATTACACCGACCTCTATAACAAGCAGTTACTGGAAGAAGAACTAGCCGAAGTCTAGCCCGTGTAGGGCGGACACTCTTGTCCGCCTGTCACTGACGCGGAATGAATGTCAGTTCTCGGTCACAAAAGCCAACTAATAGTTCCTACGCGTACAATCCCGCGCGGGTTCACTTGATCTGAGAGGCAGGAACCCTGATAATGCTTGCGAGTTCCCAACATCTTTCTTGTGTCATGGAGTTAACATGCAACGTTCGTCATCGGTATGGCTGTCGCTGTCCAAACTCTCGACCCTAATCCTGTGCGTCTTGATCTTCTCCACCCTCAGCTTCGCCGCCGCGCCGGACCGCATCATCGGCCCCATCGTCTCCGATCGGCTCATTAAGCTTACGGCGGGCGTTCCTATGAAGGCCCAGCCGCAGTTTGACCGGGGCCCCGTCGATCCCTCGCTCAAACTCGGGTACATGACGCTGCTCACCGCACCCAGCGCGACCCAACAGAAGGCCATCGACCGCCTTTTGGCGCAGCAGCAGGATCCCCACTCGCCTCTCTACCACAAGTGGCTTACGCCCGAACAATATGCCGAGCGCTTTGGCCTCAGCCCCAACGACATTCAGAAGCTCACTGCCTGGCTCCAGTCCCATGGCTTCGCCATTATCAGCGTCGCCCGCGCCCGCAACTTTATCGTCTTCAACGGGACCGCCGCCCAGGCCGAGAGCGCCTTCCAGACCCAGATTCACAACTTCGAGGCTGACGGAGAAAAGCACTTCTCCAACACCACTCCGATCTCGATTCCAGCCGCGCTCTCCGGCATCGTGACCGGAGTTCGCGGGTTGAGCAATTTCCGCCCGAAGTCGCACGCCCACCATGCGAAACTGGGCGTTGCCAAGCCGGACTACACAACTTCCGGCGGTTACCTTTACATCGCCCCTGGCGACATCGCCACCATCTACGACCTCCAGCCACTTTACACTGCGGGCATCGACGGCGCCGGACAAACGCTGGCGGTCATGGGTCAGACCGACGTGTACCTGGCCGACTTGAATGATTTCCGCTCCGGTTTTGAGCTTCCGGCAATCAGTGGCTGCACTACCAATCCCAACCTCGTTATCACCGCCTGCGACACCACCAACTTCAAGTATGTGCTGGTGAACTCTGATCCAGGCACGCCATCCACCAGCGATCTGCCTGAGGCCGATATCGATCTGGAATGGTCGAACGCTGTAGCCCGCAACGCGCAAATCATTTATGTCAATGCTCCCTATCGCAACGGCAACGGCACCTGGGATTCCTGGTACTACGCCGTCGATCAAGATGTGGCGCCGGTGATCACGTTGAGCTACGGCCTTTGCGAACTTGAAGAGGCGTACTACGGAGGCTCTTCCGGTGAAGGGAGTTTCACTTCCGATGAAGCCGAATTGACGGAGGCCAACCTCGAAGGCATCACGTTCATGAATTCCAGCGGCGACAGCGGCGCGGCGCAGTGCGACTATAGCGAGAGTCCTGCCGTCTACGGCTATGCCGTTGGCTATCCCGCCAGCAGCCCCGAGGTCACCGGCGTCGGCGGCACGCTCATTCCCTATACGGACGAAACCTCCACCTACTGGAGTGCAACCAACAGCACCACTGGTGGCTCGGCTATTTCATATATTCCAGAGGAAGCGTGGAACGACGAACAGGAGATAGGCGAATTCTGCGTCGCGTATCCCACTAACAGCTTCTGCACCGGAAACGGAATTACTTCCTGGGAGACAGCGCAGTCCGCCATCGGCATTTGGGCTGGCGGCGGTGGCCTGAGCAACTGCGTCACGGAAACGGGCGGCGTTTGCGCCACCCCCCCAACGGCGGGTTCCCGCAGCCGGCTTGGCAGTCGGGCCTCAGCCTCAGCGATCTTGGCCAGACGGCCGCGGTCCGCTTCTCGCCCGATGTCTCACTACTTGCGTCGATCTATTGGCCCGGCTATATCCTCTGTACCGCGGCTGAGGAAGTCGGGGGCACTGGCACCACCAGCAGTTGCGCTCCCGGCGGAGCGCAAGGAATCATCAATGACCAGACGATCTACGGCTATTCGTGGGGAGGCACTTCGGTCGCGACCCCAATCTTTGCCGGTATTGTCACGCTGCTCAATCAATACTTCGGTACCGACGGACTGGGTAACATCAATCCGACCCTCTACTCCCTGGCTGCGACTCCCTCCAACGGCGCCTTCCACCCGGTGGAAATCGGCTCCAATGGCGCTTACTGTTCTCCCGGAACGCCATCCGACGAACCCGAGGCTTTACAGTGCCCATCTTCTGGCGCAAATGCCGGGTTCCTCGGTTTCGACGCCTCGAACTACGACTCCACCACCGGCTATAACCTGGTGACCGGCCTCGGCTCCGTCGATGCTAACAACCTCGCGCAGTCTTGGCTGAAACTGATACCGCCCAGCTTCACGCTGGCGGTGACGGCAACTCCAAACACAACGGTGACAGGCCAGAATGTTCAGTGGAGCGGAACGCTGAGGGCGGTGAACGACTACGACAGCGCCGTTACGCTTAGCTGCACCACGGGAGCGCCGGCGACGTGCACCATCGATCCTTCCACGCTGACGCCGACCGCCGGAGGCGCCTCATTTACGGTGACGGCCGGCAGCAGTACGGCAGCGACCTACACCTTCAGCATCCAGGGCACCGACGGAACCATCACAAAGTCCCAGGCGGTGAGCCTCACGGTCAAGCCAGACTTCACCGTTCCAGCGACCCTTACTGCCCCGACTGCCGCTAACCCTGGGCAATCCACCTCGACCACCATGTCCATTTCTCCGGGCGGGAGCACGTTCATCAGCAACGTGACGTATACATGCTCCGGGCTGCCGGCGGGCGCGACTTGCTCGTTCAGCCCAACTCAGATCAATGCGGGAGGTTCGGCGACCACCGTGACAATCACGGTCGAGACGACGGGCCCGTTCACGGGCAGTGCGAGCGGCAACGTTCGGCGCAACTTGCTGTCCCAGAATCAGCGACTCTGGCTGCCGTTGAGCCTGCCGTTGGCCGGTATGCTGCTCGTTGGGCTGACTGGACGCGGCGTGCCACGGCACTGCAAAATCGCCGGCCTGTGCCTGACCCTGACCGTCGCCGCATTCCTGGCGGCCTGCGGAGGCGGTTCGACATCGCCGCAGGTCGCCTCAGTCTCCGTGAGCCCGGGTTCAGTAAACAGCCTGTATCCGAGTCTGACGGGAGCGCCAGCCCAAACGCAGCAGTTCACGGCGACAGTCACACCCAGCGCGGCCGACCAGAATGTGACCTGGGCGGTTTCCGGGACTGGCAACGGCACGATTACCGCGACCGGGCTGTACACGGCCCCGGCCACGCTGCCCAATCCCAACTCGGCCATCACCATCACCGCGACATCCGTGGCCGACACCAGCAAGTCCAACACGGCAACAGTGAGCCTCCTTCAACCCACGCCAGCCGGAACGTACCCGATCACGGTCAACGTGACGGATGGGTCGTTGTCCCAAACCGCAACGTTCAACCTGACGGTAAATTAGGGAACGTTTTTGTAATTGGCCGATTTTCACTCAGGGCGCGGACAGCTTCCGCGCCCTTTTCATATTTTGCCCGCCCAGCCGAATGCAGTGCGTGCGCGAGAACTACAGCCACCTGGCGGTAGAGGTTGTAAGTCAAACCCAACCGCAGCGCTGGCAGACGTTGCGTGAGCAGACATCGGCCCGGAGCGCGGCCAGAAAGTTTTCGTTTGGGCTGCGGAGAAGACGGTTTCGACGAGCGCTCGGCGGCGCTAGAGGCGACGCGGAAAGTGGTTGCGCATCTCGGCCCGGACGCATCGACAACTTACAGCTCCTCAAATGACTGTAAGTTGTCGATTCCTGGTCGAGAAAGCCCTATTTCCCGGCAGACTCCTAGTCTGTGGTCCAGTAATGAAACTCTAGAACGTCAGCCGCAAAGCGATCTGCAGCTCGCGTTCGGTATGCGCACCGAACTTCCCAGTATCCGTACTAGTGATCTGACCGAACTCTGGTTCGTCCATCCAGATGTCTGGACTTGCGAACTCAGTGTGGTTGAGCAAATTGAATGCGTCCACCCGGAATTCGGAGTTCAAACGCTCGGTAATTCGCGTGGCTTTGGCCACGGTGAGATCGAGGTTCGTACGACGCGGGCCGCGGAAGAAGTTGCGCGGCAGGCCGTAGGGATCGCTGGGATTGTATTTATCCGGGAGGTTCACGAACGTCGCCGGGTTAAAATACATGTTGCCATGCGTTTTGGGATTCAGGATTGTAATGCTGTTGTAGCCCGACGCGAATACAGCGTTGGCAAGATAGCCGTCGCCGGCTCCCGACGGGCCCGGATCCCCAGGGTCCCAATCGTCATACAGTTCCGCGCTAAAAACCGTGAGTGGAAAGCCGGTCCGCCAGCTAAAGATCGGATATAGACTCCACCCTTGAATCAGGCGCTTGGGCCCGGACGCCCATGCTTTATCGAAGGGCAGGTCCCATCCGCCGCTGAACGTGATGCGATGGGTGAGATCAAAATCGGAGGAGCTGCGGAACTGGCCGGGAAGGTAATAGGGCACCTGCGACGATCGATTTCTAAATCCAGACGCATTGTCGATACTGTGACCGTAAGTGTAGCCCAGAGTGAAGTAAGTGTTGCCAAATATCCGGTTTTCGCCGTTCTGTTTGGTCAAGGAAGCTTCGAGACTGCTGAAATTGGCAAAGGCAACATTGGAGAATTCGGACAAGTTCGTGTAAGGACAAATGGAAGGCCCAGACGGTTCTCCCCAACTTTTGGCCAAACTCTTGCAATATGCGGTGATGTCGGAGTTCTGGGTCTCATTCAGAATTCGGGCATAATTTGCCTTACTCCCGCCCACTGTGCTCAGGTCGAAGGGGTTGGAGTCGATCAGCGAGGTAAGACCCTTCGAGCTGCTGCCCACGTAGTTGACCTCGGCGACCAGGTTTCTTGTCAGCTCACGCTGTAAGCTCAGGTTGTACTGATAGGTATAGGGCGTTTTGATATGCGGGTTGACATAATAGATCCCGCCGGATCCGAAGGGATACGCAGCATCCTCAGGAGTCAGGGCAAAGGCGGTGCTGGCGGTTGGCGGGACCGAGGGGAACGGATTAGCGGTGAAGCCGCCGGTAGTCCACGGCTCGGAGTAATAGGTAAAAGGCGGCCCCGACGTTGGCTTTCCGTAAAATGCTTCTTGTTCGCTGTAGAAGGGTGGCGCGCCGTTGAACTGTAGGTTGTCTTCACCCTTCAGGATGTCGTAGAAAATACCGAAGCCTCCTCGAAGGCTGGTTTTGCTGCTGCTGCCCGGGCTCCAGGCAAAGCCGATGCGCGGCCCGAAGTTTTTCTTCTGGGGAAAATTGACGCCGCGAGGCGAGTTCTGGTCTCCGGGAAAAACCAGGCCAAGAGGCGAAAGGGGGAACCTGGTGGATTGCTCGCCGGGAATGACCGTAAAGGTCCGGCCCTGGGTGTCCAATTTGGGCGTGCTGTATTCGTAGCGCAATCCCAAAGTGAGAGTGAGGTTCTTAAGCGCTCTCCACTCGTCCTGCGCGTACCCGTAGGTCGCTTTGCTGCGGATATTGTTTGGCGCATTGGGCCCTTGAAAGAAGTTCTCGGGAATCCCAACCAGGAAATCGGCCAGGCTGTCGCCGGTGCCGTTTCCACCCGTGCTGGAAAAATAATATTCGCCGTTGCCGTAAAAATCGTACACGGTATTGTTTTGAAAATTGGAGAAGCCGGCGCCGAACTTCCAGGTGTTGCGCCCTTTTACCCAAGTCAGGGTATCGGCATAGGCAAATGTGTTGCTGATCTCGACGGCCGGGCCTTGCCCGTCGGTCCCGAACTCCAGGCCGTTGTCGAATTCCATTTGCGGCAAGAAACCAGGGGACAAGTCGGTAGCGATGCCAAAACCCAACTGGCTCGGGGTTACCGTTTTCCCGGTCGGGAAGCCGAAAGCGCCGTTGGTGCGCTGGGCGGTCGCGCGGAACTCATTCAACAGGGTGGGCGTAAAGGTCCGAGTATAAGCGATATTCGAAAAGTAATTGTTGTTGTGCTCGACCTCCGGGAAGCCGATAACATAAGCGCCAAAGGGGTAATCTTCGTGGCTGCGGGACCCTCCCAGGGTAACCGAGAGCTTGTCCTTGGAAGTGAAATTGAGGTCGAATTTGGTGGTGAGCTCGTAGTTGTTGTCGACGTCTTTCGCTGACTGGGTTATCTCAGCTATGCCGGTCGACGGCGAGATTGTGGTTGAGGTTGGGAACCCTCCCGGCACGGATGTCTTGAAGAAGTTGAGGTAGTTGATCGTGGCTGGATCGAACTTGGTGGGATCGATAATGGCGTTGCTGGGGCTGCCGCCCGCCGGCACGAAATACGGGTATTTATTCAGGAAGCTTATTATATTGGCGGCGTCTGGAGCTGCCGAAAAATCCCCATTCAATTCGGCTGGCGTGAATGTTGCTATCTGCGGTTCAACGAGGGTTCGCGTCTGGCGCTGGCCCTGGTAGGCCAGGAAAAAGAAAAAGCGGTCCTTGCCATTTACGAGATGGGGGATTTCAATGGGCCCGCCCAACGTGGCGCCGAACTGATGGCGTTTCAGATCGTTTCTGGGAAGGGTGACAGGGTTGGCTATTTCGTTTTTGTTGAAGTAACTGTTGGCGTCAAAATCGGTGTTGCGCGCGTAGTCGTAGGCGCTGCCATGGATTTGGTTGGTGCCCGACTTGGTGACGACGCTGATGACGCCAGCGCCACTTCGGCCGTATTCCGCGGTGTAGTTGCTGGTAAGAATGCGGAACTCGGCGACCGAGTCTGGATTGGGATCGAGGACGACCTCATTGCCCAACAGATCGTTGTTAAGGCCGCCATCCAGCAAGAAGGTCACAGAATCGGACCGCCCGCCGCCAATGTTGAAACCCTGACCGCCGCCGTCATCCGGGTTGGACTCGCTGACGCCAGGCTGCAAAAGAGCGAGGTCCAGCACGTCCCGTCCATTCAGCGGAAGGTTCAAGATGGGGCGGCTGGTGACGGACTGGCCTACGGTGGGGTTGATGGTCTCCACGCCCTCCGCTTGCCCCTCCACCACCATTACTTCCTTGATGGAGCCCACTTCCAGCTTGAGATCGACCCGCAACGATTGGTTGATCTCCAGCGGAGCGGTCGTTTGTTCAATCGGTCGAAAGCCTTCGTGTACGGCGGCGACTTTGTAGGTGCCAATGGGCAGGTTCAAGGCCTGGTAAAAACCACCCTTGTCGGTGGTGGTTTCAGTGGCAACGTTCGTGGCCAAATTGGTGACCGTGACCTTGACGCCCGGCACCACCAATCCTTGCGGGTCGGTGACTGTGCCGACGATCTTTGCCGTCGCATTCTGCGCCGAAGACACAGTTGACAGGGCCATCACCGCCAGCAACAGTAGCATAATTCCCAGGCGGAATTTTCTCCCTGACGTGAAAATGGGGGCCTTGGGCAATGCGATCTCGCGACTGCTATGTTGCATCCCCAACATTCCGCTTCGATCTTGCGCCGAGTTCTTCATGCACCGCTCCTTCTATGATTGGGTTCTCCCAGTTTGAACATTCGAGATTCTTGCCTTGCAGCTTCATCTGATCAGACAAACATCCTTCTGCGCAGTGGATTTGAGCGCCTACGCACTGCGCCTTCGTTCGCCACAGGGTGTCTCTGCGTCGCAGCCGGCAGAAGCACTCCTCGGGAAGGCGAGACGTATTAACCGAAATCTATTTGCTGACTTCAGGAAAGTTGTCATTATACATCAACGTTGTCTGTTTGCAAGGTGTAATCCTGTCTGGCGCTATAGAGCTGCGCGGGGCAGGTTTTCTGAAGCCCAGGGTATCGATTAGGGGCACTCCAGATGAAACTCGATTGGCCATGTTGCGAACAAGCGATATGGGTGTAAACTGGATGCGGTTCTTAAAGTCAAGAAGGGGATCCCGATTTAACCGCTTTCCTGCACGATGAATTACCTAGAAGATTCTCCTGCCATGGACAAAGTTGTCGCGAGCGCTGAGGAGGCGATCGAGGACGTATTCGACGGAGCCACCATCATGGTGGGCGGATTTGGTTTGTGCGGGATGCCCGAGAACCTGATCCGCGCTCTCGCCCGCAAGGGCGTGAAGGACCTCTTCACCATCAGCAACAACGTCGGCGTGGATGGCGTGGGCATGGCTCTGCTGCTCGCCAATGGGCAAATCCGGCGGCACATCGGAACCTACGTCGGCGAAAACAAACTACTGGAACAGATGGTGCTGGAGGGCACGGTGCATCTCGACCTGATTCCGCAAGGAACGTTCTCCGAGCGGATCCGCGCCGGGGGCGCCGGCATTCCCGCGTTCTTCACGCCCACGGGCGTGGGAACGGTGGTCGCCGAGGGGAAGGAAACGCGCGAATTCGACGGCCGCACTTACATCATGGAGCGCGCGCTCAAAGCCGACTTCGCCTTCGTCAAGGCGTGGAAAGGCGATCGGTGGGGCAATCTTATATATCGCAAGACCGCGCGCAATTTCAATCCCATGATGGCCACCGCGGCCAAAATCACCATCGCCGAAGTCGAACACCTGGTCGAACCGGGCGAACTCGATCCGGACGCAATTCATACGCCGAGCGTGTATGTGCAACGGATTTTCCAGGGTCAAGTGTTTGAAAAGCGAATCGAAAGACGGACGGTGAGAAAGTTAACAGCAAGCAGTTAGCAAGAGAATCGTCAGACATTGGTCATTAGTCATTGGTCGTTAGTCGTTCGGAAATCACAGTAGATGTCTAAGCGTTCGCCAACGACTAACGACCAACGACCAGCAACTAACGACTAACGACTTTTATTCTCATTACCGGACCGAACCGAAGGAAATATGTCAACTTTGCCGAAGCCCCCAAAAGACGCCGACAAACGCGAACGCATCGTGAAGCGGGTTGCCCTTGAATTACGCGACGGATTTTACGTGAACCTCGGCATCGGCTTGCCCACGCTGATAGCCAATCATGTTCCGCCGGGTGTGGCCGTGATTTTGCAATCCGAAAATGGGATGCTCGGCATCGGGCCGTATCCGCTCGAAGGCGCGGAAGACGCGGACCTGATCAACGCGGGAAAGGAAACGGTCAGCGAACTGCCGGGAACGGCGTACTTTTCGAGCGCCGAATCGTTCGCCATGATTCGCGGCGGGCACATGGATCTCAGCGTGCTGGGCGCGATGGAAGTCGACGAATTGGGCAGCCTGGCCAACTGGATGATCCCCGGCAAAATGGTCAAAGGCATGGGCGGCGCCATGGACCTGGTGGCGGGAGCGCGGCGCGTGATCGTCGCCATGGAGCATACCAACAAGAACGGCCAGCCGAAGATCCTGCAGAAATGCACCCTGCCTCTGACCGGCGTGCAGGTGGTGGACACAATCGTCACCGAGATGGCCTACATCCGAATCACGCCAGAAGGCTTGCTGCTGGAGGAGATCGCTCCCGGCCTGACGGTCGAAGACGTGCAGAGAGCGACCGCAGCGAAGTTGCAGGTAAGTGCTGAGCTGAAGACGATGTAGGGGAGGCAGCTATTGACTTTCACTTTTCAGCTTTAAGTTGTGTGGGGGCGGGCGTCTCGCCCGCCCATCCGGGCGCAACCGGGCAGCCTCCATCTTCCTCGAACTTTTTCTTATCGTCTGCGTATCATATTCAGGAGGAAGTGGTCCCATGATCGCCATCCTGCTGTGGTGCATTCTCTTTCTGCTTTGCTGGCCGCTGGCGCTGCTGGCGCTGGTCCTCTATCCCATCGTGTGGCTGCTGTTGCTGCCCTTCCGGCTCGTTGGCATCGCCGTTCACGGAGCGCTCGCCCTGGTCTGGGCCGTAGTGATGCTGCCGGCGCGCCTGTTGAGCGCCCCGTTTCGCCTGTCGCGAATCTGAAAGCACAACCGGCGCAGGCCCACGCGGATGGCAAGTTCAGCGCTCTTGACGTGCGCGCTTATCGCATGTGCGACTTCAGTTCGATCGGCTCGCCATCCACAACGAACTTGCTGTATCCAAGATGGTGGATGGTCTTGGGATTTTTTTGCGCGGGATCGATCCAGGCTTTCAGTACTTCCAAAACGAAAAGATTGTACTTGTTGACGAAATGCGTATCGGCCACCTTGCATTCGAGATTGGCGAAACACTCGGCGACCAAGGGAGGCGCCACGTGCGCGGCGGGCGCCGGGGTCAGGCCGAATCTCTCGAACTTCTCCACGTCACGGCCCGAACAGTTGCCGATTTCGACGACCTTGTACGCCAGGGCCAGCGCCGGAACGGCGATCACGCACTCTTTCGTCGTCCGCAAGGCGGCAAAGCTGTGATTGGCGCTGCTGACGATACAGGCAACCAGCGGCGGCTCGAATTCGACCATCATGTGCCAGGACATGGCCATAACGTTGGCGCGGCCCTTGCGGGCGGTAGTTAGTAAGACGACCGGTCCCGGTTCAAGTAACTGATAGACTTTCGACAAAGGCAGGTCTTTCATCATCTCCTCGAAACCTCTCTGCGCGCGGGGAGCAGGTTACCTTTTCGGGCAGCCAGCCGGGCTTGTCCCGTTTGTGCCGAAATCGGCGACATGGATGAGATTCACAGGCGATGGCCTGGGTTGCACCTTTTCATGGTGTACCGTATCGTAAGTATGTACTGTACCTCGTAGCGTAACAACAAACCAGCCTGGAATCTGGCTAAAATATCCGGGGGCCCCATTGAACAACGTGTACATCCTCTCCGCCGTCCGCACGCCCATCGGCAAGTTTGGCGGCTCGCTCGCCTCGCTCTCCGCCGCCGACATGGGCACGATCGCCGCCAAGGCGGCGCTTGAACGCGCCGGAGTACGGCCGCAGCAGGTGGAAGAAACGATCTTCGGTAACGCGCGGCAGGCGGGAAGCGGCCCCAATCCCGCGCGGCAGATTTCCATTCGCAGCGGCGTTCCTCAGGAAGTTCCCGCCTACACGGTGAACAAGGCGTGCGCTTCGGGCATCAAGTCCATCGCGCTGGCATTTCAAGAGATCGCTACCGGCAACCTGGAATGTGCGCTGGCGGGGGGGACCGAATCGATGTCGCGGCTTCCTTATTATCTCGAGGGCGCGCGCTGGGGATATCGTCTCGGCCATCAGGAACTCGTCGATAGCATGTATCGCGACGGATTTTTCTGCCCCATGGCGAAAATACTAATGGGTGAGACGGCCGAGATTCTCGCCGGGCAGTATAAGATTTCGCGCGAAGAGCAGGACCAGTTCGCGCTGCTGTCGCAGCAGCGGGCCGCGGCGGCGCAATCCAGCGGACGCTTTGACGCGGAAATTGTTCCGGTCACAATCGAGGGCAAGAAGGGCGCAACCGTTTTCTCGCGCGATGAACACTTGTTTCCGGGCGCGACCCTGGAAAAGATGGCCAAACTGGCCCCGGTTTTTTCCAAGACCGGCACCATCACTGCCGGAAATTCTTCCGGCATCACCGATGCCGCGGCGGCGCTGGTGCTGGGGAGCGAGAAATTCGTCCAGCAGAACAGCCTGAAACCGCTGGCGCGAATTCTGGCTGCGACTTCCGTCGGCGTGGATCCGCGCCTCATGGGCATCGGGCCGGTGCCGGCCATCCGCAAAATGGAACAGAAACACGGTCTCCATCTGAGCGACTTCGATCTGGTCGAACTCAATGAAGCCTTCGCGGCGCAGGCGCTGGCATGCGATCGCGAGTTGCATTTCGATCGCGAAATACTCAACGTCAACGGAGGCGCCATCGCACTCGGCCATCCCATCGGCTGCACCGGGACGCGCATTACGGTGACGCTGCTCCACGAAATGCTGAAGCGCAAAGCGCGACTTGGATTGGCCACGCTCTGCGTCAGCGGCGGAATGGGCATGGCGCTGGCCATCGAGAGTTCCTGGTAACGGAATCGAAGGAAATTCGAGCGTCACACACAAAGGCTGGGCTCATATTGATTGGCGGCTCGATAACATGCCGCCGCGACTGACCGGACGAGGGCGTCCGCCCCTACGTGAGCAGCAACACTGCCCACCTCACTTAATCACTCCGCGTTCCGACGCTTCGATGAAGCGGATCAGCATCTCCACGTCTTCGCCGATGTTCGGCTCGGCTTTCAGCTTCTCGATGGCTTGCGAAGTATTCAGCTTCGCGGCCAGGAGCACGCGGTAGGCGTGATGAATTTTTTGGATGCGCTCTTTGGTGAATCCACGGCGCTCCAAGCCTACGGCATTCAATCCGTAAGCGTGGGTGCCGCGCTCGGCGGAGGTCTTGGAAAAGGGAAGCACGTCGCGCGTAATGGTGGTGCCTCCGCCGATGAAGGCATGCGCGCCGATGCGGACGAAGTGGTGCACGGGGCAGAGCGCGCCCACCGTGGCCCAGTCTTCGACGACGACGTGGCCGCCAAGCGTGGCCGCGTTGGCCATGATGATGTGGCTGCCGACCTGGCAATCGTGCGCGATGTGCGTGTAGGCCATGATCAGGTTGTGGCTGCCGAGGCGGGTGCATCCGCCGCCCTTGACGGTGCCGCGGTTGATGGTGGCGAACTCGCGGATCCGGTTATGGTCGCCGATTTCGAGGCGCGTGGGTTCGCCAGCGTAGCTGATATCTTGCGGCGCCAGGCCAATCGAGGTGAAAGGGTAGAAGCTGTTGCCGGCGCCGATTTTCGTGGGGCCTTCGACGACCACGTGCACCGCCAAGTGGCAACGCTCGCCAAGCTCGACCTCGGGGCCGATGACGCAATACGGGCCGATGTGGCAGGAGGGATGGACCTTGCTGTTGGGATCGACGATGGCGGTGGAATGGATAGACATTTGTAATTGGGTAATTTGTAATTTGTGATTTTGGTTGCGACTGCAAGCTGCAATCGAAATTACAAATTACAAATTACTTTGGAAATTACAAATCCTCCGCTTCCGCGTTGACGTTGCGCGGCACGAGGCGGCAGGTCACGATTGCTTCGGCCGCCACTTTGCCGTCCACGCAGGCCTTGCCATGGAGACGAGCGGCCGTCTTGCGCCAGGCCCGGACCTCGACTTCAATCCGCAGTTGATCTCCGGGCGCGACGGGACGGCGGAAGCGCGCCTTCTCGATGCCGGTGAAGACCATGAGCATTTCGTCGCGGTTCGGGACCTCGGTGAACAGGAGCAGGCCGCCAGCCTGGGCAATGGCTTCGACAATGAGGACGCCGGGCATGATCGGTTTGCCGGGAAAGTGTCCCTGGAAAAAAGGTTCGGTGGCGGTAACATTTTTTAAGGCGACAATGCGCTTCAAGCGTTCCAGTTCGAGGACGCGGTCGATCAAGAGAAAGGGATAGCGGTGGGGCAGGATCTTGAGAATATCGGTAATATCCATCGTGGTTTTCGCGGGCGCGGAGGTCTCAGGCGGCGCGGCTTCGGCGGTCGGGGTCATAGTAGTCATACAAGTTCGCTCAAGACGAAGATTATACCGGAGTGCGCGGCGCTGGAGTGTGGTCAGGAATGGAATATCGGCAAATTTCGTGGCGCGGAGCCCGGAGCCGCGGGCCGCGAGCTTCGGGCAAACCGGATGGCGTGGGTCCCGGCCCGAGGCGTTTCCTGTATGATCTTTCCTTTGTACTGGACGAGTACTTCGT